>NZ_JBIAYX010000009.1:187632-348114 GCF_042898365.1 Streptosporangium sp. NPDC000509 | reverse complement strand
TGCGTTCGTTCTCTCTCGCGGTGCTGGCCGGCATGGTGATCACGTTGATGACCCGGATGCAGCACGCCACCGACGATCTCGGGGTCCGGTTGGTGAGCTTACTGTCGACGGTGTAGTGGTATGTGTCCTCCCACTTCCACGCGCGCTTCTTGAACCACTGCTTCACCCACTTGCACTTCTTCTCACCCTTGTACCAGGTGCACTTCTTGACGATCTTGTGATACTTCTTCCAGTACCACTTCTTCTCCGACTTCTTCTCCACGGCGACCTTGCCTTCGGCCTCCGCCTTCTTGTCACCGGAGTAGTACGGTCCCCAACTGTCGGCGTAGAAGGGGTCCGCGGAGGTGGTCGTGGCGACGGTCTGGACGGGGGTCACGGTCTCGGCGTTGGCCATCGCCGGAGTAGCCGTGGCGAGCAGGGCGGCGACACCGGCGCCCAGGAGGATTCGGCTGGCGAATCGCATTTCGAGGGTTCCTCTCGGGAGTGAGGATTTTGACACCCACGTTGTACGATGCGCCGATTGCCCGTAACTTTCACTTCACTTAAAAGGCGAGGCCACATCAATGATCAAATAAAATTACTTGCCGGATAAATCATAAAATGGGGGTAAATGATCAGTGTGACAATCCGGTCAGTTACGCGCGAGACGACGGGCGACGGTGTCCCCCAGGGTCTGCACGAGTTGCACCACGACGACCAGCACGACAACGGTGACGATCATGAGCGTGGTCTCGAAGCGCTGGTAGCCGTAGCGGATGGCCAGGTCCCCCAGTCCTCCCCCGCCGATCGCCCCGGCCATCGCCGAGTACGAGATCAGCGCGACCACGGTCACCGTGAGCCCCGCGACCAGGCCCGGCATCGCCTCCGGCAGCAGGACCTTGCCGACGATGGTCACCCGTCCCGCCCCCATGGCCTGGGCCGCCTGCACCCTGTCCCTGCCGACCTCGCGCAGCGCGGTCTCCACCAGCCGGGCGAAGAACGGCGCCGCGCCGAGGGTCAGCGGGACCACCGAGGCGATGGTGCCGATGGTCGTGCCGACGATGAGCCTGGTCAGCGGGAGGATCGCGATCATCAGCACGATGAAGGGCAGCGAGCGGCCGATGTTCACGATCAGCCCGAGCACCCGGTTGAGCGCGGGCGAGGGGAACAGCCCGCCCCGGTCGGTGGCGACCAGCGCCACCCCGAGCGGGAGGCCGAGGATCACCGTGAACAGGGTCGACCACAGGACCATCTGGACGGTCTGGCCGGTCGACTCCAGCAGCAGCGGGAGCATCTCTTCCCAGGTCATCGGGCCTCCTCGACGAGCAGGCCGCGTCCGGCCAGGTAGGTGAGCGCGGCGGCGCGCTCGTCACCGGCGACGAGCAGGCGCAGCCGTCCCGTCGAGAGGCCCGCCACCTCCTCCAGCGCCCCGCCGAGGATGTTGACGTCGACGTCGAACTTGCGGACCACCTGCGAGACCACCGGCTCACCGGCCTGCCCGGTGAAGGTGATCGTGACCTGCCCCGGCTCCGGCTCGGGGAGAGGGAACAACTCGGCGGCGAGCCTGGAGCCGGGCCTGGAGATCAGCTCGGGGATGGTCCCCGACTCCTCGACCACGCCGTCCCGCATGATCGCGACCGAGTCGCAGATCGACTTCACGACGTGCATCTCGTGGGTGATCAGCAGGATCGTCAGGCCGAGCTCGCGGTTGAGACGCTTGAGCAGGGCGAGGATCGACTGCGTGGTGCCCGGGTCGAGCGCCGAGGTGGCCTCGTCCGACAGCAGGACCGGAGGGCTTCCCGCCAGCGCGCGGGCGATGCCGACCCGCTGCTTCTGCCCGCCCGACAGCTGCGCGGGGTGCGCCCCCGCCTTGTCGGCCAGCCCGACCAGCTCCAGCAGCTCGGCCGTACGTCTGGCCCGCTCGGCCTTGGCCATCCCCATCACCTCCAGCGGGAAGGCGACGTTCCCGGCGACCGTGCGGGAGGAGAGCAGGGCGAAGTGCTGGTGGATCATCCCGATCCGCTGCCGGGCCCTGCGCAGCTCACCCTCCTTCAGGCCGGTCAGCTCCTGTCCGGCCACCGAGACGGTGCCGGAGGTCGGCCGCTCCAGGAGGTTCACGCAGCGCAGCAGGGTGCTCTTACCGGCGCCGCTCTGCCCGAGCACGCCGAAGATCTCGCCCTCGCGGACGTGGAGATCCACCCCGTCGACGGCGACCACCTCTCGGCCCCGATCCTGATAGACCTTCCGCAGGCCCGACACATCGATCACAACCGGTTCCCAACGCGCCCGCTGTTTACCCTCATTCCCGACATGTTAGGTGAGATCAATCACTTGTCAGAAATATCGGCATATGGTGCCACCGACCACGACCGTACCCGGTCGCGCCGAGGTCCGGCCGGGGCCGGTCATGCCGATACCGGCTCCGCGGGATCGTCCCGATGGACGGCCGTGTCCGACCGCGAGCTAGTCACGCCGGTACGGGTCCCGCAGGGAGGTGATCCGCTGGGCGAAGTCCTCCTTGATCACCCGCATCCTCTCCCCGGGCGCGTAGAAGCGGCCCTTGGTCTCCCCGTACGGCGTCAGCCAGCCCTTCGCCGCCAGATCACGCAGGTCCCTGACCGCCTGTCCCTGGCTGAGCGACTCGTCCAGCTGGTATCTGCTTCGGCGCAGCCGCCGGTTGACGAACACCTCGTACAGCGCCGAGACCGTGCGGGGGTTGAGCCCGTCGGCGTCGATCCGCTCCTCCAGGAGCATCCACACCTCCCCCGCCTCCGAGAGTCTCCGCCGGACCTGCTGGGCCTGGAGGTGGTGGGCGCGCAGGCAGAAACGCACCCAGTGCAGCGTGTCTCCGTGCGGACTCCAACCGCGCCGCTGCATCCCCGCCAGGGCGTCGTAGTAGTCATAGGTGTTCCTGGCCTGCCCCAGCCACTCCTCGATGGAGGAGAACTCCGGGGTCGTGATCCGGTCCCTGCCGAGCACGAGTGTCTGGAGCGCCCGCGACATGCGGCCGTTGCCGTCGCGCCAGGGATGGATGCTCACCAGGTTGAAGTGGGCCATCGCCGCCCGCACGTGGCTCGGCGCATCCAGATCGCCCTCGTTGAGCCAGGTGACCAGCTCGGCCATCAGCTCCGGCACCAACTCGGCGTCCGGCCCCTCGTAGACGACCTCCCCGGTGGCGGAGTCGCGGACGTAGATGCCACCGGGCCGCACCGTGCCCGGGGTCTTGTCATGGTGATGACCGATCATCATGAAGTTGAGCGCGTGGAGCAGTCCGGCGTCGAACGCGAACACCGGGGCGCGGGAGAGCATCTGGATGTAGGTGAGCGCCTGCTGGTAGCCGGAGATCTCCTTGGCGACCGCACCGGAGGCCTCCAACGGCTCCTCACCGGCCATGATCGACTCGATGTCCTCGACGCTGGCTCGATAGCCTTCGATCGAGTTGGATCCCTGGATGGCCCGCGCCTGGAGCTGGCGCCGGAGCTGGCCGTCCCAGCGGTGGCTCTCCGCGAGACGGTATCTCAGGTCGCGGCGCATCTCCTCGATCTCGCCGAGCACCACTTCGTCGACGGCCTCCAGGGGAGGCGTTCCGTACAGCATGGATCCCATGCCACCATGACCAGATCATTTGGTCAATCGACTTGATGATTCGTTCATTTATATTCGCTACGTCCGTTTCATCCGGGAATGACGCGGACGGCCCGCTCTCTCGTCGGAGAGAGCGGGCCGTCTCGGAGAGCGCCGGTCAGGCGGCGGCGCGCTCGGCCACCTTGGCCGGGGTGAGCGCGATCTCCAGGACCTCGCGCACGTCGCTCACCGTGTGCACGGTGAGCTCGTCACGGACGGCCTGCGGGACGTCGTCCAGGTCGGGCTCGTTGCGCGCCGGGATCAGCACGGTCGTGATGCCCGCCCGGTGGGCGGCGAGCAGCTTCTGCTTCACCCCGCCGATCGGGAGCACCCGGCCGGTGAGGGAGACCTCGCCGGTCATCGCCACATCGGCGCGGACCTGACGGCCCGACAGCAGCGAGGCGAGGGCCGTGATCAGGGTGACGCCCGCGGACGGGCCGTCCTTGGGAACGGCTCCGGCCGGGAAGTGGACGTGCACCGAGCGGTCCTTGAGGGAACCGACGGGCAGCTCCAGCTCCGCGCCCCGCGAGCGCAGGTAGGAGAGCGCGATCCGAGCCGACTCCTTCATGACGTCGCCGAGCTGACCGGTGAGGGTCAGACCGGTGTCGCCGGTCTCGGGGTCGGCCAGGGACGCCTCCACATAGAGGACATCGCCTCCCGCTCCGGTGACCGCGAGGCCGGTGGCCACGCCGGGCACCGCCGTCCGCTGGCTGGACTCCGGAAGCGAGGACTCCGGCACGTTGCGCGGGCGGCCCAGGTAGGGGACCAGATCCTCCACCGTCACGGGCAGCTCGCTCTCGCCGAGCGCGACGTTCGCCGTCACCTTGCGCAGGATCCTGGCGATCGAGCGCTCCAGGGAGCGGACCCCGGCCTCCCTGGTGTACTCACCGGCGAGCTTGCGCAGCGCGTCCTCGCCGACGGTGACGTCCTCCGCGGTGAGACCGGCCTTGTCGAGCTGACGCGGAAGCAGGTGGTCGCGGGCGATGGCGACCTTCTCGTCCTCGGTGTAGCCGTCGAGCGTCACGATCTCCATGCGGTCCAGCAGCGGGCCGGGGATCGCCTCCAGCACGTTCGCGGTCGCCAGGAAGAGCACGTCGCTGAGGTCGAGCTCCACCTCCAGGTAGTGGTCGCGGAAGGTGTGGTTCTGCGCCGGGTCGAGCACCTCGAGGAGCGCGGCCGTGGGGTCGCCCCGGTAGTCGGAGCCGACCTTGTCGACCTCGTCGAGCAGCACGACCGGGTTCATCGAACCCGCCTCGCGGACGGCCCGGACGATCCGGCCGGACTGTGCCCCCACGTAGGTGCGCCGGTGACCGCGGATCTCGGCCTCGTCGCGCACGCCGCCGAGGGCGACCCGGACGAACTTCCTGCCCATCGCGCGGGCCACGGACTCGCCGAGGGAGGTCTTGCCGACCCCAGGAGGACCGGCCAGCGCGAGCACGGCGCCGCTGCGGCGTCCGCCGACCACGCCGAGGCCCTTCTCCGCCCTGCGTCCGCGGACGGCCAGGTATTCGATGATGCGGTCCTTGACGTCGTCGAGGCCGGTGTGGTCGGCGTCGAGGACGGCGCGGGCCGCGGCGATGTCGTAGGAGTCCTCGGTCCGCTCGTTCCACGGGATGTCGAGGACGGTGTCGAGCCAGGTGCGGATCCAGCCGGTCTCCGGAGACTGGTCGGAGGTCCGCTCCAGCTTGTCGACCTCCTTGAGCGCGGCCTCGCGGACCTTCTCGGGCAGGTCGGCGGCCTCGACGCGGGAGCGGTAGTCCTCCTCCTCGGAGGCGGAGGTGTCACCGTTCAGCTCGGCGAGCTCCTTGCGGACCGCGGCGAGTTGCTGGCGGAGCAGGAACTCGCGCTGCTGCTTCTCCATGCCCTCCTGGACGTCCTTGCGGATCGTCTCGGCCACGTCGAGCTCGGCCAGGTGCTCGCGCGACCACTCGACCAGCTTCTCCAAGCGGTCGGCCGGGTCGGCGGTCTGGAGGATCTCGGCCTTGCGCGGGACGCTCAGCCAGGGGGCGTACCCCGAGTTGTCGGCGAGGATCGAGGGGTCGTCCATCTGGTTGACCGCGTCGACGACCTGCCAGGCGCCCCGCTTCTGCAGGATCGTGGTGGCCAGCGCCTTGTACTCCTTGGCGAGCTCGTGGGCGCGCTCACCCGCCGCGACGGCGGGGATGCGGGTGGCCTGCACCCACAGGGCCGCGCCGGGGCCGGTCGTGCCGGTGCCCACGCGCACCCGGTCGACGCCGCGCACCACGGCCGCCGGCTCGCCTCCGGGGAGCCTGCCCACCTGCTCGACGATCGCCCGCACGCCCACCGAGCCGTATCTGCCGTCGATCCGGGGAACGAGAAGGACCTCGGGCTTGTTGTCAGCGAGAGCCTGCGCCGCGTCGATCGCGGCCCGGACCTCGGTCTCCGACAGGTCAAGCGGGACCACCATGCCCGGCAGCACGACCTCGTCGTCGAGCGGCAGGACCGGGAGGATCAAGCTCTCACTCATGTGAACTCCAAGGGTTGAGTTATACACACTCAATTAATGGGAGTCCGATAATGTTCCCGGCCTTGAGCCTGTTCGCTGTGAGCGATCGTAATTGTGTAATCACGGCTGCTCGGACAACCCGACCGCTTCAGGAGTGCGTGTACGCCGCACCGCGTCGGCGGAGGGGTGAGGAAGATCGCGCCTCAGGGGCGGAGGACGGCCGATACGCCGCCGGGCACCCCTCGCGAGGGGTGCCCGGCGGCGAGACGTCCGGCGCTCGCGCGGAGCCGTCTCACCGTCATCGAGCACGAGGCCGACGCGGGGCACGTCCGGTGCCCGCGCGCGGAGCCGTCAGGGGTTCGAGGGGTTCCGGGGCGAGACGACGGGGAAGACCGGAGGTTCGAAACCGGCCCCGGTGAGCGGATCCCCGGTCGACTGGGTCAGCAGCAGGCGCGTGGTCTCCAGTAGATGATCGTGCATGGCCTGTGCGGCACCCTGGTTGTCACGGGCCTGAATGCGCTCCAGGATGCGCTCGTGAACTCGCCAGATGTCGGCGAGCGTCCTGGTCCGGGTCGTGGACAGACCTCGGGCGGACATCTGGGCGCGTGTCGTCGCGACGCTCTGGGTCACCCGCTCGTTGCCCGCTCCTTCCAGGATCAGCTGATGGAACTTCACATCCTCCTCCTGGAAGAGGCGCTCGTCCCCGATCTCGACCGCCTTGCCCATCTTCTCCAGTGCCTCCGAGACCGATGCGATCTGGTCGTCGTTCATCGTGGTCGCGGCGCGATAGACCGAGGGGACCTCGAGCAGGAAACGGATCGAGTAGATCTCCTCGATGTCACGCGTCGTCATCTGGAGGATCCTGACACCGCGGCTGCGTTCGAAACTGACGACCCCATGGGTGGCGAGCTGGAGGAGAGCCTCCCGGACCGGCGTCCGGGACACTCCCAACTGGGCGGCGATCCCCACCACGGAGTGCAACGTGCCAGGTGCCAGCTCGCCGGTGAGGATGGCCCGGCGGATGACTTCGAACGTCTGAGTCGTCAGCGTTGTCTTATCCGTCGAAATCTGTTCCATCCGGCATGGCTCCTGGTGTTTTTTGATCTACAGCGTCTGACGTGACGCTCAATGATGCCCCTGCTGACTCAGGGACGCATCCAGAGAGCGACATGCGGCGTGTGGCATGGCAACCGTTTCAGAGAAATGATAGATCGGCTCCCTCGGTGGCCGGGAGCACCGTCTGCGCGTACAGTCGCCGCCAGCCGCGTGCCGGCAGCTCGGGCGGGACGAAGTCCGCACGGCGCCGCTCCAGTTCGTCCTCGTCCACGAGCAGGTCGAGTCGCCGGGCCGCGACGTCCAGTCTGATGAGATCGCCGTCACGGACCAGCGCGATCGGTCCCCCTGCCGCGCCCTCCGGGGTGCAGTGCAGCACCACGGTGCCGTAGGAGGTGCCGCTCATCCGCGCGTCGGAGACCCTGACCATGTCCCGGATCCCGGCGCGGGCCAGCTTGGCGGGGATGGGCAGGGCACCGGCCTCCGGCATCCCCGCGGCGACGGGGCCCGCGTTGCGCAGCACCAGCACGTGATCCGGCGTGACGTCCAGATCCGGGTCGTCCAGGATCCGGGCCGCGTCCTCCGCCGAGTCGACGACCAGCGCGGGTCCGGTGTGGTCCATCAGGTGAGGGCTCGCGGCGGCGGTCTTGATGACCGCGCCGCCCGGGGCCAGCGTGCCGTGCAGCACCGCCAGACTCCCCGCCGCTCCCAGGGGGTCCTTCAGCGGGCGGATCGTGGTCTGCCAGTCCTGCCGGGCGGGGGTCCGCTCGATCAGCGATCCCAGGGTGTTCCCCGAGACCCCGACCGTCTCCGGTTCGAGCATGGGCTCCAGGACCTTCAGCAGCGCCGGCAGTCCTCCGGAACGGTGGAAGTCCTCCAGGTAACCCGATCCGGCGGGCTTGCAGTCGACCAGGAGCGGCACCTCGGCGCCGATCGCGTCGAAGTCCCTGAGGTCGAGCGGCACCCCGGCCCTTCGTGCCACGGCGGTCAGGTGGATCAGCGCGTTCGTCGATCCGCTCAACGCCGAGAGCACGCGGATGGCGTTGCGGAACGCCGCGGGGGTCATGATCTCCCTCGGCAGCGGGCCTCCCGACCGGCCGAGTTCGACGGCGCGGCGGCCGGTCTCGACACCGTGCCGGAGGCGGGCGCCGGTGGCGGCGGGCGGCGTCGCGCCTCCCGGCAGCATCATGCCGAGGGTCTCGGTGAGGCAGGCCATGGTGGAGGCGGTTCCCATGACCGCGCATGTTCCCGCGGTCGACACCAGTTCGTCGCGGACACCGGTGATCTCCGCCTCGTCGAGTTCGCCGCCGCGGTGCCTGCCCCAGAAACGCCGGCAGTCGGTGCAGGCCCCGAGCCGCTCGCCCTGCCAGCTGCCCGTCATCATCGGCCCGACGACCTCAAGGAGCACCGGCTTGTCCGACGAGGCCGCGGCCATCAGCTGGGCCGGCACGGTCTTGTCGCATCCGCCGAGCAGGACCGCGGCGTCCATCGGAAGCGCGCGGATCATCTCCTCGGTGTCCATCGCGAGCAGGTTGCGGAACAGCATCGTCGTGGGGGAGGTCAGGATCTCCCCGAGCGAGATGGTGGGGAACTCCATGGGAAGGCCGCCGGCCTCCAGGACCCCGCGCCTGACCGCCGCCAGCAGCGCGGGCATGTCGCGGTGGCAGGTGTTGTAGTCGGACTTCGTCACCGCGATCCCGACGATCGGCCGGTCCAGCGCCACGTCGTCGTACCCGCTGGAGGCCAGGAAGGCACGCCGGAGGTACTTGCTGAAACCGTCGTCACCGTATGACGTGCGAGCCCGGTCGATGACCGATTCGGTCGGGGGCGTCGTATTCATGGTGGGTGGACCTCCGGGGGTCAAACCGATCGGGGGGAAGGAAGAGGGGGCGTCAGTGTCGGAGAGGCATGGCGAGCGGACGCGTGGGAGCACCGGTCGCGCCGCGGAGCTTCAGGGAGGCGGCGACGAAGGCGAATTCGTGGAGCCCGTCCGCCGAGAGCCGCTCGCAGTCGACCACCTCCATGATGGGGACGCCCGCCTCTCCCATGAGATAGGTGTGGACGACCTGCCAGTTCTCCTCGTCCGCGGCCGGCATCTGCTCCAGGGCGAGGGTGTCGCCGCCGATGACCGAGGCGCCGAGCCGGGCGAGGAACCGGGCCCCCTCCAGGTTCAGGCCGGGACTGTTGTCGATGTAGGCGTCGATCTTCGGCCAGGCACGCATCCGGCCCGTGCGCACCAGCGCCACGTCACCGGGCCGGAACTCGACGTTCTGACGTCGCAGCGCCTGGCGGAGGTCCTCCTCGCCGATCCCGTGGTTGTCGGGAAGCATGTCGACGTCGTGCAGCGCGGCGACGTCGAAGAGCACGCCGCGGGCGATGATGGGAGGGATCTTGTCCGCACCGCACCTGGTCCAGTGCCGGGAGCTGATGTGGTCCTGCGCGGAGAAGCCGTTCCAGATCCGGCCGTTGTACCCGAAGTGGTTCAACGTGTCGATGTGGGTTCCGCAGTGCGTGTACATCGAGATGGCGTCGCCGGAGTAGGAGACCAGTTCGTTCTGCTCGCGCCCCATTCCGGTGATGTCGTCCAGGACTGTACCGGCCGGGGTGTGCGTCATCCACTGCTGGAAGCCGGGGTCGCCCGCCTTCGTCCACGAGGGCATTCCGACGAAGTAGTCCACCGACAGGTCGATGGCACTGCCGCCGTCCGCCCGTCGCAGCACCTCGCGCGAGGCCTCGGGGGTGAGCAGGTTCAGCATGCCGATCTCGTCGTCGGGGCCGAATGGGCTACGGGTGACCTCTCGGAACGTGGCACAGTACGCCGCGATCTTGTCCCTGGTCGCCTCACTGATGAGCGCGGGCCCGCACATGGTGGTGTCCGCCTTCCTGTTCGCTTCGCTTACCGGCCCGGGGGCACCGGGCGGGTGATCTCGCCGTACATCTCGGGGCGGCGTCCGGAGAACACCGGGAGTTCGAACCGGCCGGGCTCGATGATCAGTCTCTTCGTCCGGGCGTTCCGCACGTCGATCTCCGCTCCGAACAACCCCTCCTCCTGCCCGGCGTCCACCAGCACCGCTCCGGAGGGCGCGATGATCTGGCTCCTGCCGATGAAGGGGGTGCCTGCCTCGGAGTCGGGGCGGTCGGCCACCGCGAGATAGGTGAGGTTCTCCAGCGCGCGCACCCGTGTCACGTGGTCGGCGAGGAAGTCCGACCCCGCGGGCCAGTTGGTGGGCATCGCGATGACGTCGGCGCCCTGGAGCGCGAGCTCGCGAGCGGACTCGGGGAACCTCAGGTCGAAGCAGATCATCACACCGACCCTGCCGAAGGGGGTGTCGACCACCCGGGGCTCGGTGCCGTCGCCCTGTTCGACGAAACGGTCCGCACCGAGGTAGGGCAGGTGTTGTTTACGGTAACGGCCGATGATCCCGGAGGGCCCGATCACCAGGGCCGAGTTGTGGACCACCCCGTCCGTCTCCTCCAGGAGACCGACCACCGCGTGGATGGAGTTCGCACGGCAGGCGTCCACCACGCGGCCGATCCGCGGATCCGCGACGTTGAGCGCGGCGGCGTAGGTGTCGGCACGGGAGTCGAACAGGTAGCCGGTGAGCACGCATTCGGGGAAGACCACCAGCCGGTGCCCGGCCGTGGCGCCTGCCCGCAGGATCTCAACGACTCGATCGACGTTCGCCGCCGCATCCGTTCGGTCGACGCTCATCTGAGCCACGCCGATCGGGATGCCGGACCCCGTATCCAAACCGGGCAATGTGCACCTCTGATGTCCATGAGGGAGTGAACACGGCTCAGAGTTGCATGCAGCATGCTGCACGTCAAGCGCAGCATTCACCATTGACATGCAAAGTGCTGCATGCAATGGTGGCCCGACCTGATTCGGACATTGCACCTGAGAGGTAACGGTCATGCCAGAAGTAGTTGTCCTCGCCGGTGCCGTGGGCGGGATCGGCGCCGCGACGGCCCGCGAATGCGCGGCGGCCGGCATGTCCGTCCTGCTGACGGATCAACGGGCCGAGCTCGCGGAGCGGCTCGCCGCCGAACTCCGCTCGACCGGCGCGGACGCGGTGGCACACGGACTGGACGTCACCGACGAGGAGGCCGTCGCCGGGACCGTGCGGATCGCTCTCGACCGGTGGGGCCGAATCGACGGTCTGGTGAACTGCGCCGCCACCATCGTGGCGAAACCGCTGGTCGACACCACACTCGCCGACTGGGAGCGGGTCATCACGATCAACGCGACCGGCACCTTCCTGCTGAACAAGCACGTGGTGCGCGCGATGCTCGCCCAGGGGTCACCGGGCTCCATCGTCAACCTCTCCTCGATCTCGGGGACCGTCGGCCTGGCCAACCAGGCCGCGTACTGCGCCTCCAAGGGTGCGGTGTCGCAGCTGTCCCGCCAGATCGCCGTCGACTACGCCGCCGCCGGGATCCGGTGCAACGTGGTCAGCCCCGGGTCCGTGGTCACCGAGCAGCTGGAGACCTACCTCGGGTCCCAGCCCGATCCCGAATCGGCTCGGCGGCGCCTCATCGAAGGCCATCCGATCGCGCGTCTCGCGGAACCGCGGGAGGTGGCCAAGGTGATCCTTTTCCTGCTGAGCCCCGCCGCCGGCTTCATGACCGGGGCGGACGTGGCCGTAGACGGCGGCTACACCGCCGTCTGAGAGCACCGGCGTACCTCCCCCATCCCCGGCTCGCGCAGTTTCCAGAAAGGGAATCGGAAATGTCTCGGCATACGACCTTGCCGCCGACGAGGCGCACCGCTCCCGGTGGACCGATCGACCCGCGCCGCCTCCTGACAGGCCGGTTCTCCTCGATCTGGCTGATCACGCTGCTGCTCTTCGCCGCCAGCCCGCTGATCTCCCCCGGCAGCCTGTCCGGCTCCGCCGTCCTGTCGATGCTCCCGTTCGCCGCCGTGATGGCGATCGCCGCGCTCGGCCAGACCCTCGTCGTCTCCCAGGGCGGCATCGATCTGTCGGTGCCGGGAGTGATGGCGCTGGCCGCGGTCCTGGCGACCAAACTGCCGACGGTCACGAGTGTGCCGGTCTGGGCGGCGGTCGCGATGGGGATCGCGGCGGGCGCGGTGAGCGGTCTGGTCATCGGCATCGCCGTGGTGCGGTTGTCCATCGCCGCGTTCGTCGCCTCCCTCGCGGTGAACTCCATCCTCATCGGCATCGTCCTGCAGGTCTCCAAGGGGTTCCCCGCCTCCGCCGCACCCGGCCTGAGCGCCTTCGCCGTCGGATCCGTGTGGGGCGTCCCCAACCTGCTGCTGGTCGCCGTCGTGGTGGTCACCTTCGCGCACTGGGGGGTCCGGCACACGGTGCTCGGCCGTCGCTTCGTCGCGGTCGGCGCCGGGCGGCCCGCGGCGCGGCTGCTCGGTCTGCCCACCGGCTCCTACGAGGCGGGTGCCTACGTGACGGCGGGTATCTGCTACTCGCTGGCCGGCGTCCTGCTCGCGGGTTACCTGCGGACTCCGGACATCCTGCTCGGGAACACCTACCTGCTCCCCACGATCGCGGCCGTCGTCCTGGGCGGAAGCCTGCTGTCCGGCGGCATCACCAGCCTGGCCGCCACCGCCGTCGCCGCCCTGTTCCTCACCCAGCTGGACCAGGTGGTCCTCGCCGCCGGCGCCTCCACCGCCACCCAGCTGCTCGTCCAGGCAGGCGTGCTCGCGCTGAGCGTGGTGTTCCGCGGAGTGCCCTGGGGCACCGTCCGCACGCGGCTGAGAACCCGTTCCCCCGCTACCCGATCCATGCCGTCATCACCGTGAACGGCGAGCTTCCTCCCTCCCCAAGAAGTGTCACCCCCGACAGGAGATCGCAATGCCTCCCACCAAACCTCGATTCCGGGCCCGCCAGTCGGCCGCCGTTCTGGCACTCGCGCTCCTCGGCGCGGCGGGCTGCGCCGGCGGCCCGGGCGAGACGAAGGCCGCCGGCGGTGTGCAGGACGTCTACAGCGACGTGGCCCGGACCGGAGACGTCTCCCAGCTCCGCCCCATGACGGACTTCTGCGGCACCAAACCGGTGAAGGTCGCGCTCGCCGACGGTACCGGCGACAACGCCTTCAGGAAGACGGCCCGCGCCGAGTTCGAGGACGAGGCGAGCAAGTGTCCCAACATCACCGTGCTGCCGTACGCCGACGGTCAGAACAACCCGCAGAAGGCGATCAGTGACATCAAGGCCCTGGTCGCCCAGGGTGTCGAGGCCCTGGTCGTCTTCCCCGACGCGGGCGAGGCACTGCTGCCGACCCTGCGCGAGGCCTACAAGGCGGGCGTGCAGGTGGTGCCGTGGACGGCGAACCCGGGAGGCAAACCGGGCCAGGACTACACCACGTTCGTCGGCCACAACACGGTCAACGACGGCGTGACGTGGACGCGCTGGATGTGCGAGAACCTCGGGAGCAAGGGCGGAAACGTCGTCTTCCTCGGCGGTACCCCGGGCAACACCCAGAGCATCACCGAGATGGTCGGCATCGAGAAGGAACTCAAGGAGAACACCGCCTGCGCGAGCGTCAAGCTGCTGAACGAGCCCGGCAAGCCGATCGACACGAACTGGAACCCGGCCCAGCTGCAGAAGGTCGTGTCCGGACTGCTCACCAAGTACCCGAGCATCGACGGTGTGATCACCGACTCCGGTGACGCGTCGCTGGGTGGCATCCGCGCCTTCCTCCAGGCCGGTCGGCCCCTGCCGTTGTGGACCGCCAACGACCTCAACGGCTTCGCCTGCGCCTGGAAGGAGAACTCGGCCAAGCAACCGACCTTCCAGACCGTGACCGTGTCCTCGCGTACATGGATCATCCGCCTCGCACTGCGCAAGGCCGTCGCCGCTCACCAGGGCATCAAGAACGACGAGCCCGAGATCATCAACATCCCGATCTTCGAGAACACCCTGGACGAGACGAAGCCCCCCAAGTGCGACCCCGATCTTCCCGCCAGCGCGATCCTGTCCTCCGAGCTCACGCCGGAGCAGCTCAAGCAGGCCTACAACTGATCACTCGTTGTGTTCCGCCGGGCGCGCACCCGGCGGAGCGCATTGAGCCTGAGTGAGGAGTGATCCTTCGCATGGCCGATTCGAACGCTGGACTGGTTCTCCGCGGGGTGACCAAACGCTTCCCCGGCGTCGTCGCGCTCGACGGCGTCGAGTTCCAGGCCCGTCCGGGCGAGGTGCACGCCCTGGTCGGAGGGAACGGCGCCGGGAAGTCCACGCTCATGGCCGTGGCCTCCGGCGCACTGGCACCCGACGCCGGCACCGTCGAGATCGCGGGCTCGCCGATGCGGCAGCGGTCCCCGATCGCCGCCCGGGAGCAGGGCCTGGCCATCGCCTTCCAGCATCCGGCGCTTCTCCCCGACCTCACGGTCACCGAGAACCTCCTGCTGAGCGTGCCGAAGCGGCTGCGGCCGTCATTCGGCGACGCCCAGGACTGGGCTCGGAAACAGCTGCTCGTCATGGGGATGGACATCGACCCGGCCGTCGCGGCCGGGCGGTTGACCCTGGCCGAGAAGCAGGCGGTCGAGATCTGCGGTGCCTTCGCCTGCGAGCCCGGCGTCCTGATTCTCGACGAACCGACCGAGCCCTTCATGGCGGCCGAGATCGAGAGACTCTTCGAGCAGGTCAGGCTCGCCGCGGCCCGCGGCATGACGGTGATCTACATCAGTCATCGGCTGCCCGACGTGATGGCACTGTCCGACCGGCTCACGGTACTGCGCGACGGGCAGGTGCGCGGAACCTTCCTCTCCTCCGAGGTATCCGAGCAGGAGGTCATCACCCGCATCGCGGGACGCGAGATCGAGGCGCTGTTCCCACCGCGCCCCTCGTCCGTCGGCGACGTCGTGATGGAGGTCAGGGACCTGCGCTCGGACCGGCTCCGGGGGATCACCACCACGCTGGCCCGCAACGAGGTTCTCGGCCTCGCCGGCGTGGAAGGCAACGGACAGCGCGACTTCATCCGGTCACTCGGCGGCGCCGACCCGGTGACCGGCGGCGACGTCGTCGTCTCCGGTCGTCCCGTCGATCTCGGCAGCCCACGTCGTGCCCGGCGTGCCGGCGTCGTGCTCATGCCCCAGGAACGGCACGTCGAGGGCGTCGCGACCGTACTGTCGGTCAAGGAGAACCTGGGCGTCGCCGCCACGGGTGAGACGGCGGTCGCCGGTGTGGTGCGAGGCTCGGCGGAGAACTCGATCGTGGCCGAGGAGATCAGCCGGCTCGGCATCAAGGTGGCCTCGCCCGACTCCGCCGTGGAGCACCTGTCGGGAGGAAACCAGCAGAAGGTCGTGCTCGGCCGGGCCCTGCTCTCCGCGCCCAAGGTGCTGCTCTGCGACGAGCCCACCCAAGGCATCGACGTCGGTGTCCGCTCCGACATCTACCACCGGCTCCGCTCCACCGCCGAGTCGGGAACACCCGTCGTGGTGCTCAGCTCGGACAACGTCGAACTGGCCGGGTTGTGCGACCGGGTACTGGTCTTCTCCCAGGGACGGGTCGTCCGCGAACTGACCGGCGACGAGATCTCCGACCACTCCCTCACCGAGGCGTCCCTGACGGCCGCGACCTCGGCGCGGACGGCGGAGTCCTCGGTACGGACACGAGGCACGGGCCTGTTCGGCGGAGTGCGGCGTCTGCTCTCCAGCGAGCAGGCACCCAGCGCGTTCCTCGCGATCGCGATCGTGCTGCTCGCCGCGGTGAGCGCGACCCGTAGCGACCGTTTCCTGTCCGAGTTCAACATCGCGAGCATGCTGGGACTGCTGGCACCGGTACTCTTCCTCGCCGCCGGCCAGCTCGTCGTCATCCTCACCGGGGGGATCGACCTCTCCGTCGGCCCCCTGAGCGGGGCCCTCGTGGTCATCGCGTCGTTCTACGTCCTCGACGGGTACGGGGCCGGCTGGTGGATCCTGGGCTTCCTGCTGATGATCCTCATGGCGACCGGTGTGGGTCTGGCCAACGGAGCGATGGTCAGATTCGCCAGGGTGACACCGGTGGTCGCCACCCTGGTCACCTACACCGCGCTCCAGGGATTCTCCCTGTTCATGCGGGACTCGCCCGGAGGCTCCATCGCCACCTCCGTCACCGAGGCGCTCAGCGCGCGCATCGGCCCGATTCCCTGGGCTGTGATCGTCGGTGCCGTTCTCCTCGTCCTGCTGGAAGTGATGTCCAGGCGCTCCATGACGGGGCTCAGGTTGCGGGGGGCCGGCTCGTCGGAACACGCGGCACGGAACCGGGGCATCCCGGTGGAACGCGTTCACCTGGTCGTCTATCTGGCCAGCGCGCTCTTCACCGTGTGCGGCGCCCTGCTGCTGATGGCGCAGATCGGCGTGGGCGACCCGACGGCGGGCATCAGTTACACGATGGCCGCCATCACCGCGGTCGTCCTCGGTGGGGCCTCGATCTTCGGGGGCAGGGGCAGCTTCGTCGGCGTCCTGTTCGGAGTCGTGCTCCTGCAGCTCATCCAGAACACCACGGTGTTCCTCGGTCTGTCGCAGTCGTGGCAGTACTGGATGCTGGGTCTCATGGCACTGGGCGCGACGGCGATCTACTCACAGGTCCGCACCGCGCGAGCGTGACAGGCGGACGGCCACGCGCCTCCCGGCGGGCAGCCCGGATCACGGGTGCCCGACATCGCGACCGGCTGCCACCGGGACCACCGGGGCCCTCTTCGGCTTCCGGTCACGCTGTCGGGCACACCTTGACCGTTCAGAGGGGGCGTGTCATCGGGTCGGTCCCTCCCTCACCCCCGGCTACACACGATCCCGTTGATCTGGAAGGCCGCCGGGGTGGGGTTGGCTCCGCCATGGGTTCCCTGGAAGCCGATGAGCCGGGACTGCCCGGGAGACAGGTCCTTGTTCCAGGCCAGGCTCTTGGCCGTCACCGCGGTCCCGGTCTGCGACCAGGTGGCCTCCCAGCCCGAGGTCACCCGCTGACCTGAGTCGGCGAAGGTGAACGTGAGCCGCCAGTCGGTGAGGGGGGTGGAACCGGTGTTGGAGATCTTGATGTGCGTGCTCATTCCGGTGCTCCACGGCCAGGAGGTGTACTCCACCTCGCAGCTGCCGGTCGGCGTCGGCGTGGGTGGCATGGGGAGGTCGTTGTAGATCTTGACGGCCACCGTTCCGGACGGAGGGCTCACCTCGTTCAGGGGGTCGACGGCCACGACGTACAGGTGGTACGTCACCGACTCGACGCCGCGCGGGGGAAACGGAAGGTAGACCGTCCCCTCGGTCGCCGCGGACTGGAAGGTGGCCACCCTGACGGCCGTGCCGTTCCTGTCCTCGTACACGTAGTAGCAGGCGATGCCCTGCGGGTCGCTGGAGGCGGCCCAGCTCAGGCGTGCCGAGTTGAGCACGACGCTCAGGACCGTCGGCGTTCCCGGCGCGGTCGGCGGGCTGCTGGAGGGCGCCGGGGTCACCGGGCCCGTATGGCACGGAGGGGCACCGGACGGAGCGGGCGACGGCGCCGGTGCCGGTGCGGCCGTGGCGCTCCCTGCCGCCATGAGGACGAGAGCCGCGGCCGTCAATCCTCCGGTGACCCAACCGGCCAACCATGTCCTTACTCGCATCGACCTACCTCCCCGTACCGATCAGTCTTTTCCACGAAAATCACCCTCAGGATGGGAATGGTCAACGCCGCGCGACCACCACGCCCGGCTGTCCCTGATGAACGAGGTCGGCCGATGAAACGTTCAGCGAAGACGGGTACCGACGGAGAGCCGGAGAAGGTCCTCGGCCCACGGTGAGGACACGGGAGGTACCAAGGCAAGGCCACCGCTCCGGGTGGACCGCTCTTCCGAAAGACCCGGGTGGTTCCTGCGGGTGATGCCGGGGTCTCGCCCCACGGTGGCCGAGTGGCTCCTGCGGGTGATGCCGAGGTCTCACCCCACGGTGGGACGCGGAGTGGGCCCCACCCTGCCTAGGCTGTTCCGGTGATCTCCAGCTCCGCCCGGCGGTTCCTCTCGCGACGTACGTGGCGGGTGCGGGAGATCGCCGTACCGCTGCTCCGCCCGCTCACCGAGGCGCTGGTGACCGGGGTGTCCGACCCGGCCCGTCCTCGGTCACGCCGCCTCACCCCCCGGATGCCGGGAGTGCTGGGCCTGCTGCCGTTCCGCAGGGTCGACCTGGTCCTGCTGGGCGACCTGCTGCTCGCCTTCCTGCTGTTCAACCTGGCCCTGTCCGACCTCCAGGCCCGGGTGGTCGCGACGCGCTCGCCCCTCGATCCCCAGGGGATCGTGTTCGCGGCCCTCGCCTTCTCCCTGCCGCTCGCACTGCGCGACCGGTGGCCGCTGGCGGCCTGGCGGTCGGCCTTCCTTCTCATCCCGCTGGGAACCGTCGTCTCGCGGCAACTCCTCGGCGACATCCCCTACACCGGGTCCACCACATTCATGTACACGCTCGTGGTCTACGCGGTCGCGGTCCGCTGCGAGCGGCACATCACCATCGGTGTGTGGATCGCCTCGGTCCTGGGCTCCTGGATGATCCATCCCGGCTCGGTGAACGTCATCACCGGCATGGTCACGGTGACCGTCCTGTTCGGCCACAACGTGCGCGCCCGGCGGCTGGCCGCCGGACTGCTGGCCAGGGAGGAACGGCGCAGCGAGCGCGCCCTCGCGGCCCAGGCCGCCCTTGAGGAACGGGCCAGGATCGCCAGAGAGCTCCACGACGTCGTCGCCCACCACATGTCGGTGATCGCCATCCAGGCCGAGGCCGTCCCGATGCAGGCTGCCGGAGACGCGCGGCGCCTGGAGGAGGGACTGAAGGAGATCCGGGCGCTGTCCCTCGCGGCGATGACCGAGATGCGCCGTGTGCTCGGCGTCCTGCGGGAGGAGGACGAGCACGCCGACACCGCGCCGCAGCCGGGTCTCGGCCGTCTGGAGGAGCTCGTCGACACCGCGCGCTCCGCCGGGCTCGGCGTGACGCTCAAACTGAGCGGCGACCTGATCGGGCTGCCCACGGCGGTGAGCCTGTCCGCCTACCGGATCGCCCAGGAGTCGCTCAGCAACGCCATGCGGCACGCCCCCGGCTCCGCTGTCTCGCTGCGCATCGCCCGATACCGTTCCGAGCTGCACATCCACGTGACGAACAACACCGGATACCGCTCCCCCAGGCAGCGAGGGGCCAAGGGGCATATGGGACACGGCCTGATCGGGATGCGGGAACGGGTGTCCATGCTCGGCGGGAAGCTCTGGGCCGGTCCGACCGGGACGGGCTTCGCGGTCACCGCCATACTGCCGATCACCGAGGACGTATGAACCCTTCCCTCAAAGGCTCCCCGCTCAAGGAGATGCGATGACGATCCGGGTGCTCATCGCCGACGATCAGGGCATGGTACGGACCGGTTTCACGGTGTTCCTGAGCTCGCAGCCCGACATCGAGGTCGTCGGCGAGGCCGCCAACGGCGCCGAGGCCGTGGCACGGGTGGCCGAGTTGCGGCCCGACGTGGTGCTGATGGACGTGCGGATGCCGGTGATGGACGGCCTGACCGCCACCCGCCACATCCTCACCCCCGGAACCTCTTCTCCTCCCGCCCCTTCCTTACGGGCGAGTTCCGGGCTCGCCGCACCCACGCACTCCTCCGTACGGCCGGACTCCCCCGCCTCCCCCGGCCCGCCCGACGATCCCGGCGCGCGTCCTTCCCTGCCGAAGGTGCTGATCCTGACCACGTTCGACCTCGACGACTACGTGTACGAGGCGCTGCGCGCGGGGGCGAGTGGCTTCCTGCTCAAGGACGCCTCCGCGCAACAACTCGCCGAGGCGGTCCGGGTGGTGGCGGCCGGGGAGGCGCTGCTGGCACCTTCGGTGACCCGGCGGCTGATCGCGGAGTTCGCCCGCGTCGGCCCGAGCCGCCCGCGCGGACGCCTGGACGACATCACCGAGCGGGAGACGGAGGTGCTCGCGCTCATCGCGCGCGGCAGGTCCAACCAGGAGATCGCCGAGGAGCTCATGCTCTCGGAACAGACGGTCAAGACCCATGTGGGCAGGATCCTCGCGAAGCTGAACCTGCGCGACCGCGCCCAGGCGATCGTCCACGCCTACGAGACAGGCCTGGTCCGCCCCGGCGAGTGACCCCGGGATCGGCCCTCTCGTTCCCGAGGGGGACAGGGAAGGTGACCGCCTCGGGGTGACGCGGGTTAGGGGATGCGATTCCTAGCGTTCTGTCTGGTTCTTCAGACCGGACAGGAGGCTCGCATGTTCCGCCGTACGCTCGCCGTGGCCGTCGCCGCGGCGTTCGCCTACGTGACGGTTCCGCCGCCGGCGGGCGACCGGGTGGTGCGGGTCTACGGCGACCTCGGCACGGCCGAGCACGTCGCGGTCATCGTTCCCGGCACCGACACCACGGCCGCCACCTTCGACGGCGGCCGGGCGAGGCCGTACAGCACGCCGGGGGGCGGGGCAGGGGCGTTGCTCGCCGAGGCGCGGGCGTTGGATCCGGGAGCGCGGCTCGCGGTGGTCGCCTGGCTCGGCTACGACAGCCCGGCGATGCTCAGCCTGCGCGCGGTGACCGGCGAGGCCGCGGAGCGGGGCGCGGTGGAGTTGCGGCGGTACGTCACCGGGGCACTCGGCGGGAAACGGGTCAGCCTGCTGTGTCACAGCTACGGATCGGTGGTGTGCGCCGGGGCCGTGCCCGGTTCCGGGGTCGCGGACACGGTCGTGTTCGGCAGCCCTGGGCTGGGCGTCTCGTCGGCCGCCGAACTGGGCGGCACCCGGTTGTGGGCGGGCAGCGGCACCCGCGACTGGATACGTGAGGCGCCCAAGCTCAGGATCGGGCCGCTCGGATTCGGCCCCGACCCCGCCGGCCCGGCCTTCGGCGCCCGCCTGTTCGGTACCGGTTCCGCAGATCACAGCGAGTATCTCCGACCGGGTGGCGAGTCTCTGCGCAACCTGGCCCTGATCGCGCTCGGCCGGGTCGGCGAGGTGTCCCGTGGCTAGCCTCGCGGCCCGGATCGGGGCGACCACCCCCGAGGGCAGGGATCGTGGGGTGGACGCGCTGCGGGCGCTCGCGATCGTGGGCGTGGTGCTGGGGCACTGGCTGGTGACGGCGTGGGATCGGGGCGCGGCGGGGGCCGTTCACCTGTCCAGCCCGCTCGCCCACCTGCCGGAGTTCACGCCGATGTCCTGGGTGTTGCAGACGCTGGCGGTGTTCTTCCTCGTCGGCGGCTACGCGGCGGCCCGCGGCCTCCGCTCGGCGGCCCGCGTCCCGGGGAGCCGCCCCCGAAAGGTGCATGGACCGGTGCCCCACGAACCGGAGATCCACAGACCGGAGGCCCACGAGGTGGAGACCCGCGGACCGGACTCCCCGTCGCACGCCGCGGGTCCCGTGGCGGCGCGCGGTCCACGTCGGGGAACGGCGAGCGGTGCGTACCCGGCGGGGATCTGGGTGCGGGCCCGGATGGGAAGACTGCTGGGGCCGGTGGTGCCGCTGGTCCTGGTCTGGACGGGGATCGCGGTGGGGATGGCGCTGCGCGGGTCCTCGGCGGGAACGATCAGGGTGATGGTGCTCCCGGCGATCGGGCCGCTGTGGTTCCTCGCCGTCTTCGCCGTGCTGACCGCGGCCACCCCGCTTCTCCTGCGCGCGCATCCGCTCGTCATCGCCGCCGCGGCGTTCGCGGTCGTGCTCGGGGTGGACCTGGCCAGGTTCCGGTTCGGCGCCCCGGCCTGGACGGGATGGGCGAACCTGACGGCCGGGTGGCTGGTGCCGTACGCGCTGGGGATCGCCTGGGCGGGCGGGCTGCTCGCCTCGCGGCGGGTGGCCGCGGCACTGCTGATCGGCGGCGTGGCCGGGGCCGCGCTGCTGGTCGGCGCGTTCGGGTATCCGGCGAGCATGGTGGGCGTGACCGGGGACGCGGCCTCCAACCTCAGCCCGCCCAGCCTGGCCGTGGTCTGCTTCGGACTCGCCCAGGTGGGGGTGGCGCTGCTCGTCCGCGCGCCGCTGGCCCGGTTGATGCGGCGTCCCCGGTTGTGGGCGGTGGTCGCGTTGGCGAACCTGTCGGCGATGACGCTTTTCCTGTGGCATCAGAGCGCGGTGAGCGCGATCGCCGTCGCCGCCCTGCGTTTCGGCGACGTACCCGGCCTGCTGTCCACGCCCGACGAGCCTGTCTGGTTGCTGCACCGGCTGGCCTGGATACCGGTGTTCGCGGCCGTTCTCGCGCTCGCCTGCCTTCCCGGATCAACTCGGGGGCGATTTAATGACAGGGTGTCGTCATCGGCTTGACGATGTGGCGCGATTTTTGTGACACTGTGTCATGAAAGTGTCCCTCGTCGCGGAGTGATCATGAGCGATTCGCCCTTCTCCGAAGTCCTCAGGAACGCCACCTGGGGTGACCACGAATCCGCCGAGGACGAGAGCTACCTCAAGGCCCTGATGGCCGGCCGCCTCAGCCCCGAGGCGTACGGCGAGATGGTCGCCCAGCACTACTTCGCCTACATCGCTTTGGACGGCGCCTCGCGGTCGCTCGCCGAGGACCCCGTCGCGGCACCGTTCGTCCTCCCCGAGCTCTACCGGGAGGAGGCCCTGGTCCGCGACCTGGAGACGATCTACGGATCCGGCTGGCGCTCCAGGATCGAGCCCTCCAAACCGACCCTCACCCTGGTCGCCCGGATCAACCAGGTCGCCACCTGGCCCGCCGGCTACATCGCCCACCACTACACCCGCTACATGGGCGACCTGTCCGGCGGACAGTTCATCCGGATGGAGCTGCAGAAGATCTACGGCTACCAGCCGGGGGGCGGCGTCGACTTCTACCTGTTCGACGAGATCGGCAGCCTGCCCCGGTTCAAGAACGAGTATCGGGCCCGGCTGGACGCGCTGCCTCTGGACGAGGCGGAGAAGCAGCGCCTGATCCGCGAGACCAAGCTCGCCTACCTGCTCAACACCGAGGTCCTGAGCGAACTCGGCCGGGTGGCCAGGGCAGAGGTCGCCGCCTGAACCCGGCCCCTCCACGACATGGGTGAACGCTCCGGCACGGGTGTATCCGTGCCGGAGCGTTCACCCGTCCGGCGTCAATCCTCCGGTCCCGGAGAAAGCCCCGAGGGGCCTACGGCACTCAGAAGGCGTACGGCCCAAAACGTCCCCAGGCCACGAAGCCGGCCAGCAGGAGAAGGATCACGTTCATCACAAGCGCCGAGTACTCCTTGCGCCTGACGTGCACGACGATGGCGCCGATCATCGTGATCACCAGGCCGACGGCGGCGAGCGGGGTCAGCACGGGCAGGATGCCGGAGACGGCGGGCAGGACCAGCCCGACCCCGGCCAGCACCTCAAGAACGCCGATGCCCTTGATCTGAGCGGCGGAGAAATCCTCCACCCATCCCCCCAGTTTGGGGATGAGTTCCTCGCGCGGCTGGGTGGCCTTGGTGAGACCCGCGATGAGGAACATCCCGGCGAGCAGGATCTGCACGGCCCAGAGGGCAATATTCATGAGGAACTCCGAAAACAGGTAAAGGCACGGCTTCGTTCGCCGCCACCGTAGCGCGGGCGCTGAAGGCGCCCGACCGGGGATCGGCCTAACCCTCGACGCCCGCCGCGCCTACCACGCCGGACCCACGTTCCCGCCCACTCCCGCCCTGCTCCACGGGGTTCCGATTCCGCCCCTGCCGGAAGGCGGGGTCTCCTCGGAGATATTCGATGACCCGTGTCTCGCCATGGACCCGGGCAACGCCCGACCCCGAAACGACCTGACAGCCGGGGACGGCATTGTGCGACCATGGGGCCATGCCCCGGATTTCGGCCGCGACCATCGGCGAGCACCGCGCCCAGACTCAGGATCGCATCCTGCGGGCCGTCTCGCGTCTCTCGCGTGACCAGGGCATCGACGCCATCTCCATGACCGACGTGGCGAGCGAGGCCGAGATCACCCGCACCGTGCTGTACAACTACTTCCCGGACAAGGCCGCGCTGCTGCTCGCCTTCACCGAGCGGGTGACGCACTACTTCATCGACAGCTACGAGCGGGAGCTGCCCGACCGGGCCTCACCCGCCGAGCGCCTGCGGGTCTTCGTCAGGCTCCAGCTCGACGGGTTGCTCGCCCACCCGCACCCCGGCCCCGCCGACCTGTCCGCGGCGCTCGGCCCCGACGCCTACCAGCGCCTGGCCGACCACGTCGAGCCGATGCAGCGCATCCTGACGGGCATCATCGAGAGCGGCGTGTCATCGGGTGACTTCCAGGCCCCCGACGTGGCCGCCGCCGCCCGGATCATCCTCGCCGTCATCGGCGCCGAGCGGGTCCCGCTGCTCAGCGGTGAGGTGACGCCCGAGGAGGCAGAGAGAATCGTCTCGGGTTTCGTGCTCCGCGGCCTCGGTTGCCCGAGCGCCCCTGCCCCCGAGCCCGAGGACGGTATCTGAGCCGCGGAGTCCTCGGGCTCCCCGGGCTCCCCGGGCTCCCCGGGCTCCCCGGGCTCCCCGGGCTCCCCGGGCTCCCGGAACGGTATCCGAGCTTCCCGGAGACCGCCGGCCCCTCCGATCAGCCCGGCGGCAGGAGGGCGGGAATGCGCTCAAGGACTCCCCCGGCGAAGACGTCGTACAGGCCGGTCGTCTCCAGGTGCACGTAGCCGATGTGGCAGTCGCACACCGCCACCGGGCACGCCGCGGCCCTCGGGGCGAACGTGCCGTCGTAGAGGTTGCCGAGCACGGCCGGGACGAAGTGGCAGCGCCGCACGGTGCCGTCGCCGTCGACGGAGATCACGCTGTCTCCCGTACGGCAGGGCAGGCCCGCGCTCCGGTGCGGGGTCCTGCTGTGCTGGAACAGCGGGTCGATCTCCGTCCAGGCGTCCGCCTCGTCGTCGGTGTAGACGGTGCCCTCCGCGGCGTTCACCCAGAGGTACACCTCCGGCGGCAGGTCGGCCCGGAGGCGGCGAGCCTGGCCGAGGTGCTCGGGCAGGCCGACGACGCCGACGCTGAAGCGGACCCCCCGCTCGAGGAGGTCACGGCAGCGGCCGAGGAAACGCTCGTAGGTGACCTGTCCGGGGTGGTAGGTGACCCAGAGGGCGAGCGTGTCCAGGTCGGCCTCGGCCAGCCAGCCGGACCGGCAGCTGAAGTTGGTCTGGATGGCGACCCGCCGCACGTGGGGAAGGTGGCTCAGCTCGACCATCGCCCGGCGGTACCACGAGCGGACCAGGCCCTCGCCCCAGGGGGTGAACAGCACCGAGACCGGATGGTCTCGCCCGGCCACCCACGCGGTGAAGCGCTCCAGCGCCACCCGGTCCCGGCTCAGCTGCTCCGGGTTGTCACGCCGCTTGGCGAACGGGCAGTAGGGGCAGTCGTAGTCGCAGCTCGCCAGCGGCCCCCGGTAGAGGATCGTCAACTCACCGTGCTCCCGGCCGGGCATCGCCGGACGGTCGCGCTCCCGGTCGAGGACCGTCAGATGATCGCGCTTCCGGCCGCCGGCGCGTGTCTCCCCCGCGCCTTCCCCATACGGTGCGCTCGATCCGCCCGGCTGTGTCCTCATCAGTCATCACCGATTCTCGTATCGGGCCATCAGCGCGCGGACCCTGCCGGAGAACAGGGCGGGGCCGATCGCGTCGGAGTGGGCCAGGCCCTCCGCGGTGAGCCGGAGCCATCCGGGCCCGGCACCCCCGGGCGGTGGGGCGTCGCGCTCCAGCAGGCCCCGCTCCGCCAGACGCTCCAACTCCTCGCCGAAGTGGGTCTCCACCTCGGCACCGAAGCGGTCTCGGTAGACGGCGCGATCGAGACCCTCCGCCTGGAGGAGCGACTGGATGAGGTGGCGGCGACGGCGATCGTCGTCGTCCAGCCGGAATCCCACGTTGGCGACCGCGAACTCCTCCGGGGCGAGACGCACGTAGTCGTCGATGATCGCACGCACCTGACCGGCGCCGACCGCGTACTCGTAGGAGTAGTGCAGACCGGAGGTGTAGGAACGGGCGCCGCAGCCGAGGCCGACCATGCCATCGCTCTGGCAGGTGTATTCGGCCGGGCCGGCTCGTCCCGGCAGCCGGAACATCCGCATCGAGACCTGCTCGTACCCGGCGGCGAGCAGGTGGTCGCGGCCCTGGCGGTAGAGGGTGAGGCGGTGGTCGTCCCAGTCGCGGGCGCGGCGCCCAAGGCCGGTGAGCGGGCGGACGTACAGGGGGTAGAGGTAGATCTCCTCCGGCTTCCAGGCGAGCGCGGCGTCCAGCGAGTAACGCCAGGACTCCTCCGTCTGCCCGTCGATGCCGTAGATCAGGTCGATGTTGAGCGCCTCGAACCCCGCCTCGCGAATCCGGCCGAGCGCCGTCTCGACCTCCCGCCGCCGCTGCGGCCGCACCGCCGCGCGTGCCTCGGCGTCGACGAAGCTCTGCACGCCGATCGAGACGCGGGTCGCCCCCCGCTCGGCGAGGACGGCGAGCCGCTCGGCCGTCGCGGTCGCCGGGGAGGTCTCCACCGACATCGGGACGGCCCGCAGGTCGGCGCCCGTGATCCGCTCGGTGAGGTCGAACATCCGGGTGAGCTCGGCGGCGCTCAGGTAGGTCGGCGTGCCGCCGCCGACGGCGGCCGCCGTGAAGCGGGGGTCGTCCAGCACGTCCCGTACGGCGCCGGCCTGGCGTTCCAGCGCGTCGAGGTAGGCGGCGACGAGCTCCTCGGGGGCGCCGGTCCTGGTGAACAGGTTGCAGAATCCGCAACGCATCTCGCAGAACGGGATGTGCAGGTAGAGGAAGAGGCGCCCGGTGGGCTCCCCCGCCCACACCTCCGCCAGCGACGGCCGCGGGTCCAGCGGCCGGTAGGCCGTCTTGTGCGGGTACGCGTAGACGTAGCCCTGGTACGGTCCCGCGCCGGTGGACGGGGACGAGGGCCGGGGCGACGCCGAGGGCACGGGAAGCAAAGGGAGCAGGGGGAGCACAGTCCGCCCGCCGCCCGCCGTCTCCGGCACCCGGCCGGAATCCGGAGTCACCGCCATCGCCCCCGCTCCATCGTGAACTCCCCGTAGGGCACGGTCCAGACGACCTCATGGCCGATCCGGTGCCCGATATATCCGTCTTCACCGTAAGCGGTGCCGTGATCGGAACAGACGATCGCGAACCCCGGCCGCCGCTCGCTCATCAGCGCGAACAGCCTGCCGATGTGCCGGTCGACGTATTCGAGGGCGGCGGCGTGGCTTTCGCGGCTGTCGCCGTGCTCGCGGGTGCCTTCCGGCAGGTGGAACCAGTTGGGCTGGTGCAGCGCCGAGACGTTGACGAACAGGAAGACCGGCCGGTCGGCTCCCGCCACCGCCCGCTCCGCGCGGGCGATCTGCGCCTCGAACGAGGCGGGCGCGGTGACCCCGAACCCCGGCTCCCAGTGGCTCTCGGCGAACATCCCCGGCAGCGCGGACCCGAGCGGGGTCAGCTTGTTGAAGAACCCGACTCCCCCGACGCAGACCGTGTGATATCCCGCCTTCGCCAGTCCTGAAGGCAGGTCGGGGGCGTCGAACACCCAGGTGCCGGGGGTCGTGGTCTCGCTGCCGGGGAACGCGGCGGCGAACGGGCGCGGATGCGGTCCCGGCTCGGCGGGGGTCGGCAGGAAACCGGCGAGGATCGCGGCGTGCGCGGCGTAGGTGAAGCTGCCGGGGCTGTGCCGGCGCTCCCAGCGCCCGCCGGGAAGCGCCCGCGCCAGGGTGGGCAGCCGTCCGGCCGCCATCAGCTCCTCCGCCACGTCGTAGCGGAGGGTGTCGAGCGTGACCAGCAGCAGGTCGTGGCTGCCCACGATCTCGTTCATGTCACGCACCGGGCCCCCTCCCCCCGCTCCCCACCGGGACCCTCGCTCTCCCGATCGGGGCGTGCCTGGCGAGGATCGCACGGACCTGGGCGCCGTAGGTGTCGAGCCCCTCGGCTCCGCCACCCGGCAGCCCCTCCAGCCCGGGAAGCAGGTCTCCAAACGCGTTCACCTCGGCCACCGCGAACTCCCGCCAGTCGACCCCGATCATCAGGTCGACCCCGACGGCGAGGCTCCCGGGGAAGCGGGCCGCCGTCCGCGCGCATATCTCCAGGACCGTCTCCCACCCCCGGGGGCCGAGAGCGGCCTCGACGGCGCCCAGATCACCCCGTACGCCGCCGAGGTGGAGGTTCGTCATCGGGCTGCGGCTCGCGCGGACGACCGCGTGGGTGGGCGTGCCGTCCACGACGACCACCCTCAGGTCGATCGCGCGCCCTTCGAGGCTCGCCTTGGGAAACCAGCGCTCGACGTGCAGGCCGTCGGTGGCCAGCAGGTCGACGATCGCCGCCACCTCGGTCTCGTCCTCGTAACACCTGACCCGCAGGGAGTTGCGCAGCCCGCCGGAGACCCGCTCCGCCGAGGTCACCGCCCTCACCCGGCGCCCCCACGCGTGCAGGGCGACGACGCCGGAGGCCGACGAGCCGTGGGCCGGTTTGACGAACACCCGGCCCCAGCGGGCCTCGCCCATCCGCTCGCGCAACTCGGCGTAGCCGCCGACCGGCGCGGCGAGTGCCGGAGGCACCGGCACCCCGGCCGCCGACAGCCTGGCGTGACAGCGCCGCTTGTCGAACATCACCGAGACGTCCTCGACGTCGGCGAGCAGCGCGGCCCCCGGCGTCGCGGCCACCGCCCGAAGGACCCTGGTGATCCCGGCGACGAACCCGGCGTACCAGCGGGCGCCCCCACCGACCCTGGACGGCTCGCCGGGGCCGCGCAGCAGCGCGTCCGCCTCGGCGTCCTCCCCCGGCGAGTCGATCCTCACGAGCGTCCCCGGCGCGATCCGGATCTCCTCGCCGCGCAGCACGGACGTCCACGGCACGACGGCGGGCTCGTCCAGCCCCTGCCGGACGCAGGCGTCGGCGAACATGGTCACCCGCCGGTCGCCCGGCGTGCCGACGACGGCGAGCGCCCTCACTCGGCGACCGCGACGTAGCGCCACTCGTCGTCGGGCTCCTGCTGGTCGGACACGTCGAGCCAGATGCCGGAGAACGTCGCGGTGAGGCGCTCGACCATGGCGTCGGTGAGGTAGTGGTGGTGCAGGTCCAGGCGCTTGAGGTGGGTGAGGGAGACCCCGGAGAGCAGGGCCTCGGCGCCCTCGTCGGTGAGCACCCCCATCGACAGGGAGAGCGACTCCAGCCGGGCCACGACGGGGGCGGAGGCGACGAGAGCCGCGACCTGGTCCTGGATCTCGCTGTCCTGCAGCCCCAGGTGCCTGAGGGCGGGCAGCCGCTCACCGGACAGGATGTTCTCCAGGTCGGCCCCGGTGGTCTCACCGCCGTACTCACTCGTGCCGAGCCAGAGCTCCAGGTATTCGAGCGCGGGGAACTCGCTCATGCCGACC
Source organism: Streptosporangium sp. NPDC000509 (assembly GCF_042898365.1). Lineage (NCBI taxonomy): Bacteria > Bacillati > Actinomycetota > Actinomycetes > Streptosporangiales > Streptosporangiaceae > Streptosporangium > Streptosporangium sp. NPDC000509. The sequence continues at coordinate 318,764 of NZ_JBIAYX010000009.1, read as the reverse complement.
GCCCTGACCACCGAGGCGGGCAGCCCGCCCGTCTCGAAGCGCAGTATCTTGAGGTGCTCGTGCCTGACCGGCCGCAACTCCAGCCCCGTCCCGCCCCGGACCTCCAGCCGCTCCAGCAGTGGGAAGGACTCCAGCAGCGGGGTGACGTCACTCTGCTGGATCCAGGAGATCTCGCACTCCTCCTGCGGCATCGCGGCGAAGAAGAGCGAGCGCAGGGCGGGGAAACGCTCCGCGTTCTCCGCCAGCAGCCGGATGGGCTCCGAGGCGTCCTTCTCGTAGGCCTCGGCCCAGCCACCGATGATGAGCGCCCTCACCTCGGTGGTGTCGACGGTCTCGGTGAAGCGCGCGAAGTGCTCCTCGAAGGTCTCCTTGGCGTCGTAGACGCGGACCGAGACACGCCACGCGGCCTCCCCCGCGCCGGGCATGGGAGCGCCCGGGGGGCGCAGGCCCACGATGGGCAGGCCCGCGTAGTCTCCTCGGTAAAGACCGTCGACGTCGTCGTTGAACTCGCTGTAGTCCATCGGAGGCTCCCCGTCAGGCTCGACTGTGACAAGGACCGTCCTATCAGAGGCGCGCGACACTTCGGACCCCGCTCCCGGGGTCGCGGACGCGGTCGGACAGGTGCGGGAGGTCGGCGATGATGAGCGGCATGGACAACGGTCACATTCGCTTCACCTCAGCGACGGGTCGCTGGGTCCTCCTGACCACCGTACTCGGCTCCGGCATGGCCATGCTGGACGGCACGGTCGTCAACGTGGCCCTGCCCGCCCTCGGCGCCGATCTCGGCGCCGACATGGCGGGCCTGCAGTGGACGGTCAACGCCTACACCCTCACACTGGCGGGCCTGATCCTGCTGGGCGGATCGCTCGGCGACCGGTACGGCAGGCGCAAGGTCTTCCTGATCGGCGTCGCCTGGTTCGCCCTCGCCTCCGCCCTGTGCGGCCTCGCGCCCAACGTGGAGACGCTGATCGCCGCCCGTGCGCTGCAGGGCGCCGGGGGTGCGCTGCTCACCCCCGGATCCCTCGCCATCATCCAGGCGTCCTTCGACCGCGACGACCGGCCCAGGGCGATCGGAGCGTGGTCGGGCCTGGGCGGGGTGGCCGCGGCCATCGGCCCGCTGCTGGGCGGCTGGCTGGTGGAGACGGCCGGGTGGCGCTGGGTGTTCCTGATCAACCTGCCGCTCGCGGTCCTCGTCGTGGCGGTCGCCCTACGGCACGTCCCCGAGAGCAGAAACCCCTCTGCCACCGGAAGGTTCGACGTCCTGGGCGCGGCGCTCGCGGCGTTCGCGCTCGCCGGGATCACCTACGGCCTGATCGACCTCGCGATCGTCCCGATCACGGTGGGCGTGCTGCTGGGCGCGGCGTTCGTCTGGCTGGAGATCAGGCGCTCGCCCGAGGCGCTCGTACCGGTCGAGGTCTTCTCCTCAAAGGTGTTCAGCGCGGTCAACGTCGTCACCTTCATCATGTACGCCGCGATGGGCGTGGTGTTCTTCCTCCTCGTCGTCCAGTTGCAGGTGTCGGCGGGCTTCTCCCCGCTGGTGGCCGGGACCGCGATGATCCCGGTGACGATCCTGATGCTGCTGCTGTCGGCGCGTGCGGGTGAGCTGGCCAGGCGCCTGGGGCCCCGGCTGCCGATGACGGCCGGCATCCTGGTCTGCGCCGGCGCCCTGCTGCTGATGTCGCGGATCGGCCCCGGCTCGTCGTACGTGGTGGACGTGCTGCTTCCGGCGACCCTGTTCGGGGTGGGCCTGTCGGCCGCGGTCGCGCCGCTCACCGCGACGGTGCTCGCCACCGCCGCCGAACGCCACGCGGGAGTGGCGAGCGGGGTGAACAACGCCGTCGCCAGGACCGGCGGGCTGCTCGCGGTGGCCGCGATCCCCCCGCTCGCCGGGCTGACCGGCGACGCCTTCGCCTCCCCCGTGATCTTCACCGCGGGATTCCACACCACGATGCTGGTGAGCGCGGTGATGATGGGATTCGCGGCGCTGATCACCTTCCTCACCATCAGGGAGAACGTCCTCGTCCCGGACGAGCCGAAGCTGAGCTGCCCGGTGACGACCCCCCAGCCCGGCAAGTGACCGTGGCTCAGGAGGCCTCAGAAGGTGAACGCCTGGCTGCGGACGCTGTTGTCGAAGTTGGACACCAGCAGCTCGGGCTCGCCGACCGAGCGGATCTCCGGCAGCCGGGTGAACAGCTCGCGGAACATCGCCTTGATCTCCTGCCTGGCGAGGTTCGCGCCCAGGCAGAAGTGCGGCCCCGGACCGCCGAAGCCCACGTGGGGCTTGGTGTCACGGGTGATGTCGAACCGGTCGGCGTCGGGGAAGACCGTCTCGTCGCGGTTCGCCGAGCCGTAGAAGAGCACGACCTTGTCACCGGCCTTCAGGTGCAGGCCGCGCAGGTCGTAGTCCTCGGTGACGGTGCGGCGGAACTGCATGATGGGTGAGACGTAACGGACCATCTCCTCGATCGCGCCGCCGATGTGGGCGTCGAAGTCGTCCGCCAGCAGGCGCCGCTGCTCGGGGTTGTCGGTCAGCAGCTTGATGCCGTGCGCCATGGTGTTGCGGGCCGTCTCGTTGCCCGCCACGAGCAGCAGCGTGAAGAACGATCCCAGCTCGCGGTCGGTCAGCCTCTCACCGTCGACGTTCGCGGTGACGAGCGCCGAGACGAGGTCGCCGCGCGGCGTCTGGGCACGCTCCTTGCCCAGGTTGATCACCAGCCGCTGCAGGGCGAGCAGCGCGAGCGTGTTCTGGGCGGCCATCCTGACGGTGTGCGCCAGGCTGGGCCGCACGCCGGAGTAGGCGGTGGAGATGTCGACGTGCTGGTGGACCTTGGCCCGCACGTCGTCGGGGACGCCCATCATGTCGCAGATGACGTGGATGGGAAGCTTGGCGGCCACCTGGCCGACGAAGTCACCGGGTCCTGCGGCCGTCACGTCGTCGACGATGCGCGCGCACGCGGCGTCGATGTCGCCCTGCAGACCGGCCAGCATCTTCGGGCTGAACGCGCGGGAGACGATGCGGCGCAGCCTGGCGTGCCGGGGGTCGTCCATGTTGACCATGGACTCGCCGAACACGTGCTTGACCCAGCCCGGCGGCTCGGGGCTGGTCACGCCGGGCTCGCTGGAGAACACCTTGGCGTTGCGGCTCGCCTCCACCACGTCGGCGTGGCGGACCAGTGCGTAGAAACCCTTGCCCGAGCGGAGCAGCGGGACCCGCTTCTCCTCGAAGAACACCGGCTTGTCGAGATCCCGAAGCCGCGCGAACGCCTCATGCCGCTCCTTGAGCGGCCGCCGCCAGAATCCCAGGTCGGCCAGGTCGATTTCCATGGCGTCAATCCTGGCATGTTCTTTACGCGTACCGGCCACGTGAATTTCATGTCCCGGTGGGCCGCGTGTCCGAATCACCGGAAACCATCACAGGTATGAGAGCCGCGCTCTTCACCTCCGCAGTCCTCACCTCCCTGCTGGTCTCCGCCTCCCCCCTCCCCGTCCACGCCTCGGCCGCCGCCTGCTCCGGCGTACCCTCCGACTTCGACGGCGACGGACGGGCCGATCTCGCGGTCGCCGCGCCCTACACCCGCTCCGGCGGCCACGCCCGCGCGGGATCGGTCACCGTCCTGTACGACCTGCGCGACCCCGTGGAACTCACCCAGGACACGCCCGGGGTGCTCGGCGAGAGCGAGACCGGGGACTCGTTCGGCTCGGCGCTCGCGACCGGTGACCTCGACGGCGACGGCTGCGCCGACCTCGCCGTGGGCGTCTCCGAGAAGAACCGCTCCCGGCCGGGAGAGGACGGCCACGGTGTCGTGCAACTGTTCCACGGCTCGCCTGACGGCCTGCGGCCCGGCAGGACGATCGACGCCGGGGACCTGGGCCGCGAAGGTGATCCCGGCCGGTTCGGTGCCGCGCTCGCGGCGGGGGACCTGGACGGCGACGGCGACGACGAACTGGTGATCGGTGCCCCCGGGCTGGGCGGTGGCGCGGTCGGGGTGTACGGCCTCAAGGGCCGCAAACCGTACATGATCACGCAGGAGACCCGCTGGGTGGGGCAGCGTGAGCGGGAGACCGACCAGTTCGGCGCGGCGCTCGCCACCGGCGACTTCGACGGCGACGGCCGGGCCGAGATCGCCGTGGGCGCGCCCGCGGACACGGTGCTGAAGAACGGCCAGGGCTCGGTCACCGTCCTCGACGTCCGGCGTCGCAAGGCGACCATGCTCACCCAGGACAGCCCCTGGATCAGCGGCCTCGCCGAGGCCTGGGACTTCTTCGGCAGCGCCCTCGCCGCCGGTGACTTCAACGCCGACGGACGCGACGACCTGGCGATCGGGGTGCCCGGCGAGGGACTGAGCGAGAACCAGCGGGCGATGGACTACGGCGACGGCACCGTACACGTCGTCTACGGCTCCCGCTCAGGACTGCGGACGGCGGTCTCCGAGGCATGGTCGCAGCGCTCCCTGAAGGGCGAGCCGCGCTACTTCGACCGCTTCGGCGCCGCTCTCGCCGCCGGGGACCTCAACGGCGACGGCGACGACGAGCTGGTGATCGGGGCGCCGGGTGAGAACGCCGTCCACGTGCTCGCGGGAACCCGTTCAGGCGGCCTCACCAAGAACCACAACCTGCTGATCACCGGTGCGGGCGGCGACTTCGGCGCGGCCCTCGCCGCGGTCGCCGGGCGCCGCCTCGTCGTCGCCGCCCCGGGCAGCGGCAGGCTCACCCTGCTGCGCGGAAGCGTGCGAAAGGGCTCCTACCCGGGCATTCGCCCGTCGACGGCGAAACCCCTCGCCGGCGCCCCCAAGGACACCCTGTTCGGCTACGCCTTCGCGAGCCCGTCCTCCTCGCGGTAGACGCCTGCGAGGGAGCGGGCCGCACGGGTGGTGGCGGGCCCCCGATCGTCGGCGAGACCGTCACCCACCTGGGTGGCGGACCGGCCGGCCTGACGGCCGGGACCGATCGTGAGGCCGAACGGAGTCTCCGCGCGTGTTCTGCGCCGGGCCGGGGGGTGATCCCCGCGCCCGACACCGGAAAGAGGACGCGGGTTCAGCGGATGCGCGTGCTGGCCTTGATCTTGCGGCCGATCTCCTTGCGGAGCTTGCGGATGTCGGCGTCCGCGTTGGATGTGGCGATCACGCCGAACGCGGCGGTGGCGACGCCCCGGCGTGAGCCGGCCCAGGCGCGGATCCGCACGGTCGTCGAGTCGCCCTTGTCCAGGGAGGTGATCCAGCACGACAGGCTGCGGCCCTTGACGGAGCATTTGACGCTACGCGGCTTGGAGACCACCCGGATCTTACGGAAACGTTTGGAGAAGTCTCCGGTGAGCGCCACGTAGTGCTGGCCCTTGGCCTTCCTGTTACGGACCTTGACGGAGTAGACGAGGGATCCGCCCCGTTTGACGTGCTTGGGGAAGGTGATCACGTATCCGAAGGCGGAGGGCGCCGCGGCGGCGGGCACGGCCGGTAACGCGGGTAACGCGGGTAACGCTGACAAGGTTGATGAGGCTGTGGCGGGGGTCGGGGACAGGAGGGCGCCGCCCACCGCTGCGGCGAGAGCCGCGGCGGTGAGCCTCGTGGTGAGGGGACTCATAAGCGGCATCATCCAATAAATCAGTCCGAATTCCTCTCACGTTTCAGGTTAGTGCCGACTGTCCTGACGGCACGGTGAACCGTGCGCCGGTCTTCGCGGGGGCGCCGCGCCTGCTGATGTAGTCAAGCGTGCGGAAGTCCGCCTGCAGCTCCTCCGGGGTGACCCGGCAGACGATGTAGCCGCGCCGCTGGTCAAGGTAGGAGATATGCGGATTCTCCGCGATCGTCCCGGAGATCCTGCCCTCGTCGCGGTAGCCGTCGCCGTCGCTCGCGATCGAGGAGGTGACGAGCTCCACCGCCACGCGGGGAGAGTCGGGGTCGTCGAAGTCGAGCTTCAGGTCCGCCGCGTGGTGCATGTGCGCGTCGCCGGTCAGCACGACCGGGTTGGACGCGCCCGAGTCGCGGAAACCGGTGAGCAGGCGGGTGCGCTCTGCGGCGTAGCCGTCCCAGGAGTCCATGTTGACCTCGACTCCCGGCCCGACCTTGGAGTCGCGCTGGGCCATCAGGATCTGCTGGCCGACCAGGTTCCAGCGGGCGCCGGAACTCGCGAGACCGTCCAGCAGCCAGCGCCGCTGGTCCTCGCCGAGCAGGGTGCGTCCGGTCGCGAGCCGCTCGTCGCAGCCGGACCTGAGCCCGTCCTCGCACGCCTGGTCGTCGCGGAACTGCCGGGTGTCGAGCAGGTGGAAACGGGCGAGCGGCCCCCAGTCCACCCGGCGGTGGACCCGCATCGACGCGCCTCCCGGCACGCTCGTCCTGCGCAGCGGCATGTTCTCGTAGTACGCCTGGAAGGCGTTCGCCCTGCGCCGGGCGAAGGCCGGGGCGCCGGTGCTGGAGACGTCCCCCGCCCAGTTGTTCTCGATCTCGTGATCGTCGAAGGCGACCAGCCACGGCGCGACCGCGTGCGCCGCCTGCAGGTCGGTGTCGCTCTTGTACTGCGCGTGGCGCATCCGGTAGTCGGCCAGCGTGGCGCACTTGCCCCAGGTGTGCTGCCGGACGCTCCCGCCCAGCGCCGTGTACCCCCGGGGGGCGTACTCGTACATGTAGTCGCCCAGATGCACGACCAGCTCGGGGTCCTGCTCGGCCAGCCTTCTGTACGCCGTGTAGAAGCCGTGCTCGTAGTGGGCGCAGGCGGCGACGGCGAAGGTGAGCGGGGACGACGAGGACACGGCGGACGGTGCCGTACGGGTGCGGCCGGTCGGCGACAGGTGGCCCTCGGCGCGGAAGCGGTAGAAATACTCCCACCCCGGCTCCAGGCCGTCGACCTCGACGTGGACGCTGTGCGCCTGCTTCCAGCGCGCGGTCTCGGTGCCCTCGCGGACCACCTTGGAGAACCGCTCGTCGGTGGCGAGCTGCCATTCGACGTCCACGTCCCTCACCGGCATGCCGCCCCGGCCGTTCAGGCCGAGCGGGTCGAGGGCGAGTCTGGTCCACAGCACGATCCCGTCCTTGGACGGGTCTCCGGAGGCGATGCCGAGGGTGAAGGGATCACCGGCGAGGGTCCGGGAGGGGCCGAGCCCCGCCCCGGTCAGCAACAGGCCGCCCGCACCCGCGGCGGCGAAGGAAAGGAACACTCTGCGTGACGGCTTCTGCTCCACCCCATCAGTGCAGCCTTTTCAGCTTTCTCCGCTGTGACCTGCGAATCAAGGCGAGATGAACAGCCGTCGCACAGAAAGACGCCTTACCCACCGTGATTGAACGACGGCCGACCTTGGGACGACATCACGGCGAAGAGCCGACCTCGCGCCGGTGGCCGCGCGGCACGGACGGCGACGACGGCCCGTGACCGCGAAGGATCGGAACCCACGGTGACCGACACGTCCGGTGAGCGCGGGCGAACGCCTTCAGGACGGAGCCGACAGATCCCGTCAAAGGCACCGCGGCCGGTCAGAGCGGGGGTGCCCGCCGTCAGCGTAGGTAGGGCTTGAGGTGGGGGTTGAGGGCACCGCAGCCCAGGTATTTCTCCACGGTGTGGAAGTCGATCCAGTCGAGGTTGACGATGACCTCCTGGTCGACCCCGGTGAAGCAGGTCCGCAGCGCCGGAGGGATCGCCGCGATGTCGTCCTTGTCGGCGATGTTGACCCACCGCTTGACCTTGCGGGGCCGCTCGCCCCAGTTGTTGACCGGGGCGGGCACCAGGCGCTCGAAGATCACGTTGCGCATGCCGAGCGGGCTGCCGAGGGTGATGAGCAGGTCGACCTCCAGGTCGGGGTTGGCCCAGAGCGTCTCGTACGTCACCACGCTGCCCAGCGAGTGGGCGATCACCACTTTGGGGCGGTTGCGCCTGATCACCTCGGCCACGGCCGCCCGGGCCTTCGCCCTGGCCTCGCCCCCGGCGGCCATGTAGGCGGCGACCTCGGGGCAGAACAGCCTGGCGAACTCGGCGGCGTTGACCTCCAGCCGGTCCAGCAGCCAGCCGGTCATCCGGTATAGGGCGCCGGTCAGCCCCTCCCCCACCGCGTCGATCTGCCTGGCCCAGGCGACGAAGACCTCCTGGGCGCCGACGTCCATGCTCCGCACCGCGCGTACGGACTCGTCCTTGCTCTCGCCCAGCAGGTGGGCGTAGTAGGCGATCTCGGTGACGTAGCGCTCCTTGGCGTGCGGCTTGCCGCCGGTGAGGCCCTTGTGCAGGTAACGGTCCCACTTGTCGCGCATCGCGACGGCCGCGCCGCCGACCGAGTTACCCGCGTCACGGTAGTAGCGGTACTTGCCGATACCGTGCACGCCGACGATCGTGTCCATGCTCCCCGCCCTCTGAAGCCCTGTTTCCCGGGTGTCGTACGCCCCCGGGCAACTGTGGCGGAAGCGAACACCGCGCCACAAGGCCGCGGCGGCACCCGCCGGAGGAAACCGTGATCGGTCTCGGCGCTCGCGGCCCCCCGGGGAGAGAGGGAGCGCATGGTAGCATCATGGCTTGCGCACAGACGGTGATGATCTTTTCGACGTGCAGCCGCAGAGCCTGCTGATGACGACTTTCGGGGCCTTCCTGGAGCCCCGCACGGCGCCGGTGTGGTCGGGCGGCCTGGTCACCTTGCTCGACTATTTCGGGATCACCACCGCGGCGGCCCGCATCGCGCTGGCACGCCTCGTCCAGCGCGAGCTCGCCGAGCGGCACCGTAAAGGGCGGCACGTCTACTACACGCTGACCAGGCGGAGCGTGCATCTGCTGGAGGACGGCGACGAGCGGATCTCCTCGCTCGGTAAACGCCCCGGCGCGGCCTCGACCTGGACGCTTGTCTGGCACACGCTGCCCGACAGCCGCAAGGCCGAGCGGTCCAACTTCGTGCGCCAGCTCCGCTTCCACGGTTTCGGGCTTCTGCAGGACGGTATGTGGGTCTCGCCCCGCGACTACGTGGCGGAGGTGACCGACCTGGTCGACAAGCTCGGCATCGCCGACGCCGTCACGATCTTCCGGGCCTCACCCTCGGGAGACGTCGCCTCGGGGCCGCTGCTCGGGCATCTGTGGCAGCTCGACCAGGTCGCCGAGCGCTATCGCCACTTCGCCTCCAGATACGCCCCGCTGACCCGGCCGCCGCGGATGTCGCCGCGGGAGGCGTTCGTCACCTGCACCGAGATGATGCAGTCCTTCCGCTCGTTCGCCGACATCGACCCCGAGCTGCCCGAGGAGTGGGCGACCCACGCGGGGGCACGCGAGGAGGCGATCACGGTCTACTGGGAGGCGCTGGGCCGGCTCAGGGAGCCGGCCGCGACCCACTTTCGCGAGCTGACCCGCACCTGAGGCGGGCGGACCGGGCGCGTCCGCTCAGGCGGGCTCGCCGGACGCCAGCCGGTGGTAGCGGCTGTTGAAGAACAGCAGCGGCGTGTCGTGCTCGTGGTGGGTGCGCACGACCTGGCCGATGACGATCACATGATCGCCCTTGCGCTGGGTGGACTCGACCTCGCACAGCATGCCCGCGAGCGCGCCGCGGATCACGGGCAGGCCGTCCACCAGCTCGAAGGCGGGGTCGTCCATGGTCGGCTGCGATCCGGCGAAGCGCCGGGAGTGCTCCTCGTGCTGCTCGGCGAGCACGCACACGCTGAACCGGCCGTTGCGCTCGATGGCCGCGCAGGTGTTCGAGCCGATCTTGAGACAGACGAGGATCAGTGGCGGTTCCAGCGACACCGACGTCAGCGAGTTGACCGACGCGGCATAGGGCCGCCCCTGGTCCACCGTGGCCACGATCGCCACACCGGTGGCGAAGCGGCGCATCACCTCGCGCAGCAGGGCCGAATCGACGGGGACGGAGCCGAGCCCGGGGGGCGGCATGCCCATCCGCGCCTCCTTTCGCAGTGGCCCCTCGGGGGGCGCGTCAATAGATTACAAGTCAGCATTGTGCACTGTCTACCATCGTGGCTAGGCTGCGGAATGTGCCAGATCCCCGCATCGCCTCGCTACGACGGCTGCTCGCGGCGTACTACCGGCCGGAAGGACTCCGCCTGGGCATCGTGCTGTCGAGCGGGTGCGCCGACGAGGACGTCACCGCCGCCGCCGACACCCTCACCGCACACGGCCAGCCACCCCCGCGCCGGCTCGCGCGGTTGCACCCGCGCCCGGGAGAGCCCGACACCCGCCCGGCCGACATCGCGGACTTCCTGCGCAGGTACGGCCACGAGTACGCCACCGTGTGGCTGCCCGCGCCCGCCGACGAGGCCGACCTCGCCTCCGTCACGGTCGCGGCCAGGGGCGCCGGCTGCGCGATCGGCTGGGACCTGACCGGCGGCGCGCATCCCGGCCCCGGCCTCGCGGACGGCGAGGCCCGGCTGCGCGCGTGGGGGGTGGACTTCGCGCTCTGGTCGGCTCCGGCAGACCCCGCGGGCGAGACACGCGTCTACACCCGCGAGCCCTTCGCGCGGCTCAGCCGGTGAACTCGCCGCCGGTCATCCAGACCGTCTGCCCGGTGACCTGGTCGAACTCCGGTGAGACCAGCGCCACGACGGTACGCGCGACCTCACGCGGCGCCGGAAAGCGCGGCAGCGCCATCCGCCGCCGCAACGCCTCCGACAGCTCCCGCAGCGCGGGGTCGTCCGGTTCCTCGGCGTCCGGCTCGGCCACCCGGCCCGGGGCCACCACGTTGGCCGTGATCCCGTACCGTCCCTCCTCGGCGGCGACGTAACGCGTCAGCACCGACGCCGCCGCCTTCGCCGCCGCGTACGCCCCCATGCCCGGCATGGGGCGGGCCATCAGCGCCCCGGAGACGAACACGATCCGGCCGAAACCCGCCGCCCGCATACCGGGCAGGACCCGCCGGCACAGTTCGTGGTGGGCGCGCACGCCGTCGAGATGACGTTCCAGCGTGCCCGGCTCGATGTCGGCCACCGCCGCGACGCCCGCCGCTCCGGCCGGTTCCGCGGCGTTGACGAGGATCGTCACCGGTCCCAGTTCGGCCTCCACGGTGGACACAAGCCGGGCGGCGGATCGCGGCCCCGGCAGTGCCGCGCACACGGCCAGGCCACCGCCGCACTCCCTCACGATCTCGGCGGCCTGGCCCGCGGAGCGGTGGCAGTGCACGGCCACCGCCGCGCCCGCCGCGGCGAGCCCGGTGGCGACGTGTCTCCCGATCGCGCCGGTCCCTCCCGCGACGAGCGCCACCCGTCCCGCCAGCGGCCCCGCGGTCATCCCGCCCCCCGGGCGCGCAGGGTGGGCAGCACGCTCTCGCCGAAGATCCGCATCGCGTGGGTGAGGTCGGGGCCGAGCGGCGGCCCGAAGGAGATGTGCCGGGCTCCCGCGGCGAGCAGCGCCTCGCACTGCTCCAGCACCTCACGGGCCCCGCCGACGATGCCCAGGCTGAGCATAGACGACGAGGAGAGCACCGCCCCGGCCGCCTCGTCCAGGCGCCCGTCGTCCACGAGCGCCTGGGTCCGGGCGAACTCCTCGGGGTCCAGACCGTGGGCGGCGAGCGCGTCGGCCGACAGCGAGCCGCTGTAACGGGCGATGAACCTGGCCAGGGCGTGGCGGGCCTGTTCACGATCCTCGTCGAGCGAGCACCAGACACACGCGGCGATGTCCAGTGCGGCCACATCGCGGCCCTGCGCCTGTGCCCCGCGTCCGATCTGCTCCATCGCGTCGAGGACCTGGCCCGGCGGCAGGCACAGCGGCAGCGCGCCGTCCGCGTGCCGCCCGGCCAGCTCCAGCATCTTCGGACCCATCGCGCCGATGTAGATCGGCACCGGACGCGGCGACTCGATGCGGGCCTGCTCGTGCCAGCCCTCGCCCGCGCCCGGCAGTCCGGCGGGGCTGTGGCCCTCGGTGAGCGCGCGGATCGCCACGATCGCCGTACGGGTACGCGGCACCGGACGCGGCGCCACGATTCCGGCGCGGCGGAAGAAGACGTCGGAGCCGGCGCCCAGGCCGAGGATGAACCGGCCACCCGACAGCTCCTGATAGCCGGAGGCGAGCTGGGCGAGCTGGACGGGATGGATCGACACCGGGTCGAGCACCGCGGAGCCGACCTTGATCCGGCTCGTCGCCCCGAGCATCGCGGCCAGAGTCGCGATCCCCGGTCCGCCGAACAGATCGTTGCCGGTCCACACCTGGTCGAAGCCCATCGCCTCGGCGCGCACCGCGTGCTCGGTGATCTCCGCGATGCCACCCCCGCCGACCCGTACGCTGAAGATCGGTCCCTCATGCTCGGTCATCGTCGTCCACCTTCTCCAGACGCATGATCAGGTTCTCCGGCGGGTCGGGGCACGCGGCGAGCGGGCGCCCGGCCAGCCAGGCGTCCCCGCCCGGCGCGGCGAGCCGCCCGTTGAGCAGTGAGGTGGCCGAGGCAATGGCGTAGAAGCAGAAGTGCCCGCCCGGCGGCAGCGACACCCCCTCGGGGCCGACCTCGAAGTAGTCGCCGACGCGCAGCCCGCACGCCGAGTAGTTCATGAACTCAACGGTGCAGCGCACCCCGCGGCCTGCGCTCACTGCGTTCCCACCGCCCCCGCCGCCCCCGCCGCCCCCTCCGCCCGGTCCACCCGCTCCAGACGCATGACGACGGCGTCGGCCGGGTCGGGGCAGCAGGTGAAGGGCTTGCGCTCCAGCCAGTGGTCGGCGGGCAGGTCCGACAGCCGGGACTCCAGGATCGGGAAGACCGCGGCCATGGCCTGCAGGCAGAAGGGCCTGCCCTGGGGCAGGGTCAGCGCGGTGCCCTCGACCTCGAAATGATCACCGATGGCCAGGCCGCACCGCGGAGAGTCCGCCCGCTCGACCACGACCCGCACCCGCGGCGGCGCGGTCACGGCGCGGCGCCGAACAGGGTCGGCCCGCCGGCCGGGTCGTGCAGCACCTTCTCCGCCAGGGAGCCCCAGTGCACGCGCTTGGCCCCGACGTGCGCGAGCGCGCTCCAGGCGTCGCGCAGCACGCGCTGCATGGGGTCGTCGTCGAAGAGATAGTGCGATCCGTACAGTTCCAGGCACAGATCGAGCACGCGGCGCAGCGTCTCGGCGGCCATGGTGTTGGTCGCGATCAGCCGGTGCTCCTGCGTCGGGGTGAGCACCCTGCCGGGGGTGAAGACGATCTCGTCGGTGCGCTTGGCGATGTCGGTGATCCCGGCGAGCAGCATGTCCACCTCGGCGCACGCCTGGCCGAGCACGCGCCTGGTCGTCACGTCGGCCACGCCCGCGGGCCCGAGCCTGCGGCGTACGGCCGTCAGCGCCAGGTCCAGCGCGTGCTGCGCAACCCCGACGCAGACCCCGGTCAGGCCGAAGAACGCGAGCGTGACGTGCTTGTTGAGCGGGTCGGCGTCGGGGTTGGCGAGCGCCTCCCTGTCGAAGGAGTACCGCTCGGGGACGAACACCGGCTCGGTGATCGAGTAGGACGAGCTCCCCGAGCCGCGCACGCCGAGCGTGTGCCAGTTGTGGGCGTGCACCACCGCCTCGCGCGGCAGCCACAGGCCGAGGGTGAGCTGCTTGCCGTTCGGCCCGATCACCGGCTCGTCGCCGTCGAAGACCAGGCAGCCGCCGATGATGTGCTCGGCGATGTAGCTGCCGCTGCCCCAGTCCCACCGCCCGGTGACCAGGTAGCCACCCTCGGTCACCTGCGCCCGGCCCTTGGGATGGAACGCGCCGCTGGTGGGCATGTCGCGGGTCGGGTACAGCTCGTGGTAGGCCTCGTCGCCGAGCCGCCCGGCGTAGAAACCGGTGGCGTTGAGCACCGCGACGTTCCAGGCCGTGCCCGCGTCCACCCTGGCGATTTTGGCGACGACGGCCACCTGGTCGGCGAGGGGCACCTCCATTCCGCCGAGGCGCGCGGGAAAGCCCATCTCGAACAGGCCCGCCCGGCGCAGCGCCAGCGCCGCCCGCTCGCTGAGCCGCCCCTTGGCGTCGCCGTCGGCGGCCTCCTCCGCGACGAGGTCGAGCACCGCGTCCGCGTTGGCCAGCACCGCCTCCGCAGCCACCGGCGCACGCAACACACTCCCGGCGGGCAGTTCGTTGGTGGTGGTCATGATTCTCCTATCGGCCCCATCGGCCTTCTTCTTCGGTTCTCGGCGGTCAGGACGCGCGGTCATCGCAGCACGGCCGACAGGAACGCGCGGCTGCGTTCGTGCCGGGGGTTGCGCAGCACCTCGTGCGGCGGGCCCTGCTCGACGATCCGGCCGCCGTCCATGAACACCACGCGGCTCGCGACCTCGCGGGCGAAACCCATCTCGTGCGTCACGACGATCATCGTCATCCCGCGCGTCGCGAGATCGCGCATCACGTTGAGCACCTCGCCGACCAGTTCCGGATCGAGCGCGCTGGTCGGCTCGTCGAACAGCATCACCTTCGGGCGCATCGCCAGCGCCCGCGCGATGGCCACGCGCTGCTGCTGACCGCCGGACAGGCGCGAGGGATACTCGCCGGCCTTGTCGGCCAGTCCGACGCTCTCCAGCAGCTCCAGCGCGTGGGTACGGGCGGCGGCCTTGTCCTCGCCGCGTACCCGCACGGGCGCGAAGGCGACGTTCTCCAGCGCGGTGAGGTGCGGGAACAGGTTGAAGTGCTGGAACACCATGCCGACCTGCGTACGCTGGCGGCAGGCCGCGTTCTCCCGCAGCTCGCGCAGCCTGCCGCGGTGCACGCGGTAGCCGACGAGCGAGCCGTCCACCAGCACCAGACCGCGGTCGATGTCCTCCAGGTTGTTGACGCAGCGCAGCAGGGTGCTCTTGCCGCACCCCGAGGGCCCGATCAGGCACACCGTCTCGCCCGCGGCGACGGCGAGGTCGATGTCGAACAGGACCTGGCGGTGCCCGTACGACTTGCTGATGTTCTCGATCGAGACCATCGGCCGCGCGTCGCGCGGCTCCGGTTCGGCGGTCATCGTTCCGCGATCCTTCGTTCGAGGATGTACTGACCGGCCGTGAGCAGGGCGATCACGGCGAAGTACCAGACGGTCGCGACCAGCAGCATCTCGATCGTGCGGTAGTTGGAGCCGGAGATGGCCTGCGCGACGGTGAGCAGGTCACCGCCGCCGATCACCGACACGATCGCGGTCGCCTTGAGCATGCTGATCAGCTCGTTTCCCATCGGGGGCACGATCACCCGCAGCGCCTGCGGCAGGACGATGAAGCGGGTGGTCCTCAGCGAGTTGAGCCCGAGTGCCTTGGCGGCCTCGCGCTGGCCTCGGCCGATCGCGAGCAGGCCGCCGCGTACGATCTCGGCCATGTAGCCGGAACCCGCGAGCGTCAGCCCGATGACCGAGGCCGCGAACGGCGTCAGCACCTCCTGCACCGGGCGGCTGAACACCTGCAGGTCGGTGAACGGGATACCGACGGTGATCCGGTCCACGAACAGTCCGAGGTTGCCGACGAAGATGAGCAGCAGGATCAGCGGGATACCGCGGAAGACGAAGATGTACGCCGCCGCGGTCGCGCTGATGATCCTGCTCGGTGACATCCGCATCAGCGCGACCACCACCGCGCCGATCACGGAGAACGCCATGCCCATCGCGGTCATCAGCAGCGTGCGCGTCAGGCCGGCCATGATGTCGGGGTGGAAGAGGTACTCGCCGACGACCGGCCACTCGATCTTGGGGTTCGCGGCGAAGGCGTAGGCCGTCATCGCGACGACCGCCACCACCAGCACGGCGACCGCGCCGCGCCCGTAGTGCCGCACCGGCACGGCGTCCTGGCGGGCGAGCGGCGAGACGCCGTCCGCGAGGCCGGGAGCCCGGGATGCCTGCTCTGTCATCACGACCGCTCAGGACGCGGGGGTGGCCGAGGCGCCCTGCCCGGCGGGCAGGCCGGTGTAGCTGTTCACCTTGATGTCCTCGGCGGGCAGCGCGGCGTCACCGGAGTCCCACCTGTCCATCACCTTCCGGTACTCCCCTGATCGCGCGAGTTCGCCGAGCGCTCCGGCCAGCGCGTTCGACAACCCGGGTTGCTCCTTGGAGATCGCGATCGCCACGTCGCGCTCCATGTACGGGTCGATCTGGTCGTCCGGCAGGGACACGTTCTCGAAGGCGGTGCCCGACTCCTTGGCGATGACCCGGACGGAGACCGTCAGATCCATCCAGGCGTCCACGGTGCCACCCTTGATCGCGACGATCGCGCCCTGCGCGCCCGGGTAGCCGATCGGTGTGATCGCGGGCTTGCCCTGCCCGACGCAGAACTTCTCGCTGTTGCCCTTGACCACGGCCTCCTGCTGGCTGCCGCTCGGCACGCCGATCTTCAGGCCGCAGGCGTCCGAGAGGCTCTTGATCCCGTGCGGGTTGCCCTCCTTGACGAGCACGGACATCGGGGAGCGGTAGAAGCCGACGAGGTCGATCACCTGCTCGCGTTCCTTGCCGTCGCTGACCTGCCCGAACAGGGCGTCGACGTTGCCGCTCTGCAGTCCGGGCAGCTGCGCCGGCCACTGCAGGTTCTTCCACACCGGCGTCACGCCCAGGATCTCGCCGAGCGCGACCGCGAGGTCCGGGGTGATCCCGACCGGCTTGGAGGTGTCACCGGGCTCGATCCCGATGATCGGCGGTGTCTCCCACAGCGCGCCGAACACGATCTGCTTGCTCTGCTTGATCCGGTCGGGCAACTGATCGTGCAGCGCCTGGTCGAACGCCGAGGCCGCGGACGACTCCGGGGTCGTGGACGACGCCGAGGCCTGTGCCGGTCCGCCCTCGGATGAGTCGCTCCCGCAACCCCCGACGCCCACTGCCAGGGCGACCGTGGTGGAACACGCCACCAGGGCGCGCACCGAACCACGTTTTGCGATTTGCACTGTTTTAGCGACCGGCACGGCTCACTCCTTCCTAAAGGTGACCTTTCGGGCACCGAGAGCTGAGACATTACATAGGAGTCAGCTGCACTGACAAGCATTTGCGACGGAACGTTCCCGGCGAAAAAGAACGGCTGCTCGTGCCACGTCGCCCTCACATTCGAAGCAGGCCGGTGTGAGGGCGGCCAGGGCGATGCCGGACGAGAATCTCCAGGCCACGGTCATCGACGTCCGCGCCCACCTGCGCCTTCCCCGTCCGAAAATCCTCCTCCCGGAAGCGGCGAGCCGAGCCGGGCCAGGACGAAGGACCGGAAGATCACCGGCCGCAGGGACCGTGCACCGCTTCACGACTCATCGACCATCGAGAAACGGGGCATAAAAGCAGTTGATCCATGCTTGTCACTCCTCGGTACCCTGAGATCACGCCCCACCATGAGAAGGAAGTCACCGTCATGCCCGGTCCGCTCCAGATCAGCGGCTCGGTCTCGGTCCCCGAGGCCGAGCTCGGCTGGCGGTTCTCCCGTTCCTCCGGCCCCGGCGGCCAGGGGGTCAACACCACCGACAGCCGGGTCGAGCTCAGCTTCGACCTCGCCGCCACCGAGGCGCTGGGGCCCGTCTTCAAGGCCCGCGCCCTCGAACGCCTCGCTCCCCGCCTGGTGAACGGGGTGATCACCGTCGCCGCCTCGGAGTTCCGCTCCCAGCTGCGCAACCGCGAGGCCGCCGAGATGCGCCTGGCCCAGATCCTGCGCGAGGCGATCGCCCCGCCGCCCAAGAAGCGCCGCCCGACCAAGCCGAGCAGGGGCGCGATCGAGCGGCGGATCACCGCCAAGAAGCAACGTTCCGACCTCAAGCGCCTGCGTGGGGACCGCTACTGACCCGCTCTTCGCACACGCCGCGGGCGGCCATGTCCGATCCGACGCGATGAGCGATCGCCCCAGGCAGGTCGGGGGCGGGTGCGGAACACAGGATCGGCCGACCCCGTTTTCAGGAGGTGGCCGACCACCCGGGTCGTGAAGAAATCCCACCTCCCCCGGCTCGGATGCGGACCGTGCGCCGGGGCGGTGACAGAATGGCCGCATGTCCGTCGTGCCGAGTGTCCGCGCCGTACTTCTCGACGAGGACCGTCTGGTGGTGTTCCGGCGCACGGTTCCCGGCAGGGAGCCGTACTGGTCCGTTCCGGGCGGCCACGTCGAGCCCGAGGACGCCTCCCTTGAGCACACCCTGCACCGCGAGGTCATGGAGGAGCTGGGCGCCGTGGTCTCCGCTGTCACCCCGCTCACGACCCTGGAGTGCCTTCGCGACGGGGGGATCAAGACCCAGCATGTCTACGGCTGCCGCCTCGTCTCCATGGACCCCGCGCTGCGCTGCGGCCCGGAGTTCGACGATCCCGCCCGAGGCGAGTACGAGGTGGTGCGGCTCCCGCTGGATCCGGCCGAGATCTCCGCCATCAATCTCGTCCCCCCGGAGCTTGGCGTCTACCTCACCGGCACCGTCACCCACCTGCCCGCCCTGATCGCCTGACCTTCCGCGTCTTCCGCTCACGAGGGCCTCACGCGCTTTCGCCGGGCTCGCGTGGTCAGCGCCGTTCGCGGACGTACAGGGCGAACCAGGAATACCCGAAGTCGTCGGTGGACTTCAGGGTGAAGTCGCGGTCGGCCATGAGGGCCAGATAGCGCTCGTCGTCCTCCACGAAGGACCTGTCCTTGCGCTTCCTGCCGCCGCTGACCAGCCAGACACGCTCGACCCCCTCCAGCGCGGCCGTGAACTGCGCGGCGGTCCTGGGCTCGCGGCGGCCGGGAGCGTAGGTGAGGTCGCGCAGGTCACGGTAGGCGTCCTCGTAGACGGCGACGAACAGGCGCCTGTTCTTCGTCACGTAGAGCACGGCGTCGCCGGGACGCTGCCTGGCCAACAACGTGGCCGCCATGTCACGCAGATCGTCCGGCCGCGTGTCCGGCTCGCGGATCGTGAGGTGCGTCGGAACGGTCAGCGCCGCGACCAGGAGCACTCCGATCCAGCCCAGCGCCCGGGGCCGCAGGGCGTTCAGGCCGGCCCCGGCGAGCAGCGCCGTCGCGGGGACGGCGAAAAGCACGTATCTGGGCTGGAAGACGGGGTAGACCACGGAGATCGCCATGGACACGAACGGCAGCAGCGCCCAGGGCAGCGCGACCGCCGTCAGCCGCCCACCGGAGAACGCGCCGATGAGCATGAGGGCGACCAGGAGCAGCGCGACCCATCCGGTGCCCGCCACCTCCTCCCCGAACCAGACGACGTCGGTGAGCTTCGACGGCTTCAACCACGACAGCTGAGCCTCGCGCTGACCTGCCGCCAGGAGCGCGAGCGGGACGATCCCTGCCGCGGCCACGGCGAGCGCACCGGCGAACCTCGCGATCTCGGACCGGGACACCGGCACCGACGCGGATGGGGACTCCGACGCGGACAGGGACGGGGAGGAGGGCGCCGACCGGGGCGCTTGACGCCACCACAGCACCGTCACCGCGTGCGCGACGACCAGGAGGAGGGCGTAGACGTGAAACCAGCCGAGCAACACCAGGCAGGCCCCGTAGGCCGCGTACCATCGGCGGCTCGACCGCCTCGCCGCCTCGATGAGCACCCAGGTGGCCAGGACGGCGACCGCCGTCACGATCGCGTAGCTGCGCGCCTCCTGGGCGTACCGGCTCACCATCGGCAGCACGGCGTAGAGCGATCCCGCGAGAAGACCGGCCCCCGGGGTGGCGAGCCTCCTGCCCAGGACCGCGATGCCGTACGCGGCGGCGGCCGTGGCGATGGCCGAGGGCAGGCGCATGGCCAGTTCGCCGGTCGAGAACGCGGCGAACGGCCGGAGCAGGAGATAGTAGAGCGCGTGCACCCGGTCGATGCTGCCGAGCAGGTGCCACAGGTCGTCGACGGGCATCGAGGCGGCCAGGACGCTGACCGACTCGTCGCGCCAGAACGAGGGCGTGGTGATGCCCCACAGCCCGATCAGCATCGCCGCCACCGCGGGGATCGCCTCCGGCAGACGACGCCGGACCCTGCCCTTCTCCGCAACACCCATCACATCGCGCTATTTCACACCATGAAGGCGATCAACGCGACGGTACGGCCGGACCCGGCCGCGGGTGGGGGCACCAAGCCTAACGACGATCCCCCTTATGCCGATATTTCCGGTATTGCGGATGGGGTAGGCACTGCCGTGTCGGCCCGGCGGCTCCCGGTCGACCCCTAGTCGATCAGGTCGATCAGGTCGGCGACCGAGTCGACCACCATGGACGGACGGAACGGGTAACGATCGATCTGGTCCCTGCTGACGACCCCGCTGAGCACCAGGATCGTGTGCAGCCCCGCCTCCATGCCGGAGACGATGTCGGTGTCCATCCGATCGCCGATCATGGCGGTGCTCTCGCTGTGGCCGTCGATGGCCCGCAGCGCGCTGCGCATCATCATCGGGTTGGGCTTGCCCACGAAGTAGGGCTCCACCCCCGTCGCCTTGGTGATCATCGCGGCGACCGCGCCGCACGCGGGCAGCGACCCCTCGTTCGAGGGACCGACCGGGTCGGGGTTGGTGGCGATGAACCGGGCACCGCCCTCGATGAGGCGGATCGCCCGGGTGATCTGGGTGAAGCTGTACGTGCGGGTCTCGCCGAGGACCACGTAGTCGGGGGCGATGTCGGTCAGGACGTAGCCGACCTCGTGCAGGGCGGTGGTCAGCCCCGCCTCCCCCACCACGTACGCCGAGCCGCCGGGACGCTGGCCGTCCAGGAACCTCGCCGTGGCCAGCGCGGAGGTCCAGATCGACTCCGGCGGGATCTCCAGACCGGCCGCGCGCAGCCGTACGGCCAGGTCGCGCGGGGTGTATATCGAGTTGTTGGTCAGCACGAGAAACCGCTTGCCCGACTCGCGCAGGCGTCGGATGAACTCGTCGGCGCCGGGCACCGGATGTCCCTCGTGGACAAGGACCCCGTCCATGTCCGACAGCCAGCACTCGATCTGCTTGCGCTCGTCCACCGTTCTCCTCTGTTCCCGTGTTCCCGCCGGGTACGTATCGGAACCAAGGATGACAGGACCGGGTCGATCCCGCGTCACCAGACCCGTACATCCGGGCATCTCGGAGGTGAAAAGACCGGCCACGCGAGACCTCCGGCCGCCACGCGGCCCACCGCGGCCGTCGCCACCCGGTTCCCCGTACACGAGACCGGACTCCCGCTCAGGGCGCGAGTGCCTCCAGTGCCTCCAGCGCCCTGCGCATCGACTCCTCGGGGTCGGCGTCGGGCGATCCGATCTCCGGATCGAAGTTGAGATCGTGGAAGACCTCGGTGACCCCCTTGGCCTCGAGTTCCTCGACGTCCCGCCTGATCTCCTCGAACGAGCCGGTCAGCGGCTCACGGCCGGACGCTCCCGCGGGACGGACCCGGGTGACGCCCCGGGTGACGAAGCGCAGCGCCTCGGGATCGCGCCCGGCGGCACCCGCCGCCTCCTTGACGACGGCGATCCTGTCCCCGATGCCGCCGAGGTCCTCGCGGCTCGAACTGATCCAGCCGTCCGCCAGCCGCCCCGCACGCCTCAGCGCCACCTCCGCGGAACCGCCCAGCAGGATCGGCGGCACCACGGGCGGTTTCGGATCCTGGTGCGCCGGGGGCACCTCGTAGAACTCGCCCCTGTGCGCCACGGTCTCCTCCGTCCACAGGCGCCGCAGCAGCGGGACGTACTCCTCCGCGCGCCGGCCGCGCCGCTCCATCGACACCCCCGAGGCGGCGAACTCCTCGGGCAGCCACCCCAGGCCGAACCCCGCGTCCAGCCGCCCGCCGGAGACCGCCTGCAGGCTCGCCAGCTGCTTCGCCATCAGCGCGGGCGAGGCGAACGGCAGGTTGAGCACCGCCACCCCCAGCCGGACGCGGCTCGTCAGGCCCGCCAGGTAGGCGAGTGTGACCACCGGGTCGTGCACGCTGCGATAGGTCGGGCCCATGGTGTGACCCCGCGGGTAGAGCAGGCGCTGGAAGGTCCACAGCTCGTGATAGCCGAGCCCCTCGGCCTCCCCGGCGACCCGCGCCATGTTGTCCGGCGTCGCCCAGGACCCCGAGACCGGCACCGCGAAACCAATCCTCATGCCTCGCACTTTATTCCGCCGGTGCGCGGGACCGTTGACCGGTGGTTCACTTGCCGGGTGGACAGCGAGGATCCGATCGACGAACTACTCGGGATCGCCGCCGGATACGGCGGTGTGCCCGGCACGGTCCTGCCGACCAGACCGGACGTGGTCATCGTGCGGGCCGGTTCCGTCGTGGTCAAGGCGCACGCGCCGGGCGCGGAGCGGGAACCGCTGGTGGAACGGATGCGGGCCACCGCGCACCCGGCACTGCGCGGGATCGTCCTCCAACCGGTGACCGAGGAGGTCATGACCGCCGGGGACCGGCTGGTCACCGTCTGGCTGGCCGGTACGCCGGTGGACCACGCGGATCCGGACGCGGCCCCCTGGGAGGCCGCCGCCCGGCTGCTGGCGCGGCTGCACGCCGTACCGGCGCGGGCGCTGCCCCCGCTGCGGGCCGCGGGCGGACCGGCGCGGGTGGCCTCGACCGTCGCCCGACTGGGCGACCGCTCGGCCGCCGAGCTGGCGGTGCGCCGCGCCTTCACCTGCCTGCCCTCTCTCCCCTCACCCGGCGCGTACCTCCCCGATACGACGGCTCCCGGTCTGACCCACGGCGACTGGCACATGGGCCAGATGGTCCGCGCGCCGGACGAGTGGATCCTCATCGACATCGACGACCTCGGCCTCGGCGACCAGGCCTGGGATCTGTCCAGGCCCGCCGCCTGGTTCGCGGCCGGACTGCTGGAGCCCGACGTGTGGCATCGCTTTCTCGGGGCCTACCGCGCCGCGGGCGGGGTCGCCGCCGGACCGGACGGCGACCCGTGGGAACGGCTGGAGACACCGGCGCAGGCGATGACCGTGCAACTCGCGGCCACCGCGGTGGCCGCCGCGGGGCGGGCGGGGCGTCCGCTGGACGAGGTGGAGGAGGTGCTCGTCGAGTCCTGCCTGAGGATTGTCCGGCATCGAAGCGCCTGCAATAGTGTGCCGCAGTAGGTTGTGGTTACTCGTTACCACGCCAGAACAAGGAGACCAGCCAGATGCAGTGCCCCAAGTGTCGGGGCGCCATGCGCACCTATGAGCGCAACGGCGTCCACATCGACCAGTGTGAGAGCTGTCGCGGAATCTTCCTGGACTACGGCGAGCTCGAGACGCTGACCCGGATGGAAAGCCAGTGGTCGCAGTCCCACGCAGCTCCGCCGCCTCCCCCTCCGCCTCCCATGCACGGTGCTCCCGGCTACGGCGCTCCCGCCTGGGGCGCACAGCGTCACGGCCACTACGGCCACCACCGCCAGCGCAGCTGGGTCGGGATGCTCTTCTCGACCTGATCCGCCGAGGCGACACCGCGACCTCGTGACGAGGTCGCGGTCTTCACGGCTACGGGCTCTCGGTTCCCTGCGCCCTCGCGTCCCGTGGAGAAGGACGCCGCCGACCGCCGAAGCAAGACGCGTCAGGGCGGTGAGGGGAAGCGCGTCAGGAGGGGAAGTCGCCCGGCTTGACCTTCTTGGGCTTCACGGTGCCCCCGGTCACGGCGTGCAGGGTGATCGTCCAGTTGGTCCAGCGGATCTGGGTCCCGGTGTTGACGGTCCTGAACCGCACGGACTTGCCGAACTGCTCGAAGTCGCACGACCGGGTGAAGGTCTTGGCCTTCGCGTCCCAGTCCTCGCCGAGGGTGTAGTAGATCTTGTAGCTGCCGTCCCGCACACCCTGGATCTTGAAGTTGGACTTCCTGCGGACGTACACGGTGACGGCCTTCTTCTTCCCGCGTACCAGGACGACGACGGCGTCCTGCCTGGTGCCGTTGCGCAGTTCGAGGTAGGCGCGGCCGGGACGTCCCTCTGAGGCGATGAACCTGCCGTTGGACAGCCGGCGGTTACGCTTCTTGGCCGCCTTGACCGGGATGACGCTCGCCGGATACCCGCTCAGCGTCTTGGCGGCGTCTTCCACGTCGGACAGTTGGTCCGCCTCGGCCATGCCGGTCAGCACGGCCGGGCCGGTGCACACCCGCTGACTCTCGGCGTCCTGGCGGGCGGTGTCGAAGGAGGCGCGCAGCCGACCCAGGGCCTCGACATAGCTGTCGTGCTGGGCCTTCACCTCGACGGGAGGGGCGAGGGTGGAGAGCCGGGTCACCGCGGCCTCCACCGCTCCGGAGGTCTTCTGCAACTGCTTGCCGAGGGTCTTCAGCCCGCCGGTCGCGGCGAGCTTCTTCACCGCGTCACGCACCGGACCGCGAGCCAGCTCCAGCTCGGCCCGGTATTCGTCCGGCGTGAGCGTCACGACGGCGGGCGGGGAGATCTGGCCGCCGGCTCCCTGTCCCGTTTCTGCCGTTCCCGCTCCCACGGTGCCACCCGCGGTGGCCGGGCCGACCACGGGATCATCCGAGGGCGAGGTGCAGGCGGTGAGGGTCAGCACGGTGACCACGGCACAGGCGAGCAAACGGGGGGAAGTCACCCGCACAACTATTGCCGGATCGATCACTGTGCGTCAAACGGTGTCCGGGAATCGGCGATCCCCGACGGGGTCACCTCCCGGTTCGCCACCGGCCATCGGCTGACGAGGGTCGATCCCGGCGACGGCGGATCGCGGCCGAGGCCGTCCCGTCCCCGAGCCGGTACGTCACGGAGATCAGCCGGACGGCCGGATCACGAGAAGCGACCGCGGGCGCTTGGTGAACTCCACCTCGCCCGTGACCGTGAACGTCTCGCCGTCGCACGCCAGCGGCAGCCGTCCGGAGGGGGCGGAGACGCGCAGCGTGTCGGCCTGCCACTGCTGGTAGTGGCGTGACAGCTTCACCCGTCCCGCCAGCAGGCTGAGGAACACCCGCAGCCTGGGCAGCCGGTCGGCGGCGGCGAGCACGCGGATGTCCAGCAGGCCGTCCTCCAGACGCTGCCGTCTGGAGGGGGCTCCGCCGCGCTCCTCGTAGCGGCAGTTGCCCACGAACACCATCCAGACGCGCCGGGGCACCCCGTCCACGACGAGTTCGACGGGGCGCGCGCCCCCCGGCCCGAGTGCCTCGGCCATCGCCCAGAACAGCGCGGGCCACTTACCGATCCGGCTCTGCCTTCGCTCCCCGCGCTCCACCAGCGCCGGGTAGACGCCCACGCTCGCGGTGTTGACGAACGTCCGGCCCGCGACCTCGCCGACGTCGACGGCGACGAGGTCGCCGCTGTGGTAGGCCGTCACGGCCTCCTCCGAACTCTCCACCCCGAGCGCGCGGGCGAAGTGACCGTGCGCGCTCGCGGGGACGACCAGCAGCGGGGTCGCCCCGCCCACCGCCTCCTGGGCCGCCAGGTTGACCACGGTGTCTCCCCCGGCCACCGCGAGCACCTTGGCCCGCGAGGCGGCGTCCCGCACGGCGGCCCCGAGGTCGTCGCCCGGCGCCACCTCGACGACCTCGGCCCGGGGGAAGGCCACGCGCAACGCCTCGGCCGTTCCCGCGACGGCGTCGGCGGAGCCGTCGACCACGGCGATCGCCCCCTCACCGTCGGGGTCGAGTCGCGCGGACGGCGCCGTGAGGGCGGCGCGCGCCTGCCCCGCCTCACCGGCGTCGGGCCAGATGCGGCGGGTGAGCAGCCCCGCCGCCACGCCGATCCCGGCTCCGGCGAGCACGTCGCCGGGGTAGTGCACTCCGGTGTAGACGCGGGAGAAGCAGACGGCCGCCGCGAGGAGCGCGACGGGGACCGCGACCACGCGGGGTGCCTCCAACGCCACGGCCGCGGCGAAGGCGCCGGCCGTGGCGGAGTGACCCGAGGGGAACGACGCCGACGCGGGCATCTTGATCAGCCGGGCGAGCGGGAGCCCTTCCGCCGACGGCCTGTTCCTGCCGAAGGCCTGCTTGCCGACCAGGTTGACCAGCGGACTGGCGAGGCTGACCGCGAGCAGTCCCCTGGTCGCGGCCCGGCGCAGTGGCCGTCGCCCGCTGACCGCCAGCGCGCCTGCCACGCCGGCCCACAGGAGCGAGTTGTCGGCCGCGCGCGACAACGCGGGGACGACGCGTTCGAGACCGGGCAACCTCGCGCCCGCCACCATGGCGAACACCCGCCGGTCCAGCCTGCTCAGCCGCGACCCCAACCGCATGCGCCGCCCCCTCCTGCGATGACGAAAACCATGACGAACCGCCACGACCCACCCGTCACGACGAACCGCTCACGACGAGCGGCGAGGACGAACGAGCGGACGGCCATTCGATTCTGCCCGGTGTCCGGGGTCCGGGGCGTCTTCGCCGCTCCCGTACTTCTCACCCGTCATTCGTCCGCGGCGGCCCCCACCTCGGAGGAGATCACCGGCTCGTGGCCTCTGGCGGCGAGTTCGGCCTCGATCGCGGCGCAGACGGTCTCCACGACCGTGACGCGGGCCAGGCGCTTGTCGTCGCCGGGGACCACGTGCCACGGCGCCTTGGGGTGGTCGGTGCGAGCGAGCATCTCCTCCACCGCGGCCTCGTACTGCGGGCGCTTCTCGCGGTTGCGCCAGTCCTCGTCGGTGAGTTTCCACACCCGCAACGGGTCGTCGGCCCGGTCCTGGAAACGCCTGAGCTGCTCCTCCTCGGAGACGTGCATCCAGAACTTGACCATGATCATGCCTTCGGCGGCGAGGGTCCGCTCGAACTCCACGATCTCCCCGTACGCGCGGGACCACTGCTCCTCGGTGGCGAAGCCCTCGACGCGTTCCACCAGCACCCGGCCGTACCAGGAGCGGTCGAGCACCGCCATCCCGCCCCAGCCGGGCAGGACCGGCCAGAACCGCCACAAGAAGTGGTGGCGCTTCTCGTCGTACGTCGGCGCGGCGAACTGGGCGACGCGAACGTGGCGCGGGTCGAGTGGGCGCACCAGCCGTTTGATCGCCCCTCCCTTGCCCGAGGCGTCCCACCCCTCGAAGACCACGCACAGCGGCGGGCCGATGCGCTGTTCGCCGACCTGGCCCCCGAGTGTGAGGCGCAGACGGAGCAGGTGGTCCAGAGCGGCGTCGAGGCGCTCGGAGGCGTCCTTCTTGGAGAGCTTCTGGGACAGGTCGACCTGGGAGAGGCGGTTCATGCCGACAAGCCTCGCATGTTCCCGCCGACCCACGATCCGGGGAGGCCGCCCGGGTCCCGCCGCCTGTCGTCAGGCCAGGCGGTCCCCGGAAGGATCCGCCGCTGTCAGCGGGCCGCCGCCTGACCCGTGGCGGGTTCGGCGTCCGCCGGTGAGGAGACCGCGCCCAGCCGCATCCGCATCGCGTGCTCGACAAGGGTGATGAGCACTTTCTTGCCCGACTCGCGCTGCCTGGCGTCGCACAGCACGATCGGGATGTCCTGGTGGAGGGTGAGCCCGAGCCTGACCTCGTCGAGCTCGTACTTGCGGGCCCCGTCGAAGCAGTTGACCGCGACGATGAAGGGCGTCTCGCGCCGCTCGAAGTAGTCGAGCGAGGGAAAGCAGTCGGCGAGCCTGCGGGTGTCGGCGAGCACCACCGCGCCCAGCGCGCCCAGCGCGAGCTCGTCCCAGAGGAACCAGAAACGCTCCTGGCCGGGCGTGCCGAACAGGTAGAGGCGATAGTCGTCACCGATGGTGATGCGGCCGAAGTCCATCGCGACCGTGGTGGTCTGCTTGGCCTCCACGCCCAGCAGGTCGTCGACACCGATACCCCGGTTGCTCAGGGTCTCCTCGGTGCGCAGCGGCTCTATCTCGGAGACCGCGCCGACCAGCGTCGTCTTGCCGGCGCCGAATCCACCGGCGACCAGGATCTTGATCGCCTTGGGCAGCTTCACGCGCCCGGCGTCACGGCTAGAGCGCACGGAGTCCATCGAGCACCGCCCTGTACAGCCTCTCGTCGTGCATGTCCGTCTCCGAATGCGGTTCTTGCATGGCGATGAATCCCTGATCGAGCAGGTCGCTGAGCAGGACACGGACCGTGCCTGCCGGAAGGTTCATATGGGCCGCGATCTCCGCGACCGACTGGGCCTGCAGGCAGAGCCGGACGATGGCCTGACTTTCCGGTTCCAGGCCCGGCTCCCTCGACGAGACCTGCCGAATGGTCACCACCAGGGTGATGAGGTCGAACCTGCCGCGACTCGGTTCGGTCCTGCCGCGCGTCAGGACGTACGGCCTGACGATCGGCCCCGCCTCGTCGCCGACCCACTGGGACTCTGGCTGCTCGTCGAAGATGCTCATCGTAGGCCGTCGCCCCTGAAGGAGTCGGCCCTGGAGGAGTCGGCCGTTCTGGTCGGCGAGGTGAGGTACTGGCCGACGCGGGTGACGAGCATGGCCATCTCGTAGGCCACCAGGCCGACGTCGGCCTCGGCGCTGCAGAACACCGCGAGGCAGGCTCCCTGCCCCGCGGCGGTGACGATCAGGTACGCCGTCCGCATCTCGATGATGGTCTGGCGCATCGGCCCGCCACCGACCCGGTCGCTGACTCCCCTGCCCAGGCTCTGGATCGCCGATCCGACGGCGGCCAGATGCTCGGCGTCGGCCGGGGAGAAGCCCGCCGAGGCGGCCAGCAGCAGGCCGTCGGTGGAGAACACGATGCCGTGCTGAGCTTCCTCCACCCGCGAGACCAGGTCGTCCAGCAACCAGGCCAGGTCCGTGAAAGACCCTGTTCCCTGCACCACTTCGTTGTCCTCTCCTTCCGCCCGCCGGCGTTCCCTCGCCGGTTCGGGGCAGCTCATCGGCGCCTGCCCGGCACCCGCGACCTGATGATCGTTCACTGGGGTCACACGGCGGACCCGCCTTCGCCCACGGGATCGCCTTCGCGATCGAGCAGGTGGGCGGCGTCGTCGCGGCCTCGTCGCGTACCCGCCTGGAAGGACGACATGGCCGCGCGGATCATCTCCGGCGAGCGCTCGTCGTCGGCCTCGTCGGCCGGAGACGGCGGGACCACGGGCTCGTCCTCCTGCAGGGGTGCGGCGAGGTGGGTCTGGGGAACGCGCCTCGGGAGACCGCCCGGCGTGTGGCTGCTGTCGGGCGGGGGCAGCACGGGGGGCAGCGGGGTCCCGGAGCCGCCGGGACGCGCGTGGGCGCCGGAGTCGTCGGGGCCTTCGCCCGTGGAGGCGCCCTGCGAGACCGGAGTTCCGGGGGCGGCGAAGTCGGGCAGACGCCCGGGCGTTCCGGTCTCCGGCGCCCGCCTCAGTGCCGAGGGATCGGCGAAGCGACCGGGAAACGTCGGGTCGGCGAGGTCCTCCCCGGGCGCGGGCCCCGCGGAATGCCGTCCGGAAGGCGCCTGGTCGGCCTGCGCGGGGACTCCGGCGATGCCCAGGGGGTCGCCCACCCGGCCGCGGACCGCGGCGACCGCGGAGGTGGTGCCGTTCATCTCTGCGCTGCTCGCCGGGCGCGCCTGCGGCACGCCGACGCCGACGGAGGTCCCCTGGTCCTCCTCGTTGATCAGGTCCTGCGGGATGAGGACGACGACGGTGGTGCCGCCGTACGGGGAGGACTTGAAGGTCACCCGGATGTCGTGCCGTTCGGCCAGGCGGCTGACGACGTACAGGCCCAGGCGGGCGTTGCCGGAGAGCTTGAGCTCCGGCGGGTTCGCGATCCGCTCGTTCGCCTCCGCGATGTCCGCGGCGCTCATGCCCAGGCCCCGGTCCTCGATCTCCAGCGCGTAGCCGTGGGCGACGAGGTATCCGCCGACCTGCACCGTCGTGTAGGGCGGGGAGAAGGAGGCCGCGTTCTCGACGAGCTCGGCGATCAGGTGGATGACGTCGCTCACGGCCCTGCCGTCCAGCGAGACCTCGCCCAGGGGCATCACGTCGACCCGGGTGTAGTCCTCGATCTCGGCGAGGGAGCCGCGGACCACGTCGATCATCGGGACCGCGTCGCGCCAGGCACGGCCCGGAGCCGCGCCGGAGAGCACGAGGAGGTTCTCCGCGTAGCGCCGCATCCGGGTCGCCAGGTGGTCGAGCCTGAACAGGTCGCGCAGTTCCTGAGGATCGTTCTCGCGCCGTTCCATCACGTCGAGCACGCTCAGCTGACGGTGCACCAGCGACTGGGTGCGACGGGCGAGGTTGCGCAGGATGTCGGCGATGTCGCGGCGCAGCTGGGCCTGCTCCGCGGCGACCTTGATGGCGGTCCGCTGCACGGCGTTGAACGCCTGGCCGACCTGCCCGATCTGGTCGTCTCCGAACTTGAGGGGGGGCGCCTCCGCCGCGACGTCCACCATCTGGCCGTGGCCGATCCGCTCGACCACGGCGGGCAGCCGCTCGTTGGCGAGTTCCCAGGCGGCGGCCCGCAGCTTCTCCAGCTGCTGTACCAGGGCGCGGGCCGTGGTGATCGCCAGGACGACCGAGGCGATGACCGCCACCAGGCCCAGGCCGCCGGCGAGCGCGAGCCGCACGATGACGCCGACGGCGACCGGCCCCGACCGCTCGACCACTCCGCTGCCGGCCGTGAGCACGGCCTGCGTGAACTTGACCTGTGCGGGCTGGGCGTCGGAACTCCACCGCGTGACGTCGATCACTCCGGCCGCCACCACGTTCGGGTCCTCGATCAGCTGGTTCTCCATGGCACGCAGCCGGACGAACTGCTCGCCGGAGACCATCCGCTTGTGGGCCTCCTGGTCGGCCGGGGGCAGCTCGGCCACCGCCTGGTCGGTGAGGAAGCGCCGCGTGCCGACCAGCTGCGTGAACCTGACCTGCTCCCCTTCGGAGAACCTGCCCCCGGTCAGGGCGCCCATCACCAGGGCGTCCTCCTGGGAGAGCAGGTCCCTGGCCCGGTTCATCGCGATGAGCGTGCGGGTGTCGTTGGCGAGTTCCTCGTCGTCCAGCGTGGCCAGCGAGTCGTAGACACGGAAGATCGAGTCGATGATGCCGGTGATCTCCGCGGCCGCCCAGGTCCGGTTGACCCGGCCGGCGTCGATCGCCTTGCGCGCGGCGGGCAACCCGTCCAGCAACCGCTGGGTCTCGCCGATGCGGCGGTGCAGGGCGGGACTTCCCAGCAGTTCCACTCCGCTGCCGCCGGTGAGTTGCCGGAAGTTCGCGTCGGCGGCGTCGGTGCGCTTTCGCTGGGAGGCCATCGCCTCGCGCCGTTGGCGTTCCGCGCTGACCGAGCCCAGGGTGATCGCGATCAGCCGCCGCTCGGCCTGCAGTTCGACGATGAGCCGCTCACTCGGGTCGGCCACCTCGGTGTTGAGGGTCGCCACGCCCAGCATGTTCAAACCGTCACGGACCGTCACCCATGCCGTGAACGCCCAGAGCGCGGTGAGCGACACCAGAAGTGCCGTGACCTTGGTCCGCAAGCTCGCGTTACGCAAGCGCATGGTATCCACCCCGGGAAACAGAAAAAATAGACGGCATTTTTCGTGGCAGTTGACACATCCTGGTCAAACAGGTCAAACGGTCGCCACATCGCTGGGATCAGCGGGGCATCCCGCATCACACCCGCCGAACCTTAGCAATGTCCCTAAAAACCCTCAAGACGGACAGAGTGGATGCGCCCTTGTGTCCTGTTTTGAATTCACGGTCAATTCTCAATACGAGTCGTCCTCGGGAATGGCGAGCGCACGTCGCGCCAGGTGAAGCGCGCCCAGAACTGCCGCCCTGACGATCGCCATCGGCAGATACAGGTCCTTGTCGACCCAGAGCGACGGCGCCTCGCCGCCACGGGCGGCCAGCAGGTGCCGGTATCCACGTTCCACGGCCTGTCTCCACCGTCCGTCCCGCGCGGCGTCGGTCAGCAGCAGGATCTGCAGCGCGTAGGCGGTCTCCTCCGCGGTGCCCTCCCATCGGCCCCACGACCCGTCCCCGCGCTGGGTGGCGAGCACCCAGTCCACGGCACCGCCCACCGCGCCCGCCGACTCCCCGCCGCCGAACTCGCGCAGCGCGATCGCGCAGCAGGCCGTGGCGTAGTACGGAGAGACGTGCCAGCGGTCCGTCCAGCTGCCGTCCGCCTCCTGGCGGTCACGCAGCCATGCCGACAGCTTCGCGACGACGGCCGCGTGGCGGGGCTCTCCCCCACGGCGGCGCAGGTATTCACCGAAGGCGTCGAGCACATGCGCGTTGGTCGTCGGGGACATCCCCTCCTCCCCCCGCCAGGTGCAGAAGTGGGTCTCCAGCTCGAACGGCCACAGCCCCTCCGGCTCGCGCGGCTCGTCGAGCAGCGCGAGCGCGTACAGGGCGACGGAGGTGGTGTCGGCGTCCGCGGGCAGACCGGGCCCCGTGGCGATCCCTTCGGGGCCGAGGCCGTCCCGCAGGCTCGCGACCAGTCGCGGCGGCACGTCCAGCGGGATCCCCGCACGCCGCAGCCAGCTCAGCGTCCAGCCGCGCTCGAACACGGCGATGGGGAGGGTGCACGGCATGGGACCGCCGGAGGAGGCCACGACGGCCTCCAGATACCGCCGGACGGCCGTCTCGTCACGCGTCCTGCGTGCGGCGCGATCCTCGGCTCCGGGTCCGGCCTCGGGCGGTGAGGCCAGCCAGGCCGCGCTCGCCCCGGGCGAGGCTCCCACGGCCGCCATCCCGCCGGGCATCGGCGTGGGGAGGATTCCCGAGGCGGCTATCGCCTCCGGGCCCGCGACCTCGAGGGCATGGACCAGTTTCTGCGGAATCGGCGCGCCCGACATCAGCCACGCCCTGACGGCCGTCAGTTTGGCGCCGCCCGCGCCCAGGGGCGGTTGCGGCCCCTCCCCGTCGAGGTGACCGTCGATCAGGGCGAACAGGGAGGCGACGATGAGTTCGACCGCGGGCGTGTCCGGTGGCCAGCCGGCCTGGAAGGACCGGTTCCCGATGGCCTCCAGGCCGCGTTCCACGGCCTTGGCGAGGAGGGCGCGGTCGGAGGAGCCTTCGCGCCCGAGTTCGACCAGGAGCGCCTCGACCGCGCTCAGCGTGGGGACGAGGGCGTGGTCGCCGGAACACCCCCAGCCACCGTCCGGCCGCTGGGTGTCGAGCAGGAACTCGACCCGCGTGGCGTGCCCTGCCAGCCACGGCGCCAGGCTCACCACCCGGCCGGTCTCGTACGGGGAGGCGGACACCTGCCCCCAGGGCTCGGCCGACAGTCCGGCGACCAGCTCGCGCGCCTCGGCGACCACGTCGATCCCGGCGTGATCCTCCGTACGGATCCCGCTGCCCGCCTTCGTGCCCGATTCCGTGCCCGATTCCGTGACGGTCAGCAGGCCGTCCACGCTCACAACGTCCCCCAGTAGTCGCCGACCTGGTAGAAACCCGCACAGAAGTCCATCTGGCGTTCCATGTAGCCCGCCAGCTCCGGATGGGTGGTCCGTAGCGGGGCGATGAGCTCCCGGCTCCGGGCGGCGAGCCCGGCGATCCGCTGTTCCACCTCGGCGCGGCCGGCACCGAGCAGCAGGACGTTGAGATCTCCCCAGGCGACGTCCCGCTCGTAGGTGCCCAGGTCGTTGAGAAGGCGGATGACCCGTTGCACCGCCCAGCCCGCCTCGCGCAGCGCGTCGACGTCCGCGACCGCGCCGGGGCCCGTGACGTGGATCCAGTGGGCCGCGAACGCGTAGGAGAAGCCGAGGTTGTCGGCGTTGCCGAGATACTCCTCGTAGGTCGGCGTGACCTTGTCGGTCTTCCAGCGCCACTCCGTGAGCATCCCGTCCAGCATGCGCTCCAGCTCGTCGCGCCAGACCGGCCCGAGTTCGGGGAACGCGGGCGAGGCCGCGAGCTCGTCGCGGATGTCGCCGAGCATGCGGGTCAGGTCGTCATCGGGGACCGGCGAGGCCCCGTCCGCCACGTCCAGGCACCTCCGGGCGATGGCCCGCACCTCGGGCAGCGAGGTGGCGACGTAGTCGACGAGCCAGTCCAGGCCGAACGCCCAGAGGGAGACCTTGTTCGCCATCCGCAACTGCTCGGCGCCGAACCAGGGGCCGCCGAACGCCATGGCCAGTGAGAGCGTGCTGTACAGGGCCGCGTCGAACGGCTTGGCGGAGAACAGGCCGGGATAGGTCTCCGCCCACTCGCGCATGTCCCGCTGCGACCGCCCGGCGCGGGCGCAGATCGCCCCCGCCTCCCTGGCGTTCCCCAGGACGCCGGAATCGGGCCGTGCACCGGGGACGGGCCGGACGTCCGGATCGGAGCGGAGCCCGGAATCGGGCCGGACAGCCGGATCGGGCGGGAGCGTCATCGCAGGGCCCCGCTCCGGTCACGTCCGTTGAAGGACACGCCCAGCGAGACCTTCTGCCGGGGACGCAGCGAGGCGGCCCAGCCGGTGTCGAACGGGCCCGGGGTGCGCACCGACATGCGGAACCGGCTGAGGATGCTCGCGACGAGGAGCGGTGCCTCGACGTAGAACAGGGGCTCGCCCAGGCACCTGTGCGGTCCGCCACCGAAGGGGAAGTAGGAGTATCTGTGCCTGCGCTCCTCGCCCTCGGACCTGCTGGGCGCGAACCGCTCGGGGTCGAACTCGTCCGGGCGCTCCCAGAACTCCTCCAGTCGCTGCGTGGCGTACGGGGTGACCAGCACCGACGATCCGGCCTTGATCCGGATGCCGCCGATCTCCGTGTCCTCCATGACCCTGCGGGGGAGGAACCAGCCCGCCGGGTACAGGCGGAGTGTCTCCTGCAGGACCATGCGCGTGTAGACGAGACGGGGGATGTCCTCGGGGACGGCCGGCCCCTCGCCCACCACCTCGTCGATCTCCGCCCGGAGCCTGGCCTCCACGTCCGGGTGCTCCTCGAGGAGGAGCCACAGCCAGGTGAGGACCATCGCGGTGGTCTCCGACGAGGCGGCGTACACGCTGACCAGCGCGTCGCGGATCTGCTTCTCGGTGAGTCTGTCACCGTTCTCGTCAACGGACCGGCAGAGCACGGAGATGACGTCGACGCTGTCGTCGGGTCGGGCCATCGCCTTTCTCACCACGGGAAACACCACGTCGTCGATCGACTGGACGGCCCGCAGAAAGGTCCTGTCGCCGGGGATCCGCATGAAATACGGCATGAAAGGCATGAGAATCCGGTAGACGAGCGAATAGGACGCCTGTTCGAAAGCGGGGATGATGCGTTCCCCGTCCTCCCGGTTCAGCTTGTCCCCGAACAGCACCCGGTTGACGATGTAGCTGAGGATGCTGGACATCTCCGTGGCCGCGTCGAAGTCCTGCCCCGACCGCACGTACTCGTCCCATTCCTCGACGCGCCCCGCGACGCGCCTGGACACCTCATCGGCGATCGTGGCGACGTACCGCGTGGTGAACAGGGGCTGCAGGACCTTCCTGCTGTTCTGCCAGTGTTCGCCGTCGCTCATGATGCTGTGCCCGAAAAGCCGCTCCAGAGGGCGCCAGAACATTCCCAGGCGCTGGTGCTTCGTCCATTCGACGCGCATCACCTGCTGGACGTGGTCGGGGTGCGTGATCAGATAGGGGCGAAAGGGCCCCAGCTCCAGCCGGACGATCTCACCTCGCGCCTCCCGTGCGAACCCGGCGAGTGCCCCCGCCGGTTCGCGGAGAAGCTTGGGCAGGGCTCGGCGCATCGGAACGGATCTCGCCCGGCGACCGGCACGGACATGCACGTCCATGGACATAGGCAAACATCTCCCACCTCGCGTGACGTGAATTCGCGCAGCACGAGACAACCGCCCGCGCGGGTGAGCGCGGCGGTGTTCGAAAACGGGGACACCCCACGTGTCCCGTTCCCACCCGGGGCGCGAATCAGGACTGGTCAGCCAACGGAACAGGACCACTCGGCCGACAATCCACCTGGGACGCTCCGAGCCTCCTCGCCTGTCTCATTCTGTGTTTTACACGCTAAAGCGCATCACATCACAACATTAGTTAATCTTCGCACAAAGTATCACATGACTCACCAGAAGTGATCAAGGGTGTATAGCATATAAAGCTAACCACTTTCGGGCGTGATCCGTGTTAACACGCGCTTAACATGAGCGCTTAATTAGCGGATCACCCGCCAATCATGCGATGACCTGGCGTTACCCAGTGTGACGGCGGGCCCTCAGCCCCGAGCCGTCAGACTTCCCGAGCGCTCAGGCGCCCTTGGCGAAGGCCGCGAGGATGCGGTCGGCGGCCAGTGACGGGGTGAGGACACCCTCCTGGACCTCGCGCTCCACCTGGCCGACGATCGCCGCGACCTCGGGGTGCTCACGGAGCCGGGTGAGCAACCTGTCGGTGATCAGTGCCCAGGTCCAGCGGACCTGCTGGCGGCGACGGCGCTCGGCGAGCTCCCCCGAGGCCTCCAGGGCGTCGCGATGGTGGACGACCTGCCGCCACAGCTCGTCCAGCCCCTTGCCGGTCAGCCCGCTGCAGGTGAGCACCGGGGGCGTCCGCCCCGCGCCCAGCAGGCGGAGCGCTCCCGCGAGCTCTCTGGCGGCCTTGCGCGCGTCCAGCTCGTGGGAGCTGCCCTCGGTGCCGTCGGCCTTGTTGATCGCGATCACGTCGGCCAGCTCCAGCACCCCCTTCTTGATGCCCTGGAGCTGGTCGCCCGTCCTGGCCAGGGTGAGCAGCAGGAAGGTGTCGACCATGTCGGCCACGGCGGTCTCCGACTGGCCGACGCCGACGGTCTCCACGAGAACGATGTCGTATCCGGCGGCCTCGACCACGACCATCGCCTCGCGGGTCGCCCTGGTGACCCCGCCCAGGGTGCCCGAGGTGGGCGAAGGGCGGATGAAGGCGGCCGGGTCGACCGCCAGGCGGGACATCCTTGTCTTGTCGCCCAGGATGCTCCCCCCCGTACGCGTCGAGGACGGGTCGACGGCGAGCACCGCCACCCGATGCCCCTCCCCGGTCAGCCGGGTGCCGAGCGCGTCGATGAACGTGGACTTGCCGACACCGGGCACGCCGGTGATGCCGACCCTGCGCGCGGCGCCGGAGAGCGGCGTCAGCTCGGCGAGCAGCCGCTGGGCCAGGTCCCTGTGATCGGCCCTGGAGGACTCCACCAGCGTGATCGCCCGCGCGATCCAGGCCCTGGACCCCTCCTTCACTCCCTGAACGTAGTCGTCAAGCGTCCGCGTCATGGCCCAGCCGGGTGAGCAGGTCCGCCAGCAGTCCCCGGGCGGCGTCGGCGATCACGGTGCCGGGCGGGAAGATCGCGCTCGCCCCCGCCGCGCGCAGCGCGTCGAAGTCACCGGGCGGGATGACCCCGCCGACCACGATCATGACGTCCTCCGCGCCCAGCGCGGCCAGCGCCTCGCGGAGTGCGGGCACGAGCGTGAGGTGCCCGGCGGCGAGCGAGTTCACGCCGACCACGTGCACGTCGGCCTCGACCGCCTGACGGGCGACCTCGTCGGGCGTCTGGAACAGCGGGCCGACGTCCACGTCGAAGCCGAGGTCGGCGAAGGCCGTCGCGATCACCTTCTGGCCCCGGTCGTGACCGTCCTGGCCCATCTTCGCCACCAGGATGCGGGGACGGCGGCCCTCCAGCCGCTCGAACTCGGCGCAGGCCGCGCGAACTCCGTCCACGCCGGATCCCACCTCCTCGCGATAGACCCCGGTGATCGTACGGATCTGCGCCGCGTGCCGCCCGAAGACCCGCTCCAGCGCGTCGGAGATCTCCCCGACCGTGGCCATGGCGCGGGCCGCCTCGATCGACAGCGCGAGGAGGTTCCCGTCGCTCGCCGCGCCCTTGGTCAGCGCGGTGAGAGCTTCCTCCACCCGGATGGGATCGCGCTCCTCGCGCAGGCGGCGCAGCTTCTCCAGCTGCTGGGCGCGTACCGAGGTGTTGTCGACCTTGAGCACCTCGATGGGCTCGTCGGCGTCCGGCCGGTACTTGTTCACGCCGATGACCGGCTGGCGCCCGGAGTCGATGCGCGCCTGGGTGCGGGCGGCGGCCTCCTCGATGCGCAGCTTCGGCAGGCCCTGGTCGATCGCCCTCGCCATGCCCCCGGCGGCCTCGACCTCCTCGATGTGGCCCCACGCCCTGGCGGCCAGCTCGTGGGTGAGCCGCTCGACGTAGTAGGAGCCGCCCCAGGGGTCGATCACCCGGCAGGTGCCCGACTCCTGCTGGAGCAGCAGCTGGGTGTTGCGGGCGATCCTGGCGGAGAAGTCGGTGGGCAGGGCGAGCGCCTCGTCGAGGGCGTTGGTGTGCAGCGACTGGGTGTGCCCCTGGGTGGCGGCCATCGCCTCCACGCAGGTGCGGACGACATTGTTGTAGACGTCCTGGGCGGTGAGCGACCAGCCGGAGGTCTGCGAGTGGGTCCGCAGCGAGAGCGACCTGGGATTCTTCGCCCCGAACCCGGACACCAGCCGCGCCCAGAGCAGCCGCGCCGCCCGCAGCTTGGCGACCTCCATGAAGAAGTTCATGCCGATGCACCAGAAGAACGAGAGGCGCGGCGCGAACCTGTCGATGTCCAGGCCCGCCTCGACGCCGGCCCGGAGATACTCCACCCCGTCGGCGAGGGTGTAGGCGAGCTCCAGGTCACACGTGGCCCCGGCCTCCTGGATGTGGTATCCGGAGATCGAGATCGAGTTGAACTTCGGCATCTTCTCGCTGGTGTACGCGAAGATGTCGGAGATGATCCGCATCGAGGGGCCCGGCGGGTAGATGTAGGTGTTGCGGACCATGAACTCCTTGAGGATGTCGTTCTGGATGGTCCCCGCGAGCTGCTCGGGGGCCACCCCCTGCTCCTCGGCGGCCACGACGTAGAGCGCGAGCACGGGGAGCACCGCGCCGTTCATGGTCATCGACACGCTCATCCTGTCGAGGGGGATCCCGTCGAACAGCTGCCGCATGTCGTAGATGGAGTCGATGGCCACGCCCGCCATGCCGACGTCTCCCGCCACCCGGGGGTGGTCGGAGTCGTAGCCCCGGTGGGTGGCCAGGTCGAAGGCGACCGACAGGCCCTTCTGCCCGGCGGCCAGGTTGCGCCGGTAGAAGGCGTTGGACTCGGCCGCGGTGGAGAATCCGGCGTACTGGCGGATGGTCCACGGCTGGTTGACGTACATGGTCGGGTACGGGCCGCGCAGGTAGGGGACCGCGCCGGGGTAGGTCTCCAGGAAGTCGAGCCCGGCCAGGTCGGCGGCGGTGTAGAGGGGCTTGACGCCGATGCCCTCCGGCGTCTCCCACAGCAGGTCCCCCGGATCGCTCCCGGTGGCCTCCCGAACGGATCGCGCCCAGTCCTCCAGGCCGGGATCAGGAGCCGCGGGGTCCGCCAGGTGCTCGCCGGGGGCCGCCGGTCGCGCACCGAGCTCAATGCCGGAGAAGTCGGGAATCATCGAGCCACCCCCAGATCGTCGAAGGTCGTCCGGAGCACGCCGAGCGCGTCACATCCCGCGTAGAGACAGCCGTCCACACCCTCGTAATCTCCCTTCCCCGCCAGCCACACCTTTACCGCCCCCGCGCCCCTCAGCGCGGCGGCCACCGCCTCGGCGTGCCCGGCGTACAGCCGGTCACTGGAGCACAGGCAGGCGATCCTCGCCCCGGAGGCGGCGAACGCGGCGGCGATCTCGCCGGGATCCGTGACGGCGCCGCCGGTCACGGTGGCGATACCGCCCGCCTGGAAGAGGTTGGCCGCGAACGACGCCCTCGCGGTGTGCGAGGCCACCGGACCGATGGTCGCCAGGAAGACCTTGGGCAGGGTCTCCTGGGCGTCCGCCAGGTCGCGCAGCGCCTCGAACTCCTGCGCGTAGTGCACCCCGGTGCTTCCGCCGGGCCTGGCCTGCCTGCTGAGAGGCCGCTCGGCCAGGTCGGGGAACTCGCTGACGCCGGTGATCGGGTCGCGGCGCCTCGCGATTCCGGCCGCGCGCCGCTCCCAGGTGGCCGCGAGCCGTCCCGCGACGAACCCGGAGGCGAGCGCGTCGGCCATCCCCCCGGCGCGCTCGATCTCCTGGAACCACTCCCAGGCCCTGACCGCGAGATCCTCGGTGAGCCGCTCGACGTACCAGGAGCCCCCGGCCGGGTCGATCACCCGGGCCACCCCGGCCTCCTCCACGAGCAGCGACTGGGTGTTGCGCGCGATGCGGCGGGCGAAGGCGTCCGGCAGGCCGAGGCGGGCGTCGAAGGGCTGCACCGTCACCGCGTCGGCCCCGCCGGTACCGGCCGCGAAGCAGGCGAGCGTGGTGCGGAGCATGTTCACCCACGGGTCGCGGGCGGTCATCATCGCCGAACCGGTCACCGCGTGCTGCCGCTGCGCCGCGCCGGAGACACCGGAGACGCCGCACACCTCGGCGACGCGCGCCCAGAGCCTGCGGGCGGCCCTGAGCTTGGCGATGGTGAGGAACTGGTCGGCGGTGGCGGCGTAGCGGAACTCCAGCTGCCCGAACGCCTGCTCCATCGTCAGACCCGCGCCGGTCAGGGCACGCAGCGCGGCGGCCCCCGCCGCGACGGAGCAGCCGAGCTCCTCCGCGTCGCCGCCCCCCGCGTCGTGGTACGGCGTGGCGTCCACGACCACCGCCCGAAGGCCCGGATGGTCCGCGACGCAGCGGCGGGCCAGCTCGATCGCCGTGTCCGCGTCGGCGAGGACGTCGGCGCCCAGGTTCCCGGTGAGCCTCCCCGGTCCGTCATCGGCCGCGCGGCCGGTGGCACCGGAGATAGCACCCGGTCCGTCGCCGGACACCGGCGTCCCCGGCCCGCCGCCGGGCGACGCGGCCGCGTCGCCGCGCGGTGCCGAGGCCTCCCGTTCCCCGGCCAGCGCGAAAAGCACCGCTGCCGCCTCGCGGGTCCGCTTGCCCGCGTCGAGCGTGACCGAGATCAGGTTCAGGTGGACCCGCTCCAGCGCGCGTGGCAGATCCTCCGGGTCGAGGGCGAGCCACAGCGAGTCGACGCCGTTCTCCAGGTCCGCGAGGATCGCCTCGGGATCGGGCGTCTCGTGGCGTTGCCGTACCTCCCAGCCGCCCTCGGGACGGGAGCCGCGGACGTAGGGCGCGGCTCCGGGAAGGCCGGGGTCACCTGGCAGGTCGGACGCGTCGTAGATCGGCGCGATCGTCACGCCGTCGTAGGTGGTGAAGGCCAGCGCCTCCTCCGGGGAGTCGGTCTCGACCCCGGACTTGCGCAGCACCCCGAGCGCGAGCTCCCGCCACCGGTCACGGGTGACCGGTGGGAACTCGGCGGCCGATCGAGACTCCTCAGGCGGCACGGTCATGCACCGGATCCTAAGCGTCGCGCCACCGAGAACTTCCCCCGCCCCCCGGACGAATACCAACACTGGGGTCAACAGGGGGTGCGGGCAGGGGGTTCGGCGTGACTCGTGACCGGCGTGATCCGCGCCGGTGTGGCGTCGACAGGGGGTGCGGGCAAGGAGGTCGATCTCGGGATCCGCCCCCGGTGGCGACGGCGAGGCGCGCCACCGGGGAGCCGGTCACGCGACGGTCAGGTGACGGGCTCCTGCCAGGCGGCGTCCCAGGTGGTCCGGTCGACGGCGCCGGTGACGGCGAGGCCCTTCTCCTTCTGGAACTTCCTGCAGACCTCACTGGAGGCGGGGCCGTACAGGCCGTCGACGTCGATCGCCCAGCCCCGGTCGCGCATCCGCCGCTGCCAGGTGCGGACGTCCTCCCCCTGCATGACCGGCGGCTGCTTGAGTATGCGGCCGGGGAAGGAGGGGTGGGGTCCGGGCGGGTTGGGAGCCCCGCCGGGGCGTGGGGCGCCGCGCTTGACCCACGCGTACAGGGGCTCGCCGGGGCAACTGGTCGAGTAGCCGTCGCGGTGCCCCTTGATCTCCCTGCCCGCCCCGCCCTTGTCCCTGAGGTATTCGATGGCGTCGAGGATGCCGTGCAGGATGTCGTCGGTCGGCTTGGTGAACCCCGAGGAGCCGACCAGCCCGAGCACCGCGTAGTGGTCGCTGTTGAGCCCGGCGCCGTTGGCGGCCGGGACGTTGCGCACGCCGCGCCCCTCGAAGACCTTCCGATGCGGACAGACCAGCATGGAGTATCCGACATCGATCCAGCCGTTGCCGTCCATGTGGTGGCTCTGGATGGACTTCACCAACGCGACACACTTGGCGTGGTCGTTCACGATGTCCGGGCTGACCTGGCCACCCGTGTAATGGACCTTCACTCCCTTGGTGGAGTTGAGCTTGCTGTAGGAACCGCGCGGCTGGCGGGCGCCCCACTCACGGCGAGTAACGAGATCGATGGCCACGAAACGTCTCCACTGTCTGAGTGATATTGCCCTACCGGAGCGTAATGGCTGACACGGCACCAATGAGGCCGTTAAAGCAATTGGTCCCTTGTCGCGGTGTGATGGGGGAAGCACTCCGGATGGTCGTCGGGTAGCGAAACAGCCGTTCTCCTAACCCCTGCCGGGCCCTCTAAACCGCGCCCTCCCCCGGTTCGCGAGGCTCGGCGAGCCCCGTCGAGGTGGGAGCGCGCTTCCCTTTTCCAGGTTCCTCTCCCCTCGGCGCGAACGCCGTGGGTCACCGGCGAGCCAGGCATCCGGCACGCCGCCCCGAACCGGGCGGTTCCCCTTTCTCCTCCGTGTCCCCCGTTCACCCATCACACTTCACATCACCGACAAGACGGATAGCCTTCCCCCATGGTCGTGACCCCCCTCACCCCTGACGACCCGGCTCGGCTCGGCGCGTTCCAGCTCGCCGGGAGGGTCGGTGAGGGCGGCCAGGGCGTCGTCTACCTCGCGCACGCTCCCAGCGGCGAGCGGGTTGCGGTGAAGGTGCTGTTCCGCGGCGACACCGCGTCGCGGGCGCGACTCGCCCGCGAACTGTCCGCCCTGGAGAGCGTCGCGCCCTTCTGCACGGCGCGCGTGCTGACCGCCTCCGTGGACGGCCCCCTCCCGTACGTGGTCAGCGAGTTCGTCGACGGCCCCTCGCTGGAGGAGAGGATCCGCGAGCGGGGCCCGCTGCGGAGCGGCGAACTGGAACGCCTGGTGGTCGGTACGGCGACCGCGCTGACGGCCATCCACGCCGCCGGGGTGGTGCACCGCGACTTCAAGCCCGCCAACGTGCTGCTCGGCCCCGACGGCCCCAGGGTGGTCGACTTCGGCATCGCGAGGGCGGAGGGCGCGGCCACGACCGCCTCCGGCCTGATCGGCACCCCCGCCTACCTGTCCCCCGAGCAGATCGGCGGGGCTCCCGCCTCACCCGCCTCCGACGTGTTCGGCTGGGCGGCCACCATGCTCTGCGCGGCGAGCGGCAGCCCTCCCTTCGGCGCCGACACCGTGCCGGCCGTGCTGAACCGGATCCTCAACCACCACCCGGACCTGTCGCCCCTGCCTCCCGCCTTCGCCGGGTTGATCGCCTCCTGCCTGGACAAGGATCCCGCCCGCCGTCCGACGGCCCGCGCGCTGATGGTCGGCCTCGTCGACCCGGTCGCCGCCGGCCTCTCCGCCGAGTCCACCGAGGATCTGGCCAGGATCGGCAGCCGGATCGCCGCCCCTCCGGGACGGTCGGCGCTCACGACCCGGGAATCCCGCCGTGGCCGGCGGGGCGCCGTCACCGGCGCGGCCCTCGTCACGGTGTCGCTGCTGATCGCCGCGGGGGTCGCCGCCTGGCTCATTCCGGGCATCCCCGAGACCGGCGTCAACGGTTCCGGCCGGGCGACACCGTCCACCCCGCCGCCCTCGTCGCCGTCCGGAGGCGAGGCCCCGTCCACTCCGGAACCCTCCGGCACCGAGAGGTCGGCCCCGCCGGGGAACGGGGTCGAGATCCCCGCCTCCTTCGCCGGAGCGTGGGCCGGTGACGGCGTCACCTCCACCAACCCGTTCTCCCCCGGCGAGAAGCGGATCGAGGTCACGCTCAGAAAGGGCGACGACGGAGCCGAATGGGCGGAACCGGTCAACGGCTGCAAAGGGCGGATCACCCTGGCCAAGGTCACCGCCGAGGAGTTGACCTTCACCCTCGGCTCCGGCACCGGCTGCGTCCCCGGCACCGTGTGGCTCAGGCGCAAAGGTGACGCCCTGACCTACACCTGGAAGGACGTTCCCGGCCCCGAACTGGTCACCGAGACCGGCGACCTGACCAGGAACCGATGAGGCCCTGACCGGTCATGATGCCGATGACGACGATCACCGCGCCGAGCGGCTGATTCCACGTCAGCGTCTCACCCAGGACGAGCACCCCGAGGACGACCCCCACCAGCGGGGTCAGGTACGTCACCGTCGAGGCGGCCGTCGCCCCCCAACGGGCGATGACCGTGGTGTTCCAGATGTAGGCGAGCCCCGTACCCAGGACGCCCAGGGCGGCCATGCTCGCCACGACGGGCAGGTCCAGGCGCACCGGACCGCCTGCCAGCAGCGGGCTCAGCGCGAGCATGACCAGGGCCGCCACGCTGATCTGGGCGGCGGCGATCGTGGGGGCGTCGTAGCCGTAGGAGACCACGAAGCGCCGCGTGTAGGCGAAGGCCATGCCGTAGCAGAACGTCGCCCCCAGGCAGGCCGCCTGCGCCCATCCGGGGCCGGCCTCGCTCAGGTTCCACGGGGCGAGGACGACGACGACACCCGCCGCACCCAGCAGCAGGCCGAGCACCCCCGCCGCGTCCAGGCGTTCCTGGCGGAGCGCGGCCAGGGTCACGAACATCGTCATCAGCGGCGTCGTGGCGTTGTAGATGCTGGAGAGCCCCGAGGGGATGTGCTGCCCGGCCCAGGCGAACAGCAGGAACGGCACCACGCACAGCAGCAGCGCGACCACCCCCAGGTGCGCCCAGAGTCTCGGCTGCCTAGGCCAGCTCCGGCGGGTGACCAGCATGATCGCGTTGAGGGTGAGCGCTCCCAGCGTGAGACGGCCCAGCACCGTCTGGACGGGAGACAGGCCGGTGAGAGCGACCTTGATGAACAGGAAGCTCGCCCCCCAGGTCAGGGCGAGCGCGAGATATCGGGCGAGCACCGACCTGCTCGCCGGGAGCGGCGCGGCGTCGGCCGCCCGCACCCGCGGAGCTGCCGGGAAGGTTCTTTCACGGGTCACCGGAGCAGTCTCATCAGGCGCTGAGCATGTGTCCAATGAGTTGCCCCGGCGGTGTGATGAGATGTCCTCATGAGGGCCACGGTCGCGCAACTCCGAGTCTTCGCCGCCGTGATCGCGAACGGCGGCTTCGGCGCGGCCGCCGAGGAGCTGGGCATGTCACAGTCGGCGGTCTCCCACGCGCTCGCCGCACTTGAGCGCGCTCTCGGCGCACCGCTGGTGCTGCGGCACGGAGGCGTGGGACCCACCGCGCTGGGGACGACGATCCTGCCGCACGCCCAGGCGGCGCTCGCCTCGGTGTCCGCCATCGACGAGGCCGTCTCCGCACACCTGGGACAGCACACCGGAGTCGTCCGCGTC
The DNA here is from genome assembly GCF_042898365.1 of Streptosporangium sp. NPDC000509. Lineage (NCBI taxonomy): Bacteria > Bacillati > Actinomycetota > Actinomycetes > Streptosporangiales > Streptosporangiaceae > Streptosporangium > Streptosporangium sp. NPDC000509. Next base: position 273,877 of record NZ_JBIAYX010000009.1, on the reverse strand, counting down.
GCCGCCCCGCCCACGGTCTGCTGCGGGCTGCTCCCCCAGCTCATGCGGACCTGGCGCGCGGAACTCCCCGGTGTCGAGGTGCAGGTCTTCGAGGGTGACGACGACGAGCTGTCTCCCTGGCTGGAGACCGGAGTCGTCGACGCCGCCGTCCTCGTCGATCCGCTGCCCCCTCCCCCCGCGCATGTGGTGGTGGGCCGCGACGCCTTCCACGCCGTGGTCCGCACCGATCACCCCCTCGCCGGTCAGGAACACATCACGATGGCCGAGTTGACGGAGGATCCGCTGCTCGTCTCCAAGGGGGGCTGCGAGCCGCAGACCCGGCTGCTGTGCTCCATGGCGGGTGTCCCCTACGCCCCTGCCCAGCATGTGCGCGAGCTCGGCACACTCATCGGAATGATCGCCGCGGGTATCGGCGTCTCGACGGTTCCCGACCTCGGCCGCGGCCTCCTCACCCCCGGGCTCGTCATGATCCCGCTGAAGCCGTCCCTGACCCGTGCCCTCGTCCTCACCGGTCCGCTCACCCGCCCGCCGAGCCCTCTGGTCGACGCCCTGCTCCGCACCGCCCCCGAGGCCCCCGCTTCCTCGGCGGCCTCCTGAGTCCGGCGCGAAAACCCTTCGACCGCAGAGCGTCCCGCGAGGATCATTGGCGCCATGTCCGTACTCAAGGAGGTCGACTTCCAGCCGGAGCCGCGCCCGGTCGAGCTGCCGATGAAGATCTGGCTCGACGACGGCGACGCGGCGGTGGACGTGATCGACGCCCTCGCGTTGTCCCCCTTCGCGACCGGGGCCCAGCCCTGGTCGCGCACCGCGAACCTGGAGCGGGTCCGTCCCGACGCCTCCCTCGCCCCCGCCTCGGGAAGGCTCGTCAGGGCGGCCTCGGAGAAGGACGGCCGCGACTCGCGGCTGCTGTGCGGAGAGGGCTGGACCCTGCGCGTGATCCGCTACCGCAACCGCGCCGCCACGGTCAGCGTGACCGCGGTCGACGAGGGCCTGGCCCGCTCGGTGATCGAGGAGATCACGAGGGACGCCAAGGAGCCCGCCCCCGAAAGCGACCACGTCACGATGGGCTTCTGGTGGCAGGGTCCCCGTGGCAGCCGCCGCTCGGAGAAGCCGATCACCGCCGCTCCCTGGGCGGAGGTCGCCGGCAACTACGCCAGGTCCGTGAGCGAACCGCTGTCACGGCTGATGTCCGTCACCCCCTCGGAGGCACACGGCCGGCTGATCCTGCTGCACGGGCCGCCGGGCACCGGCAAGACGACGCTGCTGCGCACGCTCGCCCACGAGTGGCGGTCGTGGTGCCAGGTCGACTGCGTGCTGGACCCCGAGCAGCTGTTCCACTCCCCCGGATACCTCATGGAGGTCGCCGTCGGCTCCGACGACCATGACCACGACGACGGAGGCGACAGCGGAGATCGGTGGCGGCTCCTGGTGCTGGAGGACTGTGACGAGCTGATCAGGTCCGGCGCCAAGGAGGCCACCGGACAGGGGCTGTCGCGCCTTCTCAACCTGACCGACGGGCTCCTCGGCCAGGGCCGCGACGTCCTGGTGGCCATCACCACCAACGAGGACCTCGCCCACCTCCACCCTGCCGTCACCCGTCCCGGCCGCTGCCTCGCCCAGATCGAGGTCGGCGCCTTCCCCTACGACGAGGCCGCCCGCTGGCTCGGCACCGGCCAAGGACTCTCCCCCTCCGGTGCGACCCTCGCCGAGCTCTTCGCCCTCCGCGACGGCGTCGTCAACCACGCACCGGCCCCCCACGAGAACACCGGCCTCTACCTCTGACGGGCACTCGACGGACACGGCGGGCCGAGCGCCGCCGATCGGCCGGAGGGAGGCCGGGGGGAGGGCGACGCGAGCGTCCGGTTCGCGCCGCTCTCCGCCTCCGGGTGGCGCGGACCGGGTGGCGACCGCGGGCGCATGGGCCGGGATCCGGCGGGGTACCAGCAGCGCATGCCCGATCTTCTACCGGAGGAGACCCTCCGGCGGCTCGTCGACCTGCTGGTACGCCTCGTCGAGGCGGCCGGGGCGGCCGTCATCTTCGTCGGCGCCGCGATCGCGTTCGTGCGGTTCGTGCTGGTGGCCGTACGGCGGCACGAGGACGGGTTCATCGCGGTGCGGCTGTTCCTGGGACGCTTCCTCGCGCTCGGCCTGGAGTTCCAGCTGGCGAGCGACGTGCTGCGCACGGCGATCGCGCCGAGTTTCCCGCAGATCGGGCAGCTCGCGGCGATCGCGACCATCCGCACCGCCCTGAACTTCTTCCTGAACAGGGAGATCCAGCGGGAGGGACGCACGATGAGCGAGGCACGCGGGGGCGCCTCGCAGACCGTCCCCGGCGGGCGCGTCCCGCCCGGTGCGGGGAATGACTGACCTCGCCCGCACGCTCGTCCCCCTCATCGTCGTCATGGGACTGGCCGCGGCGCTCGCCGTCCTCCTCTCCGGCGCCGCCGCCGGCACCGCCCTGGGAGTGCTGCTCGACTTCCTCCTCGCGGCCGGGCTCCTGCACCTCTCCCAGGCCCAGACCTGGGCGGCGATCATCACCGCGGCGCTCACGGTGCTGATCCGCAAGCTCGTCGCCACGGCGTTCTCGGCGTTCTCCGCACGCGCGACGGGACGGCGTCCGCCCGGCCACCGTCCCGCCACCCCCGCCCCGAGCGGACGGGCTCAGGACCGTACGAGATAGTCGTGCAGGCGGCGGCACTGGCGGCCGAACCCCGACGAGGAACGGCGTGACGACGGGGCGAGCCCGGTGATCTCTCCTCGCGCCCCGGCCCGGCCTGCCACCTCCACGCCCAGGGCGACGAGCTCGGTCGCGCCCGAGCGCGGCCGCTCCCCCTCCCCCGGCAACACGTGCGGCAGTGCCGCCCGGATCACCTGCCAGACCTCTCGGTGAGCTCCCTGCCCGGCCGCCCGCTCAAGCCCGGCCACCGCGTGCGGCAGCTTCACCCAGGTCCGCTCCGTGAGCAGGGCGAGCTGCCTGCCGAGCGCGTCCGCGGGCAGGTCCCCCCTCGCCGCCATCCGCAGTACCAGCCGCACGCCACGGTCCGGATCCCGTTGGGCGAGGAAGAAGGCGAGCAGCAGCGCGATCGGCTCACCGGCCGGCCCCTCACCGGCGGTGAGCGCCTCGACGTCTTCCGACTGGATCCCGGGCCGGTACCAGGAGTGGAGCAGATGAGGGAGATAGCCGGCGGCGACCACGTCGCGGTGCGAGGGCAGGACGGCGGGCCACCAGCCCAGGCACTGGCCGTGCATCTCCCCGTAGCTGCTCGGCACCTCGCCGAGCAGCTCGTCCACGAAGGGCAGACCGGTCGTTTCGGCCCGCACCCGGGGGACCGGATTCAGGCGGGCGCCCGGAGGCGGCTCGTGTTCGTCGGTGTAGCGAAGGTCCCCGTTCTCGCTGAACGTCCAGCGGACGCGCGTCTCCACCTCGACCGGCCCCTCCGCCAGCCATCGCGCCGCCCGGCGCCCGGCCTCGGAGGTGAGCCCTCCGGCCCGGACGACCGCCTCGGGCTCCACGGTCGCCGGCAACCGCAGCAGCGCCTGCTGGAAGTCGGCGGGCAGCGGCTCGGCCCCGGTGGCCTCGACCGCCTCCAGCCGGGTGAGGAAGACGGCGGGATCGAGGTGACCGGTGGCGGCGGTCGGGGTCGCGAGCAGGACCGGCGGCAGCGTTCCCGCCCTGAGCGCGGCGAGCACCTCCGCGCACCGCCGGAGCACGAACCGGTGCGGCGCGGAGACGTCGTACTCACCGGGGAGCCGGTCGGGCCTGAGCACCCGGGCGGCGCCGTACGCCTCCCCCGGTCCTGCCGCCCCGCCGCCCTCGCCGACTCCGGCGAGGACCCGCATGATCTGGTCGCGCGCTCCGGCGAGAAAATCACCGAGGAACATCTCCCAGCCGCCCAGGCTCCCCGAACCGGTCGTGACGTTCCCGAAGGTCCACCCCTCGGAAACCTCGGGATCCTCCCGAACCGCCGGTCCGGGGTCGGCGCCGGGGGTGACGAGTTCCGCGGCGATCGCGGTGAACCAGTCGTGCGGCGCGTACCAGTCCTGCCTCCGGTAGAGCTCGTGAATCCGGTCGACGCTCCCGCTGAGCGCGGCGCGCAGCGCCTCACGGTCCTCCGCCGCGAGCAGGACGAAGCCCGCGAGCCACCGCTCGGCCTCCTGCCAGTCGCGAGACGAACCCGCGCGGACCAGTTCGGCGACCGTGCCCGGCGGGTCGGGGAAGGCTCCCACCGGATCGGGTGGGATGAGCGGCGGCGGGACGAGGACCTCCGGCTCGGCCTCGGGCTCCGGCTCTCCCCCGACCCTCTCGGCGAGGAGCCGTCTCAGGTCGGGCGGGAGCGCGTCCAGCGCCGAGCGCAGCGTCTCCGCGCCGAGCGGGGTGAGGTGTGCCGCGTGCTTGGCCGCGAGACGCGTGGCGCGTTCCTGTACGGCGTACGCCTCGTGTCCGAACGCGGACGCGAGAGCCGGGGCCAGCTCGTCGGCCCGTTCCGGCGACCGCCGCAGGGTCTGGTCGAGCCAGGTCAGCCCGGTGCGCACCAGCCCGCTCTCGGCGCGGAACAGCACGCCCTCCAGCGCCTCGGTCACGTCGGCCGGGTCGAGGTGGTCGAGGCGGCGCAGGTGCCTGAGCGCGAGTTCCGCGACCGGCCCCGGCGCGGCCGGCAGCAGGCGCAGGTAGTCGCGGGCGCGGGCCTCCACCTCCGCGTACGTGGGGTCGAGCAGCTCGTGGAGGCGGACGAAGAACCGCAGGTCGACGGCGTCCCCTCCGCGCAGGAACCGGCTCACGCAGCCGTTCACGAGCATCTCGCGGCTCGCCCGCCCCTCGCCGCCCAGCATGGCCAGGGCACCGAGCCAGGAGTCGGAGCGCAGCGGGGTGCTTCGCTCCTCGCGCAGGGCGCGGCCCACGCCCTGTGCCTCGAAGATCCTCGGCAGCAGGGTGTCGAAGAGCGGATCCCTGCGGAGCCTGCTCGCACTGGGCGGCGTGGCGAGCCAGCCGAGCACGAGCGGGTCGTGCTCGGGCGGGGTCACGCCGGTACGGCGGAGCAGGTTCAGCGCCAGCGGCACCCCCGGTGAGGTCCGGTCGCGGATCCGGAGCGTGAGCCGGGTGACCAGATCGGCCTGCCACTCGGGCTCCCGCGCGGAGATCACCGTCATGAGGGCGTCGGTGTCGCCCGGCCTCTCCCAGCTGAAGAACGCGAATTCGCGGCGGTTCAGCCAGGTGGCCACGGCCGCCGCGCCACCGAGCGAGCCCGCGCCCGCCACCCGCAGGCGTTCTCTCCGCGCGCCCCGGCTTTCCCACCGCTCGAAGTCGTCCGTCCCGAGACGCACCGACCTGAGGTGTCCCGGCAGTTCCTTCGCGACCTCCTTGCGCCCGGCGGCGTCGAGCCCCGCCATCCGGGCCGCGAGTTCGTCGAGGCCACCGTTGTCGATGAGGTCGCGGACCTCGTCCCAGACCGTCATCGGGAGTCCTCCCCGACGTGGGAGAGCGGCGCCGCCGGGGAGGCGTCCGGGGTGCCGGCGGCCATCCGGGCGGCGAGCACGTGCTTGCAGGGGCCTCGCGAGCCCCGGTGGTCGTACCACCACGGGCAGGTGCACGACCCCTCCGCCATCCGCACCAGGCGGACGCCGCCTCCGGTGGTCACCTCGGCCGAATCGGCACCGGTGAGGCGGACTGCGCCGGAGGCCAGCAGGGCGCGGGCGGAGCCGAGCCTGGGGTTCAGCGCCGCGACGTGGTCGCGGTCGTAGGGCAGCTCGCGGTGGAAGTGCGCGGCCTCGAAGAGGTCGTAGCCGACCCGGCCCGCCGTGCCGAGCTGGGTGAGCGCGGCCCGGACCCGCTCCGGCGCGAGCCCGGAGCGTTCGGCGAGCAGGCCGAGTTCCAGGGTGGGCTCGAAGTCGAGCAGGACGCCGACCAGGTCGGCGTCGCCGGCCACCACGTCCGAGGAAAGATCGTCCAGGACGGCTCCCTCCCCGGAGAAACCGCGCCAAGCCTGCGGAGAAAGCACCAGCGTGTACCGCATACCGGGCAGTTCCAGCTCCCAGGCGCTCGCCCCCGAGCCGTCCGCCGGCCCGTACACCCGCAGAGCCTTGGCGAAGCGCAACGACGGCATCATCGTCGCCAGCCTGCCGGCCCCGGCCAGATGGACCCCACCGGGTAGGGCCCGCTCCGAAAGTCTCAGTTCCCTGCCCGCGGGGACCGCCCACACCTCGGCCGTCGCCCGCTTCGGCAGGCCGCGCAGGAACCTGACGGCCTGCGGCCCGGCGAGTTCGGCACGCAGGTCGAATCCGGAGGCGATCACCTGGACCTCCGCGAAACCGCGCAGCCACCGGTCGGGCAGCGGCACCTTCTTCTCCACGACCGCGCCGTCCAGGGTGGTCACGGTGAGCTCGTCGGGGCCGACCCCGACGTGCAGCGGGTCACGGGCGCCGACCCTGGCCAGTGCCTCACGCAGCGGGTTGTTGACGTCCACGTTGGTGGTGCCCCGGTCGAAGATCTCACCGTCGAGGGCGGGGCCGAGCACGTCCAGCCGGGCGTAGACGCCACCGCAGGCGGAGAAGGACTCGAATCGAAGACGGTCGCCACCACAGGTCACGACCGGATCGCGGGTGAATCCCGGCTGCGGCCGGTGGTAGCGGGCCAATGCCACGTCGGCGACCGCGAGCAGGCCGGTCGCGGCCGGTGCGGCCTGGGTGAGCACTCCGCTGAAGAAGCGGGGATGGTCGAGAAACCCCGACGTGGTCCGGCCACCGGATGTCGACAGGCCCAGATGTCCGTCGGCGAGTGTGGAGGGGCCGGCATAGGCGTAGGCCTGCACTGCGTTCGTCATGAGCCGGACGGTAGAGATCGCTACCGACAAATCCGATCTCGTCCGCACGGCAGGCGGCGGCCACCGGCGCCGAGGACTCCTGCCGAAGCTGCCGGGACTGTTCGGACTCCTGGAGCTCCCGGGACTCCGGAGCGAAGGGCCGAGGGTTCGGGAGCCCGTCCGAGGCCCGGGACCGGCGGACCTCCCGGCCGCCGGGCGGGCCGGAGGGGAGTCCCCGGTGAGCACGTCCGGGCGATCCGGTGATCGGGCCGGACGGCCGGGCCCCGGGGGTCCGGCCGAACCGGGAACGCCGGGATCCGGTCAATACGCCTATCCGATCTCCGATCGGTTCGCGAACAATTCGGGGAAGGCCGCGCGATTGATCCGGGTGATGGAACGGGCCAATGTCGACCAAGGAGCAAACGACCACCGCCGCCCCCCTCTCCCGCAATGCGAGACGCCCGGAATCATACGGTCCGCAAGGCGAGTCTTGCCTTACCGGAGAGTGTCGAGATCACACCTCAATGTGATCGGCAACGTACCGGCGGCGCCTTCGAAGGCGCCCGATACCGGACACCTGAAACCCGTGCACGGGCGGCGCGCATTCCGGGGGCGGGGAAGCCATTTGTCCTCCGGAATCCCGGAACGCGCTCGGTTACGAACTTCCGGCGTGCGCGAATTGTCCGCCGAGCGTCCGGCGCGACCCGCGCGAAGCCTCTCCTTCCACCTCTCCCGACCTGGCCCACCCCTCGTCCCTTCCGTACGGTCTCGGTGCGACAAGTACCGTGAGCAGCGAAAAGGGAGCGAAAGAACCTGTCTGCGGGCCGAGAGGACCGCCGCGGCAGACCGGCGCCTCCGGCGCCGCGAAGCCAGGGAAACGAACCGCGGCCGAACGATGCACCGGAGTGCCCCGAAGTGGTGGAAGTCGATTTTTTTCCGGGCGGCCAGGATGGAAACCACCCGGAGGTCACGAAACTCCAAAGCGCCCCGGCACCCCTTCGGTAAAGCCCGCCGGGGCAGCCGACGGAGCCCGGCATACAAGCCGCCAAGGGGCCCCGGTGTCGTCGTCGTTTTTAATGCCCCGCGAACGGGAAGCATTTACCAATGACGTGGAGACGCCGGAGTTCGACCTCGAGTAATTAACCTGAGAGAGTGGATCTCCGGCGAACAGGGGTTTCCTGGGCGCGACAACGAAAGGAGGGACTAGAGTTTTACGCGCGGGGAAGACGCGGGACCATCGTCGGCCGGGTTCACGGCCGCACGCTCCGGCGCCAAGATTAAGGAGTCACACAATGGCACGTCAGCAAGTCGTCACGTTCACCGATGACATCACCGGTAAGAAGGCCGACGAGACCGTCTCGTTCGGCCTCGACGGCACCGCCTACGAGATCGACCTGAGTTCGAAGAACGCCACGAAACTTCGCGAGGCCCTCAGACCGTTCCAGTCCGCCGCCCGCAAGGCGAGCACCTCCATGGGCCGCAAGGGCAGGTCGAAGGGTTCCGGCGGCAACCGTGAGCGGAGCGCCGAGATCCGGGCGTGGGCGAAGTCCCATGGGATCGAGGTGAGCGAGCGCGGACGCATCGGAGGAAAGGTCGCCGAGGCGTTCGCCGCGGGCGACCCCAGCGTGGCGAAGGGCTCGACCAAAAAAACCCCGCAGACCACGCACAGCGAGTGAGGCCGGGCTCCCGGACCCTGTAGGGGTGGCGGCGTCATAGCCGACCGGGAGTGCTCGAAACGACCACATAATGATCACATGGGGTGCTACTTCCAACCCGGAGGGGTATGCACCTTTTGATGAAAAGCTTTGGGAATCTGGCTCCGGGGGCGTTCTTTGATGAGCGAGGTCGCACAGATCTGTTCGGATCTGATCAGATTCGACACCACCAACCCCGGCACCGGTGAACGTCCGGCGGCCGAGCACGTCGCCACCCTGCTGTCCGACGCCGGGATCGAGCCCGTGGTGTTCGAGTCGGCCAGCCGCAGGACCAGCGTGATCGCCAGGATCCCCGGCCACTCGCCCGAGGCCCTGCTGATCCACGGCCACCTCGACGTGGTCCCCGCGAGGCCGTCCGACTGGCGGATCCCCCCCTTCTCCGGCGAGGTCTTCGGCGGATGCGTCTGGGGCCGGGGCGCGATCGACATGAAGGGCACCCTCGCCATGACGCTCACCCTGGTCCGCGACTGGGCCCGGCGCGGGGTGCGGCCGGATCGGGACATCGTCCTCGCCTACCTCGCCGACGAGGAGGCCACCGGCGAGTACGGAGCGCGTTACGCGGTACGGCGCCACCGCGAGCTGTTCGACGGCTGCACCGACGCGATCAGCGAGTCCGGCGGCTACAGCGTCGAGGCCGGGGGCACGCGGATCTACCCCGTCGCGGTGGGCGAGCGCGGTACCGCCTGGATGCGGCTCACCGCGACCGGCGTCGCGGGCCACGGCTCCCGCCCGCCGGTGGACAACGCGGTGGCCGAACTCTGCCACGCCATGTCCAGGATCGCCTCCCACCGCTGGCCGGTGCGGCTGACGCCCGGAGTGGCGGCGCTGATCGAGGACCTGTCGGCCGTTCTCGGCGAGCGCATCGATCTCGACCGGCTGGAGGAGGAGGCTCGGCGGCTCGGCAGGATCGGCGACCTGTTCGGGGCGCAGATCCGCAACTCGGCGAACCCGACGATGCTCCAGGCGGGCTACAAGGTCAACGTGGTCCCCGGCACCGCCGAGGGACACGTGGACGGGCGGTTCCTGCCAGGGCATCGGGAGGAGTTCCTGGAGACGATCGACCGTCTGCTCGGCCCCCGGGTGACCCGGGAGTTCGTCAACATCGAGGACGCCCCCTCCGCCCCGATGGACTCGCCGTTCTTCGACCGGCTCCGCGCCGCCCTGGTGGCCGAGGACCCGTCGGCGCGACCGGTGCCGTACGTGATGTCGGGCGGCACCGACGCGAAGTCCTTCGCCGGGCTCGGCATCAGGGGCTATGGCTTCGCCCCGCTGATGCTCACCCCGGACCTCGACTACTTCGGCATGTTCCACGGGGTGGACGAGCGTGTCCCCGTCGAGGGTCTGGAGTTCGGCGTCCGTGTCCTGAACCGCCTCCTCACCTCCCGCTGAGGTGATCTCGGCCACTCCCGCTCATCCCAATCCCCACGAAAACGGGGCAGCCTCTATCACAATCAAGCCCTGCCTGGGACTTCCGTATACATGCCGGACACGGCCCGCCGGAAACTGGGGCATCATGACTCACGTGCCGATTCTCATGTACCCCTCGGTGACCGGCAGGTCTCGCGACGAGACGCGAAGGCCGGTGACGCGCCCTTCCGACACCGTCGACGAGACCACCGCCCCACCCCGCCCGAGCGATCCGCGGCGCTCCCGCGCCGCCTTCGGGGACGGCGCGGATCGGAGAGACCGGCGTGAGTGAGCACGGCACCGGCCGACACGCCAGGCCGGGGAGCGGCGCCCCCACGCCGGGCAGCGGGCCGGACATTCTCCGCCCCGGTGCGAACACGGCCTCCGGTCTCCGTACAGCCGGCGGCAAGGTCGATGCAAGCGGTCCGGCCGACGATGGCGGCGTGACGCGCGACGGAGGAGAGCGGGCGACGGGCGGGACGGCCACCGAGGCACGCGGGACCGGCCTGATGGACCGCCTCCGCAAGGACCTCAGGAACCCACTGTTCCTGCAGGGCTACGCGCTGATGATCAACACGGGGATCACCGCCGTGCTGGGACTCGGCTACTGGTTCCTCGCCACGCACCTGTACAGCGCCACCGCGTTCGGTGAGGGGCAGGCCCAGATCAGCGCGATGCGGCTGTTCTCCTCCCTGACCGGGCTCGCCTTCGCGGGCGCCATGGCCAGGTTCATCCCGGTGGCCGGGCGCCGCACCGCCGAGTTCATCCTGCGCGGCTACGCGGTCGCCGGAGCCACCGGCCTGGTGGCGGCGCTGGGGTTCCTGCTGACCTTGCCGCTGTGGGGATCGGTCTACGCCGACCTCGGCGGGCTCGGTCCCGGCCTGTTCTTCCTCGCCTCGGTGCTCGTGTGGACGATCTTCACCCTCCAGGACGTGACGCTGGCCGGGCTACGCAACGCCGTCTGGGTGCCGGTCAACAGCCTGGCGTTCGGCCTGGTCAAGATGGGCCTGCTCATCGCGCTGGCGCACGCGCTGCCGCAGGGCGGCGTCTTCGGCGGCATCTTCGTCTCGTGGATCGTGCCGACGGCCATAGCGCTGATCCCGATCAGCTGGCTCATCTTCGGGGTCATCATCCCCAAGCACGTCAAGAACACCGAGGTGACCGCGGCGAACCCGCCGCGCCTGCGCGAGGTGGGACGTTTCCTCGCCGGAGACTTCCCCGGCGCGTTCTCCATCCTGCTGATCCTCTATCTCGTCCCGGTCATCGTCGCGGGCTGGCTCGACGACGCCCCGACGTTCGGCTATTTCTCGATAGCGCACACCCTGGGCTCCATGGTCGGGCTGCTCGCGGCCAACATGGCGGTCTCGCTCACCGTCGAGGGCTCCTTCAACGCCGCCCAGCTGGGACAGAGCGTGCGCAACGCGCTGCGGCGCACCTTCCTGATCGTCGGGCCGGTCGTCGCGGTGGTCGTGATCGGCGCGCCGCTGATCCTGGGCGTGTTCGGCCCGGGGTTCGCCGAGGCGGGCACGCCGCTGCTGCGCCTGATGGCGATCGCCGTGCTCCCCCAGACGGTGATCGAGATCTGCCTCAGCATGCTGCGCGCCCAGAGCGAGGCACGCAAGCTCGCCCTCGTCCAGATCGGGATGGCCGTCCTGGTCCTCACCTCGATAGCGGTGCTCTTCCCCCACTTCGGAATCGCCGCGGTGGGCTACGCCATGCTCGGCAGCCAGCTCCTGGTCGCGCTGCTGATCTTCCCAAACATGCGCAGAGTGATGAAACATGGCAAAACATCCCAGGTGGCGACCGGTTAGGGCGACACGGCCCTTCCGGTTTGCGGCCGCGATGTCGTACGTGATATCTGGTCTCCGGTGACTCCTGAGCACATAGTGGCGAAGCGGACTCATCGCCTCTGTCTTCCGCTGCCTTCCAACCGCCTTGGCCTGTATCTGGCCCTGCGGCACTGGTGCACCCCCGGTCAGCGGTTGCTGATGTCACCGCTGTCGGCGGACGAGATCCTCTTCCTCGTGCTCGCGGCCGGGCTGCGCCCGGTCATCGCCCCCCTCTCCCTCGACGACGGCAACATCGACGTCGACGCCGTCGACCTCGACACGGTCGACGCGGTGCTCACCACCAACCTGTACGGCCTGCCGGACCGGGTGGCCGCGTTCAGTGGCAAGATCCTGATCGAGGACGTCGCGCACGCGATCGAGACGAGCGTGAACGGCAGGCCGATCGGCACCTTCGGGGTGGCCGGCGTGTTCAGCCTGTCCAAGCACGCGGGAGCGGGCTCCGGCGGAGTGATCGCGGTCGAGCACCTCTCGGATCTGCGCGCCCTGGAGCGTGACCGCGACCGGCTGCTGCAGCCCGGTGTCTTCAAGAAAGAGATCCACAGTGTGCTGACCTCCGCGGGCCGGCACGCCGCGCTGCGCCTGAACATGGTCCGCCCGGCGCTGAAGGCGATGCGCGCCCTCGGCATGGAGGAGGAGCGCGAGGGATACCGCATCGCGCCACGCCCCGAGGATCTGCTCAAGGCGATGGAGTACGCACCCCAGCAGTTGCCGGCGTTCGACTCCTGGGTCCGGGCCGACCTGCACGACTACCGGGCCAGGCGGGGCCACCTTTCTCGCTGGTACCAGTCGAGGCGCCTGCACGCGCTGCCCCGCCAGCGGTCGCGGCGGATCGCCGGTGTCTCGACGCTGGCCGCGCTGCCCACCGTCGCCCCGGCCGTACGCCGCCACCTGGACCAGCCGCTTTTCCGGGTTCCGCTGCTGGTCTACGGCCGCGACGCGGCCATCGCCGAGCTGGAGCGGCACGGAGTCGCCACCGGATACCTCTACGACCCGCCGTACGACGGTTACCTGCCCGAGTTCACCGACCCCTCACCCGAGCCCGAGGTGGCGCGCTGGTGGGCCCGGCACGTGCTGCCGATCGACCCGCTGTACGCCCATCGCGCCCTGCCGGTCATCGAGCGGCTCATCCCCGCGGTCCCTCCGCTGCCGCCCAGGACGCCCTCGGGACCTGCCTCCTTCGACGTCGCGTAGCGAGCCTGCCGTATTACCAAGCGAACTATCTCGTTACTAAGCGAATAGGGCGATATCCCGATAGATTCAGCGCATCGGGTGGCGATTCGAGGGAAGAGCGGATCGGGGGATTCGCCACTCGGGAAGTCGGGGGATCGGCGGTTCGTGATCGGGGGATCAGCCGCCGCCTGGTTCTGGGACGGTTTCCACGTGCCGTGACGCACATTCCCCATGCCCGCCGTCCGGACCTCCCCTGCTCCAACGACGTCCGACTGCCTGGTCCCAGGCTTCGAGAAAGGACCATCGGCCTCGTGAACGGTAGGTTCGCGCACACCGCCGGTCGCCCCGGCGCGACGGGGGACGGCGCATGAGAATCAGCGTCATCCGGCCCGCGGAGTTGGGCCCGGCCGAGATCTCGGCATGGCGCGGAATGCAATGTTCCACCTCACACCTGGACAATCCCTTCCTCAGCCCGGACTTCACGATCGCGATGGGCGAGGTCCGCCCGGAAGCGCGGGTAGCGGTGATCAGCGAGTCCGACGGGCCCGTGGGGTTCTTCCCCTTCGAGCTGCACGGCGGCGGGGTGAGTGCCGCTCTGGGCGGGTGGGTGTCGCTCTCCCAGGGGGTCGTCCACCGGCCGGGCGCCGAGTTCGACTCCGACGCCCTGCTTCGGGCGTGCGGGCTGAGCGTGTGGGAGTTCGGCTGTCTGGTCGACCACCAGCCGTGGTTCAAGCCGTTCGGGACGCTCAGGCAGGAGGCCGTGGTCCTCGACTTCGCCGACGGCTACCACGCCTTCCTCGACGAGCTGCGCGGACGCTCCCCGAAGTTCCTCAAGTCCACCCTGTACAAGGAGCGGAAGCTGAGCCGCGACGTGGGCGAGGTCACCTCCGAGTTCGCGGTGGACGACCCTGAGAGCTTCCGGCTGCTGCGCCGGTGGAAGTCCGCCCAGTATCAGCGGATGGGCCGCGCCGACCGCTTCGGCAAGGCGTGGGTCGTGGAGCTGGTCGAACGCCTGCACGCCGTCGACACCGACGACTTCGCGGGGCCGCTGTCGATGCTGTACGCCGACGGCAGGCCCGTCGCGGGTCATTTCGGGCTGCGCACCGGCACGACGATGATCGGCTGGTTCCCCGCGTACGATCCCGAGTACGCCAGATACTCCCCCGGCCTGATCCAGCACCTGCGCATGGTCGAGTCCGCCGCGAAGCTCGGGATCACCTCGCTGGACCTGGGCATCAGCAACGGCTCGGAGTACAAGGACGCGCTGTGCAGCAGGACCGTCCCGGTCACCGAGGGCATCGTGCGCCGCCGGTCGATGGGCGCGGCGGCGCACTGGCTGCGTACCGAGCCGGTCCGCCGGGTGCGGCGGTTCATCCTCGACAGCCCGGTCCTGTACGGCGCCGCCGACCGGGCCATGAAGCGATACGGTCGGCTGCGCACCGGCAGGAAGAGTCGATGAGCCCTCGGAAGGAGGCCCGATGAGCGCCCGCCTTGCCACCTCCGGCCCCGCGGACGGCCGCCGCGCGCTTGAGGCGGTCATGCGTGACCGGATCGGCCAGGAGTGCCTCCACGTGCCGTCCGCCAGGTTCGGCCTGCTCCTCGCGCTGCGCCACTGGTTCAAGCGCGGCGACAGGGTGCTGATCTCGCCGACCAACTGTGAGACGGTGCTGTTCGTCGTGCTGGCCGCCGGACTTGAGCCGGTGATGGCTCCGGTCTCCTGGCGCGACGGCAACATCGACGTTTCCGCCGTCGACTGGACCGGACTCGCCGGTGTCGTCACCACCCACCTGTACGGTCAGCCCGACCGGGTGACCGAGCTGCGCGCAGAGTGCGACCGGCGCGGCGTGATCCTCCTCGACGACGCGGCGCACGCCATGCAGACGACCGTGGAGGGCCGCCCCGCGGGCACGTTCGGTACGGCCGGGGTGTTCAGCCTCGCCAAGCACGGGCGGGCGATGTCCGGCGGCTTCCTCACCGCGGAGGACCCGGCCGTGCTGCCCGAGCTGGCGCGTGCCAGGGACGAGCTGCTGCTCCCCGGAGGGGCGCGCGCCCAGTTGCTCGGCACGCTGCGGCCCGTGCTGCGCGAGACGATCTACCGCACCGGGCTGGTCAGGCCGATGTGGCACGCCCTCAAGGCGCTGGGTCTCGTGCGCTGGACCGGCCACCGCTGTCCGCCCCGCGAGGAGGAGTTGCGCGCGGTCGTCGCCGCCGACCCGGTCGACCCGCGCGCCATGGACCACTGGCTGCGGATCGACCTCGACGACTGGCGGATGCGTCAGGGGGCGCTGCTCCGCGGATACCACCGCTCCCGGTTCCGGGTGATCGACCGCGAACGGGAGCGCCGGGTGGCCGGGGTCGAGCTGCTCCGCGCCCTGCCCTGGGCGGCCGACGGCGTCCGCGAGGCGGCGCCGCTGCCGCTGCTGCGGGTGCCCCTGCTGGTCGAGAACCGCGACGAGGTCGTCGCCCGGCTGGAGAGCCGCGGCGTGGTGCCCGGTTTCATCTACGACCCGCCGCTGGACGACTATCTGGACCGGGTTCCCTCGGGGCCGACCCCGGAGATCGCCCGCTGGTGGACCGGTCACGTCCTGCCCGTCGACCCGCTCCGCGCCGCCCGCATCGCCGGGCTGCTGGCCGACCTGGACGTCCGCCCGACCACGCGGCCCTTCACGACGCCGCGACGGCCCGGCTGAGCGAGGAGGGGCTTTCGCCCGGTACGCGCCGGGTCTACCGGGCGGCGGCGAGGTCGCCCGTGCGCAGGTCGGCCATCTCCAGCTCGAACCAGACCCTGTTGGAGCCCGCCTCCCTGACCATGCCCCAGCGGTGGGCCAGCGTCTCCAGCATGGGCAGGCCCCGGCCCCCTGTCGCGTCGGCCGAGGCTCGGCTCGCGGTGGGGGCCTGGCAGGAGCCTTCGTCCTGGACCGAGACGCGCACTCCCGCCGGTGAGTGGACCACCGTGACGGTGAACGCCCCGCCGTCCCCCGACCTGGAGTGGATCACCGCGTTGGTGGCGATCTCACTCGTCAGCAGGACGCAGTCGTCGTGGAGGGGGTGGTCTCGCCCCAGAATCACCGAGACCAGGCGGCGAGCTCTCGCCACCTGGTCCGGGGACCCCGCCAGGCGGAGAACCCATTCACTGCCGTCGTACTCCGACGAGTCCATACCGCCCCCTCCGATGACGTTTCACTTCTGGGAAGACGCGGAGGTCGGCGGGGAAGATGTCGCGGAAAAGTAGGAATGTGATCACTTACCGGATAGTCAGGTGAGGCTTGCCAAAGCGGCTTTCACCTGCGTGTCCGCACCTGGCGTACCGTGCGGTTCCATCCGTCACAGACGGCGCCAGCGAGCCTCGAAGAAACAGTAGGCCGCGAACAGCAGCAGACCGATCGCGATGAGACCGAGCAGCCACGGACCGACAGGGGTGTCTGCGAGCGAGCGCAGCGTGGAGTCGACGCCCTTGGCCTTGTCGGGGTCGTAGGTGATCGCGGCCTGGATGACGAAGACACCGGCGGCCACGGCGATCGCGCCTCGGGCGATGAAACCGGCCATGCCGAACTTCTCGGCGAGGTTCCGCGCCTTCGCGGGCATCTCTCCGGTGCGCAGGTCCTCAAGGAACTTCTTCTTCCAGCCCTTGTGGATCCAGTAGCCTCCCAGAGCGATCAGCCCCAGCCCCATCAGGCCCACCAGGAACTGCCCGGCGGGCAGGTCCATCAGCATCGCCGTGATGTCCTTCGACTGGCTGTCCGACGAGGAGCCCGAGTCCCCGCGCAGCAGCACGTTGAGCAGCGTCGCCACCACCAGCGAGTAGACGACCACCCGTGCGGCGGCCTCCACCCTGTCCTTGGTCTGGCCGCGGCCGATGATGGCCTCCGACAGCTGCCAGGCGACCAGCGCGACGAACCCGATCACCATGAGCCAGAGCAGGAACGTCCCGAACGGCTGCTCGGCCACCGTCTCGATCGCGCCGCTGTTGTCGGCTTCCTTGCCTCCGTTGCCACCGCCGAAGGCGATCTGCAGCGCGAGGAAACCGATCAAGCCGTAGAGGACGCCGCGGCCCGCTATGCCGACGCGTGCCAGTCTGTCCAGTGTCTGACTGTTGGCCGCTTTACGAGCGGCACCTTCCACATGAGCCTGAGGGGTGTTCATAACCACCCGCTCTTACCTGTGAGCGCCCCGGCAAACCTTACCGTTCGGGCATCGCGTCCAACCGCCGCAGGATCACTCCCTCGCGCAGCGCCCAGGGGCACACCTCCAGCTGGCTCACCCCGAACAGGTCCATCGCGGCGTCGGCGACGATCGCCCCGGCCGGTAGTTGCGGCGCCCGCGCCTCGGAGACCCCGGGCAGCTCGGCACGCTGCCCGGTGGTCATCTTGACGAGCCGGTCGGTCCACCCGACGAGGTCGGGGTGCCTGAGCACCCGGCGCACGGACGGCCCCTCGTTCGAGGGCGCGGCCCCGGCGATCCTGGCGAGCTGTCTGAACGTCTTGGACGTCGCCACCGCGTGGTCGGCCTGACCGTATCGGGACACGTTGCCCACCGTGCGGGCGATCTCGGCCCGTACGTGCTTGCGCAGCGCCCGCACCTCCTCGGCGGGTGGCGGATCGGCGGTGAAGCAGTTACGGGTGAGCCGGCCCGCCCCCAGCGGGAGCGACACCGCGACATCGGGCTGTTCGTCGATGCCCGAGGCGATCTCCAGTGATCCCCCGCCGATGTCCAGCACCAGCAGCCGCCCGGACGACCACCCGAACCAGCGGCGCACGGCCAGGAACGTCAGCCTCGCCTCGTCCTGGCCGGACAGCACCTCGATGTCGACCTGCGTGTCGGCCTTGATCCTGGCGAGGACCTCCTCGCCGTTCACCGATTCCCTGACCGCGGAGGTCGCGAAGGCCATGAGGTCCTCGACCCCCTTGTCCTCGGCGAGCCGCAGCGCCTCCTCGACGAACCCCTGAAGCCGCGCGGCGCCTCGCGCGGACAGGCGGTCGCCGTCCTCCATGTGCTCGGCGAGCCTCAGGTCCACCTTGTGGGAGTACGCCGGCAGCGGCCGGGCCCCCCGATGCGCGTCCATCACCAGCAAATGGACCGTGTTGGAACCGATGTCGAGAACGCCCAGTCGCATGGGACGAAGTTACTACTCCCGCGGGCCCCGTCGGTCTGGGGTGCGCGTGTGAACGCTCACCGCGTATCCGCCGCCGTCGTAGGGCGCGCCCTCCCACGTGGCGAGGCGCCTCAGCGGGGAGAGCCCCGAGTCCCGGCACCAGCCGTCGTAGTCGGCCAGGGTGACCGTCGCCGAGGCGAGCGGGAGGTGGGCGGCGTCCAGCCCGAACCCGCTCACCAGCAGCCCGCCGGGCCGCAGCAGCGCCGCGAGGCCCGCGACGGTCCGCGCCTCGGTCCCGGGGGCGAGCAGGGGGATGACGTTGCCCGCGGCGACGACCATGTCGAAGCTCCCGCCCTTCTCGCCGCTCTGAATGGAATTACCCCGTTCATCCCGTACGATCCGGTTCTCCTGATCCGTGCGGTCCGCGAGCGCCACGGGATCGCCGAGGCCGGCGAGGTCGCCGAGGTCGCCGAGGTCGGCCAGTATCCAGGGCAGGCGCGGCGCGACCCTCCGGGCGACGGCGAGCATGGACGCGTCGAGATCGACGCCCACGCAGTCGTATCCCAGCTCGGCGAGCCGGATCGCCACCCGCCCGGTGCCGCACCCGGCGTCCAGCACCCGGGCCGGCGGCGGCAGCAGCTCCGCGCACAGCCGCGCCTCACCGTGCATGTCCGCCCCCGACTCGGCCAGCCGGGCGAACCTCTCCGCGTACCGCTCCCCGGCGTCGCCCCCGGCGATGTCCGTCCAGCGACTCCTCGGTTCTCTCATCGCACCAGGGTCTCACCCGCGGGGGGAGCCCGCCGCGACGGCCGGGCGCGGAAGGCAGCGCGGCTCTCCACGGTCACCCGTCACGCGTACGAGACCACGAGGCGAGCCGATGCGGCACGTCAGCGGCTCCCGGCGCGGATCGCGGACGGGTCGATCTCAGCGAGACCACCACGCGGCACCTGTCCATAGGACTGTCCGGATCAGGCCACGATAAGAAATACTTCTTGTCAGTATGGGCGATTACTGCGAATACTTGCAATTTGTTCTTATTCGCGAGGAAGGCTCGTAATGAAGCGTGTCATTGTTCACAAGCCTGGCACCATCGCACTCAGCGGTACCGCCAGCCCTAAACACATCGGCTGAGGCGGAATCGCAGAACCGGCGTCCAGCGATGGGCGCCGGCTCCCGGTAGAGTCATATCGCCAAATATCAACTAATCGCGTTAAAGGAGTCCGGTGAGTCGGGGACAGCAACCGCAAGGAGACCCGCCCCCCACCGTGGACACGGTGGACACGGTGGACGCGGATCGGCGCCTGCGCGGGCCGTACACCGCCGGGAGCGCGATCGTCTCCGCCCTGCTACCCGCCGCCCGGCCCGAACTCGTCTCCCGCTACGACATCGAGTTACGCGCCGTCGCACCTGACCTGCGCGATCGGATCCCCGCCCGGCGCCGGTCGGTGGCCGCGAGCCTGCCGGCCGCGGAACGGATCCTGGTGCACGCCCCGCGCCGCACGCTGCGCCTGGCCAACGGCCTGGCCGAGTTCGTCCGTGAGCACCTGTCGGAAACCGGTGCCCGCACGTTCGTCGTCGAGAACGCCGACCTGGCCGACCCCACCGACCTAGAGCTCCTGACGGTGCTGCGGCGCCGTGTCCCCGGGAAACTGCTCACCGTGCTGACCCGCGAACGTGCCGTTCCCGAGGAGAGCCTCGACGCGGAACGGCACGACGCCCTCGCCGACGAGCTGGAGAGGGAGGGGACACTCGGCGCTCGACTCGGAGCGATCCCGTACCACCGCGAGCGCGGCGGTGACCCGTCGAAGGCGGTGGAGGCGTTCCTGTTCGCGGTGCAGTGGTGTCTGGACGAGGGTTACCACGACGCCGTGGTGGATCTCGGCGAGCGTGCCCTACGCCTCGCCCACCCCGACGACGACCCCGCGACGTGGTGGCGGCTCCTGCACAGCACCGCGACCGCGCTGGCCGCGCTCGGCCGCGAGGACGACTCGGAGGCCCTGTTCGACCTGGCCAGGCGTGAAAGTCTCTCCCCCGTCGTCCACGCCTCCGCCGCCTACGCCACCGGGATGCTGAAGGTCCGCCGTCGCGACCCGGCACGGCGCGACCCCGACGCCGCGCTGGCGTTGGTGAACCAGGCGATCGCCATCTCCTCGCTGCTGCCCGACCCTCGCGAGCGGGCGTTCAAACTGGGGTTCGACCTCAACGGCCGGGCGCTGGTGGAGGTGCGGCGCGGCCGTCCCGCCAAGGCCCTGGAACTGGTCCAGGAGGCCGTCGCCCTGGCCGATCGCGACCTGCTGCCCGGCGAGCACCCGATACACCGGCTGGTGCTGCTGGCCAACAGGGCGCAACTCGCCGTGATGCTGGGCCGTCCCGAGGACGCGCTCGGCGACCTGAACGCGGTGATCGCGGCCGACCCCGGCTATCCCGACTACTACATCGACCGGGGCAACCTGCTGCACCGCCTGGGCCGGATGGACGAGGCGGTCGCCGACTACGAGACGGCGATGCGGGTCGGCCCTCCCTTCCCCGAGCCCTACTACAACCGGGCCGAGATCCGCTTCTCCGCGGGTGACCATCGAGGCTCGCTCGCCGACCTGAACCACGCGCTGGAACTGGACCCGGAGTTCGTGGACGGCCTGGCCAACCGGGCGGGGCTGCTGGCCGCGCTCGGCGAGTACACCGCGGCCAGGGTGGACACCGAGACCGGACTCGCCATCGATCCCGCCAACCCGTACCTGTTGTGCGCGCTGGGCCAGGTGGAGACCGCCGAGGGCCGCTACGACAGGGCACGCACCGCCTTCGACCGCGCCCTGGAACTCGCCCCCTCGCTCGCCGCCGCCTGGGCGAACCGAGGACTGCTGGCGTTCGAGACCGGCGATCCCGAGGGGGCCGTCGCGGACTTCACCCGGGCGCTCGACGCCGGGGACGATCCCGCCCTGCTGTTCAACCGGGCGATGGCGCTGCGCGCCGCCGGACGCGACCAGGAGGCGGTCGCCGATCTCACCCGCGCGCTGGAACTCGCCCCGGACGACGAGGACATCAGGCGCGAACTGAAGTCCTGACCCCGGACGTCTCCTGACCGAGGCACGGCGAAGGCCCCGGAAAACATTCCGGATTCGGAGATTGGAAGCAGAAAGTCACGTTCGGTAAGGTGCCGTGCCCGTACGGGAGAATCCCGCTATCCGAATATCCATAGCACACACAGTGATGTGCGTGTGCCGTCTCGTATTCGCCTCCGGATATTCCCGGGATCGGCGGCGGGTAGGGGCGATTTCCCGATTACGGACGCGCGGTCACCGTGCGCCACGCCGCCGGACACCCCGTGCGCGAGTGCCGCCTCCGCGAAGGACGGATGGTGACGGGTTCGGGGGGCCGGACAAGCGCGGGCGGCGGACGTGCCGCTGGAGGTGTACCACGAGCGGATGATCGCCGCCGGGGTGGATCCCGAGTTCGCCGCCTTCGCGGTCGACGGTTCCCGGAAGGTGGCGCGGGACGGCAACGCGCGGCTCACCCGGGACGTCGAGCGGGTGCTGGGGCGTACTCCCCGTACGTTCCTCACCTGGGCGGCCGATCACAGCGCCGCTTTCGTCTCGGGCTGAAACCGGCACCTGGATCTCAGGCCGGACGGCGATACGGGTCAGATGCCGCCCGGTCGACTCCCGGCCTGGACTCCGCCGGGCAGGGCGGCTTCGCGCTGGGCCGGGCTTCCGGCGTCATCGACGTCTCATGACGCACGTACCGACACCCTCGTGTCGCCCGGCGAGTCGCACAGTCGACGGGCAGCCGACAAGCAGCCGACAAGCAGGGTCAGCGGAGCGAGCCTCCGAGATGGCGTTCCGCCAGCTCGCAGGTGCCCTCGGTGTAGCCGGCGCCGAGTTCCGCGGCGATGTCGGCACCGGTGTGGGTGCCGATCCAGGCGACGAGCAGCAGGCGGCGGAACATCACGAACGTCCAGATCTCGGCCTCGTCCTCGGCCGGGAGGTCCAGGACGGTCCGGTAGCCCCGCACCCACGCGTCGATCAGCTCGGGAACCTCGGGGCGGTGCTCGACGAAGCTGACCGCGGCGGCCAGGTCGTAGAGATACCAGCCGAAGCCGCAGTCGTCGAAGTCGATGACGCCGGGCGGGTTCTCACCCTCCACGAGCAGGTTGGCGGCGCGCAGGTCGGCGTGGATCAGGCCGTAGCGTCCGGGGCCGCGGCCGAAGCGGTGGAGCCGCTCGCGCAACTCCTTGTCCAACCGCCCCAGCACGGCCCGCGCCTCGGTGTCCACCCCCAGGCCGTCCTGCCAGCGGCCCCACCGCGACTCGGCGCCGAGGGCGGCCTCGTAGTCCCAGTGGAAACGGGTGAACCCCTCGGGCGGGGACCACCCGCGCGCGTGCCGGTGCATCCGCGCCGTGAGGGCGCCGAGCCGCTCGAAACCGGGCAGTGGATCGTCCTGGGACGGCTCTGTGCCGGGCAGGAACTCGAACATCACGCAGTCGCGCGGCTCGGGGCCCGGGACGGTCAGCACTCTGGAACCGTCGGGAGCCGGGATCACCCGGGGGGTGCGGATCCCCGCCTGCTCACGAAGCGCCTCCAGCCAGGACAGCTCCGACAGGATCGCCGGGGTGGAGTGATAGCCGAGCCGGTGCACCCGCAGGATGGAACGCGTGCCCGAGACCGGATCGTCCACCCGGTAGGTGGCGTTCTCCGACACGTTGACCAGGGTGACCTCGGCGTCGGGCAGGCCGTGGATCCGCGTCGCCGCGCGGGCCACATCGTGCACGCGGGCCAGCACGTCACCCCCGGCGGACAGGTCGTGGACCCGCATCGGCTCCTCCATCGTCGGTCGGGTCGGGCGCGCGAGACGCCAGATCCTATCCGAGATTCCGGTGTCGCCCCGCGGTGCCGTTTCCCTTACGGGACGACGGTCCCGGCCCGCTCCGGTCCTCCGAAAGGCCCTCGCGGGCGTCGCATCGTTATGACACCTCACATCACCGGAACGGCGGCGCACGCGTACCCGGCCGTCCACGCCGACGACCTTCGAGACGGTTTGGAGACGGTGGGGAGACCGGTGAACCTGGAACTCGCACTGCGCATGTGTGAGGCCGCGGTGCGGCAGGCCGCGCGGGAGGGGGCGCTCGTCTCGGTCGCCGTGGTCGACGCGGGCGGGGACCTGGTCGCGTTCCAGCGGATGGACGGCGCGCGGATCACCGGATCCGTCCTCGCCCCCGGCAAGGCCTACACCGCTCTCGCCCACCGCATGCCGACCGCCGACCTCGCGCCGCTGGTCCTGCCGGGAGGCGAGTTGTACGGTCTGGCGGGTGATCGGTACGTGTGCTTCGGCGGGGGTGTGCCGCTCGGAGGGTCAGGCGACGGGTACGGGGCGGGCCGGGCGAGCCGGGTGGTGGGCGCGGTCGGCGTGAGTGGCGGCACCGTTGCCCAGGACATCGTCTGCGCCGAGACCGCCGCAGCCCTCTGGGAAAGCGCATAAACGGATATATGAATAAAAAAGGGGCAGCGGAAATCGTCATTCCGGTGAAACAGAAGCGCGGTGTGTTACCTCCGCCGACCGCGGGGCAGTGAGGGCTTGCCCCGGACGATGATCGTCTGGGATGACCCTTTGGAGGATTCTCGTGGACGTTCTCGTGCTGCTCGCCCTGGTCTGTTTCCTGGCCGCCACGATCTGGTCCGCCATCAGCCGCTCCTGGCCGATCGCGCTGCTCGCCGCGGGGGCGTTCCTGCTCACGCTGTCAGAGACCTCCCTCATCAGCGGCTAGGCTCCCGTCGATCTCGGCGCGGGTGGGCATCGAGGTGCTGGCACCCGCGCGCTGGACGGACAGGCCCGCGGCCGCGGTGGCGAAGCGGACGGCCCGCTCGACGGGCTGCCGCTCGACGCGAGCCGCGGCGAGGGCTCCCACGAAGGTGTCGCCCGCGGCCGTGGTGTCCACCACGGCCACCGTGGGGGCCTCGACGCGCACCGCGGGCCCGTCGCCCGAGGCGGTGAGCGCGCCGCGCGCCCCCAGGGTGATGATCACCCATCCGACCTCGCCCCTCAGTTTCTCCAGGGCTCCCTCGTGGTCGGCCAGGCCGGTGATCGCCGAGGCCTCGTGCTCGTTCGCCACCAGGATGTCCACGGCCTCCAGCAGCTCCGCGGGGAGCGGCTGGACGGGCGCGGGGGTGAGGACGACGGTGGTCCCGGCCGCGCGGGCGGCTCTGGCGGCCGCGGTGACGGCCTCGATGGGGAGCTCCAGCTGCAGAAGCAGCATGTCGGAGCGGGAGATGACCTCGATCTCGGCCTCCGAGGGAGCGGTCACGGTCCCGTTGGCGCCGGGGACCACGATGATCGAGTTACCGCCGTCGCCGTCCACCACGATCTGGGCGATGCCGGAGGGGCCGGGGACCGTGCGCAGGTGGGTCGCGTCGACCCCCGCCTCGGTGAGCGTACGCCGCATCTCGGTCCCGAAGGCGTCGTCGCCCACCGCGCCGAGAAAGGCGACCCCGGCTCCCGCCCGCGCGGCGGCGACGGCCTGGTTGGCGCCCTTGCCACCGGGAACCGTGCGGAAGGCACGGCCGGTCACGGTCTCGCCGAGCGCGGGGGCGACGTCGACGTAGGCCACGAGATCCATGTTGGCACTGCCGAAGACCGAGATCACTCTTCCTCCTCGCGGTCGTGAGCACGGGTGCGGGAACGTGTGTCAGGAACGCAGGTAGGCCAGGACCGCGAGGACGCGGCGGTGCTGGTCGCCGTCCTCGGCGTACAGACCGAGCTTCGCGAAGATGCTGCGGATGTGCTTCTCCACGGCCCCGTCGCTGACCACCAGCTGACGGCCGATGGCCGGGTTGGACCTGCCCTCGGCCATCAGGCCGAGCACCTCGCGCTCTCGCGGGGTGAGCTGGGCGAGAGGATCGTCACGGCGGCGTCGCACCATCAGCTGTGCCACCACCTGGGGGTCGAAGACCGTACCTCCGGCCGCGACCGTGCGCAGCCCTCCCATGAAGTCGTCCACGTCCACGACGCGGTCCTTGAGCAGGTATCCCACCGCGCCCCTGGCGTCGGCGAGCAGATCGTCGGCATAGGACACCTCCACGTACTGGGACAGGATCAGCACCGGCGCGCCGGGAACCCTCCGGCGCGCCTCCACCGCCGCCCGCAGCCCCTCGTCGGTGAAGCCGGGCGGCATTCGTACGTCCACCACCGAGACGTCGGGCCGGTGCTGCGCGACGGCCTCCACCAGGCGGTCGCCGTCGCCCACCGCCGCGACCACCTGGCAGCCGAACTCCTCCAGGAGCCTGATCAGGCCTTCCCTGATGAGCACCGCGTCATCGGCCACAACTACCCGCACGGAACCTCCGCCACTATGACCGTCGGCCCTCCGACGGGTGAGTCGACCGCCAGCTCGCCGTCCACCGCCTTCAGGCGGTCCCCGAGCCCCGACAGGCCATGTCCCTTGGCGACATGGGCGCCGCCGACCCCATCATCCCCGATTGTCAGCATGAGGAAGTCCCCCGTCCTGCTCAGCGTCACGGTACAGATCGTGGCCTGGCTGTGCTTGGCGACGTTGGTGAGGGACTCGGCGACGACGAAGTAGACGGTGTTCTCCACGGCCGCGGGGAAGCGCCCCACGACCTGGACGTCCAGCTCGACGGGGACGGTGCACCGGCCGGCGAGCGCGGCGAGCGCCGGGGCCAGGCCGCGGTCGCTGAGGATCGGCGGGGCGATGCCGCGCGACAGGGCGCGTAGCTCGTCCAGGGTGTCGCGGGTGGAGGTGATGGCCTCGCCGAGCATCCGTTCGACGGCCCCCGGGTCGCGCCTGAGCTGGCGCTGGGCCCGCGACAGGTCCATCGCCAGGGAGACCAGGCGCTGCTGCGGCCCGTCGTGGATGTCGCGCTCCAGCCGGCGCAGCGCGTTGGCCTCGGCCGACACCGCGGCGGCCCGGCCCTCGGCCAGGTCGTCGATGCGCTCGTGCAGCTCGGCCACCCCGGTCAGCATCGCCCTGCCGAGCCCGGCCTGGACGAGCGCGGCGCCCCGCACGATCGCCGGGAGGGTGAGGGCGAAGAGCACGCCGATGGTGGTGTTGATGATCACATCGACCCACAGGCTGTCACCCAGCCCGAGGAGCCTGCCCAGTCCCCCGTCGTTGCCGGGGATGGCGTAGATGATCCACCCGTAGAGCGGGTAGGCGAGACCGGCGATCGTCCCGGCCCACCAGACCGTCGCCAGCACGAAGGTGACGATGGAGATCGGGAAGACCACGACGCCGTAGAGCAGGTCGAGCCACGACTGGCCGTTGGTGAGCGGGTTGATCATCCTGCGGAACCATCCGGCGCTCTCCGGGGCGGGCAGATATCTCGGCCGGGCCACGGGACGGCCGAGCACCTCGGGCAGCCAGCGCCGCTCGACGTCGGCGAACCCCCTGGCCACCAGGAGGGTCGTCGCGAGGATGGGCAACCCCACGAACACGACGGTCGTGCCGATCCCCGCGGCGAAGCCGGCCACCATCAGGACGAACCAGATGACGGAAAGCGGGAAACCCACGATCAGGTAGCGGGTGTCGGTGCCGATGCGGCCGAGAAGGGTTCTCATGGCGCCAACGCTACGAGGGCCGGCCCCGTCGATCGACCCTGTGTGCCCGCGTACCGGGGTGGGGCCAGCACTACCCGGGACGGTGGGGAGATCGGGCGAGAAGACTGCTGCGCGCGTCACTGTGCCGCCGGGCTCCTGGCGGGAGGCTTTTCCCATCGTCACACCTGCTCGTCACACCCGCTCGTCACGCCTGCGATTTTCGCCCTCCCTCCCCGAGATCCTCCTTTCGGAGATCTTCCTCCCTGAGAATCGAGATCCCCTTGACCGCCGTGATCCCTGGTTCGGCAGCGCCTCCCGCAGCGCCTACGTCGGTGTCTCCGACGGCGCCGCGACCCGTGACCGCGGCGGCGACCGCGGCGTCGGCTCCCGCGAACTCGGTGGCGACCGCGCCCGTGACAGCCGTCCCGCTCCCCCGTACGGCGCCTCGCCCGGCCTCCGCGCGCGCCGCGCGTGACCCGTTCATCGACGTGCTCCGCGTGTTCGGCATGGTCCTGGTGGTGCTCCAGCACTGGAGCATGCCGCTGCTCTCCTTCGCCGACGGCCGGATCTCCACCGGTAACGCGCTGGCCGCGGGGAACGGATGGATGATCACGTGGTTCAGCCAGGTGATGCCGCTGGTGTTCTTCGCGGGGGGCGCGGCCAACGCGATCAGCCGGCGGAGCGCGGCGAGGCGCGGCGAGGCGACCCCCGCGTGGCTGGCGGGACGCCTGCGCCGCCTGGCCTGGCCGGTGGTCCCGCTGGCGGCGGTCTGGCTGCCGTTGCCCCACCTGCTCCTCGCGTTCGGCGTTCCCGAGCAGCCGGTCATGACGGCCTCACGGCTGGCCGGGCAGCTGCTCTGGTTCCTCGCGATCTATCTCGTCGCGGTGGCGGCGACAACGCCGATGCTCAGGCTCAACATGGTGTACGGCTGGCGGGTGCCGGTCGCGCTGGCGGCGGGGGCCGTGGCGGTG
The DNA here is from genome assembly GCF_042898365.1 of Streptosporangium sp. NPDC000509. Taxonomy (NCBI): domain Bacteria; kingdom Bacillati; phylum Actinomycetota; class Actinomycetes; order Streptosporangiales; family Streptosporangiaceae; genus Streptosporangium; species Streptosporangium sp. NPDC000509. The sequence goes on along the minus strand of NZ_JBIAYX010000009.1, from coordinate 246,331 downwards.
GACGTCCTGCGCTTCACCAGCGGCCTGGACATCGCCGGCCTCCCCAACATCGTGCTGGTCTGGCTGGCGGTGCACCAGCTCGGCTTCCTCTATGTCGACGGCCGGCTGCGCCGTCCCTGGGTCCTGGCCCTGGCCGGGTACGGTCTGGGCGCGGCGCTCACGGCCTTCGGCCCCTACCCGCTCAGCATGATCGGGATGCCGGGGGCCTCCGTCTCCAACATGGCGCCCCCCACGGTCGCGCTGCTCTCGGTCGGGGTGGGCCAGATCGGGCTCGCGTTGGCGCTGCGCCGGTGGATCGTCTCCTTCGCGGAGTGGCCGGGGGTCTCGCGGGCTCTGGACTGGGCCGGCTGCCGGATGATGACCCTCTACCTGTGGCACATGAGCGCGCTGTTCGTCATCGTCTCGGTGGTCGTGGTGGGTCTGGGCATCTCCACTCCCGAGCCGGGGACGTCGGCCTGGCTGTCCGGCTGGCCCCACTGGCTGCTCATGCTCGCCCTGGCGATGTGGCCGCTGCTCCGGGGGTTCGCCAGGTTCGAGACGCCTCCCGCGACGGGGCCGTACACCGGCGGGACGGTCAGGATCCTGCTGGCCACCGCGCTGGTGGGGCTGGGCCTGCTCACGTTCACGGTGAACGGTTTCGTGCCGGGGACGGCGTCCCTGCTCGGGGCGGGCGCGATCGTGGCGGGTCTGGCGCTCACCGGCTCCTCCCGCCGCGCCCTCCCCTCTCGTGGGCGCCGGGGCGTACCGAGTGTGCCGGACCGACGAGCCGACGGCGTGGTCATCTAATTTGATCAGCATTCATGCCGGGAAAAGCAGCCATAACTACACAAAGTTACGCAGTTTACCTGGAATGTAAGGTGATCCGCGACCGCCTCCGGTCCGACCACCTCAAGTTCTTCGGCAGTATTGAACCGTGAGCCTTGTAGACCGCCTGCCAGAAGAGATCGACGCCGACCCCGACACCATCTTCGACGCCTTCGTCGAATGGAACTCCGAGCGAGGGCTGACCCTCTACCCGGCGCAGGAGGAGGCTCTTATCGAGGTGGTGTCGGGAAACAACCTGATCCTGGCCACCCCGACCGGCTCGGGCAAGAGCCTGGTCGCCGCCGGAGCCCATTTCACCGCGCTCACCAGGGACGTGCGCACCTTCTACACCGCGCCGATCAAGGCGCTGGTGTCGGAGAAGTTCTTCGACCTGTGCGCGGTGTTCGGCACCGAGAACGTCGGGATGATGACCGGCGACGCGAGCGTGAACCCCGGGGCGCCGATCATCTGCTGCACCGCGGAGATCCTCGCCAACGTCGCGCTGCGCGACGGCGCCGCGGCCGACATCGGCCAGGTGGTGATGGACGAGTTCCACTTCTACTCCGAGCCGGACCGCGGCTGGGCCTGGCAGGTGCCGCTCCTGGAGTTGCCGAACGTCCAGTTCATTCTGATGTCGGCGACCCTCGGAGACGTCACCAGGTTCGAGGAGGACCTGACCCGGCGCACCGGCAGGCCCACCGCGGTGGTGAAGAACGCCGAGCGCCCGGTCCCGCTCGTCTACTCCTACCGGCTCACCCCTCTCCACGAGACGCTGGAGGAGATGCTCACCACCAACCAATATCCCGTCTACGTCGTCCACTTCACCCAGGCCGCGGCCATGGAGCGGGCGCAGGCGCTGATGAGCATCAACATGTCGACCAAGGCCGAGAAGGAGGCGATCGCCTCCATGATCGGCCACTTCCGGTTCACCACCCGGTTCGGCAAGGCGCTCTCCCGGCTGGTGCGGCACGGCATCGGCGTGCACCACGCCGGGATGCTCCCGAAGTACCGCCGCCTGGTGGAACGCCTCGCCCAGGCGGGCCTGCTCAAGGTCATCTGCGGCACCGACACGCTCGGCGTCGGCGTCAACGTCCCGATCAGGACCGTGCTGTTCACCGCGCTGTCGAAGTACGACGGCACCAAGGTGCGGCGACTGCGCGCCCGCGAGTTCCACCAGATCGCCGGGCGGGCCGGGCGCGCCGGATTCGACACCATCGGCTACGTCGTCTGCCAGGCCCCCGACCACGTCGTGGAGAACGAGAAGGCCCTGGCCAAGATCGGCGACGATCCCAAACGGCGGCGCGGTTTCGCCCGCAAGAAGCCGCCGGAGGGCTTCGTCGGCTGGAGCGAGGAGACCTTCGAGAAGCTGCAGGCCGCCGAGCCCGAGCCGCTGAACTCCCGGTTCAAGGTCAGCAACGCCATGCTCCTCGCGGTGATCAACCGGCCGGGCGACTGCTACGCGGCCATGCGCCACCTGCTCACCGACAACCACGAGGACCGCAAGTGGCAGCGGCGGCACATCAGCCAGGCCATCGCGATCTACCGGTCGCTGCTGGCCGGAGGCGTGGTGGAGCAGCTGAGCGAGCCCGACGAGCACGGCCGGATGGCCCGTCTCACCGTCGACCTGCAGGAGGACTTCGCGCTGAACCAGGCGCTGTCCACCTTCGCGCTCGCCACCCTCGAACTCCTCGACATGGAGTCGCCGAACTACGCCCTGGACATGGTCTCGATCATCGAGTCCATCCTCGACGACCCCCGCCAGATCCTGTCCGCGCAGCTCAACAAGGCGCGCGGCGAGGCGGTGGCGCTGATGAAGGCCGACGGCATCGAGTACGAGGAGCGGATGGAGCGCCTGGCCGAGGTCACCTATCCGATGCCGCTCGCCGACCTGCTGCTCGGCGCGTACGAGACCTACCGGCGCGGCCACCCCTGGGTGGGCGACTACACGGTGAGCCCCAAGGGCGTCGTCCGCGACATGTACGAGCGGGCGATGACCTTCGCCGACTACGTGCAGTTCTACGAGCTGAACCGCTCGGAGGGCACCGTGCTTCGCTATCTCGCCGACGCCTACCGCACCCTGTCGCGGACCATCCCCGAGCACCTCAAGACCGAGGACCTGGTCGACCTCATCGAGTGGCTCGGCGAGCTGGTCCGCCAGGTCGACTCCAGCCTCCTGGACGAGTGGGAGCAGCTGCAGAACCCGACCGGGGAGGTGGAGGCGCCCTCGCTGGAGGAGAGCACCAAGCCCGTCACCGCCAACACCCGCGCGTTCCGCGTGCTGGTCCGCAACGCGATGTTCCGCCTCATCGAGCTCGCCGCCCTGGAGAACGAGGAGGAGCTGGCGCAGCTGGCACCCGACGTCGACTGGGGCGCCGCGCTCGACGCCTACTACGACGACCACGAGGAGATCGGCACCGGCCCGGACGCCCGCGGCCCCGGCCTGCTCCGCATCGAGGAGGAGAAGGAGTTCTGGCGCGTCCGCCAGGTCGTCTCCGACCCCGCAGGCGACGGCGACTGGGGCATCGACGCGCAGGTGGACCTCGCCGCCTCCGACGAGGAGGGCCGCGCGGTGGTCCACGTCATCGGCCTGAACCGCCTCTGAACCGTCCCTCGCCACGTCCCTGCCGGCGCAGGCAGGGGCGCTCGGCGGAGGAAGACCGTCCGTGCGCGCAGAAATATCAGGCGGGACCGAGAAGAATGACCGGATGAGCGACGAAGCGATCAGGCAGGTGCTGGGCCTGCTGTACCAGGAAGACACGTTGAAGGTGCTGGCCGCCCTGGTGCTGGGCGGCAAGCCGGAGGAGGAGTCCGGACTCGACAGGGAGGCGGTCAGGCGCGCGCTGGACCGGCTGGAACGCGGCGGGCTGGCCGTACGGGGAGAGGGCGGCGAGTGGGAGGTACGGCGCGAGCGCTTCCGTGAGCTGCTGCACGCCACGGCGAGACCCGCCACCCCGGCCTCCCCGGAGGAGAGGGTCCTGCAGTCCTTCCTCGTCGAGGGACGACTGCGGGCGATCCCCACCAAGCGCGACAAGCAACTGGTCGTACTCGACTACGTGGTCCAGGTCTTCGAGCCGGGCGTCCGCTACCCGGAGAAGGAGGTCAACGTCGCGCTGCGCGCCTTCCACGACGACTACGCGGCACTGCGCCGCTACCTGGTCGACGAGGGCATGCTCAGCAGGGAGAGCAACGTCTACTGGCGCAGCGGCGGCTCGGTCGAGGCCTGAAGGCGGGCGGCCAGCGTCCGGATGTGGTCGATCAGCTCCGGCGGCTCCCGTACGGTGAAGTCCAGGCCGAGCTGCCCGACGGTGAGCGCCAGCCACTCCAGCGAGTCGCCGCCGGTGCGTAGCAGGCAGCTGTGCTCGTCCAGTTCCTTCAGCACCCAGCCGGGTCCGGAGAAGCGCTCGGCGACCACGGCCGCCGGTGCGTGCACGACGACCACCGCCCGGTGGCGGCTGATGGGGGCGACGATCGACTCCTCGACATAGCCGGGGGGCGGCTCGCGCGGCGGGAAGCGCACGCCGGTGCCCAGCGGTGAGGTGAGCCGGTCCACCCGGTAGGTCCGCCAGTCCTGTCTGCCGATGTCCCACGCCACGAGATACCAGCGCCGCCCGGTGGAGGCGAGCCGGTACGGGTCGGCGATCCGGCCATCCTGCTGCCCGTCGCGGCGGCGGTAGCCGAAGCGGATCCGCTCCCGGTCCCGGCAGGTCCTGGCCAGCAGCGCGAGGGTGTCCGCCTCCACCGTGGGCACCGCCCAGATCGGCGCGACCGGATGCGTCTGCGTCTGCAGCGTGTGCACGCGCAGGCGCAGACGGGAGGGCAGGACCTGTTCCAGCTTGGCCAGGGCGTGGGCCGACGCCCACCCTCTCCGGCGGGGAGTCGCAACGGATCAAGATGGTCAAGCACCTGGGCAGCAGCCTGACCGACATGACGTACATCTTCGACGAGCCGACCATCGGACTGCACCCGCGCGACGTGACGCGCATGAACGAGTTGCTGCGCGAACTGCGGGACAAGGGCAACACCGTACTCGTCGTCGAGCACGACCGCGACGTGATCGAGGTCGCCGACCACGTGGTGGACGTCGGGCCACGCGCCGGGACGCACGGCGGTGAGATCGTCTACCAGGGCGGCGTCGAGGGCCTGCGGCGCGCCCGCACCCTCACCGGGCGGCATCTGCGCCGCAATCCGCCGCTCAAGGCGTCGTTCAGGGAGCCGACCGGCGCGCTCACCGTCACCGGGGCCACCGCGCGCAACCTCAAAGACGTCACGGTGTCCTTTCCCACCGGGGTGCTCACCGTGGTCACCGGGGTCGCGGGATCGGGCAAGAGCACCCTGGTCAACGAGGTGTTCCTCGCCGAGCATCCGAAGGCGGTGGTGATCGACCAGGCCGCGGTCGGCACCTCGATCCGCTCCAACCCGGCCACCTACACCGGGCTGATGGACGAGATCCGCGGGCTCTTCGCCGCCGCGGGCGGAGTCAGCCCCGCGCTGTTCAGCTTCAACTCCAAGGGCGCCTGCCCCGAATGCCAGGGGCTCGGGGTCATCCACACCGACCTGGCGTTCATGGACGCGATCACGTCCGTGTGCGAGGTGTGCCGGGGACGGCGGTTCCGGCCCGAGATCCTGAGGCACACGCTGCGCGGCAGGTCCGTCTCCGACGTGCTGGAGATGACGATCGGCGAGGCCGCGGAGTTCTTCACCGAGCCGAGACCACTGCGCGTCCTGGAAACGCTGAACGAGATGGGCCTGGGCTACCTCAGGCTCGGTCAGCCGCTCAGCAGCCTGTCGGGAGGCGAGTGCCAGCGGATCAAGCTGGCGGGGGAACTCCACAAGAAGGGCAGCGTGTACGTGATGGACGAGCCGAGGACCGGGCTGCACATGTCGGACGTCGAGCACCTGATCAAAATCATGGACAGCCTGGTGGACGGCGGCAACACGGTCATCGTCATCGAGCACAACCTCGACGTGATCAAGAAGGCGGACTGGGTCGTCGACCTTGGCCCCGACGGCGGCGACCAGGGCGGAATCGTGATCTTCGAGGGCACGCCGTCCCGCCTCCTCGACGAGCCCGGCTCCTTCACCGCCGAACACCTCCGCCGCGACCTGGCCCGCCCTTGACACGCGCCGCCCGATCGCCCCGGGCCGATCATCGGCCGCGTTCGCCCGCGGCGACGCGGCGCGTGCGGCCCGACACATCCCCGCACATCCCCGCACATCCCCGCGTGTCCCCTCAGGGAGCACAGGTGACGCGGACGCGGGACCAGGAGGTGTTGGCGTACCCCTTGGGATTCCACACGTGCCGGGGCGATTCCGGCTGGGTGGCACCGGCGCTGTCCCACGCGCGGGCGACGATCACGGTCTCGCCCTCCCCCAGTTCGGCGACGGCGTGCCAGTGCCGCCACGCCCAGGGGCCCACCTGCTCCCCGAGGTCCGCCTGCGTCCAGGTCTCGCCCCCGTCGAGGGAGACGTCGACGCGGGCGACGGTACGGCCGTCCCCCGCGTAGGCGTAGCCGGTGATCCGGGTGAGGCCCGGCCGCGTGCGGGCGCCGTCGCCGGGGCTCAGGATCGCGGTGTTGAGGACGACGGGCCCCAGGGAGATACCGTCACCGGGCCCCGCCTTCGCGGGATCGGCCCCGGAGGGCAGGAGGCGATAGGCGACGGTCTGGAAGTAGTTGTCGGAGGGCTCCTCCCGCGCGGTGACACGCTGGAGCCACTTGACGCTGCGGGCGCCGATCCAGCCCGGGACCACGACGCGGAGCGGGGCGCCGTGGGCCCTGGGCAGCGGCCGGTCGTTCATGGCCCAGGCCAGCAGGACGTCTCCGCCGACGGCCTTGGACACCGGGATGGAGGCACCGTAGGGCTGGGCGGGGTCGGCGAGTTCGGAGACGTCGGGGGCGGCGAAGGCGATGTGCGCGGCCCTGGGAAGCAGCCCGGCGCGGGCGAGGACCTCGGCCAGGCCGACACCGCTCCAGCGCGCGGTCGAGGTGGCTCCGGGCCCCCACGGATCCTCACCGGGAATGTCGCGGACCTCGACCAGATCGGCACGGCGGTTGCCCGCGCACTGCAGGGTCGCCACCAGCGTGACCTCGGAGAACTCGGAACGCAGCTCCTCCAGCGACAGCGTCAGCGGGCGCTCGACCAGACCGTCCACGGTGAGGCGCCAGGAGGTCGGATCCAGGTCGGGGACGGGGCCGTGGTTGCGGCTGTAGAAGGTGTCGAGCGGGGTGAGGATGTGATCGGCGAGGGCGCCCGGCGGAGCCTCGGCGTTGTACGGCTCGCTGCTGTGGACCACCATGTCATCTCTTTTGCCCCACACGTTCACACGACTCGGAGTACCCGGGAACGAGGGCGTGACACGGCTCGCGGCCCAAGCGGAAGGAGACCATGGATCTCCCGGTGCCGTCCGAGCGCCGCCCCGACGCCCCGAGCACGGCCCCGTGACGACCAGAGTTCCGCCCCGGCCCCGGTGTGACGGGCCGAGCCGACACCGAGGAGCACCGAGGAGCACCGAGGAGCACCGAGGAGCACCGAGGGCCACCGAGGACCGCGCAGGACCGCAGAGGACTCCATCGGAGACCCGGCCCGCCGTCGGCGTCAGCCGCCCGAGGTGTCGCTCTCGGCGTCGGCGCTGGGAACCGCGAGATCATAGGGGTCGTCCAGCCACCCGGCGGGCAGCTGGACGCGGTCGCGCGGGTTGGTCTTGCCCCGGGGGGTGTCCACGCCGTCGGGCCACGGCTGGGCGGCGTCGAGTTCGGCGAGCCCCTCGCGCAGGTCCGACAGGCTCTCCGAGGTGGCCAGGCGGCGGCGGAGGGCGGCACCGACGGTGAAGCCCTTGAGATACCAGCCGACGTGCTTGCGGAAGTCGACCACCGCGTGCCGCTCGCTCTCGAAGCAGGCGACCATCAGGGTCGCGTGCCGGTCCATCGTCGCGGCGACCTCGCCCAGCAGGGGCCTGCGCCGCTCCTCCCCGCCCTCGCACATGGTCGCCAGGTCCGCGAACAGCCACGGGCGGCCCAGGCAGCCCCGGCCCACGACGACGCCGTCACAGCCGGTCTCGTCCATCATGCGGCGCGCGTCGGCGGCGCTCCAGATGTCGCCGTTCCCGAGCACGGGGATCTCCGTCACGCTCTCCTTGAGCCGCGCGATCGCCTCCCAGTCGGCGGTGCCGCCGTAGTGCTGGATCGCGGTGCGGCCGTGCAGCGCGATCGCGGAGACGCCCTCCTCGACGGCGATCCGCCCGGCGTCCAGGTAGGTCAGATGGTCGTCGTCGATGCCCTTGCGCATCTTCACGGTCACCGGCAGCGTCCCCGCGTTGCCCACGGCCTCGCGCAGAATCGACCGGAACAGGTTCCGCTTGTACGGCAGCGCGGAGCCGCCGCCCTTGCGGGTCACCTTGGGCACCGGGCAGCCGAAGTTGAGGTCGACGTGATCGGCGAGGTCCTCCTGCACGATCATGCGGACGGCCCTGCCGACGGTCACCGGGTCGATCCCGTACAGCTGGAGGCTGCGGGGGCTCTCCTCGGGCTCGAACCGGATCATCTTCAAGGTCTTGGGGTTGCGTTCCACCAGCGCCCGCGTCGTGATCATCTCGCAGACGAACAATCCGCCGCCCTGCTCCCGGCACAGGGTGCGGAAGGGCGCGTTGGTGATCCCTGCCATCGGGGCGAGGACGACCGGCGGCCACACCTCCAGTGATCCCAGCTTCAACGACTCCACCTGGCTTTTCTACCGCACCGCGACGAGCGGGACGAATCGTCGCTGGGTATTGTGTCCCTGCGTGGACCAACGTGACATGGGAGGCCGCGGATGCTGCTGCGACTGCGGATCGCGCTGCCCGACCAGCCGGGCTCGCTGGGGAAGGTGACCCGTGTCCTCGGTGTCGCGGGCGCCGACATCACCCAGGTGGTCGTCCTCGAACGGGGCGAGGGCCAGGCGCTGGACGACATCACCGTCTACTGGCCCGACTCAGCCCCCAGGGAAAGCCTGGTCGAAGGGCTGGAGAGCGTTCCGGGAGTGAGGATCGAGGGCATCTGGGGCACGCGCGAGGCGCCGGGGACCTATCCGGAGCTGGAGATCCTCAAATACATCACCACCGCGGGCGACCGCGCCCTCGCCACCCTGATCGACTCCATGCCCGTGTTGTTCAGCGCCGACTGGGCGGCCGCGGCGACCGAGAAGAGCCCGCGCACGGTCGTCCACTCCAGCTGGCGCGCCCCCGAGCAGGTGCCCTTCCCCGACGACACCCCCGCCCGTCCGAGGGCCTTCACCCTCGACTCCGGCCTGCACGTGATCGCCGCCCCGCTGCCCCCGCTCGCCCTCACCTTCCTGCTGGCCCGCGCCGACGGTCCCGCCTTCCACCGCATCGAGGTGCACCGTCTCACCCGCATCCTGGAGATCTTCCTCACCCTGCCCGCCGTGGAGCGCGTGGTCACGCGCCAGCTGCGCCGCCCGGCCGAGCAGGACGGCTGAGCAGGACAGCTGAACGAAAAGGCTGAACGAGAAGGCTGAACGCCCACCTGGCCGGATGCCCGGCCTGGATCCGCACCGTGTGGGAGTCCGCGGACGGGTGTCGGCCGGCGGATTCGCGCGACGGCCGCGGGGCCGGCGGCTGAACGCGCGGTTACACAACCGCCGGGAAAACCCGCTAGAGTTCTCTCGTCGCCACCGGGTACGAAACCCGGAGGAAACACGCGGAAGTGGCTCAGTGGTAGAGCATCACCTTGCCAAGGTGAGGGTCGCGGGTTCGAATCCCGTCTTCCGCTCGAAGGGTCTTCGGGCTCTCACTCCGGTGGAGTGGCCGAGAGGCGAGGCAACGGCCTGCAAAGCCGTCTACACGGGTTCAAATCCCGTCTCCACCTCTGGTCCTTCCCATGCGGACGATTAGCTCAGCGGGAGAGCGCTTCCCTGACACGGAAGAGGTCACAGGTTCAATCCCTGTATCGTCCACCATCGCCCATGACATCTATGGGCCCATCACGGCAAACGGCCGCCAAAGTCCCAGCTCGGGAGCCTTGGCGGCCTTCTGGCTTCTCGGGCCGACATCCGGTGTTCCGGCCCTCACATCGACTTCTCGGCGACGACGATGACGTAGTCCAAGCCGGCGAACTTCTGCCGCATACGCGTGTCGTCGGCCAGCTCGCGATGCAACCAGCGGCGGTAGACCCAGGTGACCTTCTGCTGAAATGCCTGGTCGTCCAGCTTCCGCTCCGCCCATTTGCACCACGGTTCGTAAACGTGGTCACGGATGGAGGTCAACTGGACATGGGCGAATCCGGCGGCCCGGAGGCGGGCGACATACTCATTGCCGTCGTACAGGTTTTCTTCGGGGACCGAAGTGGAGAAAAGCTCTCGGCGGCCGCCGTTGTCGACGTTCAACGGCACGACATCCGCCGTCGCGAGCACCCCGCCCGGTCGAAGGATGTGGTGAGCCTGGCGAAAGAATTCGTCCCTGGTCCGGAAATGCAGGGCCGACTCCAGGGCGACCACCCGGTCGAAGCTACCGGGCTCGAACGTCATCGCGGTCGCCGACCCCTCCTGGAAGATCAGCCGATCATCCAGACCACGGGCGCGGGCCTTCTCCTGAGCGATCCGCACATGCGTCGGCGTCACGTTCAATCCGACGATCTTCGCTGGATTGTGCCGCTCCAACCACATGAAGTCCTGGTCGCCGTATCCGAACCCGGCATCGAGAATGCGATCGCCCTCCCGAAAGCCCGCGGCGTCCCCCAGCTTCTCCGCCAGCGCCTCGCACGCGTCGTCGAGCGTGTCGGGCCCATCACGCCAGTAGCCGAAATTGAGGTACGAACTGTGCTCGTTCAGCGCGGTCCAGGTGCTCGGCGGAAAGATCTCGTAGGCACGTTTGGCACGGGTCTCCGGCGACGCCATGCTGAGCCTGATGCTTCGGCTAACGGCGAGCACGTCATGCCAGAGTGAGATCCGCTGCGGGGTGGTCATGGGGGACCTCCTGGGTGTGCTCATACTTCAGGTACGACAGGGCGACAGCCTTGATACTGGGTACACCGGCGCTAAGGATTTCCACAGATATCGAGTTGTCCCGCACATCGGTGGGCTGATTTACCGACCTTTATCCGGCAGTGCGGCTTTATCCGGCGGTGCGGCGAGGCCAGGAAATTCGCGGTGCGCCGGGGAGCCTCACGGACGACCCCTCGGTCACCAACTCGCCATGGGGAGCGCCGAGCCGTCCATCGGCCCTTGCGGGCTGTAGACCACGCACATGACGTCGCGGTCGCCGCCTGCCCAGGTCTTCCTGGTCGGCATGACCGGGTAGAAGTCCAGACCCGAGGCCGACGCGCCGCTCCAGTTGCCGTCGAACCCCCGCCTGCAACTCTCCCTGGCGAACACGGTCAGCGCGGCCGGATCCCATTCACCGTCGGGGGCGCGCACGAAGCCGTACGACTGGTTGGCCGCCCGCTCCTTGCAGGGCGTGTAGAGGACGACGACCTCGCCCGCCTCCGGAGAATAGGCCGGGTCGGTGAAACACTCCCCCGCCTCGATGTGCAGAAGCCCGCCGGTCTCCGCGGTGACGAAGGTCTCGTCCTTGATCGTCGGTCCCGCCGAACCCGCCGTGGACGATGGCAGGAAGAGCACGCCGAGCACCACGAGGCCGGGGAACAACGTCCGGCGGGCTGACCGCCGGTCACCCGCCTGCCGGGGGCCGATCATCGAACACCTCTCGTTCGGGAACGTCGGTCTCGCCCGCTCCCGGGGAAACGGGGCACGACGCCGCGTACCGGACCCGTCGAAACCTGGGCGAGGCCACCTGCCGTGTGACGCGGGTCGTGAAGCGGGCGCGCGCGTTCCGCCCTCATCCGAGCCCGCTCGCCCGAGATTAGGGGTGTTCCAGCGAACGCGAGGGCAACGGAAGGCGTCGAGCGCACGACCTTCTGGCGACATCAATGGGGCTTTTGGGGCTAGAGATACATAAGAGGAGGTGTTCATCCTGATGTAACCCCCTATATGAGCTTTTGTCCTTCTTTTTTGGATCAATACCGACGTCCACCGCACTCCCTCGGTGGAATGCGATCCCTCCCTGGAGAAGAGCTCATGATGGGCGAAGCCAAACTGCCCCGATCCGCCGGATCCCGGCGTACCAGGCTGACGGCGGTGAGCGCGGGCGTGCTGATCGCCGGCGGCCTCGCGTTCAGCCCGGTGGCGTTCGGCGCGGCCGCGCCGCCGAAGTACCCCGCCGCCGATATCCACAAGCCCTCCCCCATGCCCGACCGGGTTATCCTCACCCCGACCACCACGCCGGCGGCCAGCCAGAAGGTCACCTGGCGGGCCGTGACCGACGCCGAGTCGGCTCAGGCCCAGATCCTCGAGGCCCCGCGCGCGCTCGGCGACGTCGCGCCGTCCGCGGGCGCGGTCGCCACCGTCAAGGCGCTCAGCACCACCCCGGTCAACACCACGCTGGGGTACGCCTCCGTCTACCACACCGTCGAGTTCACGGGCCTGAAGCCGAACACCCGCTACAGCTACCGGGTCGGCGACGGCACCAACTGGAACGAGTGGAGCGACTTCACCACCGCGGCGGCCGACCTCCAGCCGTTCTCGTTCATCTACTACGGCGACGCGCAGAACTACATCGACTCCGCGGTGCCGCGCGTCTTCCGCCAGGCGTTCGCCGACCGCCCGCAAGCGAAGGTGATCGTCAACGCCGGTGACCTCATCGACAACGCGAACAACGAGGAGCAGTGGGGCCAGTGGTACAAGGCCTCCGGCTTCATCGACAGCCAGGTCAACAACATCTCGATCCCCGGAAACCACGAGTACAGCGGCGGCCTGTCCACCTTCTGGCGTCCGCAGTTCCCCTATCCGGACAACGGACCGGGTAACCCGGAGCTGAAGCAGACCGCCTACACCGTCGACTACCAGGGTGTGCGCTTCATCGGCCTGGACACCAACGTGCAGAGCAACGCCACGCTGATGGCCGCGCAGACCACCTGGCTGGAGGGTCTGCTCAAGGACAACCCGAACAAGTGGACCGTGGTGACCTTCCACCACCCCGTCTACTCCACCACCGGCACCCGCAACAACCCCGCCGTACGCGGCCAGTGGGGCCCGCTGTTCGAGAAGTACGGCGTGGACCTGGTCCTCCAGGGCCACGACCACTCCTACGGCCGAGGCAACGTGGCGACCGCCCGCAAGTCCGTCACCGTCAACAACGGTGTCGCCTACGTCGTGTCCGTCTCCGGCGGCAAGATGTACGCGCTCAACAACGGCGAGAACTGGACCGGAAACGGCGCCGAGGTCGTCAGCAAGAGCCAGAACACCCAGCTCTACCAGCTGATCGACATCGAGGCCGACAAGATCACGTTCGAGGCCCGTTACGCCAACGGTGAGCACCACGACGGCTTCGTCGTCCGGAAGAACGCCAAGGGCGAGCGCACCGTCAACGAGCTCCGCACCGCGGAGAACACCGTCGGCGAGCAGGTCGTCGTCGACAAGACCGCCGTCGAGCACCGCGGCGAGCTCACGATCTCCGCGTACGGCTACGACCCCGCCGAGCGGGTGACCGTCGTCATGAGGAAGGCGGGCGGTGACGAGGGGGAGAAGGAGAAGGGGAACGGCACCGTCTCCGTCGACACCCGGGAGGCCGATGAGCTGGGCCGTCTCGTTCACACCTTCAAGGTGCCGAGCAGGCTGAAGAAGGGCGAGACCTACGTGGTCCACCTGGACAGCGCCAACCAGAAGATCACCAGCCCGGCCGTCACGATCACCAAGTAGTAGCGCCTCCCGGGGACGGGGCCGCCACGGCGGCCCCGTCCCTCGGACGTACCGGAGCCCCGTCGGACAGGAAACGCATTGAAAATCCACGCCCGTACGCTGGCGGGCGCGCTGCTCGTCGGCGCCCTGGTCGGCTGGGCCGCCCCAGCCTCCGCCCATCCCTTCGGACCGCCGTCCACCGCACGGATCGGGGCCGACGGCTCACAGGTGACCATCTCGTGGCTCCCCGCCGAGGATGACTGGGTCGCGCTCGGCCAGTCGCTCGGCGCGTTCGAGGACCCCTCCACCGGCACGGTCTCGACGGAGCTGACCGGTGAGCAGAAACTGGAGCGCTCAACGGCCCTCCGCGACTACCTGCTGGAGAAGATCACCGTCGCCCAGGCAGGCCGGCCGTGCCAGAGCCGGCTGGAGGAACTGCGGGCGCTGCTCGTCGACGGCGCCCGGTTCGTCTTCGACTGCCGGAGTCCGGTGACCGAGGTGGAGGTGACCGTCGCCGCCCTCACCGATCTCAACACGGCGTACCGGACGGTGCTCATCGCGGACACACCCGCCACCCCCGAACGGATCCTCTTCACCGAGGCGGCCGGCACCCAGCGCCTGAGCTTCTCCGGCACGGCGGCGGCCGGCACGTCCTGGCAGACGACGGGTGTCGCCGTCGGCGCCGCGGTGCTGCTGGCCGGATCGGGCGCGTTCACCATGCTGCGGACCCGGCGCAGGACGGGCACGACGAGTACGACAGGTAGGCGACCATGACGGAGCTCAGCGGCTTCGAGAGCCGGTTCATCTCACTCTTCGACAACAGGGGCGTCTTCTGGGCGGTCCTCGCCGTCGCCCTCGTCGCCGGAGCGATGCACGCGGTCGCCCCCGGGCACGGCAAGAGCGTCACCGCGGCCTACCTGGTCGGCACCCGGGGCACCTACCGTGACGCGCTGCGCCTGGGAGTCATCGTCGCCCTGATGCACACCTTCTCGGTGCTGGTGCTGGCGTTCGCCTGGGTGGGGCTGAGCAGCGCCGCGAGTTTCGGCACGAAGAGCGTCACCGCCTGGATGCAGGTGCTGGCCGGCGTGATCACGATCTGCGTCGGCATCCACCTGACCTACCGCCACCTGCGAGGGCGTCGGCTTCGGGCGCAGGCCCAGCACGGGCACGGCCACGGGCACGGGCACGGGCACGGGCACGGGCACGGGCACGGGCACGGGCATCAGTTCGAGGACGGGCCGGATCCCTGGTCGCGGCGTGGCCTCGTCGCCCTCGCCCTCTCCGGTGGGCTGCTGCCCTCGCCGTCGGCGTTCGTCGTCCTGATGAGCGGGCTGCTCACCGGCCGGGCCTTCGACGCCGTCACCCTCGTCGCCGCCTTCGGTGTGGGGATGGCCCTCACCCTGACCGGCGTGGGCATCGTGACGATCCGCGGCCTCACCCTGCTGACCCACGGAACCCACCGGTGGTCGCTCGCCTCCACGGCGATGGCCTGGGCTCCGGCCGCCGCCGGCCTCGCGGTCTCCTCCGCCGGAGGTCTCTACCTCGTCGCGGCCCTCGGCACCATCACCGGCTGACAGCCCGGCCGCCCATCAGGGTGCCCTCAGAGCCGGACCGCGGCGAAAAAGATCGTTCTCGGGGAGCTCGCGGCCGAACGGCTGGACATGACGCGTCCGGCGTTGCTAACTTGCGCCTATGTCCAGCCCCGAGGCATCCAGACGCTAGCCACCGGTCATCCGGTGGCCGGCCACCGTCGTCGCGTCGAGGCTTCGCGGCCAATGAGGCCGCGCTCACTGCCGTCCGCGACCACTGCCACCGGATCGCCATAGCGCAGGCTGTGCTCGACCTGGACCGAGCGTCACCTCCGTGACGTCGGCAGGGTCTCCCGCGCGATGGCCGCACCCCGATCGGACGGTTCCTCTCTCCGACGCCGGCGCGGCCCATCGCCTCCTTATCGATCCACAGTGTGGTCGCGGAGTTTTGTCATGCCATTCGTTGTTCACCTGCTCGGACTGGCGGTCTTCGCCCAGGCCACGTCCGAGTTCATGCTGTCCGGCCTCGTGCCGGGCATCGCACGGGACCTGCACGTGTCCATCCCCGCCGCGGGATTTCTGACCTCGGCGTTCGCGGTGGGGATGGTCGTCGGCGCGCCGCTGATGGCGATCCTGAGCCTGCGCCGGTCGCGACGTCGCTCGCTCCTCACCTTCCTCGTCACCTTCCTGCTCGTCCATGTCCTGGGCGCGGTCACCACCAGCTACGGGGTACTGCTGGTATCCCGGGTCGTCGGGGCGCTGGCGTGCGCCGGGTTCCTCGCGGTGGCCATGGCGACCGCGATGAGCCTGGTCGCGCCGAACGCCAAAGGACGCGCCACCTCCATCCTGCTCGGTGGGGTCACCGTCGCCTGTGTCGTGGGCGTTCCCAGCGGCGCGTTGCTGGGTCAGCTGTGGGGGTGGCGCTCGGCGTTCTGGGCGGTGGCCATCCTGTCGGTGCCGGCCATCGTCGCGATCCTGCGGTCGGTACCGGCCGACGGCCCCGAATCCGACCACACGAGCGCGCGCGACGAACTGCGCTCGCTGCGCGATCGGCGGCTTGTGGTGATCCTGCTGCTGGGATGCCTCGTGAACGGCGCGACGTTCTGCTCGTTCACCTACCTCGCGCCGCTGGTCACCACCGTCACCGGAATCGAATCCGCATGGGTGCCCGCCATGCTGGCCCTCTTCGGGCTGGGGTCGTTTCTCGGTGTCACCGTCGGTGGCCGGATGGCCGACGTACGACCCGTCGCGCTCCTGGTGAGCGGCGGGGTGGCCCTGCTCGTCGGCTGGACGGTGTTCGCGGTGGCCGCCGGGAGTCCGGTGGCGACGACGGTGCTCGTCTTCGTCCAGGGAACCCTCTCGTTCGCCGTCGGGTCGACGTTGATCTCGCAGGCACTCTACGCGGCGGCCGAGGCACCGGCCCTGGCCGGTGGGTTCGCCACGGCGGCGCTCAACGTGGGCGCCGCGCTCGGTCCCTGGTTCGGCGGGATCTCGATCGGCGCGGGACTCGGTTATCGCTCGCCGCTGTGGGTCAGTGCGCTGCTGGTGGCCCTGGCACTCGCCACCGCCGGTGTCGCCTGGGGGATTCGGCGCGGGGCGGCCGGCTCCCACGAGGAAGTCGTCGCGCCGTAGCCGACCGGGATCGAGGCGGCGCCGGGTCGATCCGATCGTCCGGCGGTACCGGCGGAGGAGCATGAGAGAACCGCCTCCGCCGTTGCCCGGTCGCCTCCTGCTTGTCCGGCATCGTTGTCCGGTGCCGGACAAGCGGGGCGCGGAGTTCGAAAACGAATCGGGCAACGGAGTACCAGCCGGCCGGAGGCCAGGTTTCCCCAGGTCCTGGGGTTGGATAGCGAAGGAATAGGGGGCCGATGCCAGGCTTTCCTACGTTTCGGACATGAGCACTCCGATCTTCGCGCTTTGCGATGAGTACGTCACCCGCTGGGCGGCACTGGACCCGATCGCGACAGGTGCCGAGGGCATCGTGTCCGACTTCGTAGCCGCCACCGACCACAGCCCCGCCGGTAGCGCCGCCCGGGCCGAGATGATCCGTTCGACCTTGAAGCGCCTCGACGAGCTGGTCCCGACCGGTGAGCCGGACGTCAGGGCGGCCACCCACCTGCGGGAGCGGCTGGAGGCCGAGCTCGCCTGGCACGACACGGGCGAGCCGCTGCGCTGGGTGGCGGCGCCGTACGGGCTGCCCTACCGGGTGCGCTCCAGCGTCGTCCTTCTCCCCCACGGCAACGACGACGAATGGCGTGATGTCGCCGCCCGCCTCGCGGCGATCCCGGGAATGCTCGCCGGGTGGCGGGAGAGCCTGGAGACCGGTCTGGCGATGGGGCTGCGGGGTGCCCGCAGGCAGGCGCTGGCCATGGCGGACCAGGCCGACCAGTTCTCCGGCGCCGGCGGGACTCCCCCGGCCCACGACGCCTTCGTCGCCACCTACGGTGAGGGCCCGGTCAAGGAGGAGCTGCTCAGCGCCGCGGCGGCGGCCCACGCCGCGTACGCCGACGCCGGGCGCTACCTGCGCGAGGAGTACGCCCCGAGGGCGGACGAGGCCGACGCGGTGGGCCCCGAGCGCTACGCGGTCGTCGCCAGGATCAGCCTGGGCGCCGACATCGACCTGCGCGAGGCCTACGAGTGGGGCTGGGCCGAGCTGGAGCGCATCGGAGCCGAGACGGCCGCCGAGGTCGAGCGGATCAAGCCCGGGGCGACCATCGAGGAGGCGACCGCGATCCTCAACGAGACCCAGGCCGTCGACTCGCTCGAGGAGTACCAGGCGTGGCTGCAGGAGCGCCACGACCGGGCGATCGAGCAGTTGAACGGCACGCACTTCGACATCCCCGAGCCGCTGCGGCGCATCGTGGCCGAGGTCGACGTGAGCTCCACCTCCGGTGCGGCCTCCTACAACGCGCCCAGCGAGGACCTGTCGCGGCCGGGTCGCACCCTGTGGCCGGTCGGGGGCCGGACCCGCTTCGCCACCTGGAGCGAACTGACCACGATCTTCCACGAGGGCGTGCCCGGCCACCATCTGCAGTTCGGCGCGATGCGCATGGCCGGCGACACCCTGTCCAGGTTCTCCAAGGTCTCCTGGGTGGACGGCCACGGCGAGGGGTGGGGCCTGTACGCCGAGCGGCTGGCCGACGAGCTCGGCTGGTTCACCGACCCCGGCACCCGGCTGGGCATGCTCAACTGGTCGGCGCTGCGTGCCGCCCGGGTCGTCATCGACCTGGGCGTCCACCTCGACCTTCCGCTGCCCGACGGTTCGTCGTGGACCTTCGAGAAGGCCTGCGAGGTGCTGCGTGAGCAGGGCCGCTGCGAGCCGCATCGGGTCGAGGCGGAGGTGGTGCGCTACTTCGGCTGGCCTTCCCAGGCCATCTCCTACAAGCTGGGCGAACGAGCGTGGGTGCAGGCCCGCGAGGAGGCCAAGCTGCGCCTGGGCGACGCCTTCGACCTGCGTGCCTGGCACACCGCCGCGCTGGAGCTGGGGCCTGTCGGCCTGTCCAGTCTCGCGGAGGCTCTGCGCCGCATCTGCTGAGCACCGGCGATCCGGCGCCGATGGTCTCGTGACCGGCCGGCACGACCGGTCACGACCGCCCGGAGAGGTCTCTTCCGGACCTCTCCGGCGGTTCGTCGCTCACGTCTTCGGAGTGCGAAGGACCGCTCCCGCTCCGGACCGTTCGGCTCAGGGCACCGACATCCCTTCGCTTTCGACCCGGTCGAGTTCAGGACATTTCGCCCCGGTCGGGTTCAGGACAACGGTGCCCTCGCCCCGGGGCGCTCAGGAACTCGGAGCCCTCGGCCGTACGGCGCCCAGGATCTCGGGATTCGACCGTACGGGACTCAGGACGCCGGGACCTTCCGTGCCCGGCCGGGCAGGCGTGCATGACCGGGAGAAGGAAGGTTCTCCAACTGGGCGCGCACCCTGGCGGCGATCGCGGGGGGCATCGTGTCCGCCAGTTCGAGCGCCTCCTCGGAGACGCTCCGCGCCGCCTCCTCCTCGTCGACGGCGAGGTACGCCGCGGTGAGCATGACCAGGACGCGCACCTGATGGAGCGGTGCGTCGATCTTGTGGAACAGGCCGAGGGCCTGGTGGAAGCGGCCGATCGCCTGTTCGGTCTGGTCGTCGGCGAGCGCCAGCTCACCGAGCCCGAGCACGACCCTCGCCTCGGCGAGTCTCTCCCCCGCGGTGCCCGCCACCTCCAGGGCGTTCTGGAGAGTGGCCTCGGCCTCCTGGAGGTCCCCCTGGCGCAGCTTCGTGATGCCCAGGCCGTGCAGGGCGTAGGCCTCGCCGGTCGGGTCGCCGATGTTGCGCACGGTCGTGAGCGCCTGCTCGAAGACCTCCGCCGCCGACGCGAACTCCTCCAACCTGAGGTAGGTCTCGCCCAGCCGGTGCAGGACCTGTGCCTCCACCCTGCGACTGCCACCGATCCTGCTGAGTTCCAGCGCCTCGCCCAGCAGACGTCTGGCCTCTTCGAGTTCGTCGCAGTCGAGCCTGATCTGGGCCATGCTGTGCAGCACGTAGGCGGAGGCGACCTGGTCGCCGGTGCCGCGGAAGATGCCCAGCGCGCGATCGTAGCGTTCCACCGCGTCGTCGAGCTGGCCGCTCATCCGGTCCAGGAAGGCGATGTTGCGGATGACGAGGGCAACCCCCAGGTCGTCCCCGGCCTCCTCGAACAGCTTGGCCGCCGACTCGAAGTCGCGCCGCGCGTCCCCGAAGCGCTGCTCGGCGATGTAGAGCGACCCTATTGAGTAGAGCATCGCCGCCTGCCCCCGGCGGTCCCCGGCCTGCCGGGTGGCCGCCAGCGCTATCTGGTGGGTCTCCCGCCAGTCGTCGAAGTAGATTCTCGACTCGAACAGGGTGACCGCGCTGATCGCGAGGTCCCAGCACAGCTCGACGAACCCGGCCTGCGCCGCCTGGCGGATGCCCGAGACCAGCGTCAGCCGCTCGCGCTCGTACCAGGGCAGCGGGGCCATGACCAGCTTCTCGACCAGCCGCCCCGGCAGCGGCCAGCGTGGTGCGTCGCTGTGGACCTGCACGTAGTCTCCGCCGTACTCTCGGCGGTGCGCCTCACCGGTCAGGAAGAGCAGGCCACCGAGCACTCTCTGCAGCGCGGCGTTGCGGTCGGCGATCGCCTCCTCGCCGGCGAGACGCTCACGGGCGAACACGTGGATCAGGTCGTGGAAGCGGTACTGGCTCTGCACGCCGTACCCGGCGTCGGTCGTCTCGACCAGCTGGGCGTCGGCCAGGTCGTCGAGCAGGTCCTGCGCGTCGGAGGGATGGCAGTCGAGCAGCGCGGCGGCGACCCAGCCGGAGAAGTGCCGGGACTCCAGGATGGCGAGGCGCCTGAACAGGCGGCGTGCGTCCTCGCTCACGCTCTCGTACGTCAGCGAGATGCTCGCCCTGATGCCCAGGTCGCCGTGTTTGAGCTCGTCGAGCCTGCGGGTCTCGTCCTCCAGTCGTCCCACGAGCTGGTCGATCGTCCAGTGCGGCCGGGCGGCGAGCCGCGCGCCCGCGATGCGCAGCGCCAGCGGCAGGTGGCCGCAGAGGTCCGCCAGCTCGGCCGCCGACTCCCGCTCCGCCTGCACCCGCTCGATGCCCGCGATTCTGGAGAGCATGTCCACCGACTGCCTGGAGTCGAAGAGCCCGACGTCGAGGTGGGCCGCGCCCGGCAGGCCCGCGAGCCGGCTGCGGCTGGTGATGATCACCGCGGCCTCGGGGTTGCCGGGCAGCAGGGGCAGCACCTGGCTCTCGCTTCTGGCGTCGTCCAGGACGATCAACATCTTGCGCCCGGCGAGCAGCGCGCGGTACATCTCCGCCCGTTCGTCCACCCCGTCCGGGATCGCGTTGCCCGGCACGCCCAGCGCGCGGAGGAAGCGTTCGAGCACCTGCCCGGAACCGATCGGATGGGACTCCCCTCCGTGCAGGTCGGCGAAGAGCTGGCCGTCCTCGTAGCGTCCGGCGACGCTGTGCGAGACGTGCACCGCGATCGTGGACTTGCCGATGCCCGGTTTGCCGACGATGGCGATGACGGGGACGGCGAGCCGCTGGCGGTCCTCCGCGGCGAACGTGAGCTGGCGGCGGATGGCCTCGACCAGCTTGATCCGGCCGGTGAAGTCGGCGATGTCGGTGGGAAGCAGACGGGGAACCGTCCGGCGGGCGGCCGGCGCCTCCTGCGTCTCCGGGTGACGCTGGGAGGATTGCTGTTGCTGTTGTTGCTGCTGCTGTTGCTGCCGCCCCGGCGCGTCGATGCTCTCGTCGGAGGTGAGGATGGAGTACTCGAGCTGCTGGAGGCTCTCGTTGGGTTCGATGCCCAGCTCGTCGATCATCGTCTGGCGGGCACGACGATAGACCGTGAGCGCCTCGGCCTGGCGTCCCGAGCGATAGAGCGCGAGCATCAGCAGGCCGCGCAGCCGCTCCCTGAGCGGGTGTTCCTCGACGAGCTCGCTGAGTTCGCCCACCAGCTCGTGGTGCCTGCCCAGTTCCAGTTCGATCTCGACGCAGTCCTCGTTCACCGTGATCCGGCGCTCGCTCAGCCTGCCGACCGCGGCCTGCACGAGCCGGCTCTCCTGGCCGTCGAGGGCGGGCCCTCGCCAGAGGGCGAGCGCGGCCCGATAGTGCCTGACGGCGTCCTCCAGCTGGCGGTCGTCGCGAGCCTGGCGGGCCTGGTTCAGCAGGCCCTCGAAGTTCTGGGAGTCGAGTTCTCCCTCGGCGACTCGTAGCGTGTATCCCTGGGAGTGGGTCGCGATGACGTCGGCTCCGCCATTGGCGGCGAAAAGCCGCCGCAGCGAGGAGATACAGATCTGCACCTGCGCGCGGGAAGTGCTGGGAAGATCCTCACCGTAGATCGCGTCCGTCAGCCGTCCAATGGTGACCATTCGGTTGGCCTCCAGCAGGAGGCAGGAGAGGACGACCTGTTGCCGAGGCGCGCCCAGATCCAGGCGGCGCGCGTCGGCGAGGACCTCCAGGGGGCCGAGGATTCGATACTCCACCGAATCTCCTTGCAGAATCGCGGCCTGACCAGGAATTCTCCGCACGGTTGGTGTAAGGGAGACATCAGGGATCTAACCGCTGCCTTAAAGCAGGCAACAATAGACTCAACCCCCACCTCTCCGCGATCTTCGGACATATAACCCAGCGATCACGGCGAGCAATTTTATATGCATGAAACGTGTTCTGTCCGGGATCATACAACGTCACTGATGGGAGAACCAGTGGGGTTTGTGAAGGTCTGGCCCAACTTGCGACTAACGTGCGGGTTTGTGACATGAACAAGCGGCCGGGCCCTGGAAGGCTCCGACCGCTCCGGTGAACTCCCACCGCCGGCGACCCGCCGGGTGGGGGTGTGCTTCATCCCCAGGGGGTGTTGCTGGCGAGCACGGTGGTCTTCGCGGCCCCGTCGGCGACCGAGGGGACGACGGCGGCGAGACCGAGGCATCCGAGAACCGCGATGGCGGAGACGATGATCCGGAGGGTGTTGATGCTCGCGAATTTCCGCATTTCCTGTACCTCTTCTTCGTGTCTCGCAGGCCGTTCACTGCTGTCCGCCTGTCTGCTTCAAAACGTAAACAGCCCCCCTATCCACGCCTTATCCGATCTCTTCTGATCCGATATCCGGCGCAAAGATAGGCTCGGGTAGCCGATGGATAGCGGGCCGAAAGCGGACGGATAGCCCCCCCGTGGAGCCTGATAGGGCCGAGGTCGCGCGATACAGGTCACGCGGCCCCGAACCAGAAGATGGGTATCCTCACCATGAGCATCGCCACGCAGGCACTTGACGGCGTCTACGGCCGATCCGCGGCCGGTGTCCGAGCTCGCCTGGAGCGCGCCTCGGGTAACGGCTGGGAGCCGGTATCCGAGGGCGAGACCGACATCGACGGAAATGTTAAAGAATGGGTGGACGAATTCATGGAGCGCGGGCTCTATCGTCTCATCCTCGCCACCGACCACTATTTCGCCGGGCTCGGCATGACCACCTCCTACCCGGAGATCACGGTCATGTTCAGAATGCACGACGATCGCATGCCTTATCAGGTCCAGGTCGTGCTGGCTCCACACTCGTACTCGACGTGCTTCGGCGTCCGCGGGTGAGTCCGCGAGCGGCGGAGTCCGTCCTCCCAAGGGAAGCGAACATGCCCGTTCAACAATTGGCGAAAGCCGGCCCCCACAACCCCGGGCAGGACGAGGGCACCCCCTCGGTCATCGCCCGATGCCTGAGCAACTTCCGCCTGGAGGTCGACGGGCAGGCCGTCTCACACTGGCGGGCCGGCAAGTCGCGGGCCCTGTTCCAGTACATGCTGGTCAACCGCGAGCGGTTCGTCCACAGGGACCGGTTGCGCGAGGTGCTGTGGCCGGAGCGGGAGGGCCACCCCTCCAGCTCGCTCAAGGTCGCCGTGCACGGCGTGCGACGGGTGCTCAACGAGTTCGAGGGGAGGGACGGCTTCTCCCTGCTCCACCAGGACCACGGGTACGTGCTGCGGACGAACAGCGCGTGGGTGGACATCGAGGAGTTCCAGCGCGCCTTCGACCGAGGCCGGAGCGCGTGGGTGGCCAAGGACTACGACACCGCGATCGCGTGGTTCCAGCGG
This sequence comes from Streptosporangium sp. NPDC000509, assembly GCF_042898365.1. Classification (NCBI taxonomy): domain Bacteria; kingdom Bacillati; phylum Actinomycetota; class Actinomycetes; order Streptosporangiales; family Streptosporangiaceae; genus Streptosporangium; species Streptosporangium sp. NPDC000509. The sequence goes on along the minus strand of NZ_JBIAYX010000009.1, from coordinate 222,689 downwards.
ACCGCCGACCTGTACGTCGGGGACTTCCTCTCCGGCGAGACCGGCGGCTGGATCAACGAGCAGCGGCAGTGGATGCGCGCGACCGCCCTGCGTGCCCTGACCTCGCTGCGCACCGAGGCTCTGGAGCGCGAGGACTGGCCGGCCGCGATGCACTGGTGCCGCAGGGCCCTCGACGTCGATCCCCACCACGAGACCACCTACCAGACCCTGATGATGATGCACGGCGAGCTCGGCGAGCTCGGCCGCGTCCTGAGCTGGTACGAGGTGTGCCGCCACCGGTTGCGCACCGACCTCGACGTGGAGCCGAGCGAGCGCACCGAGCGGCTGCTGGCCACGCTCATGCGAGGCCGGAGCCGGCCGCCCCTGACAGGTCGGCACCGGTGAAGATGCCCGCGACCTCCCTTGACCGGGGGCCCGATCTGGAACGCCTGCGCGCGGCGGTCGGCGAGTTCGCCCGCTACGACGCGGCCGACAGGTCATGGGAACGGCTGCTGCTGGCGACCGGGCCGCGGGTCGACCCCGCGCTCGCGGCCCATCGCCGGGCACTGCTCGCCTGGTTGAACGCGTGGGGGTGCCGGCTGCGCTATCCGCGTGACGGCGAGCCCGATGTCTTCGGCGCGGAGACCGCGGCCTGGTGGGAGCGCTGGAGGGAGCACCTGCCCGGCCAGGACGCCACGCTCGCGACGCTGGGCGACCCGGAGATCGACGTGCTGGGCGGGTGTTACGCGGATCTGTCGGCGATGCGGGCGACTCCGGGGGCCAGACCCCGTTCCCTGGGGCCGACCGCCGCGACCAAGATGCTGCACGCCCTGCGCCCGGGGGCGCTGATGCCCTGGGACGCGGCCATCGCCGAGGCCCTGCACGGGGCGCGTACGGCGGACGCCTACCGTGCGCACCTGCGGATGGGCCGGGACTGGGCACGGCGTCTGCTCGAGGAGGCGGGTCTCGGCGAGCGGGAGCTGGCGGTGGAGCTGGGCCGCCCCGGGCGTCCGCTCGCGAAGATGCTGGACGACTACTGCTATCTCGCGTTCACCGCGGCGACCTGACAGTCCTCGCCACCACCGGCGAACCCGCCACACGACCGCGGAGACGAGCGACCCCACCGGGCTCCTCTGCACCGCGGCGCTCACGACCGGCGACCCCGCCGGATGGCCGCCGAGACGGGCGCCCCTACCGGGCTCCCCCTCACCGCGGCGCTCACGACCGGCGATCCCGCCGGATCCCGTCTTCGAAGCGGCGGGGACGCGACCCGCACGGGCCGCGTCCCCGCGCTCAACGCAGCGACCTGACCAGGCTTCGCGCGGCCGTGCGGCTCGCGGCGAGCACGGTCTTGCCCGCGCCGCCGCTCCCTCCGGTGAAGGTGTAGACGCCCTTGGCCAGGGGACGCAGTGACAGCCCTCCCGTGGGGTGGTAGCACTCGACCGCGGTGACGGCCTTGACCGCCCCGTCGGCCGGCCGGTATCCGATCCTGGCCTCGGCGACGTCGAGGATCCTGCTGGTGAGCACGGGGTCGGTCGGCACGGTTCCAGGGGTGATGTCCCATCTGTCGGTCGGCAGCCCGAGCAGGACCCGCCCTTCGGCGTAGGACCTGCCGTACAACCCGGACGTCTCGTCGACGAACGCGTTGGGCCCCCTGCCCGAGGTGGGGCCGAGCACGTACTGGATCACCTTGGTGCGCAGCCCCGCGTCCGACAGGCCCGTACGGGCGAGAAGGCTCTGGGTCCACGCCCCGGCGGCCACCACGACGGCGTCGAACCTGGCCGGGCTGCCCTCGGCGGGGCGGACCTCGGCCTCGGCGGTGATGCCCTCCACCTGCCCGTCGGTGACGAAGGCGCCCGACCTGGCGAGCTCCACCAGGAGCCGGTCGCGGAAGGCGTTCGGGGAGAGGTATCCGGCGCGCTTCTCGACGACGGCCACGCTCCCCTCCGGCAGTTCGCGGAACGTGCCGCGGCTGCTGAGCTCCTCACCGCTGACCAGGGAGATCGAGCCGGGCAGGCGGCTGCGTACCAGCTCCACCAGGCCCTCGGTGCCCGGCCCGAGGCCGGGCAGCAGGTACACCGAGCCGGTCTCCCGGTAGGAGGCCCATTCCCGCAGCTCCCGGTTCGAGTGGAGCTCGGCCAGGCTGTCGGCGGCCTCCAGGCACAGGGCGGGGTCGGGCTCGAAGGCCCTGGTCAGGCCCCCGGAGGCGGCGCTGGCGTCGGCCCTCCTGTGCGGTTCTCCGGTGTAGAGGTGGACGGAGCTGCCCCTGACGACCTCGCACAGGCGCCAGGCGAGCATCGCCCCGGCGATCCCACCGCCCACGACGGCGATTCTGATCATGTAACTCCTCCGTTCATGTCGCCGAGGCGGTCGCGGTGCGCGACTCGTCGGCCTTGTTCGGGTCCCGCATGCCGATCAGGCCCGCCACGGTCGCGATCGCGGAGAGCAGGGCGGCCCACAGCCACACCGAGCGCCCCACCTGGAACCACACCAGGGTGCCGATCACCGGCCCGATCGCGGTACCGAGCCCGAAGACGCTCTGCATGGCGCCGATGTAGCGTCCGCGGAGCCGCTCGGGGCCTGCCAGGGCGGGGTAGGCGAACGTGGTGGGTCCGCCGATGATCTCCGAGAGCGTCCAGACCAGGGTGCCGAGCATGAACCAGATCGGGAGCGGGGAGATCGCGTAGATGGCATAGCCGACCGAGACGAGACCGAGGCCGAGCAGCGCGGTCAGCCGGATCGGCCACTTCTGCACGACCTTCGTCATCGCCAGCTCGCAGGTGATGACGATCAGGCCGTTCAGCGAGACGGCCGCGCCGTACCACCACAGGCTGAGGCCTGCCGCGGAGATGTCCAGCGGGAGGGTGGCCGTGTACTGGCAGTAGACGATGGAGGTGAGCAGCATCGCGAGCAGGTAGACGCTGTAGCGCCAGTCGGCGAAGACCGCGAGGTAGCCGGAACGGCCCTCCATCGACCCCGCCTCCGCCGCCTTCGCCGCCTCGGCCCGCTTGGCCGCGGCGCGCACGGCCTTCGGCGCGCGCCGGGGCAGCGCGAACATCACGATGCCGCCGAAGACCAGTGCCGCGGCGGCCTCTCCCCAGAAGAGCGCGTTGTAGGAGACCGCGAGCAGCGCGGCGCCGATGAGCGGGGCGGCGGTCATGCCGAGGTTCAGGCCGAGCCGGTACATCGCCGTGATCATCACGACCCGGTGTCTCGGTGTGAGCTCGGTGAGCATCGTCTGGGCCGCGGGCCGGTAGAACTGGCCGACCGTGCTGACCATGAAGACGGCGGCCAGCAGCAGGGCGTAGGTCGGGGCGTAGAGGATGGACACGATCAGCAGGGCCGAGCCGCCCATGCTGATCAGGGTGACCGCCCGGGCGCCGAGCCGGTCGGAGAGCGAGCCTCCGGCCAGCGAGCCCACCACCGCGCCGGCACCGTACACGCCCAGCGCGAGCCCCGCTTGGGTGGCGGAGAAGCCCCGGTCGGTCAGGAACAGCACCAGGTAGATCTGGATGAACGCGGCCAGCCTGCTGATGAAGCCGCCGAAAAGGAGTGCCTTGACGGCGCGCGGGGCCTCTCTCAGGGTGACGAACACCCCGTCGTCCTGCTTGCGCGGGGGTGTCCCGGACAGTTCGTTCTCGTTCTCGATAACGGCGGTCATGCGGCTGCCTTCACCTTCAGGTGTGCCTCGGCGGCGTCCAGCGCGGCCCGGCACTCGTCGACGGTCGGGGATAGCGCGGTGGCGTAGGCGATACGCCCCCACAGGGTGCCCTTGGGCGGTGGTGAGACGGTCGCGCCCGCGGCGACCACCGGGATCGCCCGGTCGATCTCCGCGGGCAGGCCGGTCTCGTCGAACTCGATCGACTCGATCGTGGTGTCGTCCTCGGCGACGTAGAAGAAGCGCACGCCGCCGACGAGCTTGCGCTCGGGGGCGATGTCGGGGGTGCGGCCACAGGCCACCGCCGCGGCGGCGAGGCCGGGGTCGATCCCGGTCGTGATCATCCCGAGGTAGGGGATCATGTCCCCGCCCAGGCGCGCGTTCACCTCGATGACGCGCAGTCCCCTGGAGGAGAGCTTGACCTCGGTGTGGGTGAAGCCGTCGGTGAACCCGAGCGCGGTGTGCGTGTCCTGCAGGACGCGGCAGAACTCGGGGTCCTGCAGCAGCTCGTCCTGGGCGTCGACGAAGTGGCCCACCTCCTCGCAGTAGGGCTCGTAGCCGAGGACCTTCCTGCCGAGGAAGAGCGGGGTCACCACACCGTTCTGGACGACGGCGTCGACGCTGACCTCGGGGCCGTCCGCGAACTCCTCGACCAGGACGGGCACCTCGAACGTCGCGCCACCGGGGACGGTCAGGTCGTGGACGAAGGCGAATCGCTCCGCCAGTTCCTCCGGGTCCTCGACCTTGATGACGCCCAGGCTGCCGCCGAGGCCGCGCGGCTTGAGGATGGCTGGGTAGCCGACCGTCTCGGCGGCGCGCAGGGCCTCGTCGAGCGTGGAGACCGCGAGCGACCTGGGCTGCGGGACGCCGAGCGCGTCGAGCGCGACGCGGGTGAGGTGCTTGTCGCGGCAGCGGCGCACCATCTCGGGGTCGCCGCCCGGCAGGCCGAGGGCCTCCGAGACGTGCGAGGCGGCCAGGATCGTCGCCTCGTCCCAGCAGAGCACCCCGTGCACGGGCTCGCGGGCGGCGAGCTCCAGCGCGGCGGCGGCCAGCGCGGGGCCGTCGGCCAGGTCGGCGACGACGGTCCAGCCGGTGACGTACTCCCGCTCCCAACCGGGCTCCGCGGTCACCATGAGGTGGACGCGGTACTCGGTGGCGATGGAGCGCAGCAGGTATTCGCGGTAGTGCCGCATTCCCGTCGCGACCACGAGGAGCAGCGGCCTGGTGTCGGTGATCATGTCACGCCTCCTTGGCGGTGGTCACGAGCTGTCTGTCGGCGCCGTCGGCGCCGTCGGTGCCCTGCAGGGTGTCGAAGAACTCCTCGCGGACGGCCTCGCCCTCGGTGGGAGCGATCCTGGCCGCCGCGAAGCGCAGCAGGGGCGGCGCCATCATCGAGGTCACGACCGCGACCAGGACGATGACCGTGTAGGACGCCGTGGTGAGCACGCCCAGGCGGAGGCCCACCATCGCGATGATCACTTCGATCACGCCGCGGGAGTTGAGGCCCGCGCCGAGCGCGAGGGCCTCCCAGCGTGTCCTGCGGGCGATGCGCGCCCCGAGGTAGGCGCCGGCGAACTTGGCCGCGATGGCGACGGTGAGCACCACGATCCCGGCCACCAGCACGGCCGGGTTGGCCAGTTCCGTCAGGTCCATCCGCAGGCCCGCCGTCGCGAAGAAGATGGGGGCGAGCACCGCGGCGACGAGCGTCTGCAGGGGCGCCAGCCTGGCGACCTTCAGGTCCGGGGAGGAGCCGACCAGCGCCCCGCAGACGAAGGCGCCGAGGATGGCCTCGAAGCCCATCGCCTGGGTGGCGGCGGCCGAGAGCAGGATCATGATCGTCACCGCGGCGATCGTGGTGACGCTCCCGCCCCTGTCCGCGAGGCGCAGCACCTTGGCGACCACCCTGCGGCCGAACAGGACCGACACGGCCACGAGCCCGACGAGCAGCGCGATCGCGGTGAGCGCGGCCTGCCCGGTGCGCGCCCCGGCGGTGGCGAGCGCGGAGACCACCGAGAGCAGGAACCAGCCGACCACGTCGTCGATGACGGCGCTGCTCAGGATGAGCTGGCCGATGTCGCGGTGCAGCAGGCGCATCTCCATCAGCACCTTGGCGATGACGGGGATGGCGCTGACACAGAGTGCGACGCCGAGGAAGAGGGCGAAGACGGTGTGGTCGACGCCTTCGGCGATCATCTCGGAGGGGGCGAGGAACCCGATCCCGACGCCGAGGACGAGCGGGACGGTCAGCCCCGCCCCGCTGATCCAGGCGGCGGCCTTCCCCTGCCTGCGGATGAAGCCCAGGTCGAGGTGCATGCCCGTCAGGCCCACCAGCAGCAGGACGCCGACCTGGCCGACCGCGTCGATCATGTGGAATCTGGCCGGGTCGGTGGGCAGCAGCCAGGCGGAGAACTCGGGGGCGACGTTGGCGAGCAGCGAGGGCCCGATCAGGATTCCCGCGCTGAGCTCACCGAGCAGGGCGGGCAGGCCCAGCCGGACGGAGAGACGCCCCAGGACGGTGGCCAGCCCCAGGAGCAGCCCGAGCTGCAGCAGGAGGATCATGAGGTTCTCGGCGGGGATGACGGCGACGGGAGCCATGGCGATCGGCGCGGCGATCGGCGCGGGGATCGGCATGGGGATCAGTCACCGTTCTCGACGTAGTACCAGTTCTCCGGGCTGATCATCCCGAAGGGGTTGATCGGCTCGAAGCCGCGGAGGTTGTTGGCGACCTCGAACAGCCGCAGCGAGAAGTTGGGGATGAAGATGACGGGGACCTGCTCGGCGATGTAGTCCTGGTACTCGTAGAGCGCGGCGGGGTCGTCGCTGGTCAGGGTGCGGTCGATGAGCTCGTCGGCCTTCGGGTCGGTGTAGTGGCCGAAGTTGCCGCCGGCGTCGGTCCGGAAGAGGATCTCGCCGCTCGGGTAGTGGTAGACCCAGCCGCCGCCCCAGGTGCTCAGCTCCCACAGGCAGGGACTGTCGGGTCCGACGACGCAGGGAGCGTCCTCGGCGACCAGGACCGAGCCGTAGACCTCCTGCAGTCGCAGCTCGATGCCGGCCTCGACCGCGTCGTCACGGAACTGCTCCATCAGCCGGGTGAGCGCGGGACGGCCCTCGGCGTACCTCAGCGAGAAGCTGAGCTTGGTCCCGCCGGGGATGCCCTCCCCGGCCTGGCCGGGGCCGGTGCCGGGGTTGACGCAGACGGCCGGCGTCGTGCTGGTGTCCCAGCCGTTCGCCTCCAGCAGCTCGCGGGCCCGCGCGGCGTCGAAGGGCAGGATCGGCGCGCCCTGCAGGGTGGGCGAGACCAGGTCGCTCACCGGGTAGCGGGGCACCGGCCCGTCCTGCCGGTAGGCGTAGCCGTGGTAGATGTCGCGGGCCGCCCGGTCCTGGTCGAGCGCGTGCTGCATCGCCTGCCTGATGTACGTCTGGGCGAGCATCTTCCCCGCGACGGTCGGGTTGTTGTAGTTGAGCGGGATGTAGCGGATGCAGAAGGCCGCCTGCGGGACCAGCGTGTAGTTCTCACCCAGCGGGTTGGGGCCGCCCTTGGTGGGGTCGTCGGTCGGCTCGGTGCTGAAGCTCAGCGGGAGGTAGCCGACCTGGATGCCGTCGGGTCCGTCCGGTCCCTCCAGCAGCTTCTGGTACTCCTCCCCGTCGGACATGAAGGGGATCTGCCGGAACTCGTCCAGGTGCGGCTTGTTCGGCCCGGAGTAGTGCTCGTTGGGGACGAAGGTGACGACGCCCTCCATGGTGTAGCTCTTCAGCCGCCAAGGGCCGCTGACCACGCTCCACACCGGGCTCGTCGCCCAGTGCACCCGGTCGGAGTTGTCCTCCTCGATGACGCCGCCGTTCTCGCCCATCAGGAAGTCGTAGACCGCGGCGACGTTCTCCAGGCTGTACGAGGCGTCGGAGGGTCCGTCGGCGGTGCGGTCCCATGCCTTGGGCATCGGGGTGATGGTGCTGAGCTGGTTCATCAGCACCCAGCGCTTGGAGTAGACCTTGTCGAAGGTGAAGTAGACCTTGTCCTCGGCGAGCTTGCCGTAGGAGACGAGGTTGTCGGGGAAGCAGCCCGGCACGTACTCGCCGTAGCGCTCGCCCTTGACCGCCATCATGTTCACCCAGAACAGCACGTTGTCCGCGCAGATCGTCTCGCCGTTGGACCATTTCCAGGGCTTGACGGTGACGGTGACGGTGAGGCCGTCCTCGCTCCACTGCGGGGGCTCGCCGATGCTGAGGTCGTAGTCGACCTCGGGGGTGCCGTGGGTGCCGAAGAAGTAGAGCGGCCGGTACATCAGGATCTGGAACTCGAGCAGGTTGCGGGTGCCGAAGCGCTCGGGCGGGGTGAAGGGGAAGATGATCGAGGGGGGGAATCCGGGGGCGCAGGCCCAGGTCACCGTGCCGCCCTTGACGGGCCGCTCCACGTTCGGACGGGCGATGGTGTTCAGGGTCATGATCAGCTCTCAGTCCTCTGGTGGGGCAGGGCGAAGGTCTCGGGGTCGATCTCTTCGAGCAGCGAGACACCGCTGCTCGCGTGGGCTCCGTAGCGCTCCCACGTCTCGTGGAGCAGGACGCGGCCGTCGGGGAGGAGTTCGGGGGTGCTGCGGCAGTGGCCCGACACGACGGCGCCGGTGTCGAGGACCATGGTGTAGGCGAAGTCGAGGGTGCCGTCGGGGGCGCAGAGCCCGGTGAGGGTCCCCCGGCGGGCGTGGCCGCCGGAGAACTCGCCCCACAGCAGGTCGCCGTCCTGGCGGTACAGGGCGATCGGGTGCTCCTCCCCCGCCGGGACGCCGCCGGTGGTGAAGCGGCGTCCGTTGTAGTCGATCATGAGCGGGCCGCCCGGAGTTCGAGGGTGCAGCACTTGGCGCTGCCGCCGGACTTCAGCAGCTCGGAGAGCTCGACGCCGATGGGCTCGTAGCCGCGCTCGCGCAGCTCGCCCATCAGGTGGGTGGCCGCGGGCGGCAGCAGGACGTGGCGGCCGTCGGAGACGGCGTTCAGCCCGAACACCTCGGCGTCGGCCTCGTTGGCGATGATCGCGTCGGGGTACAGGACGCGCAGCACGCCCTGGCTCTCCCTGGAGAAGGCCCCCGGGTAGTACATGATCTGGTCGCGGTCGAGCACCGCGAGCGCGGTGTCGAGGTGGTAGAAGCGCGGGTCGACCAGTCTCAGCCCCGCCACGGGCATCCCGAAGAACCTCTCCGCCTCGCGGTGCGAGCGGATGTCGGTGCGAAAGCCGGTGCCGGCCAGCAGGTACCGTCCCGCGTGCAGGTAGTCGCCCTCGCCCTCGTTGACGAAGACGGCCTCGCGGGTCTGGTAGCCGCGGGCGCGGAACCACTCCAGGTAGGCGGGGCCTTCGGCGGCCCGCTCCTCGTGACGGAACCTGGCCGACAGCACCTTGCCGTCGATGACCGTCGCGCCGTTGGCGGCGAAGACCATGTCGGGGTTGCCGGGCAGCGGTTCGATGAACTCCACCTGGTGTCCCAGGGCGCGGAAGGCGCGCAGCAGGCCGTCCCACTGGAGCCTCGCCAGCGCGCCGTCGACCGGTTTGCCGGGGTTCATCCAGGGGTTGATGGAGTAGACGACGTCGAAGTGGGTGGGAGGGCACATCAGGTAGCGGCGGGTGCGGGCGACCCTCAGGGTCCGCTGCGGCGCCTCCTCGGCCAGCTGTGTCATGACGCTTCTCCGTCCTGGACGAACGTGACGTTGATCTTGGAGGCGTAGTCGAGCATCGTCTCCCTGGCGTCCTCCAGGGAGGTGCCGGTGGTGCCCAGGAAGCCGAGGATGCTGTTGCCCTCCGGCGGGCGCCGGACGACGTCCCCGGGCTTGGCGGTGATCTTGAGGAAGAAGACCCGCTCGGACTCGGAGACCTCGGCGGGCACGTCGATCGCGGCGATCTTGCCGGCGTCGCACATCAGGCACATCGCGGTGATGTGGACGCCGGTCGGCCGGTAGTGGCGCACCCTCGGCGCGGCACCGCGGGCCACGTCCATCACGGCGCGGATCGGGTTGTGCGCGGCGGTGATCCCGGCGATGAGGTCCAGCCCGCCGCCACCGGGCCTGATCGCGATCTCCAGCAGATACGGCTCGCCCTGGTGGAAGCGCACCTCGGCGTGCAGCACGCTGCGGCGCAGCCCCTGGGAGTGAGCGCCGGCCCTGACCACGCGGTGGACCGCGTTCACCTGCTCGGGGGTGAGTGCGGTCGGCCCGTGGTGCACGTCGTCGTCGAAGGTGCCCCCCTCGACGGTGATGCGGTCCACGATGGAGCCGAGGTAGACCTCGCCGTCCCAGGCCACCGCCTCGATGAGGAACTCGTCGCCGTCGAGGAACGCCTCGACGAGCAGGCCGTGCGGGCCGAGGTCGAGGCCGTGCGCCTCCATCTCGAACCACGACATCCCCTCGATGCCCTCCAGCGCCTGCGGGAACAGCTCCGCCATCTCCTCGGCGTCGTCGACCTTGAACACGAAGTTGCTCGCGGCGCCCAGGGTGGGCTTGAGGATGACCGGGTAGCCGAAGTCGCCGGCCGCGCCGAGCGCGGCCTCCAGGTCGGTGACGAAGCGGAAGCCGGGGTGCGGAGCGTCGTATTTGCGGTGCGCCTCGCGCATCAGCAGCTTGTTGCGGCTGGTCCTGGCCGCCTCGACGCCCACGCTCGGCAGTCCGAGCGCCTCGGCGACGGCCGCGACCGTGGTCACGGCCGACTCCGAGAAGGTGATGATCCCGTCGAAGCGCTCCTGCTCGTGCCACTCCTTGGCCTCGGTGATGAGGTCGTCGATGTTCTGGGAGCCCACGACGCGGTAGCGGTCCTCGGGCCAGAAGTCCGGGGTGCCGATGCCGTTGAGGACGTAGAGTTCGGCGCCGTAGTCCTGAACCTGCTGGTAGCGGGAGTGGTAGTAGGTGGCGTTCTGACGGGCTTCCATGGCGAGGAGTTTCATCGGGGGCTCCCGGGCAGTCGCGGTAGCGTAAAGGCGTCGATCGTCTCCGCGGAGGTGTCGAGGGTGAGCTCGACACCGGCCGCCTCGGCCTCGGCCGCGACGTCGATGAGGACGGGGGCGGCGCAGGAGAGGAAGGCGCGCACCTCCATCAGGAGGTCGCCGGGCTCGTCGCGCTCGGCGGTCAGCAGCCTCGAGAGCTGGGTGACGATGTTGTCCGCCGCCCGGGTGAGGCTGAACGAGGTGAGGTCGTAGCAGAGCCGGAACCTCTCGACGACCACCGCGGCCCGGCGGCGTCCGGCGTCGGTGACCTTCAGCTCCTCCCCCGGGTCGGTGACGAGGGCGTCGAGGCGGTCGGCGAGCGCGTTCCACGGCTCGCGCAACCTGCGGGAGGTGACCTTGTCGAGCCCCTCCCTGGTGAAGTTGGCCCGCTGGTCCTCGGGGCAGGTCAGGGCGAGATAGAACCGGACGAGGTCGCGCGGCACCTCGGCGACCAGGTCGGCGCCGCGGATGAGGTGGTTGCGGCTGGTGGAGAACTTCTCGTTCTCCAGCTCATAGAACTCGTTGCAGATGTTGGTGTCGGGGGTGATGTAGCGGTCGCCGTGCGCGAGCAGCATGACCAGGTCGACCATGCCCCAGAAGTAGACGTTGTCGAATCCGTGGAAGTAGACGAGGCTGTTGCCGCTCTCGGCGAGCCAGGCCTGGTCGACGGGGCCCGCTGGCTCGCCGGCCGCCTTCCAGGTGCTGTAGATCGAGGCGGGCATCGCCTCGACCCACGGGTAGAGGATCTGGCCGGGCGTCTCGGCGAAGGGGGCGTCGATCCCCCAGCCCGGCGAGGGCACCGTGATCGGGATCTCGGGGAGCGGCCTGGCCAGGATCTCGCGGATGAGCTGCTTGCTGTGTCCCCTCCAGGTGCTCTCGCGGGCGGCGTAGTAGGCGGTGAGCTCCTCCCGGTAGTTCTCGATGGGCAGGACCAGGACGGTGACCTCGCGCGAGGTCACCGGGTCGGCGGGGTCGAGGACCGAGCGCGGGTCGCCCAGGTCGTCGAAGTGGTTGGGGTGGCCGCAGCCCTCGCACGACCCGCCGCAGCTCTCGGTCAGGCAGGCCGGGCACTCGCCCTTGACCAGCCCGTCGAACAGGTAGGTTCCCGCGTTCTCCGCGTACGGCATGCGCACGGTCCGCGTCTCGAACCGGCCCTGCTCGTGCAGGGCGGTGACGAAGTCGAGCACGGTACGCCGGTAGACGTCGTCGATGGGCGGCATCGGGGCCAGCGAGATGCCCATCGCCTCGACCGACCGCTGGATGCGGGCGGTGGACGTCGCGCACAGCTCGGCGGGCGTGGTGCCGTGCTTGTGGGCGGTCGAGATCATGTACGACTGGCTGTCGTCGGTGCAGGTGTTGTAGTTGACCCCGCGGCCTTCGGCCCGCAGGTAGCGGGCGTAGACGTCTCCGGCGACGTAGGGACCCGCCATGTGACCGACGTGCAGGTCACCGTTCGGCGTCGGCGTCGCGGCGATGACGATCGTCTCCGTCATCTCTCCTCCTGGTGGCGGTTCTCGAACGTGCGGGTCATGTCGTGGTCCCACCAGATGCCGTACATCTCGAAGCTGGCGGTGCCGTCGTTGACGACCCGGTGGTCGGTGCCGGGCGGGAAGTAGACGACGTCTCCGGCGGAGAAGGGGCTGCTCTCGCCCTCGCTCTCCAGAACGGCCTCGCCGGAGACGGCGATGAAGATCTCGTATTCGTGGTGGGCGTGCCGGGTCGAGGCGGTTCCCGGTTCGATGACGCACCAGGCGCCTTCGAAGGGGGCGTTCAGCGTCTCCCAGGGCAGCAGCCGCTTGGCGAGCAGCCCGTTGTCCTGGCGCAGGTGGGCGGGGTCAAAGGTACGGAGGTCCACGGGGGTTCTCCTCGAAGGTTTCCGAGAGGCTCGGCAGGGGTCAGGAGGCGATCGGGAGGGCGAACGGCGTGAGGAGCTCGGCGGCGGCGTTGTTGCCCTGGATGTCGTAGACGATCTCCTCCGCCCGGTTGGCCAGCGTGCTGAGCAGGGAGTCGGCGATGCCGTGCGTGTCCTCGTTCACGCCCTGCAGGTAGCAGGCGGCGCCCGAGCCGGTGGGCAGGGACAGCTTGTAGAAGCGATCGACGCCGATCTCGCCGAGGCCGGCCTTGGTGGCGAGGTCGCGGATCAGCGTGGGCATCCGGCGGTCGAAGCCGGTGCCGAGCAGCAGGATGTCGCAGGTCAGCTCGTCGTGGTCGCCGCTCTTCCTGTCCCGGAGGGTGAGGACGATCTCGTCGCCCTCGATCCTGGCCCGGGAGATCTCGGCCATCGTGATCATCCGGATCCTCTCCTGTCCGGCGAGGCGCTCCAGGTAGATCTGCCGGTAGAGGTTTTCGAGCAGGCCCGGCGACAGCCCGGCGTAGTTGGTGCGGTGCATCTCGCCGAGGAGCTGGCGTCGTGCCTCGGGACGCGACCGGTGGAACTCGTCGACAAAGGAGGCGTAGAAGAGCTCGTTGGTGAACTTGCTGCTCTCGTAGCCGGTGAGGCCGATGGAGCGCATGATCATCGTGCACTGGGCGTTGGGCATGCTCTGGTGGGTGGACCACAGCATCTCGGCCGCGCTCTGCGCGCCGCCGATGACCGCGACCCGGTGCGGGGCGTCGTGGTCGATCTCGGCGATCACCTGGCTGTACTCGGTGCTGTGGATGATCCGCTCGCGGGGGAGCTCGTCGAACACCTCGGGGATGTGGGCGTCACGGCCCGCGCCGACCACCAGGGTGCGGCAGCCGATGGTCGATCCGTCGGCGAGCCGGACGATCCACCGTTCGACGCCGCCGTCCTCGGCCATGACCGGCTCGACCGCCACACAGCGCCGGCCGTACTCGATGCGCACCTGGGCGAGCGACTCCGCCACCCAGAGCAGGTAGTTCGAGATCTCCGTCCTGTACGGGGTGAAACTGCCCAGATTGACGAATTCACTGAGCCTTCCCACGGAGTGCAGGTGGTTCACGAAGGAGAATCTGCTCTGCGGGTTTCTCAACGTGACCAGGTCCTTGAGAAAGGAAACCTGGCTTTGGGCCCAGGGCAGCAGCATTCCCCGATGCCAGACCACGTTCTCGTGCTGTTCTATGATCAGCGTTCTTGTGGCCAGTTCCGGAGCGAGCTCTTCGAGGGCCACGGCGAGGGCGAGGTTGGACGGCCCTGCGCCGAGAGCGAGTAACTCGACTTCCTGGTGCTTCACGATGGTCGCCTCCCGGACGACTTCTCGGGCTCGGTGCCCGTGACGAATGGTTTTCTGGGTTTCTCCTGGTCGGCTCACTGCCAGCCGGCGCCGCCCGCCGGGGTGCGGGCCGCGGTGGCCGCGAGGCCGGCCCTCATCCCGGGCACGGCCGCGGCGACGAGAAGGGCGGTGAGAGAGTGGGCGCCGAGTGCGGGGGCGATGCGACGGACCGTGGTGCTCATTGTTCTTCTTTCCTTTCGACCGGCGATTCTCGGCGCCCTTTTTCTGTTTCGCGGACGATCTCCGAATTTCATTTCCGGATATTTCCCGCTTCGTTCTGACACTTCGATTCTTGGGCGATCGCGGTTGGTTGCGGAAGCCCTGGAGCCTGTCAGCGCGCTGCAATGGCAGGACGCTGACAGGCCTCCTCGTCGAAGGACTCAAGACGCCCGAGCGCGAGGTCGAGGTCGGTGCCGCAGGCCACCAGCGACCACCCGGAGAGTTCGGGAACGCCGTGCAGGGCACGCAGGCACAGCCGGGCCGCGGCGCTCTCGGCCTCGTCGAGGGTGGGCCTGCGGATGAAGAGACCGAGATGGATTCCGGCGGGATGCTGCTCGCTGTAGATGTGCTCTATCCCGTCGGCGGGCTCCGCCAGCACCAGAAGAAGGTGGCGGAGCTCACGCGCGGGCATCCACCCGCCGTCCGGGGCCAGGTGGCCTTCGATCTGGGGGGCACGCAGGCGCGCGTTGATGAGATACATGAATCGACCGTGGTTCGCGCGTGGCGAATCCACCAGGTGTTTCCCCTGTCAGGTCCATGGCGTGGCAGCATCATGCCAGCGCGCCCCGCCCCCGCGCCCCGCCCCCGCGGCCCGACGCCGGCGTCCCCGCACGGCGTCCCCGCGGACCCCGCGCACCGCCCCGGCAGGCCCCTCGGAGGACGCCCCGCCACACCCCGCGCCCGAAGGACGATCCCGGCGGACCGGCACGCCCCGGCGGGGGCGGGGCGATCGCGTAACCCGGTCATCACTGCGCCCGGCTACTTTTCAGGCTGTGATCGTCGTGGGTCCCGCCCACCGGATCGTGTCTCGGTCATGCTCGAACCGTGGAGGAGTCGTGCTCATGCTGCTTGGCATCGGGTCCGCCGAGGAAACCGTCTACCGCACCATTCTGGAGAACCCCTCCTTCGGGGTGACCGAGCTGAGCCTGGAGCTGGGATGGCCGGTCCACCGGATCCGCGCCACCCTGGACGAACTGGCCAAGTTGTCACTCCTGCGCCCCTCTTGGGAGGAGCCGGACGTGCTGCGCCTGGTCCGCCCGGAGGTGGGACTCTCCGCGCTACTGGCCAGGGAGGAGGCCGCGCTGCTGGCCAAGCAGCAGGAGATCGAGCGGAGCCGGACGGCCGTCGCCCAGATGATCGCCGCCTACGGCGACCACCACCCGGCGCGCTCGGACGGCGACTCCGAGGCGCTCGTCGGCATCGACACGATCCGCGGCAGGATCGAGGAACTGGTCGGCGGGTGCCGGCAGGAACTGCTCGGATTCGAACCCAAGAGCGCCCAGACCCCGGAGAACATCCTGGCGAGCCGTCCGCTGGACGAGGCTCTGCTCGACCGTGGCGTGGCGATCCGCATCATCTATCCCGACAGTGTCCGCAACGACCAGGCGACCACCGGGTACGCGACCTGGCTCACCGGTAACGGCGGCCAGATCCGCACCACCCCCGGACTCCCGCTTCGCATGCTCATCTTCGACCGCCGGACGGCCCTGCTGCCGACGGACCCGGCGGACAGCAGCGTCGGAGCGGTTCTGCTGCGCGGGGCGGGCGTGGTCGCCGCCCTGGTCGCCCTGTTCGAGCAGACCTGGGGGACCGCCGGCCCGCTGGGCGAGGAGCGCAGGCGCGACGAGAAGGGCCTCAGCGACCAGGAGCGCGAGGTGCTCCGCCTGCTCTCGACGGGGCTGACCGACGAGGCGGTGGCCCGCAGGCTCGACGTCTCGGTGCGCACCCTGCGGCGCGTCACCGCCGAACTGATGGAACGGCTCGGGGCTCGCAGCCGGTTCCAGGCCGGATGCCTCGCGGCGGCCAAGGGATGGCTGCCGTCCTGCCCGTGACGGCGCGGGCCGGCCGTACGGCGATCGATCAGGGTTCGTAGGCACGCGAGCGGGGCCACCAGCCCGGCACCGCCGCACGGTATCTCTCGTAGTCGGCGCCGAACGCGCGGCGCAGGGTCGGCTCCTCGTACCAGCGGACGAACGCGACGACCGGCACGGCCACGGCGACGGCGTACAGCAGCAGGACGGGGCGGCCCAGGAGCAGCGCCTGCCCGCAGATGACCGCGAGAACCGACACGTACATCGGATTGCGGACGTGGGCGTACAGCCCGCCGACGACCAGGTGCTCGGTGGGCGCGATCGGGGCGGGGGTGCCGAGACCTTCCACGACGAACCGGACGAACGCCCTGACCAGCACCGCGGTCCCGGCGAGAACGAGTGCCGCGCCCGCCAGGCGCAGCGGCACCGCACCCCAGAGTGGCGCCGCGCGCAGGAGGTCCCCCTCCTCCCAGCGGGTGATCCACCAGGGCAGGACCCCCGCGACGGTTCCCGGCGCCAAGGCGAAGAAGATCGTGGTCCCGACCGCGGCGGATGTCCTGCGCATGGCGTCACGCTCCCGTGCCGTGGCCGCCGCAGACGTCCCGGCCTCGCCGTACGGCAGCTAATTCACTAAGCGTTGAGTTTAAGATCGCACCGGAAGGGGCGTCAACGCCCGGCAGGCCCCCACTGCCATCTGGGTGAAATATGCCCGAAAGGGAAGGTTCATGTGAGGTACGGCCTCACGGAGGAAATGCGTTAACCCCGTGCACGTAGGCTGTCCCGGGCCCACAGGGGGCGTACACATGGGGGAAGACAGTGATTCCGTTACCGGCCGGCACCGGTGTGCCGTCGCGAGCGCTCCTGCCCGGAGGGGCCGCGCCGCAGGTCAGGACGTTGCTGGACATCCTCGACCAGACCACGCGACGGCACCCCCACGCGCTCGCCCTGGACGACGGCAAGACCCGTCTCGACTACACCGGGCTGCGGGCCGAGGCGAACCGGATGGCCCTGGAGCTGCGGGCGGCCGGGATCGGGCGCGGGGACCGGGTCGGGGTGCGGATCCCCTCGGGCACCGTCGGCCTGTACGTCGCGATCGTCGCCGTGCTCACCGCCGGGGCCGCCTACGTGCCGGTGGACGCCGACGACCCCGACGAGCGGGCTGACCTGGTCTTCGGCGAGGCGAATGTCCGCGCCGTCATCGGCGACGGCGGGAAGATCTCCCCCTACGGCGACCCGTACGAGCACCTGGGCGCCCCCTCCTCCGGTGACGGCGCGGCGCACCCGGCCGGCCGCGACGGGCACCCCGGTGAACCCTCCGCCGAGCAGGGTGCCGGATGTGAGATTCACCACCCTCACGGCCCCGAACACCTCACGCCTGAGCCCCGGCGCACCGGCGGCTCCGAACTCGACTACGCGGCCGAGTTGCACGGCGGGGGCCCGTACCACGGGCGCGGTGCAGACGCGACGGGCGGGAGACCGGACGAGGAGCGAAGGCGGGTCGGCGAGCGCCCCGGTCCCGAGGACGACGCGTGGATCATCTTCACCTCCGGCTCCACCGGCAGGCCCAAGGGGGTGGCGGTGACCCACCGCAGCGCCGCGGCGTTCGTGGACGCCGAGGCGCGGCTGTTCCTCACGAAAGAGCCGATCGGCCCCGGTGACCGGGTGCTGGCGGGACTGTCGGTGGCGTTCGACGCCTCCTGCGAGGAGATGTGGCTCGCCTGGCGTCACGGCGGCTGCCTGGTGGCGGCGCCGCGCGCGCTGGTGCGCACCGGCATGGACCTGGGGCCGTGGCTGCTGGACATGGGCATCACGGTGGTGTCGACCGTACCGACGCTGGCGGCGCTCTGGCCCGTCGAGACGCTCGACGACGTACGACTGCTGATCTTCGGCGGCGAGGCGTGTCCCCCGGAGCTGGCCGAGCGGCTGGCCGTGCCGGGCCGCGAGGTGTGGAACACCTACGGCCCGACCGAGGCGACGGTGGTGGCGTGCGCGGCGCCGCTCACCGGCGAGGGCCCGGTGCGGATCGGGTTGCCGCTGACGGGCTGGGACCTCGCCGTCGTCGGCAAGGACGGCGAGCCGGTGGCGATGGGAGAGACCGGCGAGCTGGTCATCGGCGGGGTCGGGCTCGCCAGATACCTGGATCCGGTCAAGGACGCGGAGAAGTACGCGCCGCTCACCTCGCTCGGCTGGGAGCGCGCCTATCGCAGCGGCGACCTGGTGAGGGCGGAGCCGGAAGGGCTCGTCTTCGTCGGGCGGGCCGACGAGCAGATCAAGCTCGGCGGGCGCAGGATCGAGCTGGGCGAGGTGGACGCGGCGCTGCAGGCGCTGCCCGGGGTCGCCGGGGCGGCCTCGGCGGTCCGCACGACCGGCGGCGGACACCAGTTGCTCGTCGGCTACGTCGTGCCCGGCGAGGAGTTCGACCAGCAAGACGCCAGAGACCGCCTCCGCCACTCCCTGCCCGCCGCGCTCGTCCCCAGGATCGCCCTCGTGGACGAGCTCCCGACCCGCACCTCCGGGAAGATCGACAGGGATGCGCTGCCCTGGCCGCTGCCCGGCAGACCGGGAACGCCGGAGACACCGGACGCCGGGGTGCCGGACGTCGACCCGTGGGTGACCGAGTGCTGGACGGACATCCTGGGCGGCGTCGAGGGCGACTTCTTCGCCGAGGGCGGCACCAGCCTCGCGGCGGCGCGGCTGGTCTCGACGCTGCGGACCCGCTACCCGGCGGTCACCGTCGGCGACGTCTACGACCACCCGACGCTGGCCGGGCTCGGCAGGCACCTGTCGGCGCTCGACGCGCCGGAGATCGTGACCACCGACCGGATCGTCACGCCGATGCCGCGCCGCGCCGCGATCGCGCAGGCGGCGCTCACCGTGCCGCTGCTCAGCGTCGGCGCGCTGCGCTGGGTGGTGGCGCTCGCCGCGCTGAACAACCTGGCCGGATCTCCCTGGGCTCCCGCCGTCTCGTGGTGGTGGGTGCTCGCCGGCGCGCTGCTGTTCGTCAGCCCCGCCGGGCGGATCGCGCTCGCCGCGGGCGGCGCCAGGCTGCTGCTACGAGGTCTTGAGCCCGGCACATACCCCAGGGGCGGCGGCACGCACCTGCGGCTGTGGTTCGCCGATCGGCTCTCCGAGCGGCTCGGCGTGGGCGAGGTCTCCACCGCCCCGTGGCTCACCCACTACGCGCGGGCGCTCGGCGCCCAGGTCGGCGACGACGTGGACCTGCACTCGATGCCGCCGATCACCGGAATGCTCAAACTGGGCAGGTACGCGGCCGTCGAGCCCGAGGTCGACCTGAACGGCTACTGGATCGACGGCGACCAGGTGCGCGTCGGCGAGATCAAGATCGGCGCCTCCGCCACGGTCGGCGCCCGCACCACCCTGTTCCCCGGCACGAAGATCGGCAAGAACGCCCAGGTGGCGCCCGGTTCGGCGGTGGCGGGCTCGGTGCCCTCCGGGGAGCGCTGGGCGGGCGTGCCCGCGAGCCGGACGGGCAAGGCCCGCCCCACGGCCGTCGACCGCCCCCCGCGCTCATGGCCCTGGGCGACGGCGTACGGGCTGTCCGCGCTGGTCCTGAGCCTCTTCCCGGTGATCGCCGCGCTGCCGGGCCTCGCCGTCCTGCTGCGCGACGGCGCACCCTCCCTCGCCTCCGTCCTGTACGGGGTGCCGCTCGCCACCCTCGCCTCGGCGGCCACCCTCGCCCTGCTCACCGTGGCCTCGGTACGACTGCTCTCGCTCGGCCTGCACGCCGGGCAGCACCCGGTGCACAGCCGCCAGGCCTGGCAGGCGTGGGCGACGGGCCTGCTCATGTCGATGGCGCGGGTCTGGCTGTTCCCGCTGTACGCGAGCATGGTCACCCCCGCCTGGCTGCGCGCCCTGGGCATGAAGGTCGGCCGTGACGTGGAGCTGTCGACCGTGCTGGCGCTGCCGTCGATGACCTCGGTCGGCGACGGCGCCTTCCTCGCCGACGACACGATGGTCGCGCCGTACGAGCTGGAGGGCGGGCGGCTGCGGGTCGGCCACGTGCGGATCGGCAAGCGCGCGTTCCTCGGCAACTCGGGGATGACCGCGCCGGGGCGCAAGGTGCCCAAGGACGGGCTGGTCGCGGTGCTGTCCGCGGCGCCGAAGAAGGCCAAGGCGGGCTCGTCGTACCTGGGGATGCCCCCGGTGGAGCTGCGCAGGTCCGCCGAGGAGGGCGATCGGAGCCGCACCTACGACCCGCCGCCGAGGCTGAGGTTCGCCCGCGCCGCGGTCGAGGTGTGCCGCGTGGTGCCGCTGATGTGCACGGTCGCCGTGGCCGTGCTCGTCGCGGCGGCCGTGGAGTGGCTGGCCGGGGCGTACGGCTTCGCGGTGGCGGCGGCCCTGTCGGGCGTGGCGGTGCTGGGCGGCGGGGTGCTCGCCGCGGCGACGGCGACCGTGGCCAAGTGGGTCCTGGTGGGCAGGATCGCGGTGGGCGACCGGCCGCTGTGGAGCTCGTTCGTGTGGCGCAACGAGCTGGCCGACACCTTCGTGGAGGTGCTCGCCGCGCCCTGGTTCGCCCAGCACTGGCTGGGGACGGCACCGCTGAACCTGTGGCTGCGCTCCCTGGGGGCGCGGGTGGGCAGGGGCGTGTGGTGCGAGACCTACTGGCTGCCGGAGGTCGACCTGGTCAGCCTGGGTGACGGGGTGTCGGTGAACCGGGGATGCGTGTTGCAGACACACCTGTTCCACGACCGCGTGATGAGCATCGATACTGTCGTCATGCGGGACGGATCCACACTCGGCCCCCACGGGGTGGTCCTGCCCGCGGCGACGATCGGGGAGAACACCACGGTCGGACCGGCGTCCCTGGTGATGCGCGGCGAGTCCGTGCCCGCCGGGACCCGCTGGTTCGGCAACCCGATCGCGGCCTGGGCCCGGCGAGGATAGCGCGCGAACAGAGGAAGCCGGTGTGGCTTTGAGCACGACCTCCACCCTCCAGCTGTACTTCCCCATGCACGGCGACGACGGCTACCGGGTGGAGCACTACGACCTCACCCTCGACTACCGGGTGGGCCCCAACCGCCTGGGCGGGGTGGCCAGGATCTCCGCGGTGGCGCTGCGGCCGCTCACCCGGGTCGCCTTCGACCTCGGCGCCCTGCGGGTGAGCGGTGTGCTGGTCGACGGCGCGCCGGTGCGTTTCACCCACCGCGGCGGCAAGCTCCACCTGTCGCCCGCCGGGCTGCGCCCCGGCCGGTTCACCGTCGAGATCCGCTACGCGGGCACCCCCCGCCCTGTGAGCAGCCACTGGGGCGGGCTCGGCTGGGAGCAGCTCACCGACGGCGTCATCGTGGCCGGCCAGCCGATCGGGGCGCCCTCGTGGTTCCCGTGCAACGACCGGCCGGACGACAAGGCCACCTACCGGATCTCGGTCACCACCGCCTCGGTGTACCAGGTGGTCGCCAACGGCGAGCTCGTCTCCAAACGCCGGGCGGCCTCGACGACCACGTGGGTGTACGAGCAGGCCGAGCCGATGTCCTCCTACCTGGCGAGCGTGCAGATCGGCCGCTACCAGCAGGCCGAGGCCGGTCCGGGGACGCGGCTGGTCTTCCCCGCCGGATACGCCACGCGGGTGCGCCACGACTTCGGGCGCCAGGAGCGGATGATGGAGGTCTTCAGCGAGCGGTTCGGCCCCTACCCGTTCGGCTCCTACACCGTGGTGGTCGTGGACGACGAGCTGGAGATCCCGGTCGAGGCGCAGGGCATGTCGATCTTCGGGGTGAACCACGTGGACGGCAAACGAAGCGAGGAGCGGCTGGTGGCGCACGAACTGGCCCACCAGTGGTTCGGCAACAGCCTCACGGTGGCCGACTGGAGCGGCATCTGGCTGCACGAGGGGTTCGCCTCGTACGCGGAGTGGATCTGGTCGGAGAGTTCCGGCGGCCTGTCCTCCGACGACCACGCGCACCGCTGGCACCGCCGCCTTTCGGTGCTCCCGCAGGACTTCACGCTGGCCGACCCGGGTCCCCGGCGGCTGTTCGACGACCGCGTCTACAAACGCGGCGCCCTCACCCTGCACGCGCTCCGGCGCACCGTCGGCGACGACTCCTTCTTCGCGCTGCTCAGGGAGTGGACGGCCGGGCACCGCCACGGGACCGTCACCACCGACGCCTTCACCGCGCTCGCCGCGCGCCGCACGACGCGGCCGCTGGACGACCTGTTCGCCGGCTGGCTGCACGGCCGCCCCCTGCCCGCCCTCCCCTGACCCTCGCATCTCGGACGACTCGATGGCCCTGATGGAAGATCCCTCCTCCCGCACGCGCCTGCTCGCCGCGTTCGCCGCCGTGGCGACCGTCGCCGCCGGGCTCACCGTCCGCGCGGTCACCGGCGGCTGGTTCGGCAAGTACGCGGGCGACGCCCTCTACACCGTGCTCGTCCACGCGCTGGTGGTGCTGGTGTGGCCCCGGATCACGCCGGTGCGGGCCGCGATCGGCGCGCTGGCGTTCAGCTGGGCGGTCGAGCTGGCCCAGCTGACGCCCGTTCCCGCCGCGCTCTCCGAGGTGAGCGTCGTGGCCAGGCTGGTGCTCGGCAGCACGTTCGGCGCGGCCGACCTCGTGGCGTACGCGGCCGGGGCCCTGCTCGCCGCGTCGGCCCACGCCCTGGCCCGGCGCCGTTCCCGGCGTCGGCGGGAGCGGGCGTCCGCGGCGCCCTGAGCATCGCCGCGCGGATCGTATGATTCTCACAATCATGCCTGAAGGACACACCATTCATCGCCTCGCCCGAGAGCACCGGCGGGCGTTCGGGGGGCGGGCCGTGCACGCGGAGAGCCCCCAGGGACGGTTCGCCGCCGGAGCCCTGCGGATCGACGGGCGGGTGCTCACCGAGGCCGACGCCCACGGCAAGCACCTGCTGCTGGGTTTCGACGACGAGCGGTGGCTCCACGTCCACCTGGGCATCTACGGCAAGTACGCCTTCGGCCCGGTCCCCGTGCCCGCCCCGACGGGGATGGTGCGCCTGCGCCTGAGCAACACGGGCGAGTACGCCGACCTGCGCGGCCCCAACACCTGCGAGCTGCTCGGCCCCGAGGGAAAGGCCGCGCTGCACGCCAGGCTCGGGCCGGACCCGCTGCGCGCGGACGCCGATCCGGACATCGCCTGGCGGCGGATCAGCCGCAGCCGCGTCTCCGTCGGGGTCCTGCTGATGGACCAGTCGGTCGTCGCGGGGGTGGGCAACATCTACCGCGCCGAGGCGCTGTTCCGCCAGGGGGTCGACCCGTCGCGGCCCGGCCGCGACCTCACCCACGACCGCTGGGAGGCGATCTGGGCGGATCTGGTGCTTCTGATGGCCGACGGCGTCCGGGTGGGCCACATCGACACGGTCAGGCCCGAGCACACGCCGCAGGCGATGGGCCGCCCGCCCCGCGTCGACGGCCACGGCGGCGAGGTCTACGTCTACCGGCGCTCCGGCATGCCCTGCTTCCTGTGCGGCACCGAGGTCCGCACGAGGGTGCTCGCCGGGCGCAACCTCTTCTGGTGCCCTGCCTGCCAGGTCGGCTGACCTCCTCCCCGGCGGGGAGGTGCGCCGCGCGGGCCGCTGACGAGCGCGGGCGTCGGAGAACCCGAAGGACCCCGGGGTACGGCGCCGAGGAGCACCTCACATCAGGGTTCTGGCCGTCCAGAGTTCGGGGAAGATCTCCCGTCGCATGCTCCGCTCCAGCCAGCTCAGGCCGCTCGACCCGCCGGAGCCCGGCTTGGCGCCCATCGAGCGGCGCACTGCCATCAGGTGCCGGTAGCGCCACTCGGAGAACTGCTCGGCCAGGTCGGTCAGCGCCTCGGCCAGCGGAGCGAGCGGACCGCCGTACACCTCGACCCAGACCGCCTCGACCTCGGGGACGGGCTCGTGCTCGGTGGCGAGGTCGCGATCGAGCACCGCACGGGGGACGGCGTGGCCCGCGCGGGCGAGGAAGGCGAGGACCGAGTCGTAGAGGCTCGGCCGGTGCAGGGCCTCCACGAGCTCCTCGTACGCCTCGGGGTTGCGGCGGTGCGGCCGGATGAGCGCCTCGGACTTGTTGCCGAGCAGGAACTCCACGTGGCGGTAGAGGGCCGACTGGAAGCCGGACCCCTCGCCGAGCGCGTCGCGGAAGGAGTTGAACTGCGCGGGGGTCAGCCAGCTCAGCGCGGCCCAGGCGGCGTTGAGCGCCTCGAAGTGCCGTACGGTGCGCTTGATCGTCGAGATCGCGGCATCGGCGTCGTCCTCGTCGAGCTGCCGCTGGGCGAGGTGCCACTCGGTGCGGAGCAGTCCGAAATAGAGTTCCATCACCTGGGTGGTGACCAGGAACGGCAGTTCCTCCGGAACGTCGGTGAGGGTGCGCTGGATACCGCGCAGGGCGGCGGTGCCCACGTAGTCGTCGTAGGGCGTGCCCTCTTCGAAGCCCAGCGTCGGCAGCCCTTCGTTGGCCTCGGCGCGCGCCTTACGGTCCTGCTCTGTGAGCTGCTTGATGCCGGTCATCACTCCTCCTCCGCCTGGGTACCTCCATGGTGGTCTGTATCGGTCTGTACGGAAATAATGGAAGAAAGGTGATTATTGGACTGAGCCTTCGGAACGTAAGGCATCGGGCAGATCAAGTTACGACGTGACGGAGCGTGACCGTGGACGCGATGGATTGGGCGCTGCTGGCCGAGTTGCAGGACGACGCGCGCCTGTCGTACAGCGAGCTCTCGCGCCGGGTGCACCTGTCCGCTCCGGCGGTGGCCGAGCGGGTGCGACGGCTGGAGGAGACCGGGGTGATCACCGGCTACCACGCCCGGGTGGACGCGGCGCTGGCCGGGCGCGGGGTGGCCGCGCTGATCAGGATGTCGTGCTACGGGCCCCGCTGCGTGCTCCGCGACGATCAGGCGCTCGCCTGGCCGGAGATCCTGGAGGTGCACCGGGTGACCGGTGACGCCTGCTGCCTGCTGCGGGTGGCCGCCTCCTCGATGACGGCCTTCGAGGAGATGATCGACCGGCTCGCCCCCTACGGCCACCCGTCGAGCATGATGGTGCTGTCCAGCCCGGTCCCCTGGCGCCCCCTCTCCTCGCTCTGACGGGCCTCCGACGGGCCCTTGAGGGGCCTCCGGCGGGATGGACCGCGGGTGGTTCAGCCTGGTCGGGCGACTCGGCTCGGTGAACCTTCGCCGGTCGGCGCCGACCTTCTTCCTGCCGGGCTGCCGGGGGACCTTTCAGGAGTCCTTCGACCGGCGAAGGCGCGTCAGGAGGGGGTTCGGTGCTCGGCGACCGCCCCGGCGGTGGCCCGCCAGATCGGTGAGGCGGGGTCGATGACGTCAAAATGATCGCCCGACATTTCGAGATATGTCACTTGATCGCCCGCCGCTTGGGCGGCTCGCGCGTAGCGACGGCTGAAGTCCACCAGGTCCAGGTCGTCCCCGCCGCCCTGCACGATGAGCTGGGGCACTCCCACCGGAAGCCGTTCCAGCGGCCCTGAACTCCGGTAGACGTCGGGCACCTCGGCGAGGGATCCGCCGAGCGCGGCGGCGACCGCGCCGGTGCCCGTGTGCCTGCGATCTCCCTCGGCCAGGTCGAGCACCCCCGCCAGGGAGACGGCCAGGGTGATCCGGTGGTCGTCGGCGGCGGCGCGCAGCGCGAGCTGTCCGCCCGCCGAGTGGCCGATCACCACGAGCGGGCCGTTCGCGCTCTCCGCCGCGAGGGCGACGCCCCGGGCGACGTCCTCGGTGGTCGCGTCCCAGCCGTGCAGGTCGGGGCGGCGGTATTCGAGGTTCCAGGCGACGAACCCGCGCTCGGCGAGGTCGACGGCGAGCGCGTCCATCAGGTCCGCACCCCAGACCGAACGCCAGAAACCACCGTGCAGCAGCACCGCGGTAGGCACCTGTTCGCCGCTCTCCCCCGACGCCGCGAGGGCCTGCCCGTCGCCTCCGTACGGGGAGCGCACCTCCGACCACTGGTCGGGGTGGTCGCCGTAGGCGATCCTGCGCGCGGGCCGGCGCAGGCGATGGACGGCGTGCCTGATCGCCCAGGTCAGTCCCCAGATTCCCCGCCCGTGCATGTGGGTGCCCGACACTGCCCGGGTGGCTCCGGTGGCGCCCGTGCCACCGGCGGCCCCCGTGCCGCCCGTGGAGACCGCGCCGTCCGCGGTCCCGGTGCCCGCCTCGGCCGCCGGAAGGGGCGCGTCGGCCTTCGCCGGGTGGGGCCTCATCGTCAGGTCGAGCCAGACCGCGTCGGGACGCTCGGAAGCCAGGCGGCGGGCCTCTGGATCCGGACCCGGCAGGATGACCAGGACGTCCCGCGACTCCAGCGCCGCCCGGAAGCCGGGCACGTCCGGGGTCGCCGACACCGTACCGCCGACACCGAGCGCCGCGAACTCCCGATCGGCCACCTCGGTGAGCAGGCGGAGGTCCGCGACCACACCGGGGCCGATGAGCACGTTCACATGCGGATTCGGAGGAAGCATCCGCCCATTGTGCCGTATTACACCCCATTTACGGCTAGGGGATATATGCCTTTATCAGTAGTTTCTCGGCGTCGTCCAGGTAGGTCTCCAGGGCCTGCTCGGCCTCGGCCACCCGTCCGGTCTCCATGAGCTCCACCAACTGCATGTTGCGGACCACGAAAGGCTCGTGGAAGGCGCGGGGGTTCTTCATGACGTGGAAGACCAGGCGGAGCTCGGCCAGCAGTTGACGCATCACCTCGTCCAGGCGCGGGCTGCCGTTCAGGGCGGCGAGGTTCTGGTGGAAGCGGATGTTGGCCGTCCCGACGTCCTGCCAGCGCCCCTCGCCGGCGGCACGGGACGCCTCGGCGACGGCCTCCCTGATGACGGCGAGAGTCTCCCGGGTGGCGTGCGCACTGTTTCGCACGGCGGCGCCCTCGATCACCCTGCGCATCCGGTAGAGGTCGGCGACGTCCTCCGCCGACAGCACGCGCACGAACACACCCCGGTTGAGCCGATGCTCCAGCAGGCGCTCGTGACCGAGAAGCCGGAACGCCTCGCGCAGGGTATTGCGCGAGACTTCGAGCGCCGCGCCGATGCTCTCCTCGGACAGGCGCTGACCTGGGACGAAGAGTCCTTCGGCGATCCGGTCACGGAGGATGTCGGCGACCACCTCCGCCGCACTGCTGCGCCCGAGACGACCGCGATCGCGCTGTAGCGCTGCGGTGACGTTTTCCACTCCCCCAAGAAATCATCAAACAAACCTATTGTCGAATTGTTGAACGATTCTTATGTTGATGGGGACCGCAACACGAAGCGAACTCACGGGACCTCCCCCGACGAGAAGCTAAGGAGCACATGCGATGGCAAGCTCCCAGACCAGACGGGTCATCGTGGCCGGACTGGTCGGCACCTCCCTGGAGTGGTACGACTTCTTCCTCTACGGTTCGGCCGCGGCCCTGGTCTTCAACAGGCTCTTCTTCCCCACCTTCGAACCGCTCACCGGCACGCTGCTCGCGTTCCTCACCTACGCGATCGGGTTCGTCGCGCGGCCGCTCGGCGGCATCGTGTTCGGCCACTTCGGCGACCGGGCCGGCCGCAAGAACGTACTGGTGGTCACCCTGCTGCTGATGGGCGTCGCCACCTTCCTGATCGGCCTGCTGCCCGGCTACGCCACCATCGGCGTGGCCGCCCCGCTGCTGCTCGTCACCCTGCGCTTCCTGCAGGGGCTCGGCCTGGGCGGCGAGTGGGGCGGAGCCGTGCTGATGTCCATCGAGCACGGCGACTCCCGCCGTCGCGGGTTCAACGCGAGCTGGCCGCAGGTCGGCGTACCCGCGGGAAACCTGCTGGCGGCGGGCGTGCTCGGGGTGATGTCCGCGGCGCTTCCCGAGGAGGCGTTCCTGTCGTGGGGATGGCGGGTGCCGTTCCTGCTGTCGGGCGCGCTCGTCGTCGTGGGCCTGTGGATCCGCCTGCGGATCGTGGAGTCCCCGCTGTTCGCCCAGGTCGAGCGGGCGGGCGCGAAGGCACGGATGCCGCTGCTCGAGGTGCTGCGCACGCACCCGCGCGCGCTGATCTCCGCGGGCCTCGCACGCATCGGCGTGGACGTCGCCTTCTACATCTTCGTGACCTATGTCCTGGCCTACGTCACCGGTCCCCTCGCACTCGAACGCGGGGTCGCGCTGAACGCGGTGCTGATCGGCTCCGCCTTCCAGCTCTTCCTGATCCCGCTGTTCGGCGCGCTCTCCGATCGGGTCGGCCGCCGCCCGGTCTACCTGGCGGGCGTGATCGGGGCCGCGATCTGGGTGTTCGCCTTCTTCCCCCTGCTCGACACCAGGTCCTTCCCGCTGATCGTGCTGGCCTCCGTCGTCGCCCTCGCCTGCCACGCGGCGATGTACGGGCCGCAGGCGGCCTTCATCGCCGAGCTGTTCAGCACCCGCCTGCGCTACAGCGGCGCGTCCATGGGTTACCAGGTCGCCGGGATCTTCGGTGGCGCCCTCGCCCCGATCATCGCGTTGTCGCTTTTCGACCGGTTCGGCGGCACCCTCGCCATCTCGCTCTACGTGGTCGCCGCGCTCGCCGTCACCGCCGTGGGCCTCGCCATCGCGCCCGGGACCCACACCGACCTCCCCGGAACCCCCGACCTCGGCGGAGCCCAGGGCGGGGATTCCGGCGCCACCGGCGACGGCGTTCCGGGAACGCGCACGGGGACCGCTTCCCGGGACGCCTGAGCCCTCTCGCGGCCACCGCCCCTCTCCGGTGGCCGCGTCCTTCTCCGAAGTAGGAGAACCACCCGGTGAATTCGCCGCGATTCACCGAACTCGCCGACCCGCCGGCTCGTTGTAACCCCATACAGGCCTATCGGAGTACGTCAGAACCACCAGAGCCCGCCACGAGGGGAAGCCGGGCGGGCCGGTGGCAGGGGACGGCCATCCCCGGCCACCGCCCTCCGGTGCCCTCCCCGCAAAAAAGGAGGATCGACATGTCCGTCGAAGACGGCGTCGCTCCCCGCGAAGTGAAGCGGCCCCCCCGCGAGGCCGACCGCACGGGAGCCGGCCCGTGTCCGATTCCGGACACGATCGAGACCGTGTCGCCTGAGTCGTGGCACAGGAATCCTGGCCCTGGGCACACACGGAGCCATGCGTATAAGATCACTAAAATGATGGTATGTCCGCTTACCGGAAAGATCTCTAGCCGTAGGCGCTCCGAGACGTTAGCGTCTGCGCATGCGCCACGTTGAGATCTCGGGCAAGAGACTCCGGCTCAGGGAAATCACCATCGATGACGTGGACGCCCTGCACGCCGTATACGGTGACCCGACGGCCACCGAGCACCTGCCGTTCGACCCCCGCACGCGCGAGGAGGTCGAGGAAACGATCATCGAGGCGATCAAGGCCGCGGAGGTCGAGCCTCGGCGTCTCTACGTGCTGGCGGTGACCGACCTCGACAACAGCGAGGCCTTCGGCGTCGCCCGGCTGCACATCGAGGCCGACCACCCGCACAGCGCGGAGATCGGCCTCGGGCTCCGTCCCGACCACTGGGGCCGGGGCATCGGCACCGACCTGATCCGGCTGATCCTGACGTTCGGCTTCCGCGATCTGCGCCTGCACCGCATCTGGGGCGCCCGCTCCCCCGCCAACACCGCCGCCCAACTCGCGATGCTGGTCGCCGGGATGGTCGAGGAGGGCAGGATCAGGCACCACGTGCGGGCCCGCGGGGTCTGGCGCGACTCCATCGTGCACTCGGCGCTGGAGGACGAGTGGGAGGGGCACCGTGACGTCTGACCTGACGGGTTTCCCGGCCGCGCACCGCCCGCCCACCCACCATGAACCGGTCACCCGCCGGCGCGCCGGTCGTGACCCGGTCGCACGCCGGACATGAGCCCACCCCGTACCGGCCGCGAGCCGGTCGCATACCGGCTGTGAGCTGGGCGCACGCCCGGTCACCGACCCGCCCGGGGGCGGGTTCCCCACTCCTTTCCACAAATGTTGTGACGGAAATGCTGCCGTTTCCGGTCACGGGAAGTGTCAAATGCCCCTAGAGTCCGCGCATGTGAGCGAGAGTCCCATCCTCCCCGTACGAGGGCGCCCGGTACGGCCCTCCGGAAGGCACCGCAGGCCCGTGCCCTCCCAGCTCCCGCCCGAGGCGCCGGCGCTCGTGCTGGCCGCGCTCGGCGACGCCTCCGGCACCGCCGCGGAACTCGCGGCCCTCATCCGAGGGGACAATCCACAGATCCAGGTCCGGTTGGCCGCGCTCGGCGAGGACGGCAAAGGACTGACCTCCGAACTGGAGGCGGCGGCGAGGGAGCGTCCCGAGGACGCGACGGCCGCCATCGTGGTTCCGCTGCTGACCGGCCCGCACCCGGTCGCCGACCAGCTGATCTCCGCGGCGGTCGCCTCCAGCAAGGTCCCGGTGACGGTCACCGACCCCCTGGGGCCGCACCCGCTGCTCGCCGAGGCCCTGCACATCCGCCTGTCGGAGCGAAGCCTGGCGCGGGCCGACCGGATGCGGCTGCTCAACGTCTCCAGCCCGGTCGACGCGGTCATCCTCGCCACCGTCGGCGGCGAGATCGCGGCGGCGGAGGCACAGCCGACGGCGGTGCTGCTGGCCTCGCGGCTCACCCTGCCCGTCCTGGTCGCCTCCCTCGACAGCGCGCCCACCGTGGCGGACGCGGCCGGGCGGCTTCGCGGCATCGGCGCCCAGCGCATCGCCGTCTCCCCCTGCCTGCTGGGCCCTGAGGCGCCTCCAGGGCTCGCGAACGCGGCCGCGGAGGAGGTCGGAGCCGAGTGCGCCGAGGTTCTCGGCGCGCACGATCTGATCGCGGACCTGGCCGCCCGCGCCTACGGGAGCATCCTGTCGGCGGATTGATCGACCCGGTGTGATGGATCCCCTCTGACGGGTATTGACCCGCGTAATCGTCAGAGGGGATAGATCATGCTGTTCGGAAAAGAGCATGTGGAGAGATATCAGGCGACCGACGGCGCCGAGGGGCACGAGTGGCAGGGCACCACGACCCTGATCCTCACCACCGTCGGCCGCAAGTCCGGCGAGCGGCGCTCCACCCCGCTCATCTACCAGCGTCACGGCGACGACCTCCTCGTGGTCGCCTCCAAGGGGGGCGCCGACGATCCGCCGCTGTGGTACCTCAACCTCCAGGCGGATCCCGAGGTCGAGGTCCAGGTGCTGGACGACCGGTTCAAGGCCAGGGCACGCACCGCCACTCCGGAGGAGAAACCGGAGATGTGGTCGATCATGGCCGCGGCCTGGCCCGCCTACGACGAGTACCAGACGAAGACCGAGAGGGAGATCCCGGTGGTCGTGCTGGAGCGTGCCGCGGCGTGACGGACACCGCGTGACCGGGAAGGGCCGGGCGGGTCCCGTGGGCGACCTGGACCGGCCTCCCCTCCGTACGCGGGCCGGGACCGGGGTGAGGGCGGGTCAGGCCTCCAGCCAGACGTAGCCCGCGAACCTGCCGGTCGTCCCCTCCCCGCGATGGGAGAACAGGTCGGGGCTCTCGATGGTGCAGCGGGTGTCGTGGGTGATCTCCCCGACACCCGCCTTGCCCAGTTGCGAGGTGATCGCGGCCCGCAGGTCGAGGGCCGGGGTGTCCTGGCGGGTGATCGACCACGCCTCGGGAAGCATCACCGCGACCTCCTCACGCATGTCCGCGGGGACCTCGTAGCAGGTGCCGCAGGCCATCGGGCCGATCAGCGCGGTCATCCTCGCCGGGTCCGCTCCGCGTTCGGCCATCTCCTCGACCAGGGCCGTGACGACGCCGGACATGGTGCCGACCCGGCCCGAGTGCGCGGCGCCGACCAGTCCGGCCTCCGGCTCGGCCAGCAGGACGGGCGCGCAGTCGGCGCAGAGCGCGGCCAGGCCGAGGCCGGGAACGTCGGTACAGACCCCGTCCAGTGGCGGCGGGTCGTCGCCGAAGGGTTCCCTGACATATTGGACATCGGCGCTGTGGACCTGCCGCATGAACACGACCCGCTCCAGGCCGAACTCGGCGGCCGTCCGCGCTCTGTTCTCCGCGACCGCGTCCGGCTCGTCGCCGCACATGCCTCCGAGATTGCGACTGCGGTACGGACCGGTGCTGACACCACCGTGACGATCGGTGATCCTCATCTGAAAGTTCACGGGCCGACCTTACCCGCCCAGGAACCTGACCCCCGGGACGTTCGTTTCACAGAGACACAGATCCCCCTACAGATTGCGAACGTCATGGCTCAGGTTGTGTACGACCGCAAGGAGCAGTACCAGCAGATTGAGAGCGGCCTCATGCCCGGCGAGCAGATCATCGCCGTCTACGACGCCATCGGTACGGGCACCGGCTTCCTGGGGCTCACCGACAAGCGGGTGATCGTGCAGGACAAGTCGTTCGTCGGCAAGAAGATCGCCATCACGAGCATCCCCTACAACAAGGTCTCCGCGGTGAGCGTGGTGAGCAACAAGTCGATCGCGGGCTCGTTCTTCTCCTCGGGGGCCATCGCGATCCACGTGGGCACCCACACCTACGAGGTGGAGTTCCGGGGCGACAACAAGGCGCATCACGTGCACAACGTGATCCTGCACTTCATCACCGCCTAGGACCCCACCTCGTCACCGCCGGAGACCACGGGGAACCACCGGGGAACCACTGCGGGAGACCACCGCCGTGGACTCCGCCCCGCGAGGGACCGTCACCCGGCGCAGGCCCGCGCCTACCGGCGGGCGACCTGCCGGTAGAGCTCCATCGTCCGCTCGGCGATGCGCTCCCAGGAGAAGTGCTCCACCGCGCGGACCCTTCCCGCCTCGCCCATCCTGGTGGCGAGGGCGGGGTCGGCGAGCAGCCGGTTGACCCGCTCGGCGAGGTCGGCGGCGAAGGCGTCGGGGTCGTGCGGGGTGCCGTCGGCGGCCTGGTCGATCGGGACCAGCAGACCGGTCGAGCCGTCTGCCACGACCTCGGGGATGCCGCCGGTGGCGGTGGCCACGACGGCGGTCTCGCAGGCCATCGCCTCCAGGTTGACGATGCCCATCGGCTCGTAGACGGAGGGGCAGACGAACACGGTGGCGTGGGTGAGGATCTGGATCACCTCGGGACGGGGAAGCATCTCCGAGATCCACACGACGCCCTCGCGGTCGAGTCCGCGCACCAGCGCGGTCACCTCGGCGGCGATCTCGGGAGTGTCGGGGGCTCCCGCGCAGAGCACCAGCTGGGCGTCGGGGTGGAAGTCGCGTGCCGCGTGGAGCAGGTGCACGAGACCCTTCTGCCGGGTGATGCGCCCCACGAAGACGACGTAGGGCCTGCTCGGGTCGATGCCGTGCCGCTCCAGGACGTCGGTGTCCCGGTCGGGGGCGTACTCGCCGGTGTCGATCCCGTTGTGGATCACAGTGACCCTCTCCGGCGGAATCTCCGGATAGCTCGCCAGCACGTCGCGGCGCATCCCCTCGGAGACCGCGATGATCGCGTCGGCGCTCGCCAGCGCGCCGCGCTCGGCCCACGACGACAGCGTGTAACCGCCGCCCAGTTGCTCGGCCTTCCACGGCCGCAGCGGCTCCAGGCTGTGCGTGGTCACCACGTGGGGTGTCCCGTACAGCATCTTGGCGACGTGGCCCGCGAAGTTGGCGTACCAGGTATGGCTGTGTACCAGGTCGGCGCCCTCACACCCGGCGGCCATCTCCAGGTCGACGCCGAGCACCTGCAGCGCGGCGTTGGCCGTCTCCAGCCCGCCCGGCACCCGGTAGGCCGCGACGCCCTCCTCCGGTCGTGACGCTCCGAAGCAGCGGACCCGGGTGTCGGCGAGCCTGCGCAACTCCCGGGCGAGGTATTCGACGTGAACTCCCGCCCCTCCGTAGACGTCGGGGGGGTATTCACGGGTCAGCAGATCCACTCGCATGCGATCAGCCTAGTGTTTCATCCCTGTTCATCAGGTTAAGGTCCACCTATGAGAGTCCTCGCGATCGTGCTCGCCGGTGGAGAAGGTAAGAGGCTCATGCCTCTGACAGCTGATCGAGCGAAGCCTGCGGTGCCTTTCGGGGGGATATACCGGCTCGTCGACTTCGTACTGTCCAATCTCGCCAACGGCCACTACCTCCAGATCGTTGTGCTGACGCAGTACAAGAACCACAGTCTCGACCGGCACATCTCCCGGACATGGCGCCTGTCGGCGATGCTCGGCAACTACGTCACACCGGTCCCCGCCCAGCAGCGCCTCGGGCCGCACTGGTTCTCCGGTTCCGCCGACGCGCTGTTCCAGAATCTGAACCTCATCTACGACGAGATGCCCGACCACGTCATCGTGTTCGGCGCCGACCACATCTATCGCATGGACCCGCAGCAGATGGTGCGTCAGCACATCGAGAGCGGAGCCGAGGTGACCGTGGCCGCGATCCGGCAGCCGCTCTCGCTCGCCGACCAGTTCGGGGTCATCGAGACCGACCCCGCCGGACGCAAGATCACGGCCTTCCGCGAGAAGCCGAAGGACGCGGTGGGCCTGCCCGACGCGCCCGACCAGGTCTACGCCTCGATGGGCAACTACGTCTTCAAGACCCAGTCGATGATCGACGCGCTGAGGGAGGACGCGCTCGACCCGACCAGCAAGCACGACCTGGGTGGCAACATCATCCCGATGATGGTGAAGTCGGGCAGCGCGGAGGTGTACGACTTCGCCGACAACATCGTGCCCGGCTCCACCGAGCGCGACCGGGGCTACTGGAGGGACGTCGGAACGCTCGACGCCTACTACGAGGCCCACATGGATCTCATCTCGGCGCATCCGGTCTTCAACCTCTACAACAGCCGCTGGCCCATCTACACCGGCCACGATCCGCTCCCCCCGGCCAAGTTCGTGCACAACGACGGCGACCGGGTGGGCAGGGCGATCGACTCCCTCGTCTCCGCGGGCGCGATCGTCTCCGGCGGGCTCGCCGAGCGTTCCATCCTCTCCCCCGGCGTGGTGCTGCACTCCCACTCCCAGGTCGAGGACTCGGTCCTGATGGGCAACGTGAAGGTGGGCCGCGGCGCCATCGTCCGCAAGGCCATCATCGACAAGAACGTGATCATCCCGGACGGCGCCAGGATCGGCTTCGACCTGGAGTACGACCGCAGCCGCTTCGCGGTGACCAACGGCGGCATCGTCGTCATCGGCAAGAACGAGATCGTCGAGCGCTGACCCCTTCACCGGACATCGGCACGACCCGTGTCACCGGTCGTGGGGGGGGCCCCCCCCCCCCCCCCCCCCCCCATCCGCGCCCTGCGGTTGTCTCGGGGGCGCGGGGCGGCCGGGGGGGGGGGGGCGCCGGCGCGGGGGGCGGGCGCGGCGGCCGGGA
>NZ_JBIAYX010000009.1:17193-187622 GCF_042898365.1 Streptosporangium sp. NPDC000509 | reverse complement strand
TCTTAACCCCCAATTACGGTGTTGCTCGGGCGCCCCCCCACACCCCTCACAGCTCACCCCGCGGTCCCCCGGCTGGGGCCCGCCCCCCGCCCCCCCCCCCACGACGTGCGGGCGCACGTGGTGACCTTCGTCCGCGAGCCGGCCGCCGGAGCGGGGGCCGGCTGCGCCGCGGGGGCCAGCGGTCCCGATGAAGCTCCCCGAAAAAGAACAAACGGGATGTTCCGGTCTGCCTGTCGTCTCAGACCGGATCCGGCTGGTCTCCGCCCCGCTGGGCGAAGCCGTCCCGCTCGCCGGCGTCCCCGCCCAGGCCGCGTGACATGAGCCCCGCGCCCATCAGGCCGGTGAGCGTCCCGGGAACGGTCGCGGACGGGGGTGGGGTCTCGACCCGGAAGCGGGGCAGCGCCTCGGGATACCTGTCGCGGACGAAGGCCACCATGTGCTCGCGCATGTCGCACTTGAGATCCCAGGCGCTGGCGGAGTCGGCGGCGCTCATCAGCGCGCGCAGCTCAAGCAGCCCGTTGGGAAGGGTGTCGGTGACCTGCAGGGTCCAGTCCTTCTGGTCCCAGAGCGGGTGCTCGCGCAGGGCCCGGTAGAGCTCGGCGCGCAACTCGTCCACCGGCACCGACCAGTCGACCCGGATCATCACGTGACCGATCACCCGGCTGCTGTGCCGGGTCCAGTTCTCGAACGGGTTCGCCGTGAAGTAGGAGACCGGCAGGACGAGCCGTCGCTCGTCCCACAGCCGCAGTACCACGTAGGTCAGGCTGAGCTCCTCGATGCGGCCCCACTCCCCCTTCACCACCACGACGTCGTCCAGGCGGAGCGCGTCGCTGAAGGCCAGCTGGAGCCCGGCGAGCATGTTTCCCAGGGTCGACTGGGCGGCGATGCCGACGACGACCCCGGCGATACCGGCCGAGGCGAGAAGTCCGGCTCCCAGCGCCCGCACCTGCGGGAAGGTGAAGAGCATCGCGCCCAGAGCGAGCACGATGATCACCGCGGAGGCGACCCTGCGGACCAGGGTGATCTGGGTGCGGATGCGGCGGGCCCTGCGGTTGGCCTCGCCCTCGACGGCGATCAGGCGTTCCAGCACCACGTCGGTGACCGCGTAGGCGGCCTGGATGACCAGCCAGGTGGCACACCCGATCATCGCCAGGCTGAGAGCGCGGTCGATCACCTGGCTGAGCGCGCCCTCCACCATCTCAGGTTCGTAGATGGTGTGGGCCGTCGCCACGGCGGCCGTGGCGAATCCCGGCCAGGCGCAGCGGTGCACGAGCGGACCGGCGAGAACCCACTTCTCGCCGATCAGCCGCGAGCGCAACACCCGTCGCACCACCTCCACCGCCACGACGGCGGCGAGGATGGAAACGATCATGATGATCCAGCTGGACACGTGAGGCGTCCCCCTCGACGTCTTTCTGCCTCGTCGTTCTCTTGCCGGACCACAGCTAATCAGAAGGACTCGTCGAACGTGACATTCCCTTCGACGGCTACCTGGTAGGCGGAAACCCGGCGTTCGAAGAAGTTGGCCAGCTCCTGCACGTCCTGCAACTCCATGAACGCGAACGGGTTGGCCGTGCCGTACCTGACGGGCATCCTGAGCCTGACCAGGCGCTGGTCGGCCACGTACTCCAGATAGCGGCGCATCTGGTCCACGCCCATCCCCAGCAGGCCGTCACCGCACAGGTCGGCCGCGAAGGCCAGCTCCGCCGCGACCGCCTCCTCGATCATCCGGGTGACCTGTTCGACGAGCTTGTCGTCGAACAGGTCGGGCTCCTCGGCCCGTACGGTCTCCACGACGCCGAAGGCGAACTCCATGTGCATGGACTCGTCGCGGAAGACCCAGTTCGTCCCGGTGGCCAGGCCACCGAGCAGGCCCCGGGAGCGGAACCAGTAGACGTAGGCGAAGGCCCCGTAGAAGAACAGCCCCTCGATGCACGCCGCGAAGCAGATCAGGTTGAGCAGGAACGCCCGCCGGTCCTCCCTCGTCTCCAGCCGGGTCAGCCCGCCGAGCGAGTCGATCCAGCGGAAGCAGAACTCCGCCTTGTCGCGGATCGAGGGGATGTGCTCGACCGCGGCGAACGCCTTGACCCGCTCGTCGGGATCGGGCAGGTAGGTGTCCAGCAGGGTGAGGTAGAACTGGACGTGCACCGCCTCCTCGAACAGCTGCCTGCTGAGATACAGGCGCGCCTCGGGGGCGTTGAGGTGCTGGTAGAGGTTGAGGACGAGGTTGTTGGCCACGATCGAGTCGCCGGTGGCGAAGAAGGCCACGAGACGGTTGATCAGGTGACGCTCCTCGGGCGTCATCCTCGCCAGGTCCGCCAGGTCGGAGGTGAGGTCCACCTCCTCGACCGTCCAGGTGTTGCGGATCGCGGCCCGGTAGCGCTCGTAGAACTCCGGGTAGCGCATCGGCCGCAGGGTGAGATCCATGCCGGGGTCGAGCAACATCGGAAGAATCGCCTTTCTGAAGGCTGCTGAGGACTGCTGAGGGGTGTCGACGGACCGGACGGCTACTGGCAGGCGTCGCAGTACTCGGGGTTCTCCAGGGAGCAGGCGACGGCCTCGGACACGACTTCGGACACCGCCCCGGGCTCGGCCGCGGCCCGTTCCGCCGGGGCCGCCACGGTGGCCTGCGCGATCCGGGTGGCCGGGCGCGAGCGCAGGTAGTAGGTGGTCTTCAGGCCCGACTTCCACGCGTAGGCGTACATCGAGGAGAGCTTGCCGATGGTCGGCGTGGCCATGAAGAGGTTCAGCGACTGCGACTGGTCGATGTACGGGGTGCGCGCGGCGGCCAGGTCGATCAGCGCCTTCTGCGGCAGCTCCCAGGCGGTCCGGTAGAGCAGCCGCAGGTCGGCGGGGATCTCGGGGATGTCCTGGACCGAGCCGTCGGCGCGCTTGATCGCGTCGCGGATCGGCGCCGTCCACAGGCCGCGGGCCTGGAGGTCACGGACGAGATAGCGGTTGACCTGGAGGAACTCCCCCGAGAGGGTCTCGCGCTTGAAGACGTTGGAGACCTGCGGCTCGATGCACTCGTAGCAGCCGGCGATGGAGGCGATCGTGGCCGTCGGCGCGATCGCGATCATCAGCGAGTTGCGCAGGCCGGTCTCCGCGATCCGCCCCCTGAGCTCCGTCCACGCGGCCGACGTCGCGGCCCCGTAGTGGTCGGGGTGCAGCACCCCGGCGGCGGCCCTGGTCTCCTCGTACGAGGAATGGCGGCCACGCTCGACGGCCAGGTCCGAGGAGGTCCGGTAGGCGGCGAGCGCGATCTCCTCGGAGATCCGGGTGGACAGCTCCAGCGCGCGCGGCGAGTCGAACGGCAGCCGCAGCGCGAACAGCACGTCGGCCAGGCCCATCAGGCCGAGCCCGATCGGACGCCACCGCCGGTTGGCCGCCTCCGCCTCGGGAGTCGGATAGAAACCCAGGTCGATGGTCCGGTCGAGGAACCGCACCGCGGTACGGACCGTCGCGCGCAGCCGCGCCCAGTCGATCCCGTCCTCGATGTCCCCTGACAGGTGGGCGGCGAGGTTGATCGAGCCGAGGTTGCAGACGGCGGTCTCGGCGTCGCCGGTGACCTCCAGGATCTCGGTGCAGAGGTTCGACAGGTGGATGACGTTCTCGGGCCTCGCCGTCTGGTTGGAGGTACGGTTCGCCGCGTCCTTGAAGGTCATCCAGCCGTTGCCGGTCTGGGCGAGCGTGCGCATCATCCGCCCGTACAGGGTGCGGGCGGGAATCCGCCGGGTGAAGCGGCCCTCGGCCTCGGCGGCCCGGTAGGCGTCGTCGAACGCGGCGCCGTACAGGTCGGTGAGGTGCGGGACCTCCTTGGGGTCGAACAGCGACCAGAGGCCGTCGGCCTCGACCCGGCGCATGAACTCGTCGGGGATCCAGTTGGCCAGGTTCAGGTTGTGCGTGCGACGGGCCTCCTCGCCGGTGTTGTCGCGCAGTTCCAGGAACTCCTCGACGTCGGCGTGCCAGGGCTCCAGGTAGACGCAGGCCGCGCCCTTGCGGCGGCCTCCCTGGTTCACCGCGGCGACGCTGGCGTCGAGCGTGCGCAGCCAGGGCACGATGCCGTTGGAGTGTCCGTTGGTGCCCCGGATCAGCGAGCCCCGCGAGCGGACCCTGGTCCAGGCGATCCCGATGCCCCCCGCGTACTTCGACAGCCGCGCGACCTGCCCGTAGCGCTCGTAGATGGACTCCAGCTCGTCGCGGGGCGAGTCGAGCAGGAAGCACGAGGAGAGCTGGGGCCTGCGCGAGCCCGAGTTGAACAGCGTGGGCGAACTGGGCAGGTAGGACAGGGTGGCCATGAGCGCGTACAGCTCGGCGGCCTCCTCGACGGTCTCGGCCAGGCCGCAGGCCACCCGCAGGAAGAAGTGCTGCGGGCGCTCAAGGACCTTGCGGGTCCTCGGGTGGCGCAGCAGGTAGCGGTCGTAGACGGTGCGCAGCCCGAAGTACTCGAACCTGGCGTCCGCCTCCGGATCGACCAGCGCGTCCAGGACCGCGGCGTGGGCGGACACGAACCTCGCGAGCCCGTCGGCGACCAGCCCCGCCTCGTGGGTCGCGGTGACGGACTCGGAGAAGGCGCGGACGCCGTGCTCGGCGGCCTCGTCGGCGATCAGCTCGGCCAGCATCGCGGCGGCGACCCTGGAGTTCTCGGGATCGGTGATCACCCGGGCGGCGGCCTCGTCGATGGCCAGCCTGCGGGCGTCCGTGGCGCTCCCGACGCTCCCGGCGCCGTCGTCGCCCGTCGCGGCCACCGCGGCGCTCTGCGCGTTCCCGGTGTTTCCCGTGCCGCCATGGCCCGTCGCGGCCACCACCGCGCCTTCGACGCCGCTGTCGCCCGTCGCGGTCGCCGCCGTGCTCCCCGTCGCGGTCTCCGCCAATGCCTGTGTCACCTGGTGCCCCTCGCTCGATCGGACTCGCCCCAGGCTCCGCCGGATGGCACGCGTCCGCGAGCGATCCCGGGCACGCCGGATCGCCTCGTTCCGCGGGCCCTCCCACGAGGCCCTGGACATTCACGTCACCGGCAGGTCTTCGGACTCACGGGCGCAACGCGCATGCCTACCGGCCGTCGCTTCCCAGGTATGGATCACCCAGTGCTCAATGACGGCTTTCGTTCCCGTTCACCGCTGCGGGGCAGTCCCGGAATCTCACCGGGTTCCCTCTTGCCTCGCCCCCCGCGGGGCGAACCAGCAACGAGCAGGATCCTACATCTAGGGGCGCCTGACGCAACTACCCCAACAAGTTGTGTCGGAGGACTTCAGCAGTCCGAGCTCGTGAAGCACACCGCGGGCGCGGGCCGTCTCGGTGGCGAGCCACTGGCGAAAGTCGTCGCCGCTGAGGTAGACCCGGCTCCAGCCGTGGGCCGCGCACAGGGAGCGCCAGCGTGGCGCGGCGTCGAGCCTGTCGCACAGGGCGATCGCGGCGTCCCTGTCCTCCGGGCTCATGTCCTTGGGCCCCAGCAGGCCGCACCAGTCGCTGTACTCCAGCCGGACGTCGACCTCCCTGAGCGTCGGCGCGTCGATCCCGTCGATCCGGTCGCCGGAGGAGACCGCCAGGGGCCGCATACGGCCCGCGGCGATCTCGGAGCGCAGGGCACGCGCCGATCCCAGCAGGGCCGCCACCTGGCCCACCTGGAGCGCCTCCACGGCGTCCTCGGGGGTGAGGTATCCGGCATACTCCAGCAGCCGGGTGTCCACCCCGAGGCACTTGCCGATCATGCCGTAGAGCACGTGCTCGGAGCCCCCTTCCGACCGGCCGCCGACCGCGAGCCCCGCCGGGTTCCGGCGCAACCCCGCGGCGAAGTCCTCGAAGGTCAGCAGGCGGGAGTCGGCGGGGACGACCAGGACCGCCCAGTCGCCGACCAGGCGGGCGATGGGGGTGGCGGCGTTCACCACGGCGACGGTGTTGGCGATCTCCGCGGCCGCCACCATCGGCATCGCGGTGACGAGCAGCCTGCCCTCTCGCGCGAAGGGGCCGCCGAAGGCACCGAAGGCGCCGAACGCGTCGCGAGGGGCGGAGCCCAGGGCGCCGCCCCGCTCGACGGCCATCGCGGTACGCGCCAGTCCCGCCTGGACCGCGACGGTCGCCAGCCTGCCCGCGATCCTGTCCCAGCCGTGGCCGTCGATGGTCGGTTCGAGGACGAGCAGGCGCTTCACCACCGAGCCGGCGTCGTTCGCGCCGCACCCCGCGGCGAGCAGCACCCCCGCCGCCAGCGCGAAAAACCCCCTACGGCGCATAAGCGCCCCTTCCCCCAAGAACCCCCTATACCAAAGGTTAGTACTCCATCACCATCTGTGACGAGACGGGGGGGGAGGGAAAGGGCGCGGGGCTCACTCCACCGTGACGCTCTTGGCCAGGTTCCTGGGCTTGTCGACGTCGCGGCCCAGGGCCACCGCCGCGTGGTAGGCGAAGAGCTGCAGCGGGATCGAGAGCAGGATCGGGTCCAGCTCGGTCTCGTTCTTGGGCACCACGACGCAGTCGTCGGCGAGCTTGGGGTCGGCGTCGCGGTGGCCCACCATGAGCACCCGGCCGCCCCGGGCGCGGATCTCACCCAGCGTGGTGAGGTTCTTGTCCAGCAGCTCGTCGTCGGGAACGATCGCCACCGTCGGCATGTCCGGGCCGATCAGCGCCAACGGCCCGTGCTTCAGCTCGCTCGCCGGATAGGCCTCGGCGTGCACGTACGAGATCTCCTTGAGCTTCTGCGCGCCCTCGCGGGCCACCGGATAGCCCCTCACCCGGCCCACGAACATCATGCTCGGCGACTCGGCGTACTTGCCCGCCAGCTCCTTGATCTGCGGCTCCAGCGCCAGGATCTCCTTGATCTGGTCCGGCAGCCTGCGCAGGCCGTCGCAGATCCTGCGGCCGTCGGCGGGAGACAGGTCGCGCACCCGGCCCAGGTGCAGCGCGAGCAGCGCGAAGGCCACGGCGGTCGAGGTGAACGCCTTGGTGCTCGCCACCGAGACCTCGGGGCCCGCGTGCAGGTAGACGCCGCCGTCGCACTCGCGGGCGATCGCGCTGCCCACCGTGTTGACGATGCCGAGCACCCGGCCGCCCTTGCGCTTGAGCTCCTGCACGGCGGCGAGGGTGTCGTAGGTCTCGCCGGACTGGCTGATCGCCACGTAGAGGGTGTCGGCCTCCACCACCGGGTTGCGGTAGCGGAACTCGCTCGCCGGCTCCGCGTCGGCGGGGATGCGCGCCAGTTCCTCGATGAGCTGCGCGCCGATCTGGCCCGAGTAGTACGCGGAACCGCAGCCGATGATCTTCACTCGGCGGAACGAGCGGCTCTCCCGCGCGTCCATGTTGAGACCGCCCAGGTGGGCGATGTGGAAGCGGTCGTCCAGCCGCCCGCGCAGCGTCCTGGCCACCGTGTCGGGCTGCTCGGAGATCTCCTTGAGCAGGTAGTGCTCGTAGCCGCCGGTGTCGTAGTGCCCGGCCTCCCAGTCGACGGTCAGCGTCTCCTTCGCCGTCTCCCGCGCGTCGCTGGCGAAGGTGTTGAACCCGTCGGCCCGCAGCACGGCGATCTCGCCGTCCTCCAGGTGCACCACCTGGCGCGTGTAGCGGACCAGCGCGGCCACGTCGGAGGCGGCGAACATCTCCTTCTCGCCGATGCCCAGCACGATGGGGCTGCCGTTGCGCGCCACGACCACCTCGCCGGGACGCTCGGAGTCGATCACCGCGATCCCGTACGTGCCGACGACCCGCTTGAGCGCGGTCCGCACGGCCTCCTCCAGCGAGTCGGCCTCCTTGACCGTACGGGCGATCAGGTGCGACAGCACCTCGGTGTCGGTCTCCGACAGGAAGATCGCACCGTCGGCCTCCAGCTTGGCGCGCAGCTCGTCGGCGTTCTCGATGATGCCGTTGTGCACGACGGCGATGCGCTCGTCGGTGGACAGGTGCGGATGGGCGTTGACGTCGCTGGGCGCGCCGTGGGTGGCCCAGCGGGTGTGACCGATGCCCAGGCCGCCCTTGAACCGCGCGGGCACGACCGCCGCCAGGTCGGCCACCCGGCCCTTCACCTTGCGCATCTTGAGGCCCTTGTTGGAGACCACCACACCGGCCGAGTCGTAACCCCGGTACTCAAGACGCTGCAGGCCCTCCAGCAGGATGGGCGCCGCGTCCTTAGGCCCTACATAGGCCACGATTCCGCACATGTAACCGCTCCTTATCCATGAACATCGGTAAACGATCGAGGTGCCGTCGTCTGCTACCCGTAGACGATCCGGCGAAGCTGTCGCAGGGAGAGCCCGGGTGCCGCGACACGGCGTACCGCCAGCTCGGCGGCCACCCTGGGGAAGATCTCGTCGTTGACCAATCCCCTGGCCCTGAGCTCCGTGTGGCGCCGCCGGACGAACTCGTCGACGGGCTCGGAGAAGTAGGCCAGCACGTCCGCGACGACCCGCGCCGCCTCGCCGGGACCGAGCGCGCTCGTCCGGGTCAGGTGGGTGATCAGATCCTCATGCGGATTCCGTGCCGTGGACACAGATCAGGACCATACGCATCCGAGAGAGAACACACCAAGTTTCCTGCCCGATTTCGGGCAGAGAATCTCTTCGACATCACAACCCCACCGCAATGCACGACAGTCGGTAATCCCTTATAACTCTAGGTAGTCATCAGAGGGGGAGGAACCTCCATGCGCCGCCTGCCAGGGATCACCGTCGTCACCGCTCTCGCCGTCCTCGCCTCGGTCGCCCCCGCGCAGGCGGCACGTCCCGGGGACCGGTCGGCGCACCCCCGGACGTCCCCGGCCCTCTCCGGGACCGCCACACCGCCCGGCACGACGACGACGGGAACGAGGGCGCGGTCCGGCAGGCAGGCCGCATTCACCGAGGCCGCACGGACGTACGGGGTGCCGGAGAGTGTGCTGCTCGCGGTCTCCTACCTGGAATCCCGCTGGGAGGGCCACGGCGGGCGGCCCAGCGTCGCCGCGGGGTACGGCCCGATGCACCTGGTCGACGGCCGGGCCGCACCCGGACGGCCCCACGGCGCCGGGGAGGACCCACGCGGCGACGAGACCCGGCCTCGCGCGATCGCCGTTCCTTCCGTCGCGAAGGACCGGCCGCGAGACACCCTGCGGCGGGCCTCCGAGCTGACCGGCCTGTCCCCCGATCGGCTGCGCGAGGACGCCTCCGCCAACATCATGGGCGGCGCCGCACTGCTCGCCGACTACCGGCGCCGTACCGGCGGGAGCCCTCGCGACGACCCGGCCGGCTGGTACGAGGCCGTCGCCCGATACCCCGGCACCCGGGAGAGGGGCGCGGCGGACGAGGATGCCGCGTTCTCCT
Organism: Streptosporangium sp. NPDC000509; assembly: GCF_042898365.1. Lineage (NCBI taxonomy): Bacteria > Bacillati > Actinomycetota > Actinomycetes > Streptosporangiales > Streptosporangiaceae > Streptosporangium > Streptosporangium sp. NPDC000509. The sequence continues at coordinate 178,344 of NZ_JBIAYX010000009.1, read as the reverse complement.
TCGCCGACGAGGTCTACGCGACGATCAGGGCCGGTGCCGCCCGGGTGACCGACGACGGCGAGCGGGTGGTCCTCCCCGCCATACCCGACCTGCCCACGTCCCTCTCGCCCCCTGCGCCTTCTACACCTTTTGCGCCTCCCGCGCCCTCCACGCCGCCTTCCGTGTCTCCCGCGTCTCCCGCGTCGTCTCCCGCGTTCCTCGCGGCCTTCGCGCGGCCCGCCCCGGCGAAGCCCTCGGGACCGTCCGATCCGCGAGCGCCGCTCCCCCTGGAACGGCGCGCCTCGCCCTCCGAGCCACCCACCGAGCCACCCGCCGAGCCACCCGCCGAGCCGCCCACCCCCACCCCCACTCAGGCCGCCGCCCCGACGCCCATCCCCGCCAAGAAGATCGCCATGATGCCCGCTCCGGGGCCCGACTGCCCGAAGAGCGTCTCCTGCGAGTGGCTCCCCGCCGCCTACGAACGGCTCCCCGGCGGCGGGTACGGCAATCACGACCGCTCCGACGGCCCTCGGGAGATCGACTACATCGTGATCCACGACGGGGAGACGAGCTACGACGCGATGACCCGCCTGGCCAAAGACCCCACCTACCTGAGCTGGCACTTCACCATCCGCTCCGCCGACGGCCACATCGCCCAGCACCTGCGGGCCAGGGACATCGGCTGGCACGCCGGAAACTGGTACGTCAACTCCCGTTCCATCGGCCTGGAGCACGAGGGCTACCTGGCCAAGGGCGGCGCCTGGTACACCGAGGCGATGTACCTCGCCTCGGCCAGGCTGGTCCGCCACCTCGCGGCCAAGTACGACATCCCCCTCGACCGGGCCCACATCCTGGGACACGACAACGTGCCGGGCACCACCCCGGAGACCGTGGCAGGCATGCACGAGGACCCCGGCCCCTACTGGGACTGGGCCCACTACTTCGAGTTGCTCGGCAGGCCGCTGCGCGCCTCGGGCGGCGACGCCGCACGCTCGGTGCTGATCAGGCCCGACTACGGCACCAACAGACCGGGGTTCACCGGCTGCGGCGGGGGGTGCCGTGACCTGGGCGCCGCCTCGGTCTGGCTGCGCACGCGCCCCTCCGCCACCGCGCCGCTGGTCAAGGACATCGGCAAGCACCCCACCGGCGACTCCACGTACAGCGTCTACGACCACGCCGCCCGCGCCTCCACCGGCCAGCGGTACGCGCTCGCCGAGCGCAAAGGCGACTGGACCGCGATCTGGTACCTCGGCCAGAAGGCGTGGTTCCACGACCCGGCCACGGCCCCCACCTCCGTGCGCGCGTCCGGCCCCCTGGTGACGCCCAGGCCGGGCCGTTCCCCGGTCAAGGTGTACGGCAGGGCCTATCCGATGAAACCCGCCTACCCGAGGGGCGTTCCCACACAGGACCTGACCCCGCTGCAGTACTCGATACCGGCCGGGCAGGCCTACAGCTCCGGCCCGGCGACACGGGGCTCGTACCTCAGGGCGGCCTCCTTCGACCCGTCGGAACACCGCGTCGTCACGGGCGACGCCCGCTACCGGCAGATCCAGTTCGGGCACCGGATCATGTTCGTCCGGGCCTCCGACGTCCGATCGGTCACCGGATGAGGCTCTCCGATGATCCGGCTCGTTGCGCACATCCGCCCTGCGGAGGCGCTAGAGTTTTCACGTGCCCCGGAGCCGTTTCCCGGGGATCACGCGGAAGTGGCTCAGTGGTAGAGCATCACCTTGCCAAGGTGAGGGTCGCGGGTTCGAATCCCGTCTTCCGCTCCGGCGGGCCTCCAGGGGCCTGACCGGTGGAGTGGCCGAGAGGCGAGGCAACGGCCTGCAAAGCCGTCTACACGGGTTCAAATCCCGTCTCCACCTCAACGCACGACCATCGGACCCTCCGGGATCCGGTAAAGTGGTGCGAGCGCCGAGGGGAAACCCGGAGCGAATACGCGGAAGTGGCTCAGTGGTAGAGCATCACCTTGCCAAGGTGAGGGTCGCGGGTTCGAATCCCGTCTTCCGCTCTGATTCACCCGAGGACGATTAGCTCAGCGGGAGAGCGCTTCCCTGACACGGAAGAGGTCACAGGTTCAATCCCTGTATCGTCCACCACTCCCATGGAATCCATGGGTCGATCACGTCGAATGGCCGCCAAAATCCCATCTCAGGGGCGTTGGCGGCCTTCTGCTTCGTGTAGCCCGCCGGAATCCGGCCGCCCTCGTCCGGCGGGGACGCCCCTGGAGCCGGCCCGCCGAGGGCGGACCGGCTCCGGAGTCACGTCACATCACGGTCATACCCGGTTCCATCTCTGGTTGGTGCTGCCCTGGCAGGTCCAGATGTGCACCCTGGTGCCGTTGGCCGTGCCGGAGTTGGACACGTCCAGGCACTTGCCGCTGCCGATCCCGGTGATCGTGCCGTCCGAGTTGAAACGCCACTTCTGGTTGTTCTGACCGTTGCAGTCCCAGATGATCACCGCCGTGCCGTTCGCGGTCCCGGCCCCGTTCACGTCCAGGCACTTGTTGCCGTACACCCGCAACTCGTTCGAACTGGTCGAGGTCCACCGCTGGTTGGCCTGGCCGTTGCAGTCCCAGATGTTCACCGCCGCACCGTTGCTCTGCGAGGCACCGCTGACGTCCAGGCACCGGTTCGACGCCACCCCACGCAACGCGCTCGTGTTCGCGGTGGGCGTCGGCGAGGGCGTCGGGGTCGGAGTTGGCGTCGGGGTCGGGTTCGGGGTGGTCAGTTCCTTGATGCGGATGTTGCGGAACGCCGCCACGTCGCCGGACCCGTGGTTCTGGATGCCGATGTAGCCCTGCTGGAGCGAGCGGACCGGGTCGGTGTTGGTGAAGTCGTTGATCTTCGCGCCGTTCAGGAACACCTGCAGCCGCTCACCCTCCACCAGCAACTCGTAGGTGTTCCACTGACCCGGCGGGTTCAGCGCCGCGTCACGTGCGGCGATGTCCGCCGCCTTGAAGCCGTAGATCGCACCCGTCGTCTTGTCAGCGCTGTCGGTCGCGTCGATCTGCACCTCGTGTCCGGTGTTGAGCGCCGCGTTCGGGTCACTGGTGGCCGGGAACCCGACGATCACCCCCGAGTTGGAGTCGCCGGTCAGTCTCCAGTCGAGCTTGAGCGAGTAGGAGCCGAACTCCTTGGCGCTGTACCACAGCATGCCCATGCCACCCTGGGAGGTCAGCGTGGCGTTGCTGTTCGCGAACGACCCCGGACCGGCCTGCGACCAGCCCGTCGTCGACCCGTTGTACAACGCCGTGTAGCCGGTCTCCGGGCGGCAGTCGGCGTTGACCGCCTTGGCCGCGTACCGGATTCCGCCCAGCAGCAGCGTGCGGAAGTTCGAGTCCGAGTACGACGCCTGGGTGTGCCCCAGCCCGGTGTAGAACGAGCGGCCGGAGGCCTGGGGACGGCACCAGGTGATCGGGTGGTCACCCATGCCACCGCCGCTGTAGCTGCTCTCGTCCAGGTTCTGCAGGACCCGCACGTTCGGACGGGGGTTGCTCCGATAGCTGTACCACTCGTCGGACCGGGACCATGTCGTCCCCAGATGGGCGGTCGCGGCGTGCGCCCGGTCCTCGTTCCGCACCGTCGCCTGCTGGATCGCCGGATGGCTGTTGAACCAGGCACCCACCAGCTGCCCGTAGTACGGCCAGTTGTACTCGGTGTCGGCGGCCGAATGCACTCCCACATATCCGCCGCCGCCGTCCACGTACGACTGGAAGGCGTTCTGCTGGGTGTCGTTCAGCACGTCACCGGTGGTGTTGAGGAACACCACCGCCTTGTACTGGGCGAGGTTGGACCCGCTGAAGGCGTTGGAGTCCTCGGTCGCGTCCACGGTGAAGTCGTTGGAAGCCCCCAGGTCGCGGATGGCCTGGATGCCGACGGGGATCGCGTCGTGCCGGAACCCGGCCGTCTTGGAGAAGACCAGCACCTTGAAGGCGGCGGCCTGGGCGGGGACTGCGGGGACCATCATCGTGGCGGCGGCGGCGGTGAGCGCCACCGCGGCGGCCGAGAGGCGTCGCAGCACGGGTGTCCTCCGGTCGCCGCCCGCGGCGGATATCAGATGTCGAAGCATGGTCGTCCTTCCATCGTGGCGCCCGGCGAGGCCTTTTCGGCGATGAGCCGGGCCGCGCCGGGCGCCACATCGATGAGGTGCTCGTGGGGGGTCGGGAGCGCGTACGAGGCGGACCGCCTCAGACGCGGTTCCATCTCTGGTTGGTGCTGCCCTGGCAGGTCCAGATGTGCACCCTGGTGCCGTTGGCCGTGCCGGAGTTGGACACGTCCAGGCACTTGCCGCTGCCGATCCCGGTGATCGTGCCGTCCGAGTTGAAACGCCACTTCTGGTTGTTCTGACCGTTGCAGTCCCAGATGATCACCGCCGTGCCGTTCGCGGTCCCGGCCCCGTTCACGTCCAGGCACTTGTTGCCGTACACCCGCAACTCGTTCGAACTGGTCGAGGTCCACCGCTGGTTGGCCTGGCCGTTGCAGTCCCAGATGTTCACCGCCGCACCGTTGGTCTGCGAGGCACCGCTGACGTCCAGGCACCGGTTCGACGCCACCCCACGCAACGCGCTCGTGTCACCGGAAGGCGTCGGCGAGGGCGTCGGCGTCGGGTTGGGCGTCGTGCCGGTGCCGAAGGTGAAGGAGTCCAGGTCGAACAGGTAGCCCTGACCGGTCGCGCCGCGGAAGACGAGGTACAGCGTCGTGGCGCCGCTCGGCCCGCCGCTGATGTTCGCCGAGACGTTGGCGAAGGTCTCCCAGCTACCGGTGCTCGTGACGTTCACCGATCCCAGCAGCGTGCCCGTGGCCGAGCCCGCCCGTACCTCGATCCGGCCGCCCGCGCCCGCCGAGGACACCCGCGCGGTGAAGCTCGTGACGTTGCTCAGGTTGTACGGCTGGAAGGAGATCCAGTCGCCGTCGTCGACGAAGCCGGCGGTCCTGCCGCCATCGGCGCTGGCGTGGTCCGCCGTCTGCACGCCCTGCTGGGCGCCGAAGTGCTCGGCCTGCCGGTACCGTGGCTGCAGCGTCCGGCTGCTGGTGGCGGTCAGGCCGCCCCCGTCGGTGTAGGAGGCCACGAAGACACCGAAGATGTTCGCCGCGGAGTCGTGCTCACCGTCGACCGGCACCGCGATGGAGCCGCTGCAGCCGTTCCTGGAGGTGATCTGGTGAGCGTGGCTGTCATGGCCGAGCGAGTAGGTGACCGTCACCTTCGAGCAGTCGATCGTGCCGTCCTCCGGGTCGCTCACGCTGACCTGGAACGGCACCGTGTCGCCGAAGGAGAACAACTGACCGTCGCCCGGCGACGTGAGCGTGACGGACGGGGCGGTGTTGCCGACGGTCACACTGACACTCGCGCCTCCGGTCAGCCCCTGCGGGTCGCGCACGGTGAGCGTGGCGGTGTACGAGCCGTTGGTGGTGTAGGTCTTGGTCGGGTTGGCGGCGGTGGAGGTGGTGCCGTCGCCGAAGTTCCACGAGTACGTCAGCGCGCCGCCCTCGGGGTCGGAACTGCCCGACGAGGAGAAGTTCACCGTCAGCGGAGCCGCTCCCGAGGTCTTGTCGGCCGAGGCCCTCGCGATCGGGTTGCGGTTGGCCGCCTGGCCGATGTACTCGATCCGGTAGAGCGCCTGGTTGTTGTTTCCCGTGCCGTAGTCCAGCACGTACAGCGCTCCGTCGGGGCCGAAGGCCATGTCCATCACCTGCGTCCCCGACCAGGGGAACGAGGAGATCTCGCCGTAACCGCCGTCGCTCTTCACCTCGATGGCCTTGATCCAGCGACGGCCGTACTCACCGGCGAAGAACCGTCCGTTGAGCGACTGGGGGAACTTGACGCTTGAGTTCAGGTTCGCGTCGTACCGGTAGACCGGACCGCCCATCGGCGACTCCGAACCGCTGCCGAACTCCGGCGGCGAGCCGGAGTCACCGGCGTACTTGATCCACGCCGGCTTGGCCGGGGGCAGCGTGGTCAGTCCGGTGTTGCGGAAGGAGTTGTTGGTCGGGCCTCCCGAGCAGTTGTACTTCGGGCCGGTGCTGTTGGAGGCGAAGTTCCACTCGTTGTAGGTCTCGGTGGTGGTGTTGCTGCCCGTGCAGTACGGCCAGCCGTAGTTGCCGGCGGAGGTGATGCGGTTGAACTCCACCTGACCGCTCGGCCCCCGGTTGGAGTTGGTCGACCCCGCGTCCGGCCCGTAGTCGCCCAGGTAGACGACGCCGGTCGCCTTGTCGACGCTCATCCGGAACGGGTTGCGCAGGCCCATCGCGTAGATCTCCGGCCGCGTCCCCGACGTCCCGGGCGCGAACAGGTTGCCGCTGGGGATCGTGTAGGTGCCGTCCGCCTGCGGCTTGATCCGCAGCAGCTTGCCGCGCAGGTCGTTGGTGTTGCCGGCCGAGCGCTGGGCGTCGTACTGCGGGTTGCGGTTGGTCCGCTCGTCCAGCGGGGAGTAGCCGCTCGACTCGAAGGGGTTGGTGTCGTCGCCGGTGGTCAGGTACAGGTTGCCCTGCGCGTCGAAGTCGATGTCACCGCCCGCGTGACAGCACTGACCGCGGTCGTTGGCGACCCGCAGGACCACCTTCTCGCTGGCCATGTCGAGCGTTTCATCCGATTTGAGGGTGAAACGGGACAGGTAGAACTCGCCCTTCCACTGGTCGAACTGCGCCTGGGTGCCGGTAGCCGGGGCGTCGCCGTTCGGCGTGCTCAGCCGGGGTGAGTAGTACAGCCAGACGTAGCGGTTCGTGGCGAAGTTCGGATCGACTCCGACCCCCTGCAGGCCCTCCTCGTCATGGGTGTAGACGTTGAGCCTGGCGGACACCTTCGTGTTGCCGTTGACGTCGGTCACGCGCAGCGTGCCGTCGCGGGCCGTGTGGAGGACCGACCGGTTCGGCAACACGGCCAGTGACATCGCCTCGCCGATCTCGTTGCCGCCCGACGCGAGTGAGATCTGCTGGTAGTCGGATGCCGGGATGTTCAGCGCGAGCGCCTGGTACGACGAACCCGCTCCGTTGACGCCGGACGATGACGCGTGCAGGGCCGAGGTGGCCGCGAGGGTGGAGGTGACGGGGGCGACGAGGGTGAACGCCGCGGCCAGCAACCCGGCGACGATACCGGTCAGGACCGGTCTGCGCGCCGTAGCAGGCGAAGATGGTTGCACGGTGGTTCCTTCGGGGGGTGGGGGGTGTGGGTCAGGTCACGCCCTCCGCCTCAGGTGGGTGACGCCCTCCCGAGGTGGAGACCGTCGCCGAACGAGGAGATGTACGGCGACGGCCGACTGCGCGGATCCAGGTCGGGGACCGTCCGGATCATGCCGTTCCGTGGCACGGTGACCGCGATCGGCGGAGCGGCGGAGGCGGTCTCCTGGCCATCACGACACCGATGGGGACGACCACGCCGGGCCAAGGCGGGCCTCGGCCGCAGGGCTCGTTCGATCGGTCACGTGCTTCTCCCAGGAGGGTGCGCCTCACCGGTGACACCACGAAAGAAGGCATGGTGCGGCGAGGTGGTGAATGTCGACATGGCCGATCACGACGTGGAGGGCGCGAAGCGTCCCCACATCCCGCTCATGTGATCCAGCCGCGGAGGCACCGGAAGGATCACCCCTGGGACCTCACTACCCATTACGTTCCGGGCGCTTATCCCCGTCAAGACTTTAAGCCTACTTATTTCACAAATAGCACACCGCCGTTCCGGGCATGGTGAGCCGTTTTCCGCCTCTACCTGGGACGATGCCTGCCGCGCGGTCACCTGCGCCGACCAGCCCGCATGAAACGTTCAGATGTGTCGTACTGATGGGAGGTCTTCGATCTCGGCGAAGCGCCCCGTGTCCTCGCCCCCGGCGAAGCGCCCCCGCCCTCTCGGCCCCGCATCGCGGGGGAATAATCGGCATCCGGTCGTGCCTTGGCCCTGAGCATGACCGCCACACCATTCGATCCGCGCGCACTGCTCACGGAAAGCCGCCTCGGTGTCCTCGCGACGATCAAGTCCGACGGCCGCCCCCAACTCTCCCCCGTCATGCCCTTCTACGACCCGGAGGCCGAGGTCGTCTACGTCTCGATGACCGAGGGGCGCGCCAAGACGGCGAACCTGCGGCGAGACCCGCGCGCCACACTGGAGGTGACCGCCCCCGACGGTCTGGCATGGGCCACCGCCGAGGGCACGGCGACACTCACCGGGCCGGGAAACGACCCGCACGGTCCCGAGGTCGAGGCACTGGTGCGCTACTACCGCCTCGCCGCCGGAGAGCACCCGGACTGGGACGAGTACCGGGCGGTGATGGTCTCCGACCGCCGGGTGCTCATGGTCATGACGGTCGACCATGTGTACGGCGAGAGGATCGGCTGACGGCGTCCGGGAGAAACGCCGAACGTCCGGGGCCCCACCCTCGGTAGCGTGGACGAGATCAGGTAACACGCTGGGAGCACATCGCATGCGCTGGCAGGTCCACTCAGAAGAACCTCTCTACACCGATCGGTGGCTCGATGTCCGGGTCGCGGACGTGGAGCTTCCCGACGGCAGGCGCCTGGACTACCGGCTGATCCGTACCGCGCCGGGGGCCGGAGCCGTCGTCACCGACGATCGGCGGCGGGTGCTGCTGATCTGGCGGCATCGCTTCATCCCTGATTCGTGGGGCTGGGAGATTCCCATCGGCGGGATCGAGGACGGCGAGGAGCCGGCGACGGCCGCCGCACGCGAGTTCGAGGAGGAGACCGGATGGCGCCCCGGACCGCTGCGCCCGCTGCTGCGCGTCCAGCCGAGCAACGGGCTTTCCGACTCGGTCCACCACATCTTCCGCGCCGACGGCGCCGTCCACATCGGCCCGCCGGCCGACCCGTGGGAGGCCGAGCGCGTCGAGTGGGTGCCACTCGCCGACGTCCGCGACATGGTCGGCAGGGGCGACGTCACGTGCGGCACCAGCATGGCCGCGCTGCTCTACCTCCTCACCGAACCGTAGGACACGAAGCGATCTGTCCGAAAGGGACCGTGAGCTGCGGATATCCCGGGCACGAAGCGAACCGTAGGACACGAGGCGATCCGCCTCCCGGGCCGGCTCTCGACGGCCGCGACCGCCTCAAGGCTTCCACCGGCCCGTCTACCGGGACGGATCCTCCTCAGCCCCTGGTCGGCCCGGGAGGATCCCCTTCCCACCTGGGGCGATCCCCGGACAATCATCCCGATCTTCTTTTCGGCACGCGATACTTGATGATAGGGAGCACCATGTAAGAGGCATGACCTGAAACATGGTTAATCGCTATGCTTTTGAAACACGGCAAAGGGGGCGCCTGTGCAGCGCGTGGTGGTCGATCCTGAGGTGCCCGGGGAGGTCGCCGACCTCTTCCGCCAGAACGGCCCGTTGCTTTATCGCCTCCGCACCAAACGCCCGCCCAGGGACGTGGACGCCCCCAGGGTTCCGGGAGCGCTCATGGGCTTCTTCGGCGGGTCGGTCGCTGTCGTGGGGGGCGGCCTCGTCTTCGCCGGCGCTCCGATCCCCCAGGCCGTCGTCCTGCTCATCCCGCTGATCATCTTTTATCTCTTCATCCTCGGGGTGGTCTACCTCGCCAGGAAGCCCTCCCCCGTCGACTCCGTCGAGCGGCTCCTGTACGCGCACTCGCGGCAATGGCACGGGCGCTTCCTGATCCTGGAGGACTTCGACTACGACGCCAGACACCAGCTCGGCCGGGTCCAGAGGGCGATCGACCACATCCTGCGCTCGCGGGTCAACGCGATGGGCATGCTCGACAGCGTGCGCAACTCGGTGATGCTCCCCGCCGAGGAGTGGGAGATCGCCCGGCTGCTGAACAAGCTCTCCTCACTGCGGGCCAAGCACCGCCACCTCGCCAAGGGCGGCAGGAGCCCCGAGGTGCTCGCGGCCATGGCGCCGCTGGAGCGGGCGCTGGCCGCGAGCGAGGCCGCGGTACTCGCGCGGGTCGAGGCCCTGGAACGCTACGCCGGCCACGTGGCCGACGCCGAGCGGGCGCTGCGCGCCCAGGGGCAGATCGAGGTCCTGCGGGCGCATCTGCCCGAGTACGAGCAGCTCGTCGCCGAGACGGGCGCGGCCAGATTCTCCGGGCCGGAGATCAGGCATCTCAGCGGTGACGCCGACATGCTTCAGCGAGCACTCCGCGAGAGCGTACGCTCGGCACACGAGGCTTTCCGCCATCTCGGCTGACGTGAAATGTGATCGAACGGAGGGACGAGCCTGTGCGGTCAGTGGTGGTCGATCCTGAAGTTCCCCCCCGGACCGCCGACCTGTTCCGCCGGCACGCGTCGATGTTGTCGCGCATCCGCGCCGGTTGGACCCCCGAGCCCTCGCCGCCCAACTCCCGCCTGACCGGACGCTTCCTGAACGCCGGCGGAGGGGTGGCGGCGCTCTTCCTGGTGTGCCTGATGTTCCTCGCCGACGTCGGGCAGCTGCTGTTCTTCATGCTCTCGCTGCTCGTCTTCGTGGTCTTCGTCGGCCTGCTGGCCGCCCGCGAGCCCGCGGAGCCCGAGACGGTCGAGCAGGAGCTCTACCGCGAGGCCCGCTGGTACGAGGGCCGCTACCTGCTCCCGGCCGAGGACTTCGACTACGCCGCCGGACAGTTGCTCGACCGGACCCAGCAGGCGATCGACTACATCCTGCGCTCACGCGTCAACGCGGCGGGCATGCTCGACGGCGTGCGCAACTCGGTGATGCTCCCCACTCAGGAGTGGGAGATCGCCCGGCTGCTGAACAAGCTCTCCTCACTGCGCAACGAGCACCAGGAGTTCGTGTACGGCGGGAGCACTCCGGAGGTGGCCGCCGCCATGGCGCCGCTGGAGCGGGCGCTGGCCGCGAGCGAGGCCGCCGTACTCGCGCGGGTCGAGGCCCTGGAACGCTACGCCAGCCACGTGGCCGACGCCGAGCGGGCGCTGCGCGCCCATGACCAGATCGAGGCGCTTCGCGCGCGGCTTCCCCGCTACGAGGAACTGCTCGCGGAGTCCGGCGCCGACGCCTTCGCCGTACCGGAGATCGGGAGGCTCACCGAGGACGCCGATCAGCTGGAACAGGCGTTGCGCGACAGTGTCCGCTCCGCGCACGAGGCGTTCCGCCACCTCGACCTCTCCTCCTCTCCTGCCGCGGACCCGGATTCGCCCGGAGAATCGTCACAGGAGCCCCCGGCTCGCTGAGGGGCTCCGGCTCCGGCGAGGTCGTCTCCCCCACGGGGGCGACGCTTCGGGCAGGTCTCGCCCTTGTCATGGGCGGCGAAGAAGGCGAGGATAGCTCGCGTTCTTGGGAGGTAGCATGCGGATCCGCCTGGACGTGACCCTCGGCGTGGTCGTGCTCGTCGACGTGCTCCGGGTCTTCCTGCCATCGCTGATCACACTCTTCGGCCGGGCGGGAAGCACCCCGGCGGAGATGATGGGCCTGTTCGCCGTCTCCTGGTTCGTCCTGGCCTTCCTGACCGTACCGCTCGCCAGATTCGTCCGCCCTCCGCTGATCGCCCTCGGCGCCGCGGGCCTGCTGCTCCTGTCCCGGCTCGCACTCCAGCTCACCGACGGCGGGGGGCCGCAGCTGTACGTGGCCGGTCTCGGCCTGCTCGCCGGGCTGGTCTGGCTGGTGGCGATCGCGATGAGCGGCATCGACGCCCGGCCCGTGATGGGTGGGGTGATCACCGGCCTGGCCGCCTCCACGGTGATCCACGCGGCGCTCGACGGCATCGACCTGATGTGGCGGCCTGGAGCGGTCCCGTGGCTGCTGCTGGTGGTGGAGCTCCTGCTCTTCTGCGCGTTCACGGTCCGGGCCGAACCCCCGGACGAGGAGTACTCCGGGGCTCCCCGAGCCTGGCTGACGCTCGGCCCCGCCCTGCTGCTCTGGGGCCTCTACACCGGCAACACCGCGCACGCCCAGGCGGCGACCGTCTCCGCGCAGCAGGCCGCGGCCGTGATCGTGGCGGCGTTCGCGGTGGTGTCGGCGGCGCCCGCCGCGCTGCCGGTGCTGCGCCGCCCGCTGCTGCCCGCGGTCGCCCTGGTGGCCTCGGCGGTGGCGTTCACATTCGGCAGGGCCACCGTGGACGGCGTTCACGGGGTGGCGCCCGGCTGGACGATCGTCGCGCAGATCGTCGGGCAGGTCGCGCTGGGGGCCTGCCTCGCGCACGCCGCGACGACCTTCGGCCGGGATCGGCCGGCCCGGCGGGGCCTGGCGACGGCCGGGGGCATGCTGCTGTTCGTCGTGTTCGTCTTCGGCTACTACGCCGCCTACGACCTCTACCTGCCCAACGCGTGGGTGCCGATCTGCGCGGCGCTCGTCGTCGCGCTCGGCGGCGTGACGGGAAGCGCGGGCCTGCCGCGCCGCTCCTACGACCGGCGGTTCGCGGCGGCCTCCGTCGCCGCGGTCGCGCTGGTGGCGGCCGTTCCCCTGTGGCAGGGTGCCCACCCCGGCTGGAAGGGCCCCGAGGACGGACTGCGGATCGCGGCGTACAACATCAGGATGGGCTACGGCGAGTCCGGCAGGCTCTCGCTGGAACAGCAGGCCGACGCGCTCAGGGAGCTGAGACCGCACGTGGTGGTGCTGAGCGAGGCCGACCGGGGCTGGCTGCTCAACGGCGGCCACGACGGGGTACGGCTGATCGCCGAACGGCTGGACATGCACTACATCTGGGCCCCGGCGACCGACGAGGTGTGGGGCGACGCCCTGCTCACCACGCTGCCGATCACCTCGATCAAGAACCACGTGCTCGTCCAGGGCGGCCCGACCGGCGCGCAGGCGCTGGAGGTCGGACTGCGGTGGCAGGGCGAGGACGTCACCGTGATCGGCACCCATTTGCAGCCTCCGCCGGGCTGGCGCGAACTCGACCAGGTCGAGCAGCTCGGGGAGATCGTCAGGAACGCCGCGAGGGACGACACCCCGGTGATCGTGGCCGGTGACCTCAACCTCCAGCCCGGCGATCCGGCCTGGCGGGTGCTGACCGACGCCGGCCTCACCGACCCCTTCGCCCCGGTCAGGCCGTTCAACACCATCCCGTCCCGGAGCGGGCCCGCGCAGCAGATCGACCACGTGCTCGTCACCCCGGGGTTCACCGGAAAAGACCAGGCCAACCCCGATGTGCCGCACTCCGACCACCGTCCGGTCGCGGTCACCCTGGTCGCCGGGCCTTGATCGGGTCCTCCTGGGTAATGTCAGGTGCATGACGGAAGAACCTGTACTGGTCTTCGACGGCGACTGCGGTTTCTGCACGACGAGCGTCCGGTTCGCCAAGCGCCGCATCGGGGTGCGCGCCCGGGTCGTCCCGTGGCAGTTCGCGGATCTCCGGGCGCTGGGTGTCACGCGCGAGCGGGCCGAGCGCGAGGTGCTCTGGGTCGAGGGCGGCCGGGTGTACGGCGAAGCGCAGGCGGTGGCCAGGCTGCTGATCGCCGCCGGTCTCCCGTGGAGCCCGCTGGGGTTCGTGCTGCGGATCCCGCCGTTCCGGTGGGTGGCCCGGGGGGTCTACCGGCTCGTCGCCGCCAACCGTCACCGCCTGCCGGGCGGCACCCCCGCCTGCGCCCTGCCCTCGAAGCCCTCGAACTCCGGACCCGCGAGTTCCCCTCCCACAGCTTCTCCGTCCACGGGCTCCCCCACCTCGGACCCCACGGCCTCGAACTCCACGGCCTCAGATCTCGCGGACTCGGATCTCACGACGTCGGACCCCGCGTTCTCGGACCCCGCGTTCTCGGAGCACCGATGAAGGGCGTCCTGCTCGCCGGGCTGGAACCGCTCGACGGCGCCGCGAACCCGTCGTGGGAGGCGATCGGGCTCGTCCCCGGAGTGCGGACCGCGCTGCTCCCCTGCGCGTTCGGCGGGTCGCTGGAGCACCTGCGCGCGGCGATGGTGGAGCACGATCCAGCGGTGGTCGTGTGCGTCGGACAGGCCGGAGGGCGACCCGACGTGACGGTGGAGCGGGTGGCCGTCAACCTCGACGACGCCTGCGTCCCCGACGGCACGGGTCGTCGGCCGATCGACGAGCCGGTGGTGCCCGGTGGCCCCGCCGCCTACTTCTCCACCCTGCCGGTGAAGGCGTGCGTGGCCGCGGCGCGGGCCGTCGGAGTCCCGGCGAGCGTCTCACAGAGCGCCGGGACGTGCCTGTGCAACCACCTCTTCTACGGCCTCATGCACATGATCACCACCGAGCGGCCGGCGGTTCGCGGAGGCTTCGTGCACGTGCCGTTCAGCCCGGAACAGGTCCTGGGCGAGGCCATGCCCTCCATGCCCGTCACGCTGGTCGCCCAGGCGCTCACCGCGATCGCGACCACCGCCGTCTCCGTCTCCCTGGGCGGCGATCTCCGCCTGCTCGGCGGCTCCCCCCACTGAAAGGGCCCACGGTCTCGGAGCGGCACACCGTACGACCGCCTCCAGCGGCCTCGGGAACGTCGAGCACCACGCCCTCACAGCAACCCCGGGCACGCCGGTGCCGTCGAAGCGACCGGCAGCGCGGGCGACTCGCGGTGGCGCCGGTGCTCGCCGTCCCCGGGCGCAACGGTCATCGAAGTGGCTCCTCAGAGCGGCACGCCGTACACCACGCGACGGCCCACGAACTCGCTCACGCTCCACAGCGTCCTCTTGCCCCGGACACAGGTCAGATCCTCCGGCCCCACCGGATAGGGCCGCTTACGCACCGTGTCGCCGACCACGATCAGGGTGCCGTTCCTGGTGGACCCCGCTGCCTGGCTGAGATACCAGACGCCCTCGTAGGAGAGCGCGCCCTGGATCTTGTCCCCCGGCAGCGCGTAGGCGTCCATCGCCTGGACGACGCCCCCCGCCGGGGCGTTCAACGTCCCCTCCGCGCTCAGCGGCCAGCGGGCGACCCGTCCGACCGTGCCCGCGGTGTCGACGTACTCGCCGGAGATCAGCACATCGGGATCGGTGCTGCGGTCGACGGCGGCGAAGGAGAAGCGGACGCTGCCGCTGGTGGTGGTCCAGGCGTCGGTCTGCGGCATCACGTACCGGTAGCCGAACGCGTCGTACACGCCGGCCTTCCTTCCGATGGTCTCCGTACCGCTCCCGTTGATCTCGAAGATCTGCCGGGTGTCGAAGACCCGCAGGCCCCGGGTGGTGTCGGCGACATACAACAGGTTGCCGTACCAGGCGACGCCACCGGCGTGAATGTTGATCGGTGTGATGCCTCCGTCGGCCCCGACCCGCACCAGCAGGACGTGCCGGTAGCGGAGCGTCGCGGGATTCACGAAGGTCAGGCGTACGCCCCGCTCCGCCCCCGACGACGGCGTGTGGTACCAGCTCACCACGAACGCGCTCCCGGCGAGCCCGGCGTCGGAGGCGCAGGTCAGGCCCTGGGGATACCACTCCTTGGTGGCGTTGTCCCCGGCGTCGAAGGTGTACCAGTCAACCGGTTTCGGCTTCATCGTGCCGAACGCCCCGGTGCCGGCCGACCCCTTCCTGACCGTGACCCGGTTGGCCTTGGCCAGGACGGTGTCGAGTGATGCCCGCTTGAGGTCCTTCTCCAGAATCTTGATTCCGGCCGTGAGGCCGCCTCCGTCCCGCTTCAGCCCGAACGGTTCGGTCGATACGACCTTCATCTGACTCATGAGGGGGTCTCTTCCTGTCCGGTTCCGCCAGGATCGGCGGATCAAGATGCGGAGTTCATGAGTATGCCGGTACTCAAATCCCTTTGCAGTTAGAAAGGCCAGGTGTGGACGGGCTCCCCGCCCAGCGACAGCTCCCGGTACCGGCTCACCACGCGCGCCGCCGCGGCCTGGTCGCCGCCCTCGCGAACCAGCGCCTCCCGCTGCCAGATCGCACCGGTACGGCGGCGGGCGACGCGTTCCCGCACGATGTCCAGCGCCCACCGGGCCTCGTCCGGGTCCACCCCCATCCTGTCGAGCCCGGCCTCGGCGACCGGCAGCAGCTCAAGGGCGAGCCGTTCGGCGGGGATCTCCTCGTCCAGGCCCGGCCAGCTCAGCGGCGCGTCCAGACCGTGGATCGCGGCGCGGTAGAAGTTGCGGTAGGCCCCGGCGAAGGGGAAGTCCTCCACCGGCTGGACCGCCAGGGCGGCGGTGAGCCCGAGCAGGAAGGCGCTGTTGGCCGCCATGTCGGGCGCGCTCGGCCCGGCGGGCAGGGCACGCATCTCCACCCGCAGGTGGCCGCCGTCACCGGGGTCGTAGACCGGCCGGTTCCACTGCCACACGGTGCCCTGGTGGAGCCGGAGCTCGGCCAGTCCGGGGACGCCGCCGACGGGCACCTCCTCCGGCGCGAAGGTCATCGGCAGCACCGGCTCGTAGTCGCGGACGCACGTCTCGAACATCTCCTCGACGCTTCGCACCCAGCCGGAACCGAACCCCACCCGCCGGTCCCTGCGGTCGAGCCGCTCCACGTCCCGGTCGTCCGCGGCCTCCTCGAACAGCGCGATCCTCGTCTCCTCCCACAACCTCCTGCCCAGGAAGGAGGGCGAGTTCCCGCTGACCGCGAGGACCGGGCCGATGGCCAGCTGGGCGGCGTTGTAGACGCGGGAGAAGTCGGCGGGGGGTGTGCGGAGATGAACCTGCCAGGAGGTGTTGGCACTCTCCAGGATCACCCCCTCGACCTCCAGTTCCAGCAGTTCGACGCCCTCGATGCGCACCCGGAACGGCTCCGTGCGCAGCCGCCGCATGCCCCTGGCCAGCGCCCGGTAGCGGCCATCGCCGCTCAGCGCCTCGTGGGTGAAGTCGAACTCGCTCAACGAGGGCAGGATCCCGATCACCACGGCCTGCCCGCCCTGCGCCGCGGCCGCCGCGTCCACCACGGTCATGATCTCCCGCATCTCGCTCACCAGGGCGGTGAACGGCCGTCCGGCGATCGGCAGCGGAGTCAGGTTGGCCTCCAGGTTGAACCTGCCCAGCTCCAGCGTGAGCCGGTCGTCGTCCGCGGCGGCCCGCACCTCGTGGTTACGGGGAAGCGGCCTCCCCTCGGGCGTTATGAGAAACATCTCCAGCTCGGCCCCGATGGTCGCGGGACCGGTGCCGAAACCCGGTCTTGCGAGCACCTCGCGAAGGGTGTCGAGCTGCTCCGCCAGCTTTCCCCTGAAACGGAGGAACTCCGCCTCGGAGTAGCGGTCCTTGTCGACTTGCTGCCCCATCACACCGTCCGATCAGTTGACCCTTGTGACCCTCCCTCTCTCCCAGAGTGCACCTTCTAATCAGGACACCTCACGACCGGCCGCGGACACGGCGTATCGGGAGGTCCCACCCCCCTGGAAACGCCCCCCGGAAACGTCTCCTGACCTGGCCGGGCCTTCGGCCGACCGGACCTGCCGACCGTCCGGAGCGGCCGGCCCCACCATCCGGCCGGTCTGACCGAACCGGACAGGCCGAGCCGGCAGACCGCCGAACAGGACCGGCCGACCGGACCCGCTCACCGACCGAATAGGCTCACCGGTCAGGTGGGCCCACCGGCGGAAAGCGCCGGAGACCACGGACCGGGGCAGAGGAGTGTGGGCGGGTGCGAGCGGTGCTTTTCGACGCCTTCGGGGCCGATCCAGAGGTCCGGGAGGTGCCCGCCCCCGAACCTCCGCCCGGTGGAGCGGTGATCCGCGTGGAGGCCACCGGGCTCTGCCGGAGCGACTGGCACGGCTGGCAGGGCCACGACCCCGACATCCGGGTCCTCCCCCACGTGCCGGGGCACGAGTTCGCCGGGGTCGTCGAGGCGGTGGACGCCGGCGTCACCTCGTGGCGGCCGGGCGACCGGGTGACCGTCCCCTTCGTCTGCGCCTGTGGCTCCTGCCCTGCCTGCCTCGCCGGTGACCAGCAGGTCTGCGAACACCAGACCCAGCCGGGGTTCACCCGCTGGGGCTCCTTCGCCGAGTACGTGGCCGTCGATCACGCGGACGTGAACCTCGTACGGCTCCCCGAGGAGATGGCCTTCACCACCGCCGCGAGCCTGGGCTGCCGCTTCGCCACCTCCTACCGCGCCGTGACCGCCGTGGGCCGGGTACGGCCGGACGAGTGGGTGGTCGTGCACGGCTGCGGCGGCGTGGGGCTCTCCGCCGTCATGATCGCCGCCGCGGCCGGAGCCCGGGTGATCGCCGTGGACGTCTCGCCGGGAGCCCTGGAGCTGGCCCGGCGCTTCGGCGCCGTCGCCTGCGTCGGGGCCGAAGCACCCGAGGCCGACGTCCCCGCGCGGATCAGGGAGCTGACCTCGGGCGGCGCCCACGTCTCCATCGACGCGCTCGGCAGTCCCGGGACGTGCGTGGCCTCGATCGAGAGCCTGCGCCGCCGTGGACGCCACGTGCAGATCGGCCTGCTGCCGGGGCTCACCCCGCTCCCGATGGGCCGGGTGATCGGCTACGAGCTCGAACTCCTCGGCAGCCACGGCATGGCCGCCCACGCCTACCCGGCGATGCTGGCGGCCGTCGCCGACGGCGCCCTGAGCCCGGACGCCCTCCTCACCCGCTCCATCGGCCTGGAGGAGGCCGGAGCGGCGCTCGCCTCGATCGGCTCCGTTCCCGGCGTCACGATGATCCTGCCGTCCCCGCGCTGAGGAGGGGAGGGATCCCGGCGAACCCTCCGGCACGGGCGGAAAGCCGCCCGAGAGCGCGCCCGCCAAAGCGCACCTTGGATAGCTTTACTGGTTATGCGCCCTGAAGACCTCGCCCAGCTCACCGTTCCCGGGAGTGTCACGCTCCACGGTGATCTCCTCCTTGTCGACCTGGCCACCCCCGACCCGGAGGCCGACGCCTACCCGGGAAGTCTGTGGCGGGTGCCCGCCGACGGCCCACCCGTCAGGTTCACCTTCGGCGAGCGCGACAGCGCGCCGCGCATCTCCCCCGACGGCGCCTGGGTCGCCTTCCTGCGCTCCGACGCCACCGAAGGGAGCCGCCCGCAGCTGTACGTGATGCCCACCGGCGGCGGCGAGGCCCGGCCGATCACCGATCTGCCCCTGGGCGCGGGCGTCCCGGTCTGGGCGCCGGACTCCCGCAGGATCGCGTTCGTCGCCCGGGTCGCCGAGCCCGGCCGGTACGGCACCCAGGAGGGGGTGAGCGCCGCGGCCGAGGCACCTCGCCGAATCACCGGGCTGCGCTACCGGACCGACGGGGCCGGCTTCACCTTCGACCGGCCACAGAGCCTGTTCGTGGTGAACGCCCTCGCCGACGTCCCGCGACCGGTACGGCTGACCGAGGGTCCCTACGACGTGGATTCCCCCGGCTGGACCACGGACGGCGAGCACGTGCTGGTCTCGGCTCCCCGCGACCTCGACGGCGAGAGCCTGCACACGGACGTGTACGCGGTCCCCTCCGGTGGGGGCGCCCCGATCCTCGCGGTGCGCAGCGACGGCTCCGCCGAGCATCCCGTCGCCCTGCCGGGCGGGGAGGTGCTCTATCTCGGTACGGCGTTCTCGGGCATCGACGCGGTGGCCCGCAATACGGGCCTGTACCGCGCCCCGCTGCGGATCGGCGGCGCCGGCGAGAGCGGCGGGGCGGCGGCCGGGACCCGGCTGACCGAGGAGGAGTCGGTGGACTGCGACTCGCTGCCTCCCGCACCCGGAAAGGACGGCGTCCTGGTCGCGGTGCGGACGCGCGGCGCGGTCGAACTGCGCCTGGTGCCCTCCGGCGCCCTCGACGCACCGCTGGAGGAGCTCGTCGTGGTCCTGGGCGAGCGGGCGAGCGTGAAGGCGTTCACCGTCTGCGGGGAGAGGGTCGTCGCGGTGGTGTCCACGCCCGCGAGCCCCGGCGAGGTGGTCACCCCCGACGGGGCGCTGACCGACTTCTCCGGCGCCCTCACCGGGATCAGGCCGCTGCGTGAGATCACCGCCGTCTCCGCCGACGGCCACCCGGTGCACGGCTGGCTCGCCCTGCCCGAGGGCGACGGGCCGCACCCGGTCCTGCTGAACGTGCACGGCGGCCCTTTTTACCAGCACGGGTGGGCGTTCCTGGACGAGACCCAGATCTACGCGGGCGCCGGGTACGCGGTGGTCCTGCCCAATCCGCGCGGCTCCTGCGGGTACGGCCAGGCGCACGGCCGATCGGTGGTCGGCGCGCTGGGCACCGTGGACGCCGACGACGTGCTCGCCCTGCTGGACGCGGCGCTGGCCACTCCCGAGTGCGACGCGGAGCGGGTGGGCGTGATGGGCGGCTCCTACGGCGGCTTCATGACGAGCCATCTCGCCGCCCACCATGGGAGCCGGTTCAGGGCCGCCTGGAGTGAGCGCGCGGTCAACGCCTGGGACTCCTTCACCGGTTCCTCCGACATCGGCTGGTTCTTCGCCGACGCCTACTGCGGCCCCGATCCTGCGGCGCAGCGCGCGATGAGCCCGCTCTACCGGGCCGACCGGATCACCCTGCCGTTCGCCGTGGTCCACTCCGAGGACGATCTGCGCTGCCCGGTGGAGCAGGCGCAGCGGATGTTCGTCGCGCTGCGCCGCAACGGTGTCCCCGCCGAGTTCCTGCTCTTTCCCGGCGAGGGCCACGAGCTCACGCGCAGTGGCCGCCCGAGGCACCGCCTGCAGCGCTTCGAGGCCGTTTTGGAATGGTGGTCCCGCCACCTGTCCTGACCTTTGAGCCCAGGAGAGAACGGGGCGGGAAAACCGTTGCCTCGGATCTTGCGCGCCCATCCGCGGGGAACGGCGGCGGGTGGGCCGAACCGCTCGGAGGCTGCGGTCGTAGGGTGGGCTCAGGCTCTTGAAGATCGGGAGGTTTTACATGGAATACGTGCGCCTGGGGTCCACCGGTTTGAAGGTGTCGAGGATCTGCCTCGGCATGATGAGCTACGGCGACCCCGCCAAATGGGGTGAGTGGGTTCTCGACGAGGCCGCGGCCGAGCCGATCGTGCGCCGGGCCGCCGAGGCGGGAGTGACGTTCTTCGACACCGCCGACGTCTACTCGTTCGGCGCCAGCGAGGAGGTCACCGGCCGCCTGCTCGCCAGGATCTTCCCCGGCAGGGACGACTACGTGCTCGCCACCAAGGTGTGCCTGCCGATGAGCGACGGCGTCAACGACGGCGGCCTGTCGCGCAAGCACATCCTCTCCTCGATCGACGCCTCACTGCGCCGCCTGGGCACCGACTACGTGGACCTGTACCAGATCCACCGCTGGGACCCCGACACGCCGATCGAGGAGACCATGGAGGCCCTGCACGACGTGGTCCGCGCGGGCAAGGCCCGCTACATCGGCGCCTCCAGCATGTACGCCTGGCAGTTCGCGAAGGCACAGCACACCGCCGAGATCCACGGCTGGACAAAATTCGTGTCGATGCAAAATCATCAAAATCTCCTTTACCGGGAGGAGGAGCGGGAGATGAACCCGCTCTGCCTCGACCAGGGCATCGGCCTGATCCCGTGGAGCCCGCTGGCCCGAGGTCTGCTGGCCCGCGCCGGATCCGAGGAGGTCACCACCCGGGCGGGTAGCGACCCCCGGATCGAGGCCCTCTACGACGACGCCGACAACGACCGTCTGATCCTCGACCGGGTCGCCCAGCTGGCAGGGGAACGCGAGGTCGCTCCCGCGCGGGTGGCGCTGTCCTGGCTGCTGCACCAGCCGGGCATCTCGGCCCCGATCGTGGGCGCGACCAAGGCCGGGCATGTGGACGACGCGGTCGCCGCGGTGGACCTGTCCCTCACCGAGAAGGAACTCGCCTTCCTCGCCGAGCCGTACCGCCCCCGGGCCGTCAGGCTCTGACGTCTCGCAGGAGTGTCAGGAGTCGGCGGGCAGCTCGAACTGGACGCACGTCATGCCGCGCATGTCCAGCCATGCCCGCCCCGGTGCCCTCACCAGCCGGAAGACGACCTCCTCGCACCCGGGGCAGCGGGCCACCAGACCCGGAGCGTGGGTGTAGAGGAGGGCCTCGGCCAGCGTGAGGCTTCGCGCGCAGCCGGAGCACCGGCCGGTGGCGGCGGTCAGGTCGACGGCGAACACGTCGCGCAGTGCTCCGCCCGCCGCGTTCCCGTCGAGGTGGTCCTGGCTCATGATGGTCCTCCACTGGGGCCGAAGCGTTCCGTGCGGATCAGGCGGGGGTCGTGCCCGGCCGAGACGAGCAGGCCCGCGACGGTCTCGACGAATCCGGTGGGACCGCACACGAAGACGGCCGGTTTCCGTTCGACGGGCCAGACGGCCTCGGCGAGCAGGGCGGCGTCGACCCGCGCGGGCGGGCGTGCCCAGCCGTCGGGCACCTCGCGCGTGTAGGCGTAGGTGACGTCCAGGCCGGAGCCGTCGGCGCTGTGGCGCTCCAGCTCGGCACGGTAGAGCACGGAGCCGGGCCCGCGCGTGGAGTACAGCAGCCGGAACGGTGTGCCGACCCCGGCCGAGGCGCGGGCGCGGATCATCGCCATGAGCGGGACGACCCCCGAGCCGCCCGCGACCAGTTGCACCGGCTCGGACGCCTCCGGACGCCAGACGAACCAGCCGCCGATCGGGCCGCGTATCTCCAGCGGGTCACCGGGCGAGAGGACCTGGGCGAGGTAGGGGGAGACCTCACCGTCGGGCAGCGGCTCGACGGTGAGTTCCACGCGTTCCCCGTCCGCGGCGGAGGCGATGGAGTAGGAACGCTGGGTGGAGTAGCCGTCGGGGGCGGTGAGCCGTACGTCGACGTGCTGGCCGGCGAGGTGGCCGGGCCAGCCGGGAACGTCCAGGGTGATCGTGCGTGCTCCGGAGGTCTCGTCGCGCACGGCGGTGACCGTGGCGACCCTCCAGGTCAGTCGCCCCAGTACCGTTGCTCGCGCCATGGGTCTCCGTAGTTGTGGTAGCCGACGCCCTCCCAGAATCCCGGCTGGTCCTCGTCGAGGAGCCGGATGCCGCGCACCCACTTGGCGCTCTTCCAGAGGTAGAGGTGCGGCACGAGGAGCCGGGCGGGCCCGCCGTGCTCGGGGGTGATGGGCTCGCCCTCGTAGCGGACGGCGATCCAGGCCCGGCCGTCGAGGAGGTCCTCCAGCGGGAGGTTGGTGGTGTAGCCGCCGTAGGAGGTCGCCAGCGCGTATTCCGCGGAGGTCTCCACGCCGTCGAGGAGGGTGTCGAGTGACACGCCCTCCCAGGTGGTGCCGAGTTTGGACCACTTGGTGACGCAGTGCAGGTCGACGGTGAACCGCTCCACGGGCAGTGCGTTGAGCTCCGCCCAGTTCCAGCGGACGACCTCGCCGGTCTCGGTGGTGACGCCGAGGCTCCAGTCGTCGGTGGAGACCAGGGGCGTGGGTCCGGCCGACAGGACGGGGAAGTCCTCCGTGAGGTACTGCCCCGGCGGCAGGTCCGGGTTGCCGGCGCGACGGCGGCCGAAGAACCCGGGCGAGACGATACCGATGACGCCCACCTCCCACTGTCCGGCCGCTGTCCGGCAGGTCATGACGGTCGTGGTGTCCCCCTCGAACGAGTCTCGAGCGGACGGATCACGCGAACAGGTTAAATCTCATCACATTTAGCCACGGCCCGTGTCACCTGGGTGGGGTTCTGCGCGTTTTATGGGCGCCGGACCGGACATCCGTCGCCAGGTCATGCGGGCACGGCAGAATCGGCTCGTTCTACCAACGGCACCATATGTGCACTTTCCATAAGATTTACTGCTTATAGCGTCATATAAACCCATATATCCGTATATGAGAGAAGGAAGGGTGCCAGTTCTGACCGTGAATTGATCGACGGAGGACCCGATGACTCGAAAGGCGATCATCACGCTGGCCATCGCCATGGCGGCGACGAGCGGCACGGCCGACGCCGCCTCCGCTCTCCCGCCACCCAACCGGCAGGACCGGGAATTCCTCGTCCAGGCGCACCAGGGCAGCCTGTTCGAGATCGAGGCGGGCCTCGCCGTCACCGGGAAGACCGACGACCGGAACGACCGGGAGGCCGGAGATGCCGTGCGCGTGCTGGGGGCGAAGCTGGTCACCGACCACACGAAACTCGACAGGACCATACGGCAGGTGGCCGACCGGCTGGGCGTCAAGCTCCCCGGCGAGCCCAGCGAGGTGCAGCGCCGGCGTCTCAAGGAGGTGACGGCGCTGAGCGGGACGGAGTTCGACAGGGCCTGGATCAGCATGGAGATCGCCAACCACCGCGAGGGGGTCGCCCTCGTGAAGAGGGAGATCGACGACGGCTCCGCCCCCGCGGTGAAGAAGCTCGCCACCCTCACCGATCGCGTCGTGCGGGAGCACCTGGAGATGCTCCTCCACGTCGAGAAGTCGATCGTCCCCAGCCCTTCGAAGAGCTGAGGCGCTCAGTCCCTGCCGGGTGCGGTGGTGGAGCCGCGCACCACCAGTTCGGTGGCGAGTTCGACGTGGTGGGAGTCGACCCGCTCGCCGGCCGCCAGGCGCAGGGCCGTGCGCACGGCGACCCCGCCCATCTCCCGCAGCGGCTGGCGCACGGTAGTCAACGGGGGCGAGGCCATCTTGGCGACCTGGGTGTCGTCGAAGCCGACAACGCTGAGGTCCTCGGGCACGCGCAGCCCTCGCGCCCTGGCCGCCTCCAGCACGCCGAGCGCGATCTCGTCGCAGCCGGTGAAGACGGCGGTGGGGACCTCGGGCAGGTCGAACAGGGCCGCGCCGCCCCTCACCCCCTCCTGGTAGTGGAAGGGCCCCTCCCGTACGTGACTCGGGGGGACCGGGGCGCCCGCGGCCTCCATCGCCGCGCGGTAGCCGTGGAGACGGGCCTGGTTGCAGGCGGCGGTGGCCGGGCCGCCGAGGTAGGCGATACGCCGGTGCCCGAGCGCGAGCAGGTGCTGTGTCGCGACCAGTCCCCCGGCGAAGTTCGTCGAGCCGACGCTGACGACCCCCCTGGTTTGCGGCATGTTCAGCGGGTCGATCACGACCAGCGGCAACCGGGCCCGGGACAGGGCGCCGAGCTGCTCGGCGGTCAGCTCGCTGGTGATGGCGATCACGGCCCGCCGCCCGGCCGCGGCGAGGCCGCGCGCCCAGGTCCCGGCGCGGTCGGCGTTCGTGCGGATGCTCACCACGATCGCCGCGTCGGCCTCGGCACGCACCGCGCCCTGGACGATCTCGGTCGAGTACGGGTTGAGGTCGGCGTTGAGCTCCACCTCGAGCGTGGCCGGCACGGCCGCGTCGCCCCGGCGGCGCTGCGACAGCGAGACGTAGTCGTGCTCCTCCAGCAACGACTCCACGAGGGAGCGGGTCACCGGGGAGACGTCACCTCGGCCGTTGAGCACCTTGGACACGGTCGCGACCGACACCCCCGCCGAGGCCGCGACCGTGGCCAGCGTGGCCCTCCTAGGACTTGCCGGCATCTGTTCTCCCTTGCTGTGCGGCGGAAGCGCCCGGAGCCGGTTCCACGTCCACCCGGGTGACCAGTCGCCGGTCCACGCCGACGTGACGCGGCGGACCGGTCAAGGTCACGCGGCCCCGGCAGGGCAGGTCGGACGCCGACGCGCCCACGAACACCTCAAGATCCCCCGGCTCCACGACGCGCCGCAGGTCGCGCCCGGTGAACGCGGTCCTGTCGGCGGACACGGTGAAGGTCGCCGTCGCGCTCGCGCCGGGTTCCAGCCTGACCCTGGTGAATCCGGTGAGCTGCAGCACCGGCCGGGTGACCTGGGCGATCACGTCGTGCAGGAAGAGCTGCACGACCTCTTCGCCTGCCCGGTTCCCGGTGTTGCGCACCCGCACCGACACGGTGAACTCCCCGTCGGTGGGCACCTCGGCGTCGCTGATCCTCAGGGAGTCGATCGCGAAGGTGGTGTACGAGGCGCCGTGCCCGAACGGGAACAGCGGGGTCGGGTCGAGGTTGCTGATGCCCTGGCTGTTGGCGCCCAGCGGCGGCTGCAGGTAGGTGCCGGGCTGCCCGCCGGGGCCGTGCGGGATCTGCACCGGCAGCTTCCCGCTGGGCTGCACCCGGCCGGACAGGACTCCGGCGATGGCCGCTCCGCCCTCCTCGCCGGGCATGAACGCCTGGACGAGCGCGGCGGCCGTCTTCGACACCTCGCCCAGTGCGTACGGGCGGCCCGAGACGACGACCACCACGACCGGCGTGCCGGTGGCGGCGAGCTCGGCCAGCAGGTCCTCCTGCGCACCGGGCAGCCGCAGGTCCTCGGCGTCGCAGCCCTCGCCCGACGTACCGAGCCCGAACATCCCCGCCAGGTCGCCGACGACGGCCACGCACACGTCGGCCTCGCGGGCCGCCCGGGTCGCGGCGGCGAAGCCGGAGCGGTCCTCGCCCCGCACCTCGCAGCCCTGCTCGTGGATCAGCTCGGCGCCGGGCAACTCGGCCCGCAGCGCGTCGAGCAGGCTGGGCGCGTCCACGCCGAGCCCGAGTTCCGGGTGGCGGGGCAGCACGTGGTTGGGGAAGGCGTAGCAGCCCATGAAGGTGCGCGGGTCGTCGGCACAGGGGCCGACCACGGCCACCCGGCGCGGCTCAGGACGTCCCTCGCCGAGCAGCGGCAGCGCGGTGCCCGCGTCGAGCAGCACGATCGACCGTTCGGCCAGCTCCCTGGCGAGTGCCCGGTTGTCCGGCGAGTCGAGGTCCACGTCCGCCGCCTGGGCGACCGACCTCTCCGGGGTCCAGTCCGGATCCAGCAGTCCGAGCGTCACCTTCTGGGTGAGCAGGCGCCGGGCGGCCCGGTCGATCAGGGACTCCGGCAGTTCGCCCCGCCGCACCCGTTCGACGAGGTGCCGGCCGAAGCCGAGCGTGTCGGGAAGTTCGACGTCGATGCCCGCGCTCAGCGCCTGCACCCCGGCCTCGTCGGTGTCCGCGGCGACCTGGTGCATCGTCGCGAGGAACGGGATCGCCCAGTAGTCCGAGACCACCGTCCCGGTGAAGCCCCACTCGTCGCGCAGCAGGTCGTTCAGCAGCCACGAGTCGGCCGCCGCGGGGACACCGTCCACGTCGGAGTAGGAGTTCATCACCGAACGAGCGCCCCCCTCGACGAGAGCGGTCTCGAAAGGCGGCAGGACGATGTCCATCAGCTCACGCCGCCCCATCGACACCGGGCCGTGGTTGCGGGCCGCCCGGGAGGCGGAGTAGCCGGCGAAGTGCTTGAGGGTGGCGATGATCCCGGCGTTCTCCAGGCCGCGCACGTAGGCCGCGCCGAGCATCGAGACGAGGTACGGATCCTCGCCCATCGTCTCCTCGACCCGGCCCCAGCGGTAGTCGCGCACCACGTCCAACACCGGTGACAGGCCCTGGTGGACGCCCACGGCGCGCATGTCCCATCCGATGGCGGTGGCCATCCGCTCCACGAGGTCCGGGTCGAACGTCGCCCCCCAGGCGATGGCAGCGGGGTAAACGGTCGCGCCATAAGTAGTGAAACCAGTCAGACACTCCTCGTGGACGAGCGCCGGGATGCCGAGCCGGGAGTGCTTCACCACCTCGGACTGCAGACGCACCACCTCCGCGGCGCCCTCCGCCGCGGTCACCGGAGCACTGCCGAACACCCGCGTCAGATGACCGAGCCCGTGGCGGATCGTCTCCTCGAAGGGCACGCTTCCCGAAGCCGCGAAGACGTCCTGCATCGGGGCGACGTTCGCCGTGCCCTCCTGACTCTCCTGACTCTCCTGGGGCTCTCCGCCCTGCTCAGCCCCCATGACGTTGCCCGGCCACCGGCTGCCGAGCTGGCCGACCTTCTCCTCCAGGGTCATCTCCGCAAGAAGGGCGTCGACCCGGTCGGCCACGGGAAGTGCCGGGTCCTGCCACGGACGGAGGCTCCGGCCCGTCGTGGGGGTCCCATCTAGCGCCGTCATCTGCTCTCCTCAAGAAAAACCCGCACCGCAACCCATTCGAAACTTTTCGGTGTGCTACGAAAGCTCTACCCGAATCCTGCCGCAAACGATACGACCAGGAAAAGTCCAGATGAGAGTACCTTACATACCGCACATACCAAGCTCATCCCGACATGCGATGACCTCTTGACACGCAACTATCTGAAATCTAAATTGACGTGCCACGCGGTCTGTTTCGGAAATGTTTCGACATGTCGGGCGCAAGAGCGGATGCCTGACAGCGGGGGTGCTGATCCACGACCTACGGCCGCCACCGATTTTTCACACGGAGCCTCGCCCAGCCTCGGCATTCGACATACGGAGATCAGCGTGGAGTCAACGACACCATCTCGCCGCACCTTCCTCGCCCTTTCCATGGGCCTGCCTCTGGGAGCCACACTGGCGGCCTGCGGCACTTCCGGCCCCACCCCTGCCGGAGGGACCGGGACCGGCGGCAGCGGCGGGAACGCCGCGAGCAAGGCCACCTACTGGTTCCTGTCGAACCAGCCGCAGGAGGGCGTGCGCACCAGGGCCGTGGAGCGGTTCAACAAGGCCAACCCCGACGGTCAGATCGACTTCACGGCCATGCAGAACGACGCCTACAAGACGAAGATCAAGACGGCGATCGGAGCCGGCCAGGCCCCCACCATCATCTGGGGCTGGGGCGGCGGAACCCTGCGCACGTACGTGCAGGCCAACCAGGTTGAGGACCTCACCCCCTGGTTCGAGGAGAACAAGGCCGTGAAGGACCGGCTCTTCTCCTCCTCCTTCGGCGCGGCCACCATCGACGGCAAGATCTACGCGATGCCGGCCGAGACGATGCAGCCGATCATCCTGTTCTACAACAAGAAGGTGTTCGAGAAGGTCGGCGTGGAGCCGCCGAAGTCGTGGGGCGACATCATGGCCCTCGTCCCCAAGTTCAACGCCGCGGGCATCGCCCCGTTCTCCCTCGGCGGCCAGTCGCGCTGGACGAACATGATGTGGCTGGAGTTCCTCTTCGACCGCATCGGCGGCCCCGAGGTGTTCCAGGCCGTGTTCGACGGCGAGAAGGACGCCTGGTCCCACCCCGCCGCCATCGAGGCCCTGACCAAGATGCAGGAGCTCATCAAGGCGAACGGGTTCATCAAGGGCTTCTCCTCCATCACGGCCGACTCCAACGCCGACCAGGCCCTGCTGTACACCGGCAAGGCCGCGATGATGCTGCACGGCGGCTGGACGTACGGCAGCATGTCCGCCGACGGCGGCGACTTCGTCTCCGGCGGCCACCTCGGCTACATGAACTTCCCGCCGGTCGAGGGCGGCAAGGGCGACCCCGGCAACACCGTCGGCAACCCCGGCCAGTACCTGTCGATCTCCTCCAAGGCGACTCCCGAGCAGAAGGAGATCGCCAAGAAGTTCTTCGCCACCGCCGTGCTGAACGACGAGGACGTCAAGGAGTGGGCGGGCACGGGCGCGGTGCCGATCGTCAACGGCGCCGACAGCGCGTTCGCCGGTTCCAAGGACGAGGAGTTCCTGAAGTTCGTCTACGGCATCGCCAGCAACGCCAATGCCTTCGCCCAGTCCTGGGACCAGGCGCTCAGCCCCACCGCGGCCGAGGTGCTCCTGGACAACATCGCCAAGCTGTTCCAGCTGTCGATCACGCCTGAGGAGTTCGCCTCCAACCTGAACGCGGTCATCGGCAGTTGAGCACGCTAACCTCCCCCGCCAGAAGAGGGAGGCCGTCGGCCGCCACGCGAAGGAACCACAGCGCCGTCCTTCCGTGGCTGGCCGTACCGGCCCTGCTGATCTTCACCGCCTTCGGGGTGATCCCGCTGCTCGGGGTCCTGTTCCTCAGCTTCAGCACCTGGGACCAGGTCGGCGACATCCAGATGTCCGGGCTCACGAGCTGGCGGGCCGTGCTCAGCGACCCCGGTCTCCCGCACGCCCTGTGGGTGACGTTGCTGGTGATGGTCGCCTCCTGGGCGGTCCAGACGCCGGCCAGCATCCTGCTCGGGGTGTTCCTGGCCGGACGGCAGCGCTACCGCGCACTGCTGGCCGTGCTGTACTTCATCCCGCTGCTGCTGAGCTCGGCCGCCATCGCGATCGCCTACAAGGCGCTGCTCGACCCGAACTTCGGGCTCGGCGCCGGGCTGGGCATCGACCTGCTCGTACAGGACTGGCTCGGCGACCCCGTCCTCGCCTTCAGTGTTGTGATCTTCGTGGTGTCGTGGCAGTTCATCCCCTTCCACTCGCTGCTCTACCAGGGCGGCGTGCGGCAGATCCCGCGTTCCATGTACGAGGCCGCCGAGATAGACGGCGCGGGCCGCACCCGCAAGTTCTTCAGCATCACGCTGCCGCAGCTCAAGTACACGATCATCACGTCCTCCACCCTCATGGTCGTCGGATCCCTGACCTTCTTCGACCTGATCTTCGTGCTGACCGCGGGCGGTCCCGGCGACGCCACCCGGGTGCTCGCCCTGGACATGTACAAGCGCGGGTTCCAGGCCAACCTGATGGGGCCGGCCAGTGCCATCGCCGTCATCCTCGTCCTCGTGGGCCTCGCCCTGGCGTTGTTCCTGCGCAGGCTCGGCGGCCGCGACGCCAACGCCAGCCAGATGGAAGGGGCCTAGAACCATGAGCTTGACGACCCCCACGGGGCTCAAGCGGACCGAGACGCTCGGGGCGGGACACCGGCGCCGGCCGCCGGCACGCAACGGGAAGCAGTCGCGGGCACTCGGTGAGCGCCCCAACTGGCTGGGCGGGATCGCGGGCTGGCTGTGGCTCGCGGTCGTGATCGTGCCGATCTACTGGATCGTCATCACCAGCTTCAAGGCCCAGAGCAGCTACTACGCCAGCAACCCGCTGGCGCCGCCCACCGAGCCGACCCTCGACAACTACCGGATGGTCGTCGAGTCCGACTTCCCGCTGTACTTCGTCAATAGCCTCATCGTGACCATCGGCGCGGTCGTCCCCGCGGTCGCGGTCGCGTTCATGGCGGCGTACGCGATCGTCCGGGGCAGCACCATCTTCGGTTTCCTGCGCAGGGTGAACTCGCTCTTCCTCATGGGCCTGGCCATCCCGTTGCAGGCGACCATCATCCCGATCTACCTGATCATCATCCGGCTGCAGCTCTACGACTCGCTGACGGCGCTGATCCTGCCGTCGATCGCCTTCGCGATCCCGCTCTCGGTGCTGGTCCTGTCGAACTTCATCCGTGACGTGCCCAAGGAGCTGTTCGAGTCGATGCGGCTGGACGGCGCGAGCGAGATGGCGACGCTCTGGCGACTCGCCCTCCCGCTCACCATGCCGGCCGTCGTGACGGTGACGATCTACAACGCGCTGACGGTCTGGAACGGGTTCCTGCTGCCGCTCATCCTCACCCAGAGCCCCGACAAGCGCACGCTTCCGCTCGCGCTGTGGACCTTCCAGGGGCAGTACAGCGTGAACGTGCCGGCCGTGCTCGCCTCGGTCGTGCTGACCACGCTGCCCATCCTGATCCTGTACGTGGTCGGCCGCCGCCAGCTGCTCAGCGGCCTGACGGCAGGGTTCAGCAAGTAGCCGCACCCTGCCGTCCGTCCCCTTGCCGTCCCCTTGCCGTCGGTGAGCGGACGGCAAGGGGACGGACGGTTCAGGCGCGAAGGAGACGGATCACGTTCCACGAGACGGCGGGCAGCGTGACCTCCAGGGTCCCGGCGTCCAGGCGGGCCTCGGTGTTCGTACGGGGGGCCACCGTGTCCGGGGCGTCGGCGGTGTTGCGGGCGTAGGGGTCGGGACCGGACAGCACCGTGGCCCCGGCCAGCCGCACCGGGCCGAGGGCGCGCAGGTCGGCGGTGAGGGTGAGCGGCCGGTCGGTCGAGCGGTTGACGGCGAACAGCGTGATGGCGCCGCTCTCCTCGTCGTGGGTGGCGACGGCGTCGAGGGCGGCGACCTCTCCGAACCTCGCGGTCTCGTGGGTGGGAGAGGCGGGCTCGACCCGCAGCACCTGACCCGCCGCGTACCGGGAGGCCTGGGCGAAGGGGTGGAAGGTGGTCTGCCTCCAGGCCCTGCCGCCCGGTTCGGTCATGATGGGGGCGATCACGTTGACCAGCTGGGCCAGGCAGGCGGACGTCACCCTGTCGCTGTGGCGCAGCAGCGAGATCAGCAACCCGCCGAAGGTCACCGCGTCGGCCAGGTGGTAGTGGTCTTCGAGCAGCGGCGGGGCGACCGGCCAGTCGCGCGGCGGTTCTGCGTTCTGGAAGCGGGACAGGTACCAGACGTTCCACTCGTCGAACGAGATGTTGATCTTCTTCTTGCTTCTGAGCCGGGCGCCCACGCTGTCGGCCGTCGCCACCACCGCGTCGATGAAGTGGTCCATGTCGGCCGCCGAGGCGAGGAAGCTCGCCAGGTCGCCGTCGTGCTCCTCGTAGTAGGCGTGGCAGGAGATGAAGTCCACCAGGTCGTAGGTCTCCTCCAGCACGGTGGACTCCCACGCGCCGAAGGTGGGCATGCCCGAACCCGAGCTCCCGCAGGCGACGAGTTCCAGGGCCGGATCGATCATGCGCATGGCGCGGGCGGTCCCGGCGGCCAGCCGCCCGTACTCGCGGGCGCCCATGTGGCCGATCTGCCACGGGCCGTCCATCTCGTTGCCCAGGCACCACATCCGGATGTCGTGCGGCCTTTTGGCGCCGTGGGCGACGCGCAGGTCCGACAGGTGGGTCCCGGACTCGATGTTGCAGTACTCCAGCAGGTCCAGCGCCTCGGCGACTCCCCGGGTGCCGAGGTTGACGGCCATCATCGGCTCCAGCTCGGCCTTGCGCGTCCAGGCGACGAACTCGTCCAGGCCGAACTCGTTGGTCTCCGTGCTGTGCCAGGCCAGGTCGAGCCGCCGGGGCCGTTCGCTCCTGGGACCGACGCCGTCCTCCCAGCGGTATCCGGACACGAAGTTCCCGCCGGGGTAGCGGGCCGTGGTCGCGCCCAGCTCGCGGGTGAGCTCCAGCACGTCTCCCCGGAAGCCCTCCTCGTCGGCGGTGGGGTGGCCGGGTTCGTAGATGCCGGTGTAGACGCATCGGCCGAGGTGTTCGACGAACGTCCCGAAGGTGCGCCGGTGGACGGGGGCCACCCTGAACGCGGGGTCGAGGGTGAGGTGCGCGGACAGCACGAAGGTCTCCTCATGTGCGACTCATACTGCGACTCATGTGCGACTCATGCGCGACCCGCACCGGCCTCCGGCGCGAGATCGCCAAACTCGTGGATCACCGCAAAGGCGGGCGACTCTAATTGTTGGCGATAACAAGAGCGAAAGGCCAGCCGTTGGCCAAGGGAAGAGATCCGCGGACCGTGACCTCCCGGGGCCTCCCGAAGCCTTCGGCCCGCTGAGAACCTCCCTCTCCGGTTGACCGGAGCGAAAGATCCACAAACCGGGGCCGCCGTCCGTATCATCTCCCCATGCCGCTGAATCCGGAGCCGCGGTTCAGCCGGAGGGCGGTGCTCCTGGCCGCCGGAGGGCTGCTCGCCGGCTGCTCCCGGCAGCCCGAGGCCGACACGGTCCACCTGCGCCTCGCCACCGGACCGGCCGGGGCGGTGTACCGGCGCATCGGCGGCGCGCTCGCCGAACACGTCTCCGAGCGGGTGCCGGGCGTCACCCTGGTCACCGTGCCGAGCCGGGCGTCGGCCGACAACATCCGGATGCTGCGGGCCGGCGAGGTGCACCTCGGGCTGACGAGTCTGGACGCGCTGATCACGACCGACGGCAGCGCGCCCGCGGGGCTCTCGGCGATATGCCGGCTCTACGACAGCCACCTGCATCTCGTGGTCATGGCCGGTTCCGAGATCGGAGAGTTCCGGGATCTCCACGGCAGGCGTGTGTCCCTCGGCGCTCACGAATCGGGCACCGAGTTCACGTCGCTGCGGGTTCTGGAGCTCGGCCGGATGAGGACCGACGGCCGCTACCTCAGCCAGGCCGAGTCGGCGGCGGCGCTGCGCGACGGCGAGATCGACGCGATGTTCTCCCTGACCGGCGTCCCGACACCCGCCGTCACGGAGCTGGCGCGACGCCACCCGATCCGGCTGATCCCCCTGGACGCGCAGGCCGACGCGCTCTTCGCCGCGTTTCCCGGCCCCTACGCTCCGGCCACGATCCCCGCGACCGCCTACACCGGCGTCCCGGCCACCCGCACCGTCGCCGTGCCGAACGTGCTCCTCGTACGCGACGACCTGCCCGACGGCCTGGTCCAGGCCATCACCGACACGATCTTCACGCACACCGGCACGATCATCTCCGCCAGCCGCGACGACGCCGAGGCCGTTCCGGAGGCGTGGCAGATCAACGTGCGTACCGGGATCTCCACCGCGTCGATCCCGCTCCATCCGGGAGCCGCCGCCTGGTTCCGCGACCGCAAGCGCTGACCCCGGACGGCGCGGGCCCGCGACGGAACCGGAGCCTCAAGCGCACGACCTCGAACGCGCGACGGAACCGGATTCTCAGACGCGCGACCCCGGACGCACGAGGGAACCGGAGCCTCAGACGCGCGAAGGAGCCCGGTCCTCAGGCGGCGGCTCCCGCCCCGAGACGGCCGGCAGCACGACCACCGCGGCGAATCCGTACCCGGACCCGTCCGGACGCGGCAACCCGTCCTCCAGCCGCAGCTCGCCCCCGGCCGCCCCGACCAGGTCGGCGCAGATCGCCAGCCCCAGGCCGGTCCCCGGCACGTTCTGGTGCCGCGGTGACCGCCAGAACCTGCCCAGCGCCTGGACCCGTTCGGAGGCGTCGATCCCCTCGCCGTCGTCACGGACGGTGATCGTGACCACGTCCCCGGCGCCCGTACCTCCGGGGACGAATCCGGCCCGCACCTCCACCACCCGCGCGCCCGACAACCGCAACGCGTTGCTGATCAGCTCGTCCAGGATGCTGCCCAGCCCGCCCGTCGGCTCCAGCAGCCGCAGCCCCGACGGCACGTCGACCGCCAGCCTCTGCCCCGCCGTCGCCGTCAGCGCCTGCCACCGGTCCACCCGGGTCGCCAGCACCGCGTCGAGATCCACCGGCGACGCGGTGCGTATGCTCTCCATCCGCGCGCTGGCCTGCAGCGAGTTCAGCATCCGCTGCATCGCCTTCAACTCGTCGACGGCGACGTCGTAGACCTGCCGCCCGCCGCCGGCCTCGCGCAGGTGCGGCTCCAGGCTCTCCACGGCGAGCCGGAGGCTGGTGAGCGGATTGCGCAACTGGTGTGAGGCGTCGGACACGAACGCCCGCTGCCGCTGCACGGCGTTCTCGACCGCGTCCATCATGGTGTTGAACGACTCCGCCAGCCGCCGCAGCTCGACCGGACCGGCCTCGGCGTCCGCCCGGATGGTGAGGTCGCCCCGTGAGATCCGCGAGCTCGCCGCGTCCAGTTCCCGCACCGGGCGCAGCACCCACGCCGAGACCGGCCAGGCGACGGCCACCAGCGCGACCAGCGGAAGCAGCCCGAGCCCCGCGAGCCAGGCCCATCGCACGAGGATGCGATGGCGCGTCTTCGACAGGCCGGAGATCGTCACGACGGCTCCGACGACCTCGCTGTCCCTGCCCACCGGCTCCGCGACCACGAGCGCGGAGCCGTCCCACGGCGCCCACTCCCCGGAGGGCTCGGACCTCGCCCCGGCCAGCGCCGCGGTCACGATCCTGGGCAGCGCCCGCTCGGCCCGCGCCGCCCGCCGGTACGCGGCGGCCGGCCCGAGCAGCACCGTACCCGAGGTGTCGATCACCGCGGCCGGGATGTCGTACAGCTCGTGGTAGCGCGCCAGCTCCTGTTGGAGCGCCTCGGTCCGCCCGGTCGTCAACGCGGTGTCGGCGAGCGAGGCGAACCGGCCGACGTCGTTGAGCCGATCGACGTAGGTCTCCTGCATCTCCCGCTCGGCCACGGTGACGCCGAGCGGCACCCCGAGCGCCGCGACGAGCAGCACCGCGAGGGGGACGAGGACGACGAGCAGGCGACGGTGCACGGCGCGTCAGCCGATCAGCTCCGGCTGGTCGGCCAGGAGCCGATAGCCGACCCCGTGGATCGTGCGGATGAGCACGGCCGGCCCGATCTTGTGCCGCAGCGCCGCGATGTGGGTGTCCAGGGTGCGGCTGGAGGACTCCCAGGTCGCACCCCAGATCTGGTCGAGGATGACGTCGCGGCTCACCACGTTCGGAGCCCGCCGGGCCAGCAGCAGGAGCAGCTCGAACTCCTTGCGGGTCAGCGTCACGGGCGTGCCGCCGACGGTGACCTCGCGGGTGCCGGCGGCGATCCGCATCGGGCCGAGGACGAGCGGCTCGTCGGGGTGGCTCAGCGCACGGGCCACCCGGGTGCGCCGCAGGACGGCGTCGATCCTGGCCAGCAGCTCCGGTATGCCGAACGGCTTCACGATGTAGTCGTCGGCGCCGGCGCGCAGGCCGCGGACCCGCTCGTGCTCCTCCGATCGTGCCGTCACGGCGATGACCGCGGTCTCCGGGCGGTCGCGCAGCCTGCGGATCACGTCGAGCCCGTCGCCGTCGGGCAGGCCCAGGTCGACGAGAACCACATCGGAAGGGGCCGCGCGTACGGCCTCCGCGGCGGTGGCGATGCGGTGGACCTCGAAGCCCGCCTGGGCCAGGACGGTGACCAGACCCCGCGCCACGCGGTCGTCATCCTCAATGATGGTGATCCGCATACCGGCGGATTTTACGGTGAGGATCGGCTTTTGGTCATCCCTTCACTTTTTTGGATTTCTCTGACATCCATCGCATTCTTGGGATTTCTCTGACACTATTCGCGCCCTCGTCGGTCGAGACTGAGGCCGCGCGTATACCGGCAGATGCGCGTGCGCCAACGAGGAGGCCTCGACATGAGAACGACCGGCAGACATCGGGCCATCGCACGGCTGATCGCCACGATCGGCGTCGTCTCACTTGTCGCCGCCTGCTCGGGTAACGGGGGCGCCACCGGCGGAGGCACCGCCGCCGGTGGCTACCCGGACCAGAACATCACGTTCGTCGTACCGTTCAGCGCGGGCGGCCCGACCGACACCGTCACCCGCATGATCGCCGAACCGATGGCCGCCAAGCTCGGCGCCAAGATCGTCGTCCAGAACGTCGAGGGCGCGGGCGGCACGGTCGGCGCCGGCGAGGTCGCGCGGGCCGCCCCCGACGGCTACACGGTGCTCATGCACCACATCGGCATGTCGACGGCGCCCGCCCTCTACCAGAACCTGGGTTACCGGCCGCTTGAGGACTTCGAGATGGTCGGGCTCGTCACCGAGGTGCCGATGACGGTCGTCGCCCGCAAGGACTTCGCGCCCGCGACGCTCCAGGACCTCGTCACCCATGTGAAGGCGAACGCCGGCGAGGTCACGCTGGCCAACGCGGGCATCGGCGCCGCCTCCCACCTGTGCGGCCTGCTCTTCCAGACCGCCGCGGGCGTCAAGCTCCAGGAGGTTCCCTACCAGGGCACCGGCCCCGCGCTGACCGACCTCGTCGGCGGCCAGGTCGACTTCATGTGCGACCAGACGACCAACACCAGCGGCCAGATCTCTGCCGGTGAGGTGAAGGCGTACGCGGTCACCACGCCGGAGCGGGTGAAGAGCCTGCCGGAGCTGCCCACCACGGCCGAGGCCGGGCTGCCCGCACTCCAGGTCAGCGTATGGCACGGCCTCTACGTCCCGGCCGGCACCCCGCAGGACGCCGTTCGGAAACTGTCCGAGGCGCTGAAGACGGCACTGGCCGACCAGGGAGTCGTCGAGCAGATGGCCAAGCTCGGCACCGTACCGGTCCCGGCCGAGGACGCGACCCCGCAGGCGCTACGGGCCAAACTCGAAGAGCAACTCGGCACCTGGGCCAAGGTCATCGCCGACGCCGGCGTCAAGGCCTCCTGAGGTGGAGCGCCGCAGATCCCTCCCCGACATCCTCGCCGGAGGAGTCTTCGTGCTGATCGGTGGCGCGTTCGTGGCGGGATCGCTCGGCCACGAGCCGGGCACCCCGCTGCGGATGGGCCCCGGCGCCTTCCCGCTGCTGGCCGGCGCGATCGTGACGGTCCTGGGCCTGGCGATCGTCGTCAAAGGGCTCGTCGCCGGCGAGATGATCTCGTTCGGGCCGGTCCCCTGGCGTGCGGCCGCCGTCATCACGCTCGCGCTCGTGTTCTTCGGCCTCACCGCCCGGGGCCTTGGATTCGTACCGGCGTCGGCGGCGACCGCCCTGCTCACCGCGCTGGCCGACTCGCGCGTACGGCCGCTCACCGCCGTCGCCGTGGCCGCCGGGCTCACCGCGGCCGCCACGCTCATCTTCGTCGTCGGACTTCAGCTGCGGATCCCGCTGTGGGGCCCGTGGCTGGGGTTCTGACGCGGCATCCGGATTGAGGCATGGAACTTCTCGACAACCTCGCGCTGGGCCTCTCCACCGCCCTGCTCCTGCAGAACGTCCTCTACTGCTTCGTCGGGGTGCTGCTCGGGACGGCGGTCGGCGTACTGCCCGGCATCGGGCCGACGGCGACGGTGGCGATGCTGCTGCCGATCACGTTCGGCTTCGAGCCGGTGACGGCGTTGATCATGCTGGCGGGCATCTACTACGGCGCGCAGTACGGCGGCTCGACGACCGCCATCCTGATCAACCTGCCCGGCGAGTCGTCGGCGGCGGTCACCGCGCTGGACGGGCACGAGATGGCCCGGCAGGGCCGGGCCGGCGCGGCGCTGGCCACCGCCGCGATCGGATCCTTCTTCGCGGGCACGGTCGCCACCGTCGTACTCGCCGTCGCGGCCCCGCCGCTCGCCCGCGTCGCGTTGACGTTCGGCCCCGCGGAGTACTTCTCGCTGGTGCTGCTCGGCCTGATCGTGTCGATCGCGCTGGCGCGCGGCGCGGCGCTCAAGGCACTGGCGATGATCGGGCTCGGTGTCCTGTTCGGCACGGTCGGCCAGGACATCTACACCGGCACGCCCCGGTTCGTGTTCGACCGGCGCGAGCTGTACGGCGGCATCGACTTCGTGTCGGTCGCCGTCGGGGTGTTCGGGGTCGCCGAGATCCTGCGCAACCTGGAGAACGAACGGACTACCGCGGCGATCGCCGACAGGGTGAGGAACCTCTGGCCGACCCGCGAGGACCGGCGCCGGATCGTCGGCCCGATCCTGCGCGGCACCGCTCTCGGCTCCGCGCTCGGCGTCCTGCCCGGCGGTGGCCACGTGTTGGCCTCGTTCACCTCGTACGCCGTCGAGAAGCGGATCTCAAGGCGGGGGCAGGAGTTCGGGCACGGCGCGATCGAGGGCGTCGCCGGCCCCGAGTCGGCGAACAACGCCGCGGCGCAGACGTCGTTCATCCCGCTGCTCACCCTGGGCCTGCCCGCCCACCCGGTGATGGCGCTGATGGTCGGCGCGTTCATCGTCCACGGCATCACCCCCGGCCCGAACGTCATCACCGACGAGCCGGCGCTGTTCTGGGGCCTGATCGCGTCGATGTGGATCGGCAACGTGCTGCTCGTGCTGCTGAACCTGCCGCTGATCGGCCTCTGGGTGCGCATGCTGCGCATCCCGTACCAGGTGCTCTTCCCGATGATCATCCTGTTCGCCGCGATCGGCACGTACTCCCTGGCGTTCAACGCCTACGACGTCTACGCGATCGTGTTCTTCGGGATCCTGGGCTACCTTCTGATCAAGTGTGGCTGCGAGCCCGCGCCACTGCTGCTCGGCTTCGTCCTCGGCCCGCTGCTCGAGGAGAACCTGCGGCGGGCGCTCATCATCTCCCGCGGCGACGCGTCGGTCTTCCTCACCCGGCCGATCTCCGCGACGCTCCTCGCCCTGGCCGCGGCGGCGCTCGTCGTCACCGTCCTGCCGGCGATCCGCAGGCGCCGCGAGATCGTGTTCACCGAGGAGGATTAGGAGCCCTCCCCCGGCGGCCGGGGTGAGGCGCTCGTCTCCATCCGCCTGGCAGGCAGCCGGATATCTACCTAATTCGCCAGACATTCCACTTTATCGTGGGCGGCATTCCCGGCACCGGGTGGCCGAACTCGGTCGGCGGGCGCCGTCCAGGTACGACCCGCCAGA
This sequence comes from Streptosporangium sp. NPDC000509, assembly GCF_042898365.1. NCBI lineage: Bacteria > Bacillati > Actinomycetota > Actinomycetes > Streptosporangiales > Streptosporangiaceae > Streptosporangium > Streptosporangium sp. NPDC000509. The sequence continues at coordinate 138,794 of NZ_JBIAYX010000009.1, read as the reverse complement.
GAAGGAGGCGACAGCGATGTCAGCGATGTCAGGGCCCCTCTTCAATCCCGACCTGCGCATGGCGCGGTTCCTGCCGCGCTCGGTGGTCAGTCCGCGTACCCTCGGCCTGGTCCGCAGGCTGGAAGGGCTCAGCGGGAGCAGGCCCCCCTCGAAGGGGACGATCGTGCGCGTCGACGCCGACGTCTCCGTGCGCGTCTTCCGGCCGGCGTCGGCCAGGAACCCCGCACCGGCTCTGCTGTGGATCCACGGCGGCGGATACGTCTCGGGCACCGCCGCGATGGGAGACTCCATGTGCCGCCACGTCGCCGAGCGGCTGGAGGTCGTCGCGGCGTCGGTGGAATACCGGCGGGCGCCGGAGCACCCGTTCCCGACACCGCTGCACGACTGCCACACGGCGCTGCGCTGGCTGGCCGGACAACCCGACGTCGACCCGGCGCGCATCGCGATCGCCGGCGAGAGCGCCGGCGGCGGGCTCGCCGCCGCGCTGGCGCTGCTCGCCAGGGAGCGCGCCGAGGTGAAGCCGGTGTTGCAGATGCTGTCCTACCCGATGATCGACGACCGGACCACGGCGCGGACCGACGTCGACCGGCGCGGGCTCCGCATCTGGAGCCAGGAGAACAACCGCTTCGGCTGGCACGCCTACCTCGGCCCCGCGGCCACCGGCGACGTGCCTCCGCTGGCCGCGCCGGCCCGCTACGAGGACCTCGCGGGACTTCCGCCCGCCTGGATCGGCGTCGGCACCAACGATCTGTTCCACGACGAGAACGTCGCCTACGCCGAACGGCTGCGGCAGGCCGGCGTCCCCTGCACGCTGCACGTGGTGCCCGGCGCCTACCACAGCTTCGACGTGATCCAGAGCAAGGCCGCCGTCTCACGCGCCTTCATGCGACACCAGGTGGCGGCACTGAACGACGCGCTCAACGGCACCGGCCGGACACCCGCCTGACCCACCTCCCCACCACGCGGGGATGTCGCACCCCCGCGGGGTAGTCAGGCGTCGTCGCCAGGGGCTTCACCGCGCAGGTTCTCGGCGAGCAGGTCCAGCAGCGGCTGCCGCCGGACGCACCGCTCCAGCGCGAAGGAGTCGGCCAGGGCGGTGAGTTCCTCGTCGGAGCAGCCGCGCAGCAGGTCGGCGTATTCGGGCAGCAGCGCCTGGGCGATGAGGATGTGCCGGATCAGGTCGTCGATCTGGTAGCGGGCGCCCCACGGGTAGGGATTCCAGGTGGGGAACTCGGTCTCCATCAGCCGATGCAGGGGGGCGAGCTCGCTCGCCGACTCCTCCATCGTCGAGCCCCACCGGTCGGCGCCCAGCCGTCCCTTCTTCGCGATGAAGGCACCGAAGCGGCTCATGTACGGCTCACCCGCGCTGACCAGGCCCTGCAGCCCGACGTCCTTGTAGGTCCACAGCGACCAGCCGGCCTCGTAGGAATCGAAGATCTCCAGCTGGTCGCGCAGGATCTGGTAGCGCTGCCGGTCGATCTCCGGGGTGCCGGTGTAGACGGGGCCGAACTCGCCCACCCAGATGGGGGTGCCGGTCTCCCGCTGGAAGATCGTCCGCCGCTCGAAAGAGCGCTCCAGCTGGTCCCGGTCCACCCACTCGCCACGGGTGTGGCCCGGGTAGGGGCCTCCGTGCGCGAAACCGGCCAGGGCGTAGTCGTGGCAGACGAAGACCGTGTTCTCGTACACCTCGCGGAAGATCGAGAAGTCGGTGGAGTAGGTGTTGCCGTCCAGGAACAGCACGTGCTTGGGGTCGACGGCGCGGACGGCCTTGACCAGGCGGTCGTAGAAGGGTCCGACGACCCGCCCGCTGGAGTCGCCCGGCTCGTTGATCGGGTTGTATCCGGCCACCCAGGGGTTGTCCCGGTAGCGGTCGGCCACGACCTCCCACAGGTGGACGGCACGGTCCTGGAAGTGCCGGTGCTGCCAGAACGCGGCGATGTGGGTGGGGTTGTCGGAGTGCCAGTGCTGGTTCTGCGCCCCGGGCAGGGCGTGCAGGTCGATGACGCTGCGGATGCCGTGCTCGGCGAGCAGGCCGATCACCCTGTCCAGATGGCGGAAGCCGTGCTCGACGATCTCGAAGGGGCGGTCGTCGGACTCCAGGTGACGGTAGTTGATCGGGATGCGGACGCAGTTGACGCCGAGGCCGGCCAGCAGCGCGGCGTCGTCCGCGCCGAAGAACGAGGTGAGCAGGCGGTCGAAGAACAACTCGGCCCGCTCCTCCCCCAGCACCTCCCGCACGGCCTCGCGCATCGCGGACTCGTTGGCCGGGTAGCCGGTGATGAAGTTCTCCATGTTCAACCAGCCCCCGAGGCCCACTCCACGCAGCCGTACCGGGGTGCCGGCCGAATCGACGAGACGGGATCCGGCGACACTCAGGGTCATGGTGTCTCACTCTCTACACGATGGGATTCGGGTCAGCCCTTGGTGGCGCCCGCGGTGAGGCCGCTGATCAACTGACGCTCGGCGACGGCGTAGAAGGCGAGCGCCGGAACCATGGAGACCATGACGTAGGCGAGGATCCTCGCGATGTCGGACATGTATTGTCCTCGGAACTCCTGGACACCGAGCGGGAGGGTCCACAGGTTCGGATCGTTGAGGACCACCAGCGGCAGGAAGAAGTTGTTCCAGCTCGCCACGATCGCCAGCACCGAGACGGTGGCGAGGGCGGGCCTGGCTATCGGCAGCAGCACTCTCCAGAAGAAGCCGAAAGGACTGCAGCCGTCGATGACGGCGGCCTCCTCGACCTCCTTGGGGATGGATCGGAAGAACGTCCGCAGGATGATGACGGTCAGCGGAAGCCCGAACGCGGCCTGCGGCAGGATCACCCCGAGAGGGTTGTCCAGCAGGCCGAACGTGCGCAGCAGGACGAACAGCGGCAGGATCGCCACCGCGAAGGGGAACATCAGCCCGATGGCGAACAGCGTGAACAGGAACTCCCTGCCTCGGAAGGCGAACCTGGCGAAGGCGAAGGCGGCCATCGCCGACAGGCCGACCACCAGCACGGTGGTCGTGACCGCGATGAACAGGCTGTTGAGGAGCTGGCGCCAGAACACGCCGGAACCGATCACGTCGGTGTAGTTCTCGGTGACCCACGGGGAGGGCAGGCCCAGTGGGTTGCCGGAGAGCTGGCTGGAGGACTTGAAGCCGCCGAGCAGACCGTACAGGAAGGGGACGACGACGAAGACGGCCGCGACCCAGATGATCACGTGCGTCGGGTACGTCCTGAGCCGGGCGATCATCGGCGGTCTCCCATGGTGGTGCTCGCCCCTTCCAGGTCTCGGCGCAGGACGAACCGCTGGTAGCCGAGGGCGAAGACGAGGCTGATCAGGAACATGACGACGCTGATCGCGCTGGAGTAGCCGATCTGGGTGCGTTTGAAGCCGTACTCGAACATGGTGACGGCCATGGTCTCCGAGGCGTGCGAGGGGCCGCCTTCGGTGAGGATCCAGACCAGGTCGAAGAGCTGGATCGTGCCGATGACGGACAGGAACACGCTGACCCGGACGGTGGGGCCGAGCAGCGGCAGGGTGACGTGGCGGAACACCTGCCAGCCGCCCGCGCCGTCGATCCTGGCCGCCTCGCCCAGCTCCTTGGGGATGCCCTGCAGCCCGGCCAGATAGATGATCATGTGGAATCCGAAGTACTTCCAGGTGATCACCAGGAAGAGCGAGAACATCACGGTGTCCGGTTCGGACAGCCAGGACCACGGCTCCAGCCCCCAGGAGGTGAGCAGCTGGTTGGCCAGGCCCGCCTCGGGTGACAGGATCAGCGAGAACAGCACGCCGGTGATCGCCTCGGAGAGCATGTAGGGCGCGAAGAACAGCAGCCGGTAGAAGGCGCGCCCGCGGATTCGCTGGTTCAGCATCACCGCCAGGCCCAGCGAGAGCGGTAGCTGCACTCCCAGGCCCAGCACGATCAGGATGGCGCCGTTGCGCAGGTCGCCGATGAAGATGTCGCTCTGGAACAGCCGGGTGAAGTTGTCCAGGCCGATGAAGTTGCTCGGCGGGCCGATGCCGTTCCACTTGTAGAGGCTGGTGTAGCCGGCCACCAGGATCGGCGTCAGCACCAGCAGGACGAACAGGACGAGGGCGGGGAGCACGAACAGGATCGCGGTGAGCCAGCCGCGCCCCCGGCGGGGGCCGTCGGCCCCCCGCCGGGCGGCGGGTTTTTCCGCGTGAGGGGCCGGACGTGCGTCCGGCCCTGTCATCGTCTTCATCCGGGCGGTTACTCCGACTCCGCCTTGGCCGTCTCGGTGATGACCTTGACGACCTCCTCAGGCGTCTTGGTGCCTCCGATCAGCTCGGCCACGGCGTCGTTGACCTCCTGGCCGACGGCCGGCGGGTACTCCTGGTCGAGGTAGAGCTGGAAGCCGCTCGCCGCCGCCAGCGTCTCGGAGACCGTCTTGATGTGGGGGTCGGTGACGGCCGCCTCCTCGCCCTCCTTGAGCACGGGCAGGACTCCGCCGGCCTTCACGGCCTTGCTGTGGTTCTCCGCCGTGAGCGAGAACTTCAGGAAGTCCAGCGCGGCGGGCGGGGCGTTCACGCCCACGGCCATACCGCCGCCGCCGCCGAAGGCGTCGCCCGCCGATCCCTTGCCGCCCTCCACCGCGGGGAAGGTGAAGAAGCCGAGGTCGTCGCCGAGGCCCTTGCCCGAGTCGTTCTGCACGGACGGGGCCCACTGGCCCATCAGCTCCATCGCGGCCTTGCCGTTGCTCACGCTGGCGGCCTGGCCGTCGGGGGTGGAGTAGTCGGCGCCCAGGAAGCCCTTCTGGAACGGCTGGAGGTCGACGAGTTCCTTGAGCCGCTGCCCGGCGGTGACGAAGTCGGGGCCGGTGAAGTCGTTGGTGGTGCCGGCCTGCTTGAGCGCGTCCAGTCCGGCTATCCGCATGGCCAGGTAGGCCCAGTAGTAGTGGCCCGGCCACTTGGCCTTGCCCGCGAGCGCGATCGGGGCGGTGCCGGAGTCCTTCAGCTTCTTGACCGCGTCCAGGAACTCGGTCCAGGTGGCGGGCGGGGTGGTGATGCCGGCCTTCTTGAACAGCGCCTTGTTGTACCAGAAGCCGACCATGCCGATGTCGACGGGCAGCCCGTAGGTCTTGCCGTCGAACTGGTAGGCGGACAGTGACGCCGGGGTGAAGCCGCCGATGACGTCGCCGGCCTCCGCGGACAGGTCCTTCACCAGGCCCGCCTCGATGTGCTGCTTCAGGACGCCGCCGCCCCAGGTGGAGTAGAGGTCGGGCGCCTTGCCCGACTGGGTGAGCGTGGCGAGCTTGGGCTTGTAGGAGTCGTTCTCGATCGCGACGTTCTTGATCGTGACGTTCGGGTGGGCCGCCTGGTACTCCTTGATGCGATCGGCCCAGAAACCCTTGAGGGGTTCCGCCGTCGCGAAGTTCCAGAACTCGAAGGTGACCTTGTCCGAGCCGGCGCTCGCGCCAGATTGGGCTCCGTTGCCGTCTCCGGTCGTACTGCAGGCTCCGAGAAGCAGTGCGGACACCGCAAGAGCCACCATGCCTCGCCGACTCAACATGGAGATCCCCTTTCGGGAGGTAAGGTGAAAGATTTCATATTTTCCCCGAATATTTCGTGATCCGGAGAATAGGTAAATTCGCGGTTACACGTCAATAGCCCGGCGGTAGTGATCCCGAACAGCAACGACCACCTCCACCGGAGGGTCTCCGAAAGGTTTCAGTTAGTATTCGCCACATGCCAACCAAGCCGCGCGTGACGATCGCCCTCATCGCCGAGGAGGCCGGGGTCTCCGCACCCACGGTCTCGAAAGTGATCAACGGACGGCCCGAGGTCGCGACCGAGACCAGGCAGCGGATCGAGCGCCTGCTGCACAAGCACGGCTACCAGCGCAGGACCGGTCAGGGTGACGTCCCGGTCGGCCTGGTCGACCTGGTCTTCACCGAGATCGAGAGCCCGTGGGCGATGGAGCTGGTGCGCGGTGTGGAGACCGCGGCCCGCGAGGTCGACGCCGGGGTGGTCGTCTCGGTCCTGCACAGCCACGCCGGACCGGGCAGGGACTGGGTGGAGCGGATCGCCGCCCGGCGCACCGATGGGGCCATCCTGGTCGGCTCCCGCATCAGCGTCGACCAGCACGGCCAGCTGGCCGCCAGGTCCATCCCGTTCGTGGTGGTGGATCCGGAGGGCGAGCCGCCGCCCGGGGTCGCCTCGGTCGGCGCCACCAACTGGAACGGCGGCCTGGCCGCGACCCGCCACCTCCTGGAACTGGGCCACCGCAGGATCGGGATGATCGGCGGCCCGGCCACCATGCTGTGCAGCAGGGCCCGCGTCGACGGCTACCGGGCGGCGCTGGAGACCGCGGGGATCGCGGTGGACACGCGGCTGATCAGGTACGGCGACTTCCTGGTCGGTTCCGGCCGCGACCACGGCCACGACCTGCTGGCCCTGGACGAGCCGCCCACCGCGATCTTCGCCGGCAGCGACATGCAGGCGTTCGGCGTCTTCGAGGCGGCCAGGCAGCGTGGCCTGCGGGTCCCCGACAACCTGTCCGTGGTGGGCTTCGACGACCTGCCGTTGGCACGTTCCGCGTGGCCGCCGCTGACCACCGTGCGCCAGCCGCTCCAGGAGATGGCGGAGCTCGCCACCCGGATGGTGCTCGCGCTCGACCGAGGCGGGCACGAGCCCCGGCGGGTGGAGCTGGCCACCGACCTTCTCGTCCGCGAGAGCACCGCCCCGCCGGCCGGCTGACCTCGCCCCACCTCCGCCGCGATCGGCCTCCCCCGCCCGCGCCCGGCCCGGTGCGCCCTCACCCCCGCCGCCACCCCACGGCGCCGCGTTCCGGCCGCGGGCCCTGCCGGACCTCGCCGCTCTCCTCCCCCACCGTGCCCTGACCGGCTGTTGACGGCCGCCCTTGAAACATTTACGTTACTTGCCACGAAACATCTCGGTAATCTTGGGAAAGTTTCGGAAAGCGGGTTTCCGCATGTCTCGACGCCACAGGGCACTGCTGGCACCGATCCTCACCCTCCCCCTCCCCGGAATCAGCCCATCCACCATGGAAAACGTCTCTCACGTCCGGGTGGACCACCACGGCGTTCTGCAGCGGATCGACGGCTTCGGCTTCTCACAGGCGTTCCGGCGCAACGAGCTGGTCCGCGCGCTTCCCGTCGCCAAGCAGCGGGAGATCCTCGATCTGTGGCTCAGTCCCGAGAAGGGCGCGGGGCTCAGCATCCTGCGTCTGGGCATCGGCTCCTCCCCGGCGGGCAGCCCGTACGACCTGATGACCTCCATCCAGCCCGAGGATCCCGGCGGGCCGTCCGCACCCCCGAGGTATGTCTGGGACGGCGACGACGGCGGCCAGGTCTGGCTGGCCAAGGAGGCGAGGCGCTACGGCGTGAGCCGCTTCTACGCCGACGCCTGGAGCGCCCCCGGCTACATGAAGGACAACGGCTCCGACAGCGACGGCGGGAAACTGCTGCCCGAATGGCGGCAGGCGTACGCGAACTACCTGGTCCAGTACACGAAGTTCTACGCCAGGGAGGGCATCAGGATCACCGACCTCGGGTTCACCAACGAGCCCGACCTCACCGTCTCGTACGCCTCGATGCGGTTCACCCCCGCCGAGGCCGCCGAGTTCGTCAAGGTGCTCGGCCCGGTCGCGGCCCGCACCGGGCTCAAGGTGGTCTGCTGCGACGCCGCCGGCTGGGCCCGGCAGCGCGAGTACACCGCCGCCGTCGAGGCCGACCCCGTCGCGCGGCGGTGGGTCGCCACGCACGCCGGGCACCCCTACGTCAGCCCGGTGGACGGCCCGCTGCCCACCGACCGGCCCGTGTGGATGTCGGAGTGGTCGCCCGACGGGACCACCTGGAACGAGGCGTGGGACGACGGCAGCGGCTACGACGGCTTCGCGGTCGCCCGGCAGATCCACGACTCGCTCACCCTGGGCGGGGTGAGCGGCTACGTCTTCTGGTTCGGCGCCTCGCGCGGCACCACCCGGGGACTGATCCAGATCGACGAGGCCACCGCGACCTACCGCGTCTCCAAGCGCCTGTGGGCACTGGCCGCCTACAGCCGCTTCGTCCGCCCCGGCGCGGTCCGGCTCTCCGTCGCCGCGACCGACCCGGCGCTGAAGGTCACCGCCTTCCGCAACGCCGGGGGCGCCGAGGGCTCAGAGGTCGTCGAGATCCTCAACACCTCCACCGCCCCCGTCACCACCGAGATCACCACCCGGCCCGGCCGCGCCACCGCCTATCTGACCGACGGTGAGCACTCTCTCGCCGCCACCCCGCTGGCAGGGCTGCGGCCTTCCAGGAGCCTCACCCTCGCCCCGCGCTCCCTGACCACCGTCGTCGTGCGGTGACGCGCCCGTGGGAGAACACCGATCCCCGTAACGGACGAGACGGCCTCGTATCGCCGCACGGCCGGGACTGAGGGATCACGGCACCCCGGGAAACACCGGGGGACACCAGGGGGCACCGGGAGGCACGAACCGCCGGGCGGCGCGGCGGCGCGCGCCGCCCGGTTCTCCCGGCGCCCCCGACGGGAAATGTCGGTGCGATCTTCTAGGCTGGACCCATGGCACGAGCTAACGATGACGTCGCCGCCGCCCTGGAGGAATACGCCGAGCTGTTCGCGATGAACGGCGGCGACGCGTTCCGGGTCCGCAGTTACCAGAAGGCCGCCAAGGCGATCGCGGGGTTTCCCGACGACATCAGGGCCGTGCCCGTGCGGAGCGTCCCGGGGGTGGGCGAGGCGATCGCGAAGAAGGTCGAGGAATACCTGGAGCGAGGCGGCTTCCGGCAGCTCGACGACCTGCGGGAGAAGGTCCCCCAGGGGGTCAGGCGGCTGACCCGGGTGGCCTCGCTCGGGCCGAAGAAGGCCGTCTTCCTCTTCCAGGAGCTGGGCATCGACTCCCCCGAGGCACTGGTGAAGGCCATCGGGGAGGGGCGCCTCGACGGCGTGAAGGGCTTCGGCGCCAAGACCGTGGAAAACCTCCTCAAGGGCGTCGAGCACCTCGCCGAGCACAGTGCCAGGATGCACACCGGGACGGCGATGGACCTGGCCGAGCGGGTCATCGCCTCGCTGCCGGGCGCCGAGCGGATCGCCTACGCCGGGTCGCTGCGCCGGATGAAGGACACCGTCGGCGACGTCGACATCCTCGCGGTCGGCCCCGAGTCCCTGATGGACGACTTCAAGGCGCAGCCCTACGTCGCGGAGGTCGTCGCCTCGGGCGAGAAGAAGACCTCGATCCGCACCGCCCAGGGCGTCCAGGTCGACCTGCGCCTCATCCCCGCCGAGTCGTGGGGCGCCGCGATGATGTACTTCACGGGTTCCAAGGAGCACACCGTGCACCTGCGGGAGATCGTCGTGAAGAAGGGCTGGAAGCTGTCGGAGTACGGCCTGTTCGACGGCGACCGGGTGATCGCGGCCGCCTCCGAGGAGGAGGTCTTCGGGGCGCTCGGCATGGAGTGGATCCCGCCGACCCTGCGCGAGGACAACGGCGAGATCGCCGCCGCGCTCAGGCATGAGCTGCCCAGGCTGGTCACCGTCGAGGATCTCAGGGGCGACCTGCACACCCACACCGACCTGACCGACGGGATCGCCTCCCTGGAGGACATGGTCGCCGCCGCCGCGGCCCGCGGTTACTCCTACTACGCGGTGACCGACCACGCGCCCGACCTGGCGATGCACCGGATGAAGCTGGAAAAGGCCCTTCAGCAGCGCGAGCGGCTGCGCGAGCTGCAGAAGAAGTATCCGAAGACGCGGCTGCTGCACGGCAGCGAGCTGAACATCGCGCCCGACGGCTCGGTCGACTGGCCGGCCGAGGTGCTGGAGGGCTTCGACGTGTGCGTGGCCAGTGTCCACTCGCACTTCAACCAGTCGCGTGCGGAGATGACCCGGCGCTTCGTCGCCGCCTGCGAGAACCCGGGGGTGAACATCATCGGCCACCCGACCACCCGCAGGATCGGCATCCGCCCGCCGGTGGACGCCGACTGGGACGAGGTGTTCCGCGCCGCGGCCCGCACCGGCACCGCGATGGAGATCGACTCCTTCCCCGACCGTTCCGACCTCCCCGCCGACCTGGTGCGGCTGGCGCGCCACCACGGCGTGAAGTTCTCCGTCGACAGTGACGCCCACGCGGTTCCGCACCTGGGCAACCAGCGGTTCGGCATCGGCGTCGCCCAGCGCGGGTGGCTCACCACCGACGACGTGATCAACACCTGGCCCCTGGAGCGGCTGCTCGCATTCCTCGGTCGCTGAGACGACGGCCGGTGTGTGCGAAATGTGTCATCCTTCACGCATTACCTATTTCAACGGTAGGAAATAAAGGCAAGGGGCGACGCCGAACACCCACGAGCGAGTATCGCCTTCGGAAAAGATCGCTGAGACCACCCCGCCCGGAAGGCGTGCCTACCATGTGAAATGGGAAGGTTACACAGAGCGACGATCGGTGGGTCTCCGTGCCTCGTCGAGGAGACGTCCGAAAGACGCCGGAGGTCCTACGGAGGAAACGAGAGGGAAACGTGCCGAGGTGATGATGGCAACGCGTGTTCTCCCATTTTCCGCCAGGAGGCCCGACCGATGCGCCAGCTGACCGCGCTCGACGCGCAGTTCCTTCATGCCGAATCGGCGACCACGGCGGCCCACGTCGCAGGACTGGCCATCCTCGACCCCGCCTGCTCCAGGCTTGGAGCCCTCACCCGCGAGTGCCTGATCGGGCTGCTCCGCGAGCGGCTGCACCTGGCGCCGGCGCTGAGGCTGCGCCTGGCCACCGTGCCGTTCGGCCTCGACCGGCCGTACTGGACGGAAGACCCCGACTTCGACGTCGACGGCCACATCCACGAGGTGACCCTCGCGGGTCCCGGTGACGAGGCCCAGCTCGCCGAGACGGTGGCCAGGATCCACGAGCGGCATCTCGACCGGACCCGCCCGCTGTGGGAGATGCACCTCATCCACGGCCTGACCGGCGGCCGGGTCGCCCTGTACGCCAAGGTCCACCACTGCGCCATCGACGGGGTGTCGGGGGCCGAGCTGCTCGCGGCGCTGCTGGACCTGACCCCCGAGCCCCGTGCCGTCGAGCCGCCGGCGCCCGGCCCGCGGACCACCGCCCCCGGCCTGGCCGGCATGCTCGCCGGGGCCGTGGCCAGGACGGTGCTCCAGCCCGCCAGGGCGCTGTACTCGCTGGGCCGGATGGCGACCGAGCTCGACACGATGCCGCTCACCTCGGCCCTGCCCGGCGCCCGCCAGGTGGCCGCCGCCACCAGGAGGATCGCGGGGAGGACGTCGGAGCCGTCCGAGGCGCCCATGCTGACCGCGCCGCGCACCCCGTTCAACGGCCCGATCGGCCCCGAGCGGCGCTTCTCCTACGGGTCGATCCCGCTCGCGGACGTCAAGCGGGTGGCCAGGAGCGCGGGAGCCAGCGTCAACGACGTGGTCATGACGCTGTGCGCCTCCGCGCTGCGCGCGTGGCTGCACGAGCGCGACGCGCTGCCCGACCGGCCGCTGATCGCCGCGGTCCCGGTCGCGGTCCGCACCGCGAGCGCGCGGCAGGCGGTCGGCAACCAGATCTCCGTCATGGTCACCCCGATCCCGACCGACCTGGCCTGCCCCCGCGAGCGCCTGCGCGTCATGGCGGGCACCATGCTCGCCGCCAAGCGGCGCTTCGCCGGCGCCCCCACGGCCTGGCTGGGCGAGCTGTCGTCGCTGCTGCCCTCGGCCGTCACCGCGCTGGCGACCTCCGCGGTGTTCCGGCTGGCCTCGATCGTGCTGCCGCCGATCAACCTGATCGTCTCCAACGTGCCGGGCCCGCAGCTTCCGCTGTACCTGTGCGGCGCCAGGGTGCTCGCCTACCACCCCATGTCGGTGCTGACCGACGTGAGCGGCGGGGTCAACATCACCTGCTTCTCCTACGACGGCTCGCTCGACTTCGGCATCCTGTCCTGCCCTGACCGGGTGGCCGACGTGTGGCGGCTCATGGGCCACCTGCGGGAGGCGATGGACGAGCTGATCGCGCAGATCGATCCGCCCGCGCCGGCCGGGCGGATCGACCGGCCGGAGCGGTCCCTGCCGGTCGGGGAGCCGGCCGGGGAGCCGGTCAGGGAGATGGTGCCCGCGTGAGCGCGGCGCGCGAGTGCCCAGGCCCCGTGCCCACGTGATCGGTCAAGAAATAGAGTTGGCCCATGAGCTTTTCTGAGCTGAACCTGTTTCCTCTCTGCCTCGGCGGCAACGTCTTCGGCTGGACCGCCGACCGGGACGACTCCTTCGCCGTCCTGGACGCCTACGCCGAGGCGGGCGGAAACCTCATCGACACCGCGGACTCCTACTCCGTGTGGGTCCCCGGGCACGTCGGCGGGGAGTCGGAAACCGTGATCGGCGAGTGGATGGCCTCTCGCCGCAACCGCGACCGGATCGTGGTGGCGACCAAGGTGGGGTGGCCCCAGAGCAGCCGTCCGGGGCTGTCGGCGGCCAACATCCGCGCGGCGGCCGAGGACTCGCTCCGGCGGCTGCGTACGGACTACATCGACCTGTACTGGGCCCACATCGACGACGCGGACACTCCTCTGGAGGAGACCCTCGGCGCGTTCGACGAGCTGGTCACCGAGGGCAAGGTGCGCAACATCGGCGCCTCGAACTACAGCGCCGAGCGGCTCGCGCAGGCGCTCGCGATCTCCGAGGAGGCCGGTCTGGCCCGGTACGGGGTGCTGCAGCAGCACTACAACCTGCTGGAGCGCGACTACGAGGGCGCGCTGCGCGACGTGGTGGCCGAGGCAGGGCTGACCAGCACCCCCTACTACGGCCTGGCCCGCGGCTTCCTGACCGGCAAGTACCGGCCCGGGGTCACGGTGGACAGCCCGCGCGCGGGCGGGGCGGCAAAGTATCTGGAGACCGAGCGCGGCCCGCGGGTGCTCGACGCCCTGGACAAGATCGCCGCCGCCCACGACGCCGTCCCGGCCACCGTCGCGCTCGCCTGGCTGGCCGCCCAGCCCACGGTGGCCGCGCCGATCGCCAGCGCTCGTAACATCGAGCAGCTGCGGCCGCTGCTCGCCGTCGCCGACATGACGCTGTCGCAGGAGGAGCTGACCCTGCTGGACGAGGCCTCCCGCTGAGGAGCCTCCCGGCAGGAGCACGACGGTCCCGGTAGGGGCGGGGTCCCACCGGAAGGCGTGCAGGGCTTCCGGTGGGGGCGTCCGGCGGGCCACGGGGCGTCCCGTGGCCCGCCGGGGACACATGAGAAAGGGCCCGGCCGCGAAGCGGCCGGGCCCCGGGTTCCCCGCACTTCCGTACGAGCCGTACGGGGGGTCGGTACGGGGTGTCCTAGTGCGAGCTGGCCTTCTCGGCACCGATGCCGGTGAGCGAACGGACCTCGATCTCCGCGTACTTGTCCGAGTTGTACTCCTTGCTGAGGCGAGCGCCGATGAACCCGGCGAGGAAGCCGATCGGGATCGAGACGATGCCCGGGTTGCTCAGCGGGAACCAGGCGAAGTTCGCGTCGGGGAACAGCGCGGTGGCGCTGCCGGAGACGACCGGCGAGAAGATCACCAGGATCAGCGCGGAGGCCAGGCCGCCGTAGATGGCCGAGACCGCGCCCGCGGTGTTGAAGCGCTTCCAGAACAGGCTGTAGAGGATCGCGGGCAGGTTGCCCGAGGCCGCCACGGCGAAGGCGAGCGCGACCAGGAAGGCCACGTTCTGCCCCTGCGCGAGGATGCCGAGCCCGATGGAGACCGCGCCGATGACGAAGGCCGAGATCCTGGCGACCAGGACCTCCTCCTTGTCGGTGACGTTGCCGCGCTTGAACACGTGCGCGTACAGGTCGTGGGCGAAGGAGGAGCTCGACGCCAGCGTCAGGCCGGCGACGACCGCGAGGATCGTGGCGAAGGCGACCGCCGCGATGACGGCCAGCAGGATGGTGCCTCCCACCTCGCCGAAGATCGCCTGGCCCACCGCCTCGGCGAGCATCGGGGCCGCCGTGTTACCCGCCTTGTCCTGCGCCACGATCGCCTCGCCGCCGACCAGGGCCGCCGCGCCGAAGCCGAGCACGAGGGTGAGGAGGTAGAAGGTGCCGATGATGCCGATGCCCCACAGGACCGACTTACGGGCCTCCTTGGCGGTGGGAACCGTGTAGAAGCGGATCAGGATGTGCGGCAGACCGGCGGTGCCGAGGACCAGCGCGAGGCCCAGGCTGATCAGGTCGATCTTGCCGGCGAGCCCCTGCGCCTCGGTGCCGTACTTCAGGCCCGGCTCCAGGAAGGCCGCGCCCTTGCCGCTCTGGGTGGCGGCCTCGCCGAGCAGGCCCGAGAGGTTGAAGCCGTAGTGGCCGAGCACCAGCAGGGTGACCAGGGTCGCGCCGCCCATGAGCAGCACGGCCTTGACGATCTGCACCCAGGTGGTGCCCTTCATCCCGCCGACGACCACGTAGACGATCATCAGAACGCCGACGCCGACGATCGTGAGCGCCTTGCCCGTCGGCGAGGTGACGCCGAGCAGCAGGCCGACCAGCGCGCCGGCGCCGACCATCTGGGCGAGCAGGTAGAAGATCGACACCGTGATGGTGGAGACGCCGGCCGCGGTGCGGACCGGGCGAGGGCTCATCCGGAAGGCCAGCACGTCGGCCATGGTGAACTTGCCGGAGTTGCGCATCAGCTCGGCGACGAGCAGCAGCGCCACCAGCCAGGCGACCAGGAAGCCGATCGAGTACAGGAAGCCGTCGTAGCCCGACAGGGCGATGATTCCGGCGATACCCAGGAAGCTCGCGGCCGACATGTAGTCGCCGCCGATGGCGAGACCGTTCTGCACGCCACTGAAGGAGCGGCCACCGGCGTAGTAGTCGGTGGCGTCCTTGGTGTTGCGGCTCGCCCAGAAGGTGATGCCCAGCGTTCCCGCGACGAAGAGCAGGAACAGGATGGTGGAGAGGGTCTGGTGGCTCATTCGGTCTTCCCCTCGACTCCGTGGCGGATGTCGTCGGCCAGCGGATCGAGCTTCTTCTCGGCGAAACGGGAGTAGGCCCAGGCGATGCCGAACGTCGACACGAACTGGAGCAGACCGAAGATCAGCGCCACGTTGATGTTGCCAAAGACCTTCGCGCCCATGAAGTCGCGCGCCCAGCCCGACAGGACGACGTACAGCAGGTACCACGCGAGGAACGCCGCGGTCATCGGGAACGCCCAGGCCCGGAAACGCCTCTTCAACTCCTGGAACTGGTCGTTGGCCTGAATTTCTTCGTAGACCGATGAATCATGTTGCCTGGCGGTCACGGGACCTCCCAAAATGTGATCTGGATCACGGACAACGTAGGGCTGGACGCTACCCCCAGAGGAGACCCGCATGCGATCTCTTCGCCGAGGCGCCGCCGAGTCGCGTTCAGTTGGGTGGGGCTTGCGGTGAAAGGTCTGTATCGCGCGACGAACGGTCCCCGGGGAGGCCGTCCTCACCACCGTCTCGCCCGCAGGGCGTACGCCCCCGCGCCGCAGACCGTCAGGCCCACCACCGCAAGCAGAACGCGATAGTCGACGAGCGACACCAGCACGGCGCCGGCGAGCAGGGACGACAGCTGGGCGAACCCGATGAGGGACTCGAAGGCGGTGGAGACCCGGCCGACGAGGTGGCCCGGGCTGCGGCGCTGCACCAGGGTCGTCCTGGCCACCCCCTCCAGGGTCAGCCCGGCGCCCGCGACCATCATGGCCACCAGCACGACCGCCTCCGAGGGCACCGTCCAGCAGATGACCGCCATGCCGTACAGGCCGATACCCGCGCCGATCGCGAACAGCTCGCCCCGGCGCGCGATCACCGTGGAGCTCCGCAGCCCCCCGGCGACCGCCCCCAGGCCCATCGCGGTCGAGGTGAAGGCGGTGAACTCCGGCGACCTGGCCAGGCCGTGCTCGATGACCGCGAAGATCAGCGACTCGGTCGCCCCGGCCAGTGCGAACATCAGGCAGAGCGCCAGGGCCGCGCGACGCAACGGCGGGTCGGCGCGCAGGTGGCGGGCCCCGGCCCAGAACTCCTCGCGCCAGCGCCCCGGCGGTGCCGGCGAGACGGGTGAGAGAGGTCTCGGCGCGGGGAGCATCGCGAAGACCCCCGCGGCGACGAGGAAAGTGATCATGTCGAACAGCACGAGCGCGCCGATCCCGAAGCCGGTGTAGACACCCACCCCCAGCAGCGGCCCGAACAGGCGCAACCCCTGCCGGGTGGTCTGCAGGGCGCCGTTCGCCTCGGCGAGCAGGTGCTCGGGCAGGATGGCCTTGATCAGCCCGCCGAGCGCGGAGAAGATCACCGCGTACGAGCAGCCCATCGCCGCGGACACCGGGTAGACCAGCCAGACCGTGCCCTGCCCGGTGACCGCGATCAGCGGGGTGAGCGAGATTCCCGACAGCAGGCAGGTGACGACGAGAAGTTTCCTGCGGTCGACCCGGTCGATGAGGTATCCGAAGCAGGGCGAGAAGCACAGGGGGACGGTGAAGAAGAACAGGGTCAGACCCGCGGCGGCGTCGGAGCCGGTGAGACTCTTGGCCAGGATGGCGGGCACCAGCAGCAGCGAGGCGTCGCCCAGCAGACTGACGGCCATCCCGAAATAGACGAGCCGGAACCGAGGCCGGCGCAGGACCTCCGGTATCACCGCTGACCGGCGGACCGTCCCGTTCCCGGAGAGCACGGTGGACCGGTGCCGCGCGGTGAACCGGTGCACCGTCCCGCTCACGGAGAGCCCCGTGGCCGACCGGCGTCCGGCCCGGTTCCCGGGTAGCACGGCAGTGGCGTCGCCGACCTCGGCGACCGCCTCGTCACCGGAGCCGGCACATACCAAAACTAGTTAGAACGACCGATATGTCGGTTCATAACCGTCATTCCGTCACAGCTCCTCGGAGCCGTCAAGAGGACCGTGGCCGCCAGTCCCCCCGGTCCAGGTTGAGGATCTCCGGGGTGTGCAGGCGCACCATCGTGCGGGCCACGTTCGGCGGGATACGCCCGGGCGTCAGCAGCGAGACCACCACCATGACGAGAAAGGCGATCGGCACCGTCCACGCGGCGGGCTGCGCCAGCAGGGCACCGACCAGGCCGGTGTACGGCCCCCCGCCGATCGTCAGCAGGACCGCACCGCAGGCGAGACCGCCACCGGCGAGCAGCCCCGCCATCGCACCCGCGGGAGTCAGCCGCCGCCACCAGATGCCCAGCACCAGCAGCGGGCAGAAGGAGGAGGCCGCCACCGCGAACGCCAGGCCGACGACGTCGGCGACCGGCAGCGAGCGGGCGAAGACCGCCAGAACCAGCGGAACGATCACGGCCAGCACCGCCGCCGCCCGGAACGACCGCACCCCTCCCTTGAGGATGTCCTGCCCGATCACCCCGGCGACCGAGACCGTGAGCCCCGAGGAGGTCGACAGGAACGCCGCGAACGCCCCGGCCGTCACCAGCGCCGTCAGCAGGTCCCCGGCCACACCGCCGACCAGCCGCCCGGGCAACGACAGGACCACCGTGTCACTGCCCTCCAACTCCGGGACGTAGATCCGGCCCAGCGCGCCGTAGACCGCCGGCAGCATGTAGAAGGCGCCGAGCAGCGACAGGACCACCAGCGTCGTCCGCCGCGCCGCCCGGCCGTCGGGGTTGGTGTAGAAGCGGACCAGCACGTGCGGAAGCCCCATGGTGCCCAAAAAGGTCGCCAGGATCAGCGAATAGGTCGAGTAGAGGCCGTACTCCCTGCCCGCCGACAGCGGCAGCGCCCACGAGGCCGCGTCCGCCGCGCTCAGCCCCGGCGCGCCGCCGTCACGCCACGCCAGCAGCAGGAACACCAGCGGCACGGCGAGAGCGGTGAGCTTCAGCCAGTACTGGAAGGCCTGCACGAACGTGATCGACCGCATGCCGCCCGACATGACGTTCACCGCGACCACGGCCGCCACCAGCAGGCCCCCCGCCCACTCGGGCGCTCCGGTGATGGCCCGCAGAACCAGGCCCGCGCTCTGGAACTGCGGCATCAGATACAGCCAGCCGATCAGCACGACCAGCACCCCGGCCATCCTCCGCACCGCCATCGACTCCAGCCGCGCCTCGGCGAAGTCGGGAAGCGTGTACGCGCCCGAGCGGCGCAACGGCGCGGAGACCAGCACGAGCAGCACCAGGTAGCCGCCCGTCCAGCCGACCGGCAGCCACAGCATGTCGGCGCCGAAGGTGAGGATCAGCCCCGCGATGCCCAGGAAACTCGCCGCCGACAGATACTCCCCGCCGATGGCGGAGGCGTTCCACAGCGGGGAGACCGTGCGGGAGGCGACGTAGAAGTCGGAGGTGGTCCGCGACAGCCTGAGCCCGAACGCGCCGATCAGCACGGCCGCCAGCACCACCAGCACGACGGCCGTCACCCCGTACGCGGTACTCAACGGGCCCTGTCCACCAGCTCGGCGAAGTGGCGCTCGTTCCGCTCCGCCTGCCGGACATACAGCCAGGCCCCGATCACGAACGCCGGGTAGATCAGGCCGCCCAGCACCGCCCAGGGCAGCGGGACCCCCAGCACGCGCAGCGCGCCCAGCTCCGGCACCAGCAGGAACACCACCGGCAGGCCCACCACCACGCACCCCAGCACCGTGCAGACGAACAGGGCCAGACGGAACTGGGTACGGATCAGCGAGCGCATGTAGACCTCGCCCAGACGGGTCTGCTCGTCGATCTCGCGGGTGACCGGGTAACTGGGGTGGCGGGGAGCCGTCGTGCGAGGGCTGGTCACCACCTCGCGCCGCGGACGCTCCTCCTTGCGGGAGCGCTCGCCGTCCCTGCGCGGACGCTCGTCCTTACGCGGACGCTCGGCCTCCCCGCGCGACCGGTCGGCGTTCCGCCGACGCGGCTCCGCCTCCTCGGGCCCGGCGTCGCCGCTCACTCCTGCCTGCCCTTGCGCGCCCTGCGGACCAGCAGGTCGCGCAGCTCGCGGGTGTGGCGGCGGCTGACCGGAATCTCGGTCTCGCCGATGCGGACCACGCAGCGTCCCGAGTCGATGTGCAGCTCGTCGATGTGCTTGACCGCGACCAGGTGACTGCGGTGCACCCGTACGAACCCCGCCGAGGACCAGCGCTCCTCCAGCGTCGCCAGCGAGATCCGCACGAGATGGCTGCCACCCGCGGTGTGCAGCCGGGCGTAGTCGCCCTGGGCCTCCACGTAGCGGACCTCGGTGCTGGCCACGAACCTGGTGACGCCGCCGAGCTCCACCGGGATGGTGTCGGGGTCGGCACGGCCGGAGCCCTCGATCTCCGGCAGCTCCGCGGAGACGAACACCCTGCGGATCGCCTCGGCCAGCCGCTCCGGCCGCACCGGCTTGAGCAGGTAGTCCTCGGCCTTGATCTCGAAGGCGTCGACCGCGTGCTCCTCGTAGGCCGTCACGAAGACCACCCGGGGCGGGTTGGCGAACTGCGACAGCAGACGGCCGAGCACCACCCCGTCCAGGCCGCGCATCCGGATGTCGAGGAAGACCGCGTCGATCGGCCTCCCGTCGGCGATCGCCCGGTCCAGGACGCGCAGCGCGGCGGCCCCGTCCCTGGCCAGGGAGACCTCTCCGATACGGGGATCGTCCCGAAGAAGGTAGGCCAGGTCCTCCAACGCGGGAAGCTCGTCGTCCACCGCAAGGACACGCAGGCCGGTCACGCTCACTCCTCCGGGTCGTTCGCGAGGGAATTTCTAGAGGGTGATGAATCAGACATCGCCTGTCAACTTCGCGGGATGAGGGGAAGATCCGGACCGGAGGCGGGCTCACCGGACGGAGACACCGGGATGGTACTTGGGCAGGCGGACGCTGACCTTCGTCCCCGCCCCCTTCGCCGTCTCCACCACCAGGCCGTACTCGTCACCGTAGACCTGGCGCAACCGCTCGTCCACGTTGACCAGCCCCACTCCCCCGGCCCCCGAACGCTCGTCGGCGGCACCGGCGAGGATGCGGCGCAGACGGTCGGGCTCCATGCCCACGCCGTCGTCCTCCACGCTGATCCGGCACTCGGCCCCGGCGTCCTCGGCGACGATCGAGATGCGCCCGATCCCGGGCTTGCTCTCCAGGCCGTGCTGGACCGCGTTCTCCACCAGGGGCTGCAGGCACAGGAACGGCACCGCGACCGCGAGCACCTCGGGGGCGATGCGCAACGTCACCTGCAGCTGGTCGCCGAAGCGGGCCCGTTCCAGGGTGAGGTAGCGGTCGATGGAACGCAGCTCCTCGGCCAGCGTGGTGAACTCCCCGTGCCTGCGGAAGGAGTAGCGGGTGAAGTCGGCGAACTCCAGCAGCAGCTCGCGGGAGCGGTTGGGGTCGGTACGGACGAAGCTGGCGATCGTCGTCAGCGAGTTGTAGATGAAGTGCGGGGAGATCTGCGCGCGCAGCGCCCGGACCTCGGCCTCCATCAGGCGCGTTCTCGACCGGTCGAGCTCGGCCAGCTCCAGCTGCGAGTCGACCCAGTTCGCGACCTCGTGGGCGGCCCTGACCAGCCCCGCCGAGGCGTGCCCGCCGTACGCGGCGAGCGAGCCCACCACCCTGCCGTCGGTGGTGAGCGGCACCACCACGGCGAATCTGATCGGGCACTCGGGCAGGTCGCACGAGACGACCTCGGGGCCCAGGACGCGGGTCCGGCCTCCGGAAAGCGTCTTGGCGGCGTGGGCGAACGCCTCGCGGGCGTGGTGGTCGCCCTCGCCGTCGTAGACCAGCAGCCGCTCCTCGTCGGTGACCGCCAGCGCCGGGGAGCCCAGCAGCTCCCGAAGGTAGCGGGACGCCTTCTGCGCCCCCGCCTCGGTCAGCCCCGCCCGCAACGGCGGCGCGGCCAGGGACGCGGTGTGCAGGGTCTCGAACGTGGCCCGCTCGGCGGGGCTGCTGCCCAGCTCCCTGCGGCCGCGCAGCACCCGCCACAGCACCAGGGCGGGTACGCCGATCAGCGCGGCGACCACCAACACGGCGACGAGGGGTTCCACGCTCCGGACCTTATACGTCCGGTCACGCCCGCGCCTCGTTCATGGAGATCACGGCCGTCGCCTTTACGATGTAGATTAAATTCTGCCCGCCGGGGACGGAGACCTGTCCTCGCAGGCGGTGAGGCGCGCGGGCGGTGAGGCGCCTCTCAGTCCCGCTCCCGCCCCGGGTCGGGGGTGAAGTCGGCGGCCTGATCCGGCCGGTAGACGCCTTCCGCGCCCACCTGGGCGGCGTGGACCCGCTCGTCGGGGGCGTACAGGCGAATCTGGACGCCGTCGGGGTCGACGAAGCCCAGCGCGTGGCCGGCGGACGCCTTGATGATCGGGCTGTGCGGGACGCCGAGCCCGTCCAGACGGGCGACCCAGGCCTCAAGCCCCTCAAGGGTGACCTGGAGCGCGAAGGGGTCGGCGTCGAAGAGCGCCTTGGCCAGGGAGGGATTCTCGCGCAGCGCGATCTGGAAGGCCGCACCGGGGACCGTGAAGCTCATACCCCTGATCACGCCGTCCTCGTCCTGGAAGCTGGTGTGGTGTTCCAGCCCCAGGACCTTCTCGTACCAGGAACGGCTCCGCTCCAGGTCACTCACCCAGATCTTGAGGTGGTGCACACCGGTCAGTACGGCGTTCAACTCGTCTCCTCAGGGGCCTGCGTCGTCGTGACGGTCGTGGTGAAACGGTGGTCGCGGAAGGGCGGCGGCCCTCCGCGTGCCCGAGATCAGAATAGTTCGCCTTCCGGCCCGGCATCCTGGACCTGACAGGACGTCCGGCGGCGGCAAGCTCCGGGTGGGCGGAGAGGAGGGGGTCCGCCGCCCACCCGGAAACGGTCAGATTACCCCGGCAGACATGAGTTTGGCTCGCTTGTGCGCACAGGTATCGGTCCGATCTCCGCGGACCCGGCGGCCACGCCGCCTCCCGGGGGTCGAAGGACCCGGCGGCCACGCCGCGTCCCGGGGGCCGAAAGGGCCCTCGTCGCGTCCGGAGCGCGGCGTGGCAGGAGGCCGGGGTCAGCGTTCACCCGGACCGGGAAGGGTGACGTTCTCCCCCTCCGCCTCGTCCCTCGGCTCGGCGTACGGCTCGCTCTCCGGCGGGTGACCCGCGGCGATCCGACGCTCCCGCATGAGTTCGGCGTCGAACTCCGCGCCCAGCAGGACGGCCATGTTGGACAACCACAGCCAGACCAGGAACACCACGACGGCACCGAGCGCGCCGTAGGTCTTGTCATAGGAGCCGAAGTTCGCGACGTAGGTCGCGAACCCCGCGGAGACGACGACCCACAGCAGCACCGCGAGCAGCCCGCCGGGGCTGATCCAGCGAAAGCCCGGCTGGCGGACGTTGGGCGCGGCCCAGTAGAGCAGCATCACCAGACCCGCGGCGATCAGCACCAGGACCGGCCACTTGGCGTACCCCCAGACGGTGACCGCGGTCTGCCCGACTCCCAGGGCATCGCCCGCCAGCTCGGCGAGCCTTCCGGTGAAGGTGACGGCCACCGCCGCGGCGGCCATCAGGACGACGAACACCAGGGTGAGCCCGATCCGCAGCGGGGTGAGCTTCCACAGGGGACGCCCCTCCCTGATGTCGTAGATCGCGTTTCCGGCCCTGACGAAGGCCGCGATGTAACCCGAGGCCGACCAGAGCGCCACCAGCAGACCGGCGACCGCGAGGAAACCCCTCGCGCTGCCGCTGCCGCGCACCTGCTCGACCTGGTCCTCCACCAGCCTCGTGACGTCGCCGGGGGCGAGGGCGGCGACCTGGGACAGGATCGTGGAGATCACGTCCTGGCCGACCAGCCCGAGCACGGACACCAGCACGATCAGGCCGGGGAAGATCGACAGCACCGCGTAGTAGGTGAGGGCGGCGGCCCAGTCGGGCAGACCGTCGCGACGGAACTCCCCGACGGTCCGTTTGAGGACCCCCCACCATGCGCCACGCGGCAGTTCGGCGGGGGTTCGGGGGACGGTTCGGGGGACATGGGCGGGCCGCCCTCGCGAATCGCCGAGGGCGGCCCCTTCCGTGCTACCGGGCATCTACTTCCTCTTGCCCCGCCGCAGGATACGCAGGACGACCAGGACGAGCGCGGCGAAGGCCGCGACCGTCACGACGGGACGCTTGCTCGCCTCGGTCGTGACCCTGCCCGCCGCGTCCTTGATCTCGGCGGGAGTCGCCTCCTTCACCCGGCCGACGACCTCGGGGGCCGCCTCCTTCACCCGGCCGACCATCTCGGGAGCGGCCACCTTCACCCGCTCCACCATCTCGGTGGCCGTGCTGGCGGTCGCCGCCCCCACCTTGCGCAGGTCGTCGCCCACCTGGGCGGCGGTCTCCTGAATACGGCCCTTGACGTCGGTCTTGTGCACCAGTGCCTCCACTGTGTCGCCCAGTTCGCGGCGGGCGTCCTCAATGTCCCGCCGCAATGTTTCCGTGTCGTTCCCGTCGTCCCCGACGGTCTTGCCGATCTCTGTCGCTCCCGTCGCTCCCGTCGCTCCCGTCGCTCCCGCCACGCCACCCCCGGTGTCGGCGTACGGGGTGGTCGTCGTCGCCTCCGGGACGGCGACGGGTGCCGCGCCCTCCCGGAGCCGGGACGTGCCGTCGCCCCCGGACCCCGAAGCGCCGAGACCCTCGCGCGACATGCCCTCGGGCTGGTTCGGCGGGATGTTCAGCGATCCGCTCTCGTCCGGTGTGATCGGCTCGTCGACGCCCTTCCTGCGGGATCCGGTGGTTCCGGCGTCCGGCTCGAACCGGTTCCCGCCCGGGTCTGTCTCGGTCATCGGTGCGCCCTCTCTTTCACCGCGGCGATGTCGTCCTTGACGCTCTCGATGGTCCGTACGGGGGTCGGGGGAGCGGCCTCGGCGACCTGGCGCTTGCCGAAGAACCCGAGGGCGCCGGCCACGACCAGCAGCACCCCGCCCACCAGCGCGGCCGCCGCCCACGGGGGCATGACCTGCGCGAGCAGCAGGATCACCGCGGCGACCAGGGACGCGGCCCCGAAGAGGGCGACGATCCCCGCTCCACCGAACAGCCCCACGCCGACCCCGGCGTGCCTGCCCTTCTCCGTCAACTCCGCTTTGGCCAGGCGCAGTTCGTCCCTGACGAGACGCGAGACCTGCTCCGACATCTGCCGGATCAGCTCGGACGTCGGCAGTGACTCCTTGGTGTTGGTCATGGCCTGCCTCCTCCCTCACAGCAAGGGGACGTCTACCCTCCTCTCCCCCGGCAAACATGGGTCTGGCTGCGATGATCACAGAGGGCTCGGGGGCGTCACCGTGCCGTATCCCATGGCGAACCACTCCATGGCCCGCATTTGATCCGTTTTTGATGTCGAGCCGGGACACCCGCGGCCCGGGCGGACACGGCGGCGATCATGACGACCCGGTCCGGGGATCCGGGAGCACGGCGGTCCGCCAGGAAACCCCGGCCACCCCCGGCCGGCGAGGCCGGACGCCCCGGCGGAGCGGCACCGCCACCCACGCGTCCGGTGCGGGTGGACACCTCGATCGCTCTCACCCCCGGGATGCGTCATGATCATAGGGAGGCCCGCGTGTCCGAGTGGTGGAAAAGTAGAGGTACGGGCAAAGATGAGCCTCTTGGGATAGTGCGGGGCACGATGAACACGAGCAGGAAGGCGGCACGCTAGAGATGGCACAGATCGTCGGCGGCGGAAGCCCGGTCAACGACGCCGAGCGACGGGTCATCGCACACCTGCGAGACAACGCCCCGGACGACTGGCTGCTGCTGCACAACATCGAGGTGCCCCGCGGAGACGACATCTTCGAGGTGGACGCGATCGTCCTGACCGGCCACTCGCTCTGCGTCATCGACGTCAAGGGCACCCGCGGCCGGATCGAGGTCGCCGGGACCCGCTGGTTCCCGCTGCGGCGTGAGGCGTTCGGCTCCCCCGTCGCCAAGCTGCGCGGCAACGGGCGCGCCCTGAAGGGCCTGCTCACCCAGGAGCGCCGCGAGCTGGACCGGGTCTACGTCGACAGCCTCGTGGTGCTCACCGGCCCCGACGCCGAACTGGTCGACCCCGCGGGCCGCGACTCGCGGCACGTCACCGACCTCGCCGGGCTGATCGACACGCTGAGCGACGTCTCCCGCGTCAGGCGCGGCCACACCACCGACACCGCGCCGTACGGCACCGCGATCATCGAGGCGCTCAACGGGAGCGTGCGGCGCTCCACGGCGCCGCCGCGCTTCGGCAGCTGGGAGGTGGAGGAGCAGCTGGGCGGCGACAACCGGGTCACCGAGTACCGCGCGATCAACGCGACGGTTCCCGGCAGCGAGACGGTCCTGCTGCGCGTCTACCGGGCGGATCCGCTGGCACAGGAGGAGCCGAGGGCGGCGGAGCGACGGCTGATCACCAACGCCTACCAGGCCCTCACCAGGATTCCGCCGCACCCGTGCGTGGTGCGCGCCCGCGACTTCTTCGCCATCGACGACGAGAGCCGGTTCGTGCTCGTCCTCGACGACGTGCACGGCCAGGCGCTGCACCTGCACCTCACCGCCTCCCCGCCCACACTCTCCACCGCCGCCCGGCTGGACGTGGTGGAGGACATGCTTCGCGGCCTGGCCCACGTCCACGCCAACAACGTGATCCACCGGGCGCTCAGCCCCGCGTGCGTGCTGGTGACGGAGGAGGGCCGGGCCATGCTCACCGGGTTCGACTACGCCAAGCCGGGCCCCCGCGCCCACACCGTGGCCAACGAGCTGCCCAACGTCCTCGACACCCACTACGCCGCTCCCGAGTGCCAGGCCATGCCCGTGCGGGTGACGGCCGCCTCCGACGTGTACGCGGCCGGGGTGATCGCCTTCCAGCTGCTGACCGGGAGGCTCCCGCCGATCACCCCCGACGCCGAGCCCGCCGCCGCCTCCGGCGAGGCGTCCGTGGAGGTGATGGACCTGCTGCGGCGCATGCGCGACCACGCGACGCACAAGCGTCCCAGCGCCGCCGAGGCCCTCGCCGACCTGCGGCGGGCCCGACGACCCCGCCCGCCGGAGCCCACCGGCCGGATCCCCTCCCCGCAGCAGCTCGCCGTACCACCGGATCCCGCCGGATCGGACGCCCTCCCCCACGGCGTCCCGCCGCAGAACGCCCCCTCTCAGGACACCCGCCCTCAGGACGTCCGGGCGCAGCGCGCCGAGCCCCCGCACGGCGGCCTCCCGCAGAGCCCGGCACCTCAAGGCCCGGACTCCTCAGGCCCGGACTCTTCGGACAACGGCGCGGCGAGCAACGGGCGACCGGAAGGGCTCGAACAGGAAGCCCTCCCTGCCCAGGCCCGCCCTCAGGCTCCCGCGCGGCCCGAGGACGAGCGCCCCGAGAGCCCGCCCGCACCGGAGAGCCTGCTCGGCAGGCTCAGGACGGGACTACGGCGCATCACCGGGAAAAGGTCCTGAAAGCGAATCAGCCGCCCACCTTCATCCAGACCTGACCCCGGCGCGAGCGAAGGTCAGCGGCGGCGGGTGGGGCCGCCGCGGAACCGGTCGAGGAGCCCGCGCAACCTCTGCTGGTTGCGCGGGTCGCGGGCCATGGTCTTGGCCTTCTCCATGTTCCGCCGTCCCTGCGGGGTGCTCAGGTAGCGTCGGACCCGGTCGATCAGCGATGCCATGGTGCCCTCCATCTGTCGGAGACCTCCGACTACCCGGTGACGCCGGTTCCAATCGCCGCCGGCACCGGGCCGCACCGGGACCGCACCGGGCTCAGGAGTCGACGAAGTCGTCGGGGACCATCACCCGCAGGCCGTTGGGGATGGTGCGGATCGTGATCGGGGTCATCAGGCGGACCTCGCCGTCGACGTCGGCGGCCATCGGCGGGTCGGTCTCCAGGTGCATCTCGCGCCCCACGACGAAGGGGCCTCCCGCCAGGCTGCGCCAGCGGCCGCTGCCGGCGCGGACCATGGTCTCCAGCAGCAGACGCAGGCGCTTGCCCGAGCCGAGCTGGTACGCGACCAGGAGCCCGTTGTCGATGCTGATGTCCCTGGCGACCTGCCAGCCGCCGTGGAAGCGGCCGTTGGCGATGTTGAGCTGGTGGGTGAGCAGCTCGTGGCGGCGCCCGTCCACGGTGAGGAAGGCACGGAACGGCCGGTGGCCCGGCAGGATCGTGAGGGCCGTGAGCGGGTAGGCGGCACGGCCGAGAAGACGCTTCACCCCGTGCCTGACCTTGCCCGCCACCTCCACGGAGACCCCGAAACTGGCCAGGTTGGCGAACTCGCGGTCTCCGGCCACGCCCAGGTCGATGTCGGCGACCTTCCCCGTGCGCAGCACCCGGATCGCTCCGGCGAGGTCGAGGGGGACGCCCAGGCTTCGGACGAAGTTGTTGGTCGTGCCCAGGGGCAGCACGCCCAGGGCGACGTCGCGGTGGGCGACGTGCTTGACGGCGGCGCTGAGCGTGCCGTCGCCGCCTCCCACGACGAGCAGGTCGGGCTCGGAGGCGAGGGCCTCCTCCAGGGTGGCGCGCAGGCGCTTGGGGTCGACCACCGGCAGGAAACGGATCGAGCCGAACCCCTCGGCCCGCAGCGCGCGGACCACGGCGGCGTAGTGGCGCCGGCCTCGGCGCGAGCGCGTGTTGACGACCACGCAGACCCTGCCCTTGGTCCGGATGGCCTCGGTGTGCTCGGCCTTGCTTCGAAGCTCTCCCACGCTGCCCCTGTCCGATCGGATGGTCGCCCGTTCAAATGGTAGGGCCCCGCCGTCGGTGACGGCGGGGCCCTACCGTTTGTGGGATCCCGTTTACCTTCCTGGCCGGTGCCCCCTACTCCTTGGGCGGGGTGACCTGCACGATCGCGCCGAGGTCGCCGGGGAGCGGGGTGATCAGCTTGAGCTTCACGCCCAGCGCCCTGCCCTCGTCACCGGGGTTGCCCGAGCCGAGGACGTGGCCGTTGCCCATGTCGGTCCCGTACAGCTCGGTGGCCGGGGTGCCGTCGGCGTTGACGATCCGGGTGCTGTAGGGCTGGTCACCCTTGGACGGGACGACCGTGGAGGCGTCGAAGTCGCGGTAGAACAGGCTGGTGCCGCGCGCCTCGAACCCGGGGTACCAGGTCTTCGCGTCGGTGAACTCGGAGACCCCCTTCTGCGCGGCCACCTTGGTGCAGTACTCGCTGAAGGGCTCACCCGGGCCCTCGAAGCACTCGGTGAAGGGGTAGGTCTTGGCGAAGGAGAAGGCGGCGTTCGAGCTCTGCACGCGGCCGCTCATGTTCTTGAGCGTGGTGGTGTCCTTCGCGGCCGCCGCTCCGGTCCGCCGCAGCGGGTCGAAGTGGGAGTCGACGAGGAGCAGGCTGCCCTTGGAGCCGATGCTCGGCGCCAGGTCGAGGTTGTTCGCCACCGAGTTGTTGGTGTAGTTGGAGTCGCGGAACCACACGAGCAGGCCGGGGGCGTTGTACTTGACCTTCTCCACCTTCCAGGAGCCCTCACGGGAGTAGTTGGTGGCGTAGGTGTACTGCAGGCCCTTGTCGAACCCGTCGAGGTTGCGCCACTCGGCCAGGTAGAACCGGGAGACCTCGCGCTTGCCGTCGTTGACGACCCAGCCCTTGCCGGTGGTGCCGTTGAAGGTGCCGCCGTTCGCCGTCCAGCCGGCGGCGCCGCTCTCCAGGTCGTCGCTCCAGACGGTCTGGGCGCCGTTGGTGAGCGCGAAGTCGTCGACGTGCCAGCCGCGCGGGGTGTAGGCGGCGTCGGTGTTGTACGTCAGGCGCAGCTTGACGGTCGTGCCGGCGAACGGGGTGAGGTCGACGTAGTCGTGCCGCCAGCCGCCGGTGTCGCCGCCGAGGCCGTACTTCTTGTTGCCGAAAGCGGCCAGGTTGCCGTTGGGGTCGGGGTAGTCGTCGCCGGTGGAGACCAGGGCGCCGCCCTCGGTGTAGACCTTCTGCTGGGCCCAGGTCGTGCCGCCGTCCGTGGAGACCTCGACGAAGCCGAAGTCCCAGTCCTCCTCGATCTCGTAGTTGTTCCACATCCAGAACTTCAGGTCGCTTCCCGCGGGCACCTGGACGTCACGGCCGATCTTGACGTTCGCCCACTCCTGGTCGAAGTTGGACCAGAACGTCTTGGTGCCGCTGTGCGGCTCGACCATCGTGACCGGAGGGCTGGTCAGGTTCACCCTGACGCCGTCCTGGGTGAGCTTGGGTGTGCGCGAGGCCTGGCCGATCGTCACCAGGCCGGCGCGGTCGCCCGGGTCGAAGACCTTGGGGTTGGCCCAGCCGAGGACCCACTTGCCCCAGAGGCTCATGTGGGTGGGCATCGACTGGAAGATCGGGCCGCTGTGCGAGCCGCTGGACATCAGGTCCCAGAAGTCGACGGCCGAGGAGGCCTGGCCGCTGGTGTCGTAGAGGTCGGGAAGACCCAGGTCGTGGCCGTACTCGTGGGCGAAGACGCCGACGCCGGAGTCCTCGGGCTGCACGATGTAGTTGGAGATCTTCACGTTCTGGCCGGGCACCTGGTAGCCGCCGGCCACCGCGCTGGAGTGCGCCCAGATCGCGTAGGTGCCCTCGGCGCCGCCGTCGGAGGACTTGTCCTTGCCCGCGTGGACGAGGACCAGGTGGTCGATCACGCCGTCGGGCTCGGCGAAGTTCCCGTCGCCGTCGGCGTCGCCGACGTCCTCGAGGTCGTAGTCGGCCCAGGGGAAGTTCGGGTCGGAGGCGGCGAGGGTGTTGACCGCGTCGATGGCGAGCTGGCCGGCCCCGCGCGGGTTGTCCGGGTGGCCGCTCATGTCCTGCACCGGCTGGCCGCAGGCGCGCGCGCCGTAGTAGGCCTCGGAGTGCGGGACCTTGATCCACGGGCTGGCCTGGCCGGTGACCGTGTAGGCGCCCTTGGACATCTCCTCGTACATGTTCTTCATGGTGTAGCCGGAGATGTCGATGCCCTTGCGGCCGTCGCGGGGGTCGGTCAGGTCGGTGCGGACGCGCTGGGTGATGCCCTGCTTGGTGTAGAGCATCTTGTTGAAGTGGTCGGAGCTGAAGTCGGGCACCCAGAAACTGTTGTTGTCCTTGTGCGGCAGGGTGGCCGGGTTGGGGATCTTGTTGTGCAGCGGGCCGTTGAGCAGCGTGCCCGGCGGCTCGGTGACGCACTCGGCCGGGTCCTCGCTGTTCACGTCGGCCGGGCGTGAGAAGCCGGAGAAGTCGTCGTTGGCCTTGTCGTCGAACTCCACCAGCAGCGTGAGGAGCTTGGCCGTCTTGACGGTCTTCGACTTCTTGAAGATGAAGTCGGCGGGGTTGATCCCCGTCCTGATCGCCTGCGCCTCGCGGGCGGCCAGCACCCGCGCGGCCACCGGGTTGCCCTGCGAGTACTTCTCGGCGATCTTCTTGGAGGGACCGGCCTTGCGCGCCTTGGCCGAAGGAACGGCGGGGTCCTTGACCTCCGGCTCGTCCCGCGGAGGCGCGTAGTTGATGTAGTAGTCGGCCGCGGTCGGCTCGTACCGTGCGACCGAGGTGTCGCTCTCGGCCGACGCACCGCTCACGGCCAATCCCGTGACGGCCAGGCCGAGCACGGGGACTATCGCGAGAAGGCGCCTGCGAGCGCTCCCGCTCCTGACTCTGCCGGACAACGTGTCCCCTTCCTGCCGCCCGGGTTCACCGGACGCGTCCACCACCGGCGCGCCGTATGAGCGCGCCGAACGGGGACGTTAGACGAGAAAGTAAAGGAAGAGTCAAGAGACCAAATGATGTTGCGAAACTGCAATAAAACGCGTTTTGTCCGGAGAAGGCACGTTGGCATAGGCCGTAAAGTCCAATATGTGACTGCTATCTCCGCACTCGCCGCCGCGCTCGCACCGGAGAAGGTGCTGACCGATCCCGACGTGACCGACTCCTACGCGCGTGACCGGACCTTCCTGGAGCCGGGCAAACCGCTCGCCGTGGTGCTCGCCCACACCAGGGACGACGTGGTCGCCGTGATGAGATGGGCCACCGAGCACCGGGTGCCCGTCGTCCCCAGGGGCGCCGGGACCGGGCTGGCGGGCGGGGCGACCGCCGTCGAGGGATGCGTCGTCCTCGCGCTGCACAGGATGGCGGCGATCAGGGAGCTCTCCCCCGCCGACGAGATGGCCGTGGTCGAGCCGGGCGTCATCACCGCCGACCTGGACCGGGCCGCCCGCGAGCACGGGCTGATGTACGCCCCCGACCCCTCCTCGTACGAGATCTCCACCATCGGCGGCAACCTCGCCACCAACGCGGGCGGGCTGCGGTGCGTGAAGTACGGCGTGACCCGCGACTCGGCGATGGGCCTGGAGGTCGTGCTCGCCGACGGACGGGTGATCAACACCGGCAGGCGCACCGTGAAGGGCGTGACCGGGTACGACCTGACCGGGCTGTTCGTCGGCTCCGAGGGCACCCTCGGGGTCATCACCGCGGCGACGGTACGGCTGCGCAGGGCACCTTCGGTCTACCCGGCGACGATCGCGGCCGAGTTCACCTCGCTCAGGGACGCCGCCGCCGCCGTCTCGGCGATCATCGCGGCCGGATGCCAGCCGTCGCTGATGGAGATGCTCGACCGCAACACGCTCAAGGCCATCGACGACTGGCGGCACATCGGGCTTGAGGAGTCGACCAGGGCGATGCTGATCGCGCAGTCGGACGCGGCCGACGGGCCCGTCGTCTCCGAGCGGATGGCCGAGCTCTGCACCGCCAACGGAGCGGCCTTCGTCGCGGTGTCGTCGTCGGCGCAGGAGGCCGAGGAGCTGATCGGGGTCCGGCGGATGGCCTACCAGGCGAAGGAACGGCTGGGCAAGTGCCTGGTGGAGGACGTGTGCGTGCCGCGTTCCTCGCTGCCGTACATGATCGAGAAGATCGAGGCGATCGCCGTCAAGCACGACGTGCTGATCACCACGGTCGCGCACGCGGGCGACGGCAACCTGCACCCGGTCTTCATCTTCGACCACGCCCTGACCGAGCCGCCGCCGCAGGTGTGGGCGGCGGCCGACGAGCTCTTCAGGGAGACCCTGGAGATGGGGGGCACCCTCACCGGCGAGCACGGCGTCGGACTGCTCAAGCGGCGCTGGCTCGCGCTGGAGACCGGCCCGGTCACCGAGGAGATCCACCACGGGATCAAGCAGGTCTTCGACCCGCTCGGCATCCTCAACCCGGGCAAGGCGATCTGAGCGGGCCTTTGAGGGGGCCTGCCCCGGATTCCCCGCCTCCCCGGTCGTCGCGGCGCGAGAGCTCCGAGGCACGGCGTCATGGGATCCCGGAGCAACCCGGGCCTCCACCCCCGAGGGGATCTCCGTCACCGTTCACGCTGGTAGCGTTCTGCCCCATCTAAACCTTTTTTGGGTTTTGTTCGGGGACATCGTGTTCGGGGGACATCGTGACGGCGCCGCTCATCGAGGGGGATCCACCGCGACTGGGCCCGTTCGAGCTGATCGGACGGCTCGGCGAGGGCGGCCAGGGAGTCGTCTACCTCGGGCGGGGGCCCGAGGGCGAGCAGGTCGCCGTCAAGCTCCTGCACCACGGGCTGGTCGGCGACCCCGAGGCCAGGGCCCGCTTCCTGCGCGAGGTGTCGGTCGCGCAGCGGGTCGCCAGGTTCTGCACCGCCGCCGTGCTCCACGCCGACCTCGCCGGCAGCCGCCCGTACATCGTGAGCGAGTACGTCCCAGGCCCGTCCCTGCGCCTGCTGGTCGACCGGGAGGGTCCCCGGCGCGGCGCGTCCCTGGAACGTCTCGCCGTCAGTACGGCCACCGCGCTGTCGGCGATCCACCGCGCGGGCATCCTGCACCGCGACTTCAAGCCCGCCAACGTGCTGATGGGGCCCGAGGGCCCGGTGGTGATCGACTTCGGCATCGCCAGGGCACTGGACGCGCCGGGGATGACGGCGACCGGGGTCGCGATGGGGACCCCCTCCTACCTCGCGCCCGAGCAGCTCGGCCCCGGCGAGGTGACACCCGCGGCCGACGTGTTCGCCTGGGGCGTCACGATGGTCTTCGCCGCGACCGGCAGCCCCGCGTTCGGCCAGGACTCCATCGCGATCGTGATCAACCGGATCCTGAACGCGCAGCCGGAACTGGGCACGCTGGAGGGACCACTGCGCGACCTGGTCGCGGCCTGCCTGTCCAAGGACCCCGCCTCGCGCCCCACCGCCGAACAGCTCGTCAGCCACCTGATGGGCGCGGCCCCCACCGGCCCCGTCCCGCACCCGGCCGCCCTCCCCCATCTCGGCCCCGCACCCGGCGCCACGCCCCCAACCAACCCCGGCGTCGCTCCCGCCCCCACGGCCAATCCGGGTTCCGCTCCCGGTCTCACGCCCTCGACGTCCCCGCGACAGGACGTACGGGGCGGGTACGGCCCGCCGAACCAGGCCGGACCGAACCAGCAGGCCGGACCGGCCGGACCATGGCAGAGCGGACAGGGGCAGGGCGGGGCAGGACCGAACAGCCCGGATCCCGGCGAAAGGAAGAGGACCCGGCCCGCGGGGCTCCTGCTCGCCGGAGTGGCGGTCGTGGCCGCGCTCGGCGCGACCGCAGGGGCCGCGGTGCTCCTCCAGGACAACGGGAAGGCCGCGGCGACGCGGCCGGCGGCGACCCCCACCGCGTCGGAGGTCACGGAGCCGGAGCCCGATCCGACGCTCGTCCCCGAGGTTCCGAAGGAGTCCTCCCAGCCCTCGGAAAGGGTTTCCGAGGCGGAGGAGAGAACCGAGACGGTCCCCGCGATCACGTCCTCTCCGTCCCGGCGCACCGCGCGGCCCTCCCCCCGGCCGGACGAGGATCCGATCCCCGCCGCGGAGAAGCCGACGGCGAAACCCGATAGGTCCCCCTCACAGACTCCGGGACCGACGGCCTCGCCGCAGCCGAGCGCCCCCTCCAAGCCCTCGCCGTCCCCGACACCCACGGCGAAACCGACGGCGAAACCCACCACCGAGCCACCGCAGAGGCCCAACCCCCACACGGCCACCGGTGTCTGCGGCGGCGGCTACAAGGTGATCAACTCCAGGGCGCTGGGCAACGCGGCGACCGTCTATCTCCTCTACAACACCGCCCAGGGCAAGAACTGCGTCGTCACGATGGCCCGATACGTCACCTCCGCCAAGGTCACGATGAACGCGATCCTCCAGGTGAAGGGCGGCTCCGCAGCGAGCGACCCCGGTAAATTCACCGCCTACGCGGGTCCCGTACGGCTCCCCGCCGTGAAGAAGTGCGTGATCTGGGGCGGTTCGTACGGATCACGGTCCTGGAAGAGCGGCTGGAGCCACTGCGGCTGAGCACGGGAGATCCCGCATGCTCCCCCGGCTTCCGTTTCATCCGATCCGGCCGGCTCCGGTCGTTTCCGTCACCTCGCACATACACTTCGCCCGGGAGCAATGGAAACCGGGCATCGTGGCGTTCAGCGGGGAACGACCTGCGCATGGACTCCGGGCAGGTCGTCGAACCCGGCGGACGAATCCATCGTGATCACGGTTCTCGCGGTGGCGGCCGCCGTCGCGGCGATCAGCAGATCGTACGCTCCCCGCGCCTTCCCTGAGCGGCGCACATCGGCCAGGAGGCGAGCGTGCACTTTGGCAACGTCCACCGTGTACTCCTCGACCGGTATCAACGCCAGAACCTCGTCCACGAATGCCTGTCGCCCAGGACGGCGTGCCGCATCCGCCAGCTCCACACCGACGAGCAGCTCGGCCACGGTGATCGCGGCGATCGCCACATCGTCGGCATCCCCGATCACCGCGTCCACGGCGGCCTTGCCCCGCTCCGCCGCGATCAGTACGCCGGTGTCCAGGATCAGGCGTCGGGCCACGTGCTCCTCATCTCGTCGTCGACCGCCTCCCTGGCCATCGCGACATCGGCCTCGAAGTCGGCGTCCAGCGTCTCCGCGGCCCTGGCCAGGAAGGCTTTGACCATACGCCCCGGCGCCGCGGGCGCGGGACCGATTACCGCGATCCGTTTACCTCCGCGAGTGACCACGATCGTCTCCCCCCGCTCAGCCTCGTCCAGAACGACCGCGAAGCTCCGAGACGCCTCAGTGGCAGTCATCACCTTCATGAAATCAGACTATCTGATTTTTAGCAGGAATCGCCTCGCCTCGGCATCCAGCCAACAGGGCGGCGGCCTGGGAATGAGCGCGCTGGAAAAAGCCGGATTCTCACCACATCCCCGGCAAACCAGCCGGGTCTGCTGGGAGTCATAGGAAGAGCACATATTCCCTCCCCTCGGAGCCTCCCCTTGCTCAAGAACCTCCTCGTGTCGGCGGCCCTGGTCGGCAGCGCCCTGATCGCACCGGCCGCCGTAGCCCTGCCCGCCTCGGCGGCGACCCTCGGCGCCCAGGCCCCCGCCGTTTCCGTGGGCGCTCACGCCGCCTGCCAGTACCGGCAGGACAAGCAGGTCTGGCGGTGCATCACCCCCGGCGCCTTCTGCCCGAAAGCCGCACGCGGGAAGTACGGCTACGCCAAGGTCACCAACCGCAAGTACCGATGCCTGTACAAGAACAGCGACCCGTACTGGCGCTGGCGGCGCGCCTGACCCTTGGAGCGCCGAGGGCGCCCGCCTCCCCGGAAGGCTCACACGGGGACGCGGGCCCCTTTGCGCACGCGCCGTACGAGGTCTTCGGCCGCCTCCAGCCACCGGGCGTGGTCGAAGGTGAAACCCGCTTCGAGCAGACGGCCGGGGACGACCCGGCGGCTCTTCAGCAGGAGTTCGGTGTCCGAGCGCAGCACGAACGCGCCGAGTCCGGCCATCCACCTCGTCGCGGGCAGACCGACCCGGATTCCCCATGCCGCGCGCAACGCGCGCATGAACGCGCGCTGCGGCAGCGGCTCAGGAGCGGCGAGGTTCACCGGCCCGGTGAGGTCGTCCCTCTCGGCCAGAAACTCGACGGCGCGGACGAAGTCGCGGTCGTGGATCCAGGACATGTACTGCGCGCCGCCCGCGATCGGGCCGCCGAGCCCGAGCCGCGTCATCCGCAGCAGGACGTCGAGGACGCCGCCGCGATCGGGACTCATCACCATCGCGGTACGCAGGGCGACCTTGCGCGTGTGCGGGGTTTCTGCCCGTTCCTGCTCCCGCTCCCACGCTTTCGCGATCTCGACGCTGTAGGCCCAGTAGTCCGGGACACCGGGTTCGCTGCCGCCGATCACGCCTGTCGCCTCGTCGTTGGGCACGTCGAAGCGGTGCGCGTAGACGGTGGCGGTGCTCATCTGCAACCAGACTCGGGGAGGCCGCGCGGCGGCGGCGATCGCCTCGCCCACGACCCGGGTGGAGTGCACGCGCGAGTCCATCATCGCCCTGAGGTTGGCGGCGGTGTAGCGGCAGTCGACGCTACGCCCCGCCAGGTTGACCACGACGTCGCTTCCGTCGATCTCCTGTACCCAGGGCCCCAGGGTCTCCCCGTCCCAGTGCACGTCGTGCTCCCGCACCGGCCGCCTGGTTAGCACCACGACGTCATGTCCTGCGGCGGTCATCGCGCGATCCAGGATCGCGCCTACCTGACCGCTTCCTCCGGGTATCACTATTTTCATTCGGACTCCCCAGAACGTGTGAGGCCAGCCTAGCGCGGCACGCTGAACGCGTTCAAAAGAGGTTGCTCACCGACCCGCACATGCGCGGTGACCTCGCTTGAGGACGATGTCAGGAGACGACCGGGCTGCGGCGCTCGATCAGCACGACGTCACGCCAAACGCCGTGGTGGCGTCCGATCCGCTCGCGGGTGCCGATAACCCGGAATCCGGCACGTGCGTGCAGGGCGAGGCTCGCGGTGTTCTCGGGAAAGACGCCGGATTGGATCGTCCAGATTCCGGCGGCCTCGGTGGAGGCGATCAGCGCCGCGAGCAGCGCGGAGCCGACACCTCGGCCTCGGGCCGCGGGGTGGACGTAGACCGAGTGCTCCACCACTCCGACATAGGCGCACCGATCGGAGACCGCCGTCGCCGCGACCCAGCCCAGCACCCGTTCACCGTCCCCGTCATCGTCGCTGTCGACAGCGACGTGACTGTGGGCGGGCAGCTTGGCCGCCACGAAGTGTTCCCAGGTCGGGACGGTGGTTTCGAAGGTCGCCTGGCCCTCGTCGATGCCAAGCCGGTAGATGTCCAGCACCTGCGCACCATGCCTCGCGGTCATGGCCGTGACGCGCGGCCCCGCTGTGGTGGTCATGCCGGGCCTGCGGCGGGGACCAGTTCGGCCAGCAGTGCGCGGACCCTGGCATCGATCTCGTCGCGGATGAGGCGTACCTGCTCGATGCCCTGGCCCGCCGGGTCGGCCAGCTGCCAGTCCAGGTAGCGTTTGCCAGGAAAGATCGGGCAGGCGTCGCCGCAGCCCATGGTGACGACCACGTCGGCGGCTTGGACGGCCTCGCCGGTGAGCGGTTTGGGGAACGCGCGGGTCAGGTCCAGGCCGAGTTCTTCCATGACCGTGATGACGGCTGGGTTGATGGAGTCGGCGGGGGCGGATCCGGCCGAGTGGACGGTGACACCTCCTGCGGCGTGGTGCTCCAGCAGGGCGGCGGCCATCTGGGAGCGTCCGGCGTTGTGCACGCAGACGAACAAAACCTCGGGGACGGTGGACATGAAGGCTCCTTAGACACGGGCGAAGCGGTGGCGCAGGGCCAGGGAAAGGTAGACCAGCGCGAGCAGGACGGGCACCTCGATCAGCGGGCCGACCACCCCGGCCAGGGCCTGGCCGGAGGTGACGCCGAAGGTGGCGATCGCGACCGCGATGGCGAGTTCGAAGTTGTTGCCCGCCGCGGTGAACGCCAGCGTCGCGGTGCGCGCATATCCCAGACCGACCAGGTGGCCCAGGGCGAAGGCACCGACCCACATGAGCGCGAAGTAGACCAGCAGCGGCAGCGCGATCCGTGCGACGTCGAGCGGTTTGGAGGTGATCGCGTCGCCTTGCAGGGCGAACAGGATCACGATGGTGAACAGCAGCCCCCACAGCGCCACCGGACCGATCTTCGGCAGGAAACGGGTCTCGTACCAGGTACGGCCCTTGGTCTTCTCCCCCAGACGGCGGGTGAGGTATCCGGCCGCCAGTGGGATTCCGAGGAAGATGAGCACGGAGCGGGCGATGTCCCAGGTGGACACGTCCAGCGCGGCGGCAGGCAGGCCGAGCCGGCCCGGTAGCGCGACCAGGTAGAACCAGCCGAGCCCTGCGAAAGCGATCACCTGGAAGGCGCTGTTGATCGCGACCAGAACGGCGGCGGCCTCCCGGTCCCCACAGGCCAGGTCGTTCCAGATGACGACCATGGCGATACACCGGGCCAGCCCGACGATGATCAGGCCGGTGCGGTAGGCGGGCAGGTCGGGCAGGAAGAGCCAGGCCAGGGCGAACATCAGCGCGGGGCCGACCACCCAGTTCAGCACCAGCGAGGTGGCCAGCAGCCGCCGGTCGCCGGTCACCGTCTCCAGTCGGTCGTAGCGGACCTTGGCCAGCACCGGATACATCATCACCAGCAGGCCCAGCGCGATCGGCAGCGAGATGCCGTCGACCTGCACGACCTCCAGAGCGGCGCCCAGGCCGGGGACCGTTCGGCCCGCCACCAACCCGGCGGCCATCGCGGCGGCGATCCAGGCCGGCAACCACCGGTCCAGCGTCGACAACCGCCCCGGCGACACCGCTTCGGCCCCTGCCGGGGCGGACGGCGCCTGCGCGGCGCCGCTCACGCCATCGCCGGCAGACGCGGTCCCAGGATCGCCGACAGCCGCGCCAGCACGCCTGGGTTGACCCAGTAGTAGACCCAGGTGCCGCGCCGCTCACAGTCGATCAGCCCGGCCTGGCGTAGCACCTTCAGGTGGTGGCTGATGGTCGGTCCGGTCAGCTCGAAGGCACCGGTCAGGTCGCATAC
Source organism: Streptosporangium sp. NPDC000509 (assembly GCF_042898365.1). Taxonomy (NCBI): domain Bacteria; kingdom Bacillati; phylum Actinomycetota; class Actinomycetes; order Streptosporangiales; family Streptosporangiaceae; genus Streptosporangium; species Streptosporangium sp. NPDC000509. The sequence continues at coordinate 100,192 of NZ_JBIAYX010000009.1, read as the reverse complement.
GCACGCCTCGCCGCCCTCGTGGCAGGCGATCAGCGACAGCAGGCGCAGCCGCACCGGGTCGGCGATCGCCTTGAACAACGGTGCCAACTCCTCGGCCTCGGCCACGTTCAGCGGCTCGCACGCCAGCGGCGCGCAGCACGCCTGCCCGGCCTCGTCGGCCCCGGCCAAGTCCACGATCGGCAACACTTGTTTCGACATAGCTCTAAGTTGACAGATCTCTAAGCAGTATCGCAAGCTGGCGACGTCCGCTGAATAGATATCCATCGAAACAGCGGTGCGGGTGGTGACCGCCACCACCCGCCGGAACCTCCTGGAGGACCACCATGTCCCGTGTCCAGCTCGCCCTGCGCGTCGCCGACCTGGAGGGCTCGATCGCCTTCTACTCCAAGCTGTTCGGCGTGGAGCCCGCCAAGCGCCGCCCCGGTTACGCCAACTTCGCCATCGCCGAGCCGCCGCTGAAGCTGGTGCTCCTGGAAGGCGAGGAAGGCCACGACACCCGCCTGGACCACCTGGGCGTCGAGGTCACCGACACCGCCCAGGTGGAGGCGGCCACCCGGCGACTGAAGGACGCCGGACTCGCCACCTTCGAAGAGAACGACACCTCCTGCTGCTACGCCCTGCAGGACAAGGTGTGGGTGACCGGCCCCGGCGCCGAGCCATGGGAGGTGTACGTGGTCAAGGCCGACGCCGACGTCCTGGGCAAGTCCGCGACCACCGACCAGGACCCCACGGCCCCGTGCGTCTGCGGCCCGGCCGCGAAACAGACCCCGGGCCAGCCGGTCGGCGCCGCGGCGAGCACCGGCTGCTGCTGACGAACCACCGAGAGATCACCTCTGCCTACCGCAACGCGTGACAGCCCCGCCAGAAACTGCACGACCGACCGCGACATGTCCAACAAGGAATCCCGGAACACTAATTTTGGTGAGGTCATTGACCACATCAAGGACGCACAGAATCGGGCAACGAACAAGGGGATGTTCCCGCTACTGCGTGACGGCGGAAACTTACGACGAGCCCTCTTCACCTCGACGAAGCAGGGCACTGCGGATGCGAACGGACACGTCTCCATCCGGGCCATGTCGAGACACCACAACAAGGCCCACGGCGACAGGAAAAAGGCGTTCTACGGCGATGCGCAGATGCTTCCCGGCGACAGGTTTCGGCATGAGATTGTTCCGTAAATATCTGGCATAGTTGGTGGCCGCCCGGTCCGGGCGGCGGCCACCTCAGTTATCCGATACATCACACGGGAGCCTCATGACAAGCCGCGAAAAACTTGACCAGTGGTCGTATTTCGAGGAGCGAGGTCTGGCGGACAGGTTCGAGTGCTCGTGGGTCGAGGCACCCGACTACCTCGCGGCGGTCACCGCGCTGCGAGCGGAGGAGACACTCGCCTGCGACCTGAACCAGGCGCGCCGGTGGTATCTCCCCTACTCGGGAGAGGACCTCGTGTGGGTGTCCGAGCAGAGCCTCAACTGGATCAAGATGTTCACCGTGTCCGGATCGTCCATGTGGTGGGCTCTCGACGCGCTCCCACAGCCGGGCGGCCGGGCCTACCATCTGTCCCACGACGACGGCGAGGTCAGCGAGCCGGTCTATGTCAACGGGGGTAAGTGGGAGGACATCCCCGCGGATCACTGGGACCGCCCACGGCAGGAGGGAGCAGGTCTCGTCGGTTCCTCCGACATCGCCCAGGAGATGAACTTCTACCTCGCCGCACTGGCATACACGACCGGCAGATTCATCGACGACACCTGGTTCACCACACCGGGCCTGCTCTGCCGCATCCCGGACGGAGCATGGCCCCGTGAATGACCAATGGGAACTCCTGCGCGACGCGGGAATGGCCCGCGGGTTCACCGGCACCTGGATCGAATCGGGCAACACCGACGCGGTGGCCGCCCTGCTCGGCGCGGATCTCACCTCCCGCCAGGACTGCGACCTCGCCACCGCCATGACCTGCTACCGGCCGATGGCCTTCACCGAACGCGCCTGGCTCGGCCCCCACTCCGACGGCTGGACCCACGCCCTCACCATCAGCGGCCCACCCCCGGTGACCACCCGTCTGACGGACGCGGGCCTGCGTTTCCTCCAGATCCGCACCATGAACGCCTACATCTACGACCTCCTCTACGGCGACGGCACCACGACCGGCTGGGCGACCCAACGCTGGTACGGAGAGGTCATCGCCGAACCCGGCTCCATGGTCGAGCCCTACCTCCGGGAAGTCGGCTGCCCCGAGTCCCCCGAAGTCGTGCGCTCCGGATCCTGGATCGTCGAACCCGAACACCACGGACGGGTCTGCCTGGAGACCTACCTCTTCCTCACCGGACGCATGAGCGACCGGTTCATCGACCACCAATGGCTGAGCGAGAAGAGAGCCCTCTACACCATCCCCTTGCCACCGGTGACGTAGCCGAACACGTTGCCCTCAGCGGCAACTGTGGTCTCCCTCTGTAATCCGGACTCCGCCTGTGGGTCATCAGGTCATTCGACGCCCAGCGCCTTCTTCACCCTGAGGGCGACTTCGTCGATGCTCCCCATCGCCTTCCACTCGCCTTCCAGGTCTTCCTGTCCACCCACGAGCTTCGAGCCGTCGTCGAAAACCATCCCCTGGGGGTCCGGGGCCACCAGAACGGCACCGCTCGGCAGACCGTTCTCGGCCCCTTCGATCCGTAAGGCCGTTCGCCGATCCGAGAAGAGGAAGAGCATCACCCTCACACCGGCAGGTACGGCCTTTCGGAAATCATCAAGAGATTTACTGGGTGTTCCATCGTGATATAGACCCCCCTGGTCCAGATCGACATAGACGCGACCGCCATTGACAATCCCGTTGTCCTTTATGGTGGAGTCGACGCGAACGTGCATGACCACACGCTTGTCCGGATAGGGGTCATCATCGATGTCATATATGTCTCGCCCCTGTTCGAACCCCTCGACACTTCCGATGACGATGGCTTCATGATCCCTGGACTTAACCAGTTCCTCGGGTGAACTCTTGTGGTCGTAGTCGACAGTCATCGTCCGAAGCACCGATGTGTCTATGCGGTATGTCGTTCCGGTTGTCTGCCCATTTCCCCCGGCCGGAGATTGCCGAGCGCCACAGCCAAAGGTCATGGAGATGGACAGGGTCAGCGCCATCACGAGACGGAAACTCGGCAAATTCACGTAACACTCCATCAGCATCATCGGTAAAACGGTTCGTGGTCGCCGACACGCTCGGGGCACTGACGGCGGTAACGGTGCGCCCCGCCGAGGTACGAGATCGCGCCGGGGCCACATCCGAGGAGTCCCCGGGAGACTTCGATCCCGAAGGCCAGGTCAAACCCTGCCCGGGGTGTGCGGGTAGGTCGCCCGCTTCGGGAGAAGCCCTATCCCCTGCCACGGCGCGCACCTCGGCCGACATACGACAGGGCCACGCCTCAGAAATGCTGCAGTCCGGTCACCCGCAGCAGGTCGAGCGCCGTGGCCTCGGGGGTTCCCGGCTCGGCCGAGTACACGAGCACGGTCTGGTCGCTGTCAGGAAGCAGGAGAGTGTCACAGTCGAGCGTGACGGTCCCCAGCAAGGGGTGGGCGATGCTCTTGGTCGCGGTACGCCAGGAGGAGGACCGTCCCTCCCGCCACAGCTCGTCGAACCGCGGGCTGCCACGACGCAGCTCTGCGATCATTCGCGCCAGTTCGGGGTCATTGGGATACCGGGCCTGGGCGGCACGCAGCGTGCCGACCGAGGCACGGGCGGCCGCGTCGTCCTCGCCGGGGCCCGCGGCGACCTGGCAGCGACTACTGCCGAGAAAACGTTGCCAGATAAGGTTCCTTCGCCGCTGCGGCCACGCGGACATGTCGCCCTGAAGCGCCGCCGCGAGGGGGTTCCAGGCCAGCACGTCTCCCTTGGCCGACAGCACCATCACGGGCAGGTCCGCCATGCGGTCCAGCAGCCGGAACACACTCGGTCGTATGACCGTCGCGACGCGTCCGGTCTGAGGCGGCTCATGACCGGCGAGCCGGAACACCAGGTCGCGGTCGTCGTCGTCGAGCCGCAGGGCCTGGGCCAGCGCGGTGACGACCTGCCTCGAAGGCCGTGGCCCGCGCCCCTGCTCAAGGCGGACCACGTAATCGACGCTCAGGTTCGCGAGCAGGGCCACTTCCTCCCGGCGCAGGCCCGGCACCTGACGGCGCGTTCCCGACGGCAGCCCGACGTCCTGCGGTCGCACACGGGCTCGGGCTGTGCGGAGTACTTCGGCGAGTTCGGCGCGGTCCACTCCTCGATGATGCCGCACGGACCGCGAGGGCCGGGTGGTACCGCCGGTCCCATGCCCCGGCGGCCCTGGCGTGCCCGGACGCGTGCCTCGACGATCGCCCTCATGACAGACATGAAGACGGTGGCGTTGGTCACCGGAGCGAACAAGGGGCTGGGCCGGGAGATCGCGCGCCGCCTCGCCGGGAGCGGATGGCTGGTCCTGCTGAGTGCCCGGGACCGGGAACGCGGCATGCGCGCCGCGGACACGCTGGCGGCCGAAGGGCTCGACGTCGAGTTCGTCGAACTCGACGTGACCTCGGACGAGTCCGTGGCGACGGCCGTGAAAACCGTCGCAGGGCGCGTGGGTCATCTGGATGTGCTGGTCAACAACGCCGGGGTCGGTGGCCCGTTGCTGGACCCGGCCGAGATGCGCGCCGACGCGCTACGGGAGTTGTACGAGGTCAACGTGTTCGGCCAGGTACGGGTCACCCACGCGTTCCTGCCGTTGCTGCGCAGGTCGGAACGACCTCGGGTCGTCATGGTGTCCAGCGGTCTCGCCTCGCTGACACACGCCGGCGATCCCACCCGCCCCGAGTCCGGCTTCCTCGCCCTGGACTACGCCTCGTCGAAGGCGGCGCTCAACATGATCGTGTCCCAGTACGCCCGAGCGCTGCCCGAGTTCAAGGTCAACGCCGCCGATCCGGGCAACCCCGCCACCGACATGAACCATCACACCGGTGTCCACACCGTCGAGGAGGGGGCCGATGCGATCATCAAGTTGGCCACGTTGGCCCCTGACGGGCCCACCGGAGGCTTCTTCGACCGCAACGGCCCCGTCCCCTGGTAGGAGCGAGATGGCGACGATCCTGACGATCGGGCTACATCCGAACGTGATCGACTACACCCGGTATCCCGGACTCGACGAGGCGACGCTCACCGCACGCATCGAACAGGGGGACGCGGCTCTGCGGGCGGCGGGTTTCGATGCGGTGCCGTGCCTGATCGGCACCGATCCGGACGCGGCGGAGAGGACGGTCCGTGAACGGCTGTCCGAGGGCGCCTTCGATCTGGTCATGATCGGAGCAGGTGTACGGATGGCACCCGAGCACACCCCTCTGTTCGAACGGCTGATCAACGTGCTGGTGGAGACGACACCCGGGATCCGGTTCTGCTTCAACACCTCACCGGAAACGACGGTCGACGCCCTTCGCCGTTGGGCGTAGCCGTTCGCCGATATCGACGTTTGCCAGAGGGGACCGGCCCACGCCGCCTTGTAGCCGCGGTGTGGGCCGCTGAGGTCGCGGTGACAGAACGCCATTGGGTGGTGTTGCCGTTACAGGGACGACAGGTCAGTCACGGTGCAGCTCGGGGTTCGCCCGGCGGGCAGGACGGGTTGCACAGCACGTCGACCCAGATGTCGGCGACCGGCGCGGTGATCTGCTCGACGGCCTCGGCCGGGATCACGTCGTCGGTGACGTCGGCCCAGATCAGGCGTACCGCGGCGGCCAGCGTGACGATGTGGGTGCCGCACCCCGCACACAGGCGCACCCCGTCCGACAGATCCACGATGGGCAGCGGACCACTCACCGAGACCTCCACTCCGCGCAGACGAACCAGACGGTCTTGCCGTCCGCCGGCCTGCCCCCCGACGCCGGTACGACGCCCCACCGGTCGGCGTAGGCCGTGACGATCGCCAGCCCGCGACCGTGCTCCTCCTCCGGACCGGCCGGGACCGGGTTCGGCCACACAGCGCTGTGGTCGGTGACCTCCCCACGCACGACCCGCCCGTACCGGTACAGGGCGAGGGTGATCGGCGCCTTGCCGTGCAGGATCGCGTTGCTCACCAGCTCGGACACCACCATGGTCACGTTCTCCTCCACGGAGGACATCTCCCAGGCGGCGAGGACCTCCCGCACGAGGCCACGCGCCTTACCGACCGCTTCGGGATCGGCGGGCAGATCCCAGCATGCCTCCCGCGTTTTGTTGTCGCCCCTTATGGGACGCGGAGGAACAGCGTTAGGGTTCTTCATAGATCAGGGGACTCCGATTTCTTGATCCAGTCCTCGGGCTGGTGGTTGCGTCACCACGCCCGAGGACGCCAATACTCGTATCGGTATTGCTGCTTACCGATCACTCATTGAGCAGATGCGAGCACGCCAATCTGCGACATATGCAGCGAAAGCAAACCCTTTGACGCCTGGCTCCGGCCACTCACTCACCTGCTGGGCTAACCCAAAAGCTCCCAAGTCGGCCCATCTAGCTAACTTTTAGTGCCATAACATCAACTCTCCGTAGCGGCAGCGACTACCATCATGATGGCCTTGAATACCCTAGCGTGGCAATACCCAAAAACAGCAATACCCATGTGCGCGCTATGTACGAATTGCCGCGAAACACACAAAGGAGAAGACGAAACGTGGCATACAGTCCAACAGTTAGGCGAAGGCGTCTATCCAACGCTTTACGCCAATTCCGCGAGGCAGCTGGGCTCGATTCCAAAGAGGCCGCACGGAAGCTTGGTTGGCAACCCAGCAAAGTGACCCGAATCGAACGGGACGAGTGGCGCCGCCCAACCATCAACGACGTTATGGATCTACTCGACATCTATGGCGTTACGGACGAAGCAAAACGGCAAGCCATGATCTCTCTCGCGCGGGAGAGCCGTCGACGTGGCTGGTGGGAGGAGGAGTTCAAGGACATCCTCGGTGGGGCACTTGTCGGCCTGGAATGGGAAGCCACGGAGATCCAAACCTTCGAGGCGATGCTGATCCCCGGCCTGCTCCAGACCGCGGATTACGCTACAGCGATCTTCAAGGGCGGGCAGGTGATGAAGACTTGCGACACCGAGCGCCTGACCGAGGCGCGCCTGGCCCGTCAGCGAATCCTAGATCGTGAAGACCCGCCAACCTTCTGGGCGGTGATCGACGAGGCCGCGCTCCGCAAACAGGTCGGCGGTATCGCTGTGATGCGCGACCAGCTCCACAAACTGTGCCGGATGGCCGAACGTCGGAATGTCGGTATCCAAGTGCTCCAGGACGCGGTTGGTGCGCATACCTCGATGACCGGTGGTTTCACGATCCTTGACTACCAAGCATCCGAGGACCCGAGCATCATCTACGTGGAGGTCGGCGCGGCCGGTGATCTCTTTCTGGAGAAGCCGGAGGATGTGTCCCACTATCGGAAAAGCTACGGCTACCTCCGCGCGTCAGCACTAAGCGCGGACGCATCGGTGACATACATTGAAAATCTGGCCAAAAACCTCAAGTAGGGATGAAACTCATGGAGCTTACCCAGTCCGATCTCACCTGGCGCAAATCTTCCCTCAGCTCGGCAGAGGGGCAGAACTGTATCGAGGTCGCGGCGCTCCCGGGCGGGGGCCAGGCCGTACGGGACTCCAAAGACCCTAGCGGCCCCGTCCTGAAGTTCACCTCGGGCGAGTGGTCTGCGTTCATCAGCGGTGTCAGGAACGGCGACTTCGCCTAACAGGCCCGCTGTACCGGCATAGCGACAATCAGCCTAATCGACCGGTTGTGAGGCACCGATGGATCTATCTGGCGCCGAATGGCACAAGAGCACCCTCAGCCAAGGCGACAACAACAACTGCGTGGAAGTCGCCCGCAACCTTCCCGGCATCGTCGCGGTACGTGATTCGAAGACCCCCGACAAACCGAGCCTGATCTTCACCACCTCGGAGTGGACCGCCTTCATCAGCGGAATCAGGAACGGCGAGTTCGGCTGACGGGCACCGGCTATACGGGCATGACCGTGACCAGTCGCCGGGCCAGGGCTTTCACTTCGGTGAGTAGCCCGGCCGGTGGCTGGTCGAGGTCGAGGGCGTGCTGGTGGATGGTGATGCGGGCGTGCCGGACACAGTGGGCCACGTGCGGGGCATTGCCCTTGGCGTAGATGAGGTGGCCTTCCGGGAGGTTGAGCGCCGTGCAGTAGGCGAGCATCTGGTAGAGGTCGGCCTCCCGGGGAGTCCTTGGGTTTCTCGGCCTTGTACTTGGCGTCGGCCACGGCGAGAGGCCGCTACAGCCGACCCGCGTCGGCGGCGCCGTCTCTCTGCCAAGACCGGGCCGCCGCGCGACCTGTCATCTCAGGCGTCAGCCAGTCCGAGGGGCCGTGGTTTCCCTCACGTGGCGTACGCGCTGGTCGTTCATCCCTTGTTGTTGTTCTTCTTGCCGGTCGTGAAGGCCACTCCCAAACCGGCGCCGACGGCGATACCGATACCCATGCCCATGGCCAGGTTGCCGAGCGCGACTCCCAGGGCGGCGCCGATGGCGACGCCGACGGCGATGCCCATGGAGAGTCCGGTGGCGGCCTTCGACGCTTCGTCTTTCTCATCCATGCGTCTGCCGCTTCCCCTGCTCCGGTGGAACATGCGCCCCATCGGGCAGACATCTTGGCGCGTCGGCCTTCCTTACTTACACGGACGCACGACGGCGGGCCCGGCCGGACGAATCCGGCCGGGCCCGCTGTGCTCTATGAGACGGATACCGGGATCAGGCGACGACGGAGCGGAGCGGAATGCCCGCGCCGTCCAGATCACGGATCAGGTCGCGGACGTACGGGTGCTCGTCGGCCGTCAGACCGTCGGGGTTGGGGATCGTGATGTACGTCGAGCCCGCGGCGGACGCCGTCTGTGCCGTGTCGGTGTACTTCTCGATGACCGCCTGTGCCCGCGCGAGGTCGGCGTCGGCCACCTCGATGGTGATCGGCCGCCACTCCCCGCCCAGGTTGGGCAGTTCCTCCGCCTGCTCCGCGGCGCTGCGCGAGGGCTCCGCACTCAGGGTCCGCTGCTGGGCGGCGGGCGTTCCCCCCTGGTACAGCAGGGCGTTCGCGACGAGGTGGATACCGTTCTCGTTGTACGCCCTGAACAGCGGGTTGTAGGCGAAGAGGACGGCGCGTCCGGCGCCGGTCGGCTCGTCGACGATGGCGGCCGTGCCCTTGAGCGCGTCGGCCCCCACCGTGTAGCCGTTGGACCAGAACCTGCCGTCGGACGGGTAGGTGAGGACGTTCCTGCCGGTGGTGCTCGGGTTCAGGATGGGGTCACCGTTGTTGAACTGGAAATCCTCCAGGGGACGGCCGAGCGCCACCGGGTTGTCGTTCGCCACGTCCACCCGGAAGTGCGATCCGATGACCTGGTAGCCGGTCGGCTTGGGCTTCTCGGTCGTGGAGGTCAGACCTGCGGCACGGGCGACCCGGGTGCCCTCGTTGCGCAGTCCGATGTAGGTGCCGCCCGCGGCCACCCACTGCTTGAGGTTGGCCTGGCCCGTGGCGGTCAGACCGCCCGTGGAGTTGCTCCCGTCGGGAACGAGCACGACGGTCCGCTCGGTGAAGGCCGGGGTGTTGTCGTTGATGTCGGCCGTGGTCACCGGCTTGAGGTCCAGGCCCCAGCGGTTGCCGAGCACGTAGCGGGCCTCGCCGTACGACCCGGAGGTCGTGCTGATGCCGGTTCCGGCGAACAGGCCGACGTCCGGAGTGCGCAGCGGGCTGCCGGAGGGCGCCGCCGAACCGCCCGTGACGGTGACGCCGAGCGACTTGGCGAGCTTGTCCAGCGTGTTCGGGGTGAGCGCGCCCGCGGGCAGGCTGACCACACCGCTCGTCAGGTCACGCGAGAGCGGCACGCCCGAGGCGAGCAGCTTGAAGGTGAGCTCGGAGGCCGCGGCCGAGTCCAGCGGGTAGGAGTAGGAGCCCTTCGGCGGAGCCGAGGACGCGATCCCGCCCTCGATGTCCTTGACCAGGTCCGCCTTGGGTGACAGCTCGTCCCCGGTGTAGATCGTGTCGACCCCCATCAGCAGCGGGTTGCTCCACGAGGAGACGTCGTAGAAGTACGGGAACGGGGCGTAGGGGTTCTCGCCGATGAGCGCCTGGATCCAGTGCTTCTGCGGCTGGTTCATCGGGATCCAGTAGGCGCCCTTGGGAACCGTGAGGTTGGCGGCACTCCGGCCGCCGAGGATCTGGGCGCTGGGTACCTTGACCGGGTTCTTCAGCCGGTAGACCTCGACGTCCATGTCGCGCAGCCGCTCGACCAGCCGACGCACGTCGCCGATCTGCCGGTCGGGCAGCAGGAAGTACGAACGGATCTTGATGTCGGGCACCGGGAACTGGACCGTGTTGGTCGGCTGGACGACCTCGTTCGGCTGAAGGGTGCCGGCGGCCCCTTCGGCGATCGCGGTCCGCCATATCGAGTAGTAGCCGTCGAGGACCTCGCGCTTGTTGTCGGAGGCCCAGCCGATCGTCGCCCACTGGGTGTTGAACTGCTGCTGCACCCGGTCCTGCACGGCCGAGGCGCTGCCCTTCTCGTACGTCATGCCGGCGGCGCCGAAGCCCGCGGCCGGCACGGTGTCGCCGTAGCCCATGTAGAACAGGTCGTACGTCGAGTAGTTGAAGTAGCACTCGGTGGTGACGCCGGGGCGGCAGGCGCCGTTGTAGCCGAAGCCCTCGCCGTTCGCCGCTCCGATGCGGTTGATCCAGTTCACCGGCTGGTCGGCGATCTCGTGGTGGATCGGGTCGGCGTTGGGCGGGAAGAAGTACTGCCTGCCACCCATCTCGTGCGCGTCGACGAAGACCTGCGGCGGATATTTCCGCAGCATTTCGATCTTGCCGTCGGTCTCCGGCTGGGTGCGGGCGAACCAGTCCCGGTTCAGGTCGAAGCCGTACTCGTTCTGGCGGCGGTTCGCGTCGCGGCCGTCCGGGTTCTGGGTCGGCACGATGATGGTGACGAGGTTGTCGTTGCGCTTGGCGACGTCGCAGGACAGGCCGCTCGCGAGTTCGTACAGGGTCCTGAGCGCGGCGTCCGCGCCGCTCTTCTCGCCGCCGTGCACGTTGCCCGCGATCCAGACGATGGCGGGAGAGTCCTTGGCGATCCGCGCCGCCTTGTCGGCCTTCAGCGAGCGCGGGTCACGCAGCGAACCGACCTGATCGGCGATCTTCTTCAGCTGGCCGGGAACCATGTGGTGCTGGTCCGACACGATGGCATAGGGCAGTTCCTGGCCGGAGACGCTGTGCGCCATCGTTCCCGTGACCACGCGCTTGGAGGCGCTTCCCACGGCCTTCAGGTAATTGTTGATCTCTTCTGTCGTGAGGATCCTGGGTTGTCCCTGGCCCAGCGGAAAGCCGAAGAACTGCTCGGGACTCGGCACGTCGGCCGCGTGGGCGGTGGGGTCGGTGCTGCACTTGTCGCCGACTGGACCGGCTTGCGCCGAGGAGGTCGGTGTCAGGGCGAGCACGGCCGATACGAGGACCGCTACACCTAGCACCTTCCCATAGGGGGATTTTCTGCACGTCGTCGTGCGAAACCGCATTTCAACTCCAGACAGGGGACGGGGGGTGACTCTGGGGAGAGCCCCGGCCAGGAAAGGATGAATTCACGGCGAACAGTATTAGAAAGCAGCAAACCGGACAAGAGGGAAGGAAACTTCACAACACCGTGCGAATTGTCGTGATTTGCCATTTCTCCAGCTGGGGGCATTGGAGAGTGGCCGAATCAGCTATACCGGAGTGCGTTGGCCGGTCAGGATGCGGCTGAGGTGAAGGACGCTCATCCCGAACAGCAGCACCCCCAACGGGAGGTGCAGGGTCGTCATCCCCGCGATGCCCAGCGCCACCTGCGCCAGCGTGAGTCCCAGGAACACGGCCGCGTACAGGATGGGCTTGGGTGAGCCGCCGCCCGGACGCCACAGCAGGATCGCGGTGGCCAGGTGCACCACCGCCACGGTGAACACGCTGTACGCCGAAGCGCTGTGCAGCGCCCGTCCGCCGGGCGAGGACAGCAACAGGCCCGCGGTGATCGGCGCGGTGAAGACGACCAGGGTTTGCAGAGCGATCACGACACGCAAGAACACGGATGACTCCTTGACGGCTGCGGGGCGGAGGAAGACGGCGACGACGGCGTGCCTTCTATGCCGTCGTCCAGGGCCGGAGCTTCTCGGGGTTGCGTACGGCCCAGATCCGGGTGACCCGATCACCCGCGACCTCGAACGCCATCACCGCCTCGGTGACGCCGTCCCGCTGAGCGACCAGACCGGGCTGACCGTTGACCGTTCGCTCCAGGATCGTCATCCCGGGCGCCAGGTCGGCGATCGCCATCGCGTAGCGCGCGATCTGCTCGCCGCCCTCGATCGGGCGGAGCAGGGCGCTGACGACGCCGCCCCCGTCGGAGACCATCGTCACCTTGGGGTCGAGAAGTCCGATGAGAGCGTCGATGTCCTTGGCCTCCCACGCCCGCTTGAAGTCCCTGACGACGTCGGCGCGCCGGGCCGCCGGGGTCGCGGGGACCTGTGAGGCGCGGATACGGCGGCGGGCCGAGGATGCCAGCTGGCGGCAGGCCGCCGGGGTACGGCCGACGATCTCGGCCACCTCGGCGAAGGAGTAGCGGAAGACGTCGTGCAGGACGAACGCGACGCGCTCGGCCGGGGTCATCGATTCGAGCACGACGAGGAAGGCCATGTTGACCGACTCGTCGAGAGTGACCCGATCGGCGGGGTCGGTCAGATCAGTCACGGTGCCGCCCGGTCGCCCGCCGAGCAGCTCCGTACGGTCCGGCAGCGGCTCGGGGATCCATTCGCCCACGTAGCGCTCCCGCCGGGCACGTGCCGAACCGAGCAGGTCGAGGCAGACGCGGCCGGCGACCGTCGTCAGCCAGGCGCCGGGCGACTCGATGGCCTCCCGCTGTCGCCGCGACATGGCGTACCAGCGGGCGTAGGTCTCCTGCACGACGTCCTCGGCGTCGGCCAGGGAACCGAGGAGCCGGTAGGCGAGATTGATCAGCTGACGCCGCTCGCTCGTGACCGCGCTCAGGCTCGGGTCGGTCCGGTCGTCTCCTGGCTCGGGCGGGACGGTCATGGCGTCGTCGGCTCCCTCGGTGTGGTTGCTGGTGTGGCTGCGCTCACCGGATCGACGAGACAGCGCGCCGAACTGTGAGGCCGGTCGCGTCGCCTCACATTCTCGGCGGTTGTGTCGTCGGAGTTCCCGGACACCGTCCAGCACGCGGGAGACCGCTGAAGAACGCTGAAGAACGCTGAAGAACGCTGAAGAACTCCGCATCCCAACCCGGGACGCGGGTCACCGTCGGAAGTCTCACCTCGGAAGGCGGGCCGTCCTCCACGGGGTCGAGGACGGCCCACCGCCGGGGCGTGAGCTTCGGAAACACCGCTGACATCGAGAGGAAGACATCGTGACGTCCACCCCCAGGAGTACCGAGCAGGACGACCTCAGGTCGCGTCTGCCCGATCCCTCCCAGTTCTTCCCCGAGGTGATGTCGATCGCCGGAGCCATGATCAAGGCCGTCCAGAACGGCGCGATTCCGCAGATCACCGTCGGCCTGGTACAGCTCCGCGCCGGGCAGATCGTCGGCAGCACCTACCACGCGATCCGGCAAACCGACAATCTCCGCAAGGCCGGTGAAACGGAGGAGCGCATCACCGCCGTGGCGTCATGGCGGGACGCCCTCTACTTCACCGACGCCGAACGGGTCGCGCTGGAACTCGTGGAGGCCGTCCTCACCCCGAACCCGTCCGGGGAGCGCGTCCCCGACGAGTTGTACGCCAGAGCGTCGGCCCACTACGACGACAAGGCGCTCTGGACGCTCATCCTCGCGATCGGCCAGATCTGCTTCTTCATCCCCGTCGCCCTCATCGCCAAGCCGATCCCCGGTATGCCCCCGGGCAAGAACTACCGGGCGTAACGCCCTTCGGGCGTGAACACCGTCCCTGGCGGGGGCACCGGTTGTGGGCTACCTTACTTGGCGTGATCAGGGGCGCGGATATGACGTCCGTGTCAAGCGAGGGAGCGGAGTCATGAGCCGCCTGGACACCACGGGTGACGACTACCGGGCGCGGCGCGAGGCGATGCTCGCCAAGCTGGCGGAACTCGACGCCGAGCATGCCAAGGCCGTGGCGGGCGGCGGCGGAAAGTACGTCGACCGGCACCGCGCGCGAGGCAAGCTCCTCGCCAGGGAGCGGATCGAGCTGCTCGTCGACCCCGACTCGGCGTTCCTGGAGCTCTCACCGCTCGCGGCCTGGGGCAGCGACTTCCCGGTGGGGGCGAGTGTGGTCACCGGGATCGGGGTGGTCGAGGGCGTCGAGTGCGTGATCGTCGCCAACGACCCGACCGTGCGGGGCGGCTCGTCCAACCCGTGGACGCTGCGCAAGACGCTCAGGGCGGCCGACATCGCCTTCGAGAACCGGCTGCCGCTGATCAACCTGGTGGAGTCCGGCGGCGCCGACCTGCCGACCCAGAAGGAGATCTTCATCCCCGGTGGCCGGATCTTCCGCGACCTGACCCGCCTATCGGCGGCCGGGATTCCCACGATCGCCCTGGTCTTCGGCAACTCCACGGCCGGTGGGGCGTACGTGCCGGGGATGAGCGACCACGTGGTCATGGTCAAGGAGGGCGCGAAGGTCTTCCTCGGCGGGCCGCCGCTGGTCAAGATGGCCACCGGGGAGGAGTCCGACGACGAGTCGCTGGGCGGCGCCGAGATGCACGCCCGCGTCAGCGGCCTGGCCGACTACCTCGCCGCCGACGAGCACGACGCGTTGCGGATCGGACGGCGAATCGTCAGAAGCCTGAACCGGCGTCGGCCCGGCCGCTCCCCCGGCGTCGTGCGTGACCCGCTGTACGACGAGGACGAACTGCTGGGCATCGTGCCGGAGGACCTGAAGATCCCGTTCGACCCGCGCGAGGTGATCGCGCGGGTGGTGGACGGCAGCGAGTTCGACGAGTTCAAGCCCCTGTACGGCGGGAGCCTGGTGACCGGGTGGGCCCGCCTGCACGGCCATCCGATCGGGATCCTGGCCAACGCCCGCGGCGTGCTGTTCAGCGAGGAGGCGCAGAAGGCGGCGCAGTTCATCCAGCTCGCCAACCAGGTCCGCGTCCCGCTGGTCTTCCTGCAGAACACCACCGGCTACATGGTCGGCAAGGACTACGAGCAGGGCGGCATCATCAAGCACGGCGCGATGATGATCAACGCGGTGTCCAACTCGTCCGTCCCGCACATCACGATCGTGATGGGCGCCTCCTACGGCGCGGGCAACTACGGGATGTGCGGCAGGGCCTACGATCCCCGCTTCCTGTTCGCCTGGCCCAGTGCCAAGTCGGCCGTGATGGGTCCCGCCCAGCTCGCCGGGGTGCTGTCCATCGTCGGCCGGGCCGCCGCGCAGGCGCGAGGGCAGGTCTACGACGAGGAGGGCGACGCGGCGATGCGACAGCTGGTCGAGGCGCAGATCGAGGCCGAGTCACTGCCGTTCTTCCTGTCGGGCCGCCTCTACGACGACGGCGTGATCGACCCCCGCGACACCCGGACGGTCCTCGGCCTGTGCCTGTCCGCCATCGGCAACGCCGCCGTCGGCGACACCGGCGACGCCGCCTTCCACGGCGCGGCGGCCGGCAACACCACCGCCCCGCGGCCCTCGGGCTTCGGCGTCTTCCGGATGTGATCGTGACCACGCCCATGCCCATGACCACGCCCATGTTCCGGATGTGACCGTGACCACGCCCATGACCACGCCCATGTTCCGGATGTGACCGTGACCACGCCCATGACCACGCCCATGTTCCGGATGTGACCGTGACCACGCCCATGACCGGCGCCGCGCCGATCCGCCGCCTGCTCGTCGCCAACCGCGGTGAGATCGCCCGCCGCGTCTTCCGCACCTGCCGCGACCTCGGTGTCGAGACCGTCGCGGTCTTCTCCGACGCCGACGCGGACGCGCCGCACGTGGCCGAGGCCGACCATGCCGTACGGCTCGCCGGTGTCAGGCCCGCCGACACCTACCTCGCGGTGGAGAGGATCGTCGAGGCGGCCCGCCTGGCGGGGGCCGACGCGGTCCACCCCGGCTACGGCTTCCTGTCGGAGAACGCCGCCTTCGCGCGGGCCGTGACCGAGGCCGGGCTCACCTGGGTCGGTCCTCCGGCCGAGGCCGTCGCCGCGATGGGCTCCAAGATCGAGGCCAAGGCGCTGATGGCCCAGGCGGGGGTCCCGGTGCTGACGGGCTTCGTCGCGGGACCCGGTCACTCCACAGACGACGTGGAGGCCATGTTCTCCCGGATGGGTGGACCGATCTCCGAAGGGGCCTTCCCCCTGCTGGTGAAGGCGTCGGCCGGTGGCGGCGGGCGCGGGATGCGCGTCGTGCGACGCGCCGAGGACCTGCCGGAGGCGGTCGAGTCGGCGCGCGGGGAGGCCGCGTCGGCGTTCGGGGACGGCACGGTGTTCGTCGAGCCCCTGCTGGAGGGCGCCCGGCACATCGAGGTGCAGATCCTGGCCGACGGGCACGGGACGGTGTGGGCGCTGGGCGAGCGGGAGTGCTCGATCCAGCGGCGGCATCAGAAGGTGGTCGAGGAGACTCCGTCCCCGGCACTCTCCCCCGCGATGCGGGCGCGGCTCCTCGACGCGGCGGTCACCGCCGCGCGGGCCATCGGGTACGTCGGCGCCGGGACCGTCGAGTTCCTCGTCAGGGAGGAAACGGTCGCCTTCCTGGAGATGAACACCCGCCTGCAGGTGGAGCACCCGGTGACCGAGTGCGTGTACGGCGTCGACCTCGTCGAGTGGCAGTTGCGGATCGCCGAGGGCGCCCGGCTCCCCGCGTCGCCGCCCGAGCCGTCCGGGCACGCCGTCGAGGTGCGTCTCTACGCCGAGGACCCGGCCCGCGACTGGCTTCCGCAGAGCGGCGTCCTGCACCGCTTCGAGGTCTTCGGAGTGGACTCCCGCTTCGCGTCCCCGCCGGGTGGGCGCCACGGCCTGCGACTGGACTCCGGGGTCGAGGACGGCTCGGAGATCGGCGTCCACTATGACCCGATGCTCGCCAAAATCGTCTCCTACGGTGCGAGCCGCACCGACGCCGTGCGCAGGCTCGCCACCGCGCTGGCGGGCGCGAGGATCCACGGTCCGGTCACCAACCGGGACCTGCTGGTCGAGGTCCTGCGTCATCCGGCCTTTCTCGCCGGAGAGACCCACACCGGATTCCTGGAGGAGCACGGGCTCACCGGGTCCGGCCGAGACGCCCACGGGGTCGTGCGCCCGTCCGCCCTCGCCGCCGCGCTCGCGGGGGCGGCGGCGAACCGGGCGACGGCGACCGTGCAGGCCGGGCTGCCGAGCGGGTGGCGCAACGTGGTGTCGCAGCCGCAGCGCACCTCCTTCGCGGAGGCGGAGATCTCCTACCGGATCACCAGGGACGGCCTGCGCGCCGACGGGTTTCCCGATACGGTCCTGATCGGCGCGACGCCCTCGCTCGTGGTGCTGGAGACCTCGGGCGTGCGGCACCGATTCGCCGTCGCCCGCTACGACGACGTGACGCACGTGGACTCCCCCCTCGGTTCCGTACGGCTCACCCCGCTGGCCCGCCTGCCGGAACCGGTGGAACACGTGCTGCCCGGCTCCCTGGTGGCGCCCATGCCGGGTACGGTGCTGCGGGTCGACGTCGAGGTCGGCGAGACCGTCGGGGCGGGGCGGGTGGTCGTGGTGCTCGAGGCGATGAAGATGGAGCATCGGATCGCCGCGCCCGCGCCGGGTACGGTGGCGGCGGTGAACGTGGCGCCCGGCCGCCAGGTCGAGGCGGGGGCGGTGCTGGCCGTCATCGAGGAGCGGACGTGACCTTCCGGCTCTCCGGCAGGCTCCGTGGAGTCCCGGGGAACGGGAGAAGGTCTTGGAGGAAAGGACCGAAATGAGGACCGACGGCGGCTGGCCGGTGGAACGCCTGGTGCACAAAGAGGTGTCCGGCGGGGTGGCGACGATCACCCTCGACTCCCCCCGCAACCGCAACGCGTTGTCGGTGCGGCTGCTCGGCGACCTGGAGGACCGGCTCAACTGGGCGCTCGCCGAAGAGAGTGTCCGGGTGATCGTGCTCACCGGGACCGGTCCCGTGTTCTGCGCGGGCGCCGACCTGAAGGAGCAGCGGGTCGCGCCGGGGGACGCGCACGAGGCGCCGGTGACCGCATCGTTCCCGGAGATCATGAGCCTGATCTGGGAGAGCCCGAAGCCGGTCGTCTGCCGGCTGAACGGTACGGCTCGGGCCGGAGGGCTCGGCCTGGTGGCGGCCTGCGACTTCGCGATCGCCCCCGACTCGGCGTCGTTCGCGTTCAGCGAGGTGCGGCTCGGCGTGGTGCCCGCGATGATCTCGGTGACCGTGCTGCGGCGGCTCGACCCGCGCGCCGCCGCCGAGTACCTGCTCACCGGCGAGACGTTCGACGCCACCCGCGCCGCGGAGATCGGGCTGCTCACCCGCGCCGTGCCCGAGGAGGAGCTGGACGCGACGGTCGCCCACTACACCGGCATGCTGCTGCGTGGCGGCCCCGAGGCGCTCGCCCTCACCAAGCAGCTGGTGCGGACCGTGCCCGAGCTGAGCGTCGAGGAGGGCATGCGCCAGATGGCCGAGCTGTCCGCGAAGCGTTTCACCTCTGCGGAGGGGCAGGAGGGGATCGCCGCCTTCATGGAGAAGCGGCCCGCGTCGTGGATTCCCGCGCCGGAGTCGAGCTGATGTTGCGCGTCGCCAACTGCTCCGGCTTCTACGGTGACCGGCTTTCCGCCGCCAGGGAGATGGTGGAGGGCGGCCCGATCGACGTGCTCACCGGCGACTGGCTCGCCGAGCTGACCATGCTGATCCTCGCGGGGAACCGGTCGAAGGGCCGTCCCGGCTACGCGTCGACCTTCCTGCGGCAGCTGGAGGAGGTGCTCGGGACGTGTCTGGAGCGGGGCGTCAAAATCGTCTCCAACGCGGGCGGGCTGGATCCGGCCGGGTGCGCCGAGGCCGTGGGCGAGCTGGCCGGACGCCTCGGGCTGCCGGTGCGGGTCGCCCACGTCACCGGCGACGACCTGACCGGCCGTGACCTGGGCGGCGCGCCCAACGCCGACACCGGTGAGCCGCTGCCCGCCCCCGCCCTGACCGCCAACGCCTACCTGGGGGGTCGCCCGATCGCCGCGGCCCTGTCGGCCGGGGCGGACGTGGTGGTGACCGGCCGCGTCACGGACGCCGCCCTGGTCACCGGGCCGGGGATCTGGCGGTACGGGTGGGGTCCGGACGACTTCGACGCGCTCGCCGGTTCGGTGGTCGCCGGGCACGTCATCGAGTGCGGCTGCCAGGCGACCGGCGGCAACTACGCGTTCTTCGGCGAGGTGCCCGACCTGGCGCACTGCGGGTTCCCGCTGGTGGAGCTGGAGGCCGACGGCTCCAGCGTGGTCACCAAGCACCCGGGGACCGGCGGGCTGGTCTCGGTGGGCACGGTCACCGCGCAACTGCTGTACGAGATCGCCTCACCCCGCTACCTCGGTCCCGACGTGGTCGCGCGCTTCGACACGATCCGGCTGGAGCAGGAGGGCCCCGACCGGGTCCGCGTCTTCGGGGTGCGCGGCGAGGCGCCTCCCGACTCGCTCAAGGTCGCCGTCAACTACCTGGCGGGCTACCGCAACACCATGACGCTCGTGCTGACCGGCCTGGACATCGAGGCCAAGGCCCGGCTGGCCGAGGAGGCCATCTGGTCGCGGGTGCCGAGGGAGTCGTTCGACCAGGTCCACGTGGAGCTCACCCCGCTCGCCGGGACCGCCCTGCTGCGCGTCACCGTGATGGACGCCGACCGGCGGAAGGCCGGGCGTGCCTTCTCCTCGGCCGTGGTCGAGACCGGCCTGGCGAGCTATCCGGGCTTCTACGGCCTCACCCCTCCCGGTGACGCCTCGCCGTACGGGGTCTACTGGCCCACGCTCGTCCCGGCGGAGACGGTGCGGGCCCGCGTCTGGCTCGACGGCCGCGAGCTTCCGGCCGTGCCCGGTACGGACGACGCGTCAGGCGCGGGCGAGGCGTCCGGCACGTACGTACCCGGCACGGACGAGAAGCCCGGTGTGCCCGGATCCTCGGAGGTGACGGCCTCGCCGGCCGCGAGCGGCGGTGGAGGTGAGGCGGCGGGCTCGTTGGACGACGCCGACCTCGGACGGCACGGAGGCGAGCGCGTCGACGCCGAATCCTGCGACGGTGAGACCGCCCGGGTCGCGCTGGGAACGATCGTGGGCGCCCGCTCGGGTGACAAGGGCGGCAACGCCAACCTGGGGGTCTGGGTCGCCACGCCGGAGCGGTTCGAGTGGCTGGAGGCCCACCTCACGGTCGACCGCCTGGCGGAGCTCCTGCCGTTCACCGCCGGCCTGCGGGTCGAGCGCTTCGAGCTGCCCAACCTGCTCGCCCTCAACTTCGTCGTGCACGGCCTGCTCGGCCGGGGTGTGGCCGCGAGTCCTCGTCTCGACGCCCAGGCCAAGGCCCTCGGGGAAGAACTCCGCGCCGGGTTCGCCGACATCCCCCGGCGCCTTCTCTGATCCGCTCACCCCGCCACGGCGGCCTTCCATCACGCCGGGCCGGGGAGTACGCGGTGACGGCCTGCCGCAGGCTCGGCATCGTCCTGAGGGCGCCCGCGCGGGCAGGGGTCCGGCAGCCGGGGTCGTGCTCCACGCCACCCCGTTGAACCGGTTCGCCCGCGTCCGCAGATTCATGTCACATACGGGGAGATGTTCAGCTGCCGTGCGCCGAAATAGGCGGAATACGCGCCGTCCGGCTTTGAAACCTTCATGCAACCTTCCGAAATCTAGGATTGCACGCAATTGCTCCACGAGTGTGATTCGGGGAAGGACTCAAACATGCGCCTCCGGTTTCTTGGCTCCACCTCTGAGGCGGGGGCCTGTCCCTCCCTCTACGAAACCGATCGCGGGACCATCGTGGTGCAGGGTCTCCGGGTGACCGACGCCGAGGCGATGGCCGACCTGCGCCACGTCCTGGACGGCGAAACCGCCGTCGAGGTACCCCGTGAGCTTCTCGTAGAGATCGCCCGCCGAGTACTTTCTGTAAATATTGGTCACGATTAGGAGTGCTCTATGGTTTGATCCACATGCTCGGGGCTAGCGTCGTTCCGCACCATGGGGAGGCGACGTGAGCACGCGGGAACGACGGGCGGACCACAGCCGCGGCACACGGCCCGCAGGAACGGCCGAGGAGATCGGGTGAGCGGGTTCCAGCAGGCCAGGACCGAGCTCGGCATGCGACTGCGGCACCTGCGAGAGACCGCACATCTGTCGGGCAAGGACCTGGCCGAGCGGCTGAGGTGGCAGGCGTCCAAGGTCTCCAGGATCGAGAACGCCCGCCAGACCGTCACCGAGGACGACGTCACCCGGTGGGCGCGGGCGGTGGACGCCTCCCCCGAGGTCGTCCAGGCGCTGTTGGAGCAGGCCGCGGGCCTGCTGGACCGTCAGGACTCCTGGCGGCAGCGGCACCGCGGCGCGCTGGTCACGCTCCAGGAGGACATCCGCGACGTGGAGGCGCGGACGACCCTGCTGCGGGCCTTCGAGCCCGGCGTGATCATCGGGCTGCTGCAGACCACCGAGTACGCCCGGAGCATCTTCACGCGGATCAAGCGCCTCTACCGGGAGCCCGAGGAGATCGACGCGGCCATCCGGGTGCGCATGCAGCGTCAGGACGTCCTCTACGACCAGAGCAAACGCTTCAGGTTCGTCATCCCGGAGGCGGCGCTGCGCTACCGACTGGCCCCGCTGAACGTGATGCGCGGGCAGCTCGACCGATTACTCGCGGTGACCGCGCTGCCGAACGTGGAGTTCGGGGTGATCCCCTTCGAGACGCCCCTGCCCTCGGCGCCGCTCAACGGTTTCTGGGTGTACGACGAGGACCATGTGACGGTGCCGACCAGGACGAGAGACCTGCTTCTGCGCGACCCGGAGGACGTCGCCTTCTACACGCGGGCTTTCGAGGAACTCCGCGAGGTCGCGGCCTTTGGCGAGGGCGCCAGGTCGGTGATCGTCCGAGTACTCAGCGATTTATCCGGACAATTAAAGGACTAAACCCTGCAATTGCTTGATTAGCATCCCAAGATCGTGCAATTCTCTGTCCAGACGGAGGTGACTCACGATGCTGGACACGCTGTCTTGTCTTGAGAGATTCATTGCCGCCATACGGCTGCACGGCGACCTTTCCGTGCAGCGGATCTCGTTCGGCGACCCCGCGTACGTCTACGTCCGCAACCGTTTCAGCAACACCCTGGCAGAGACCGTGACCTGCGCCCAGGACGGCGGCTTCATCACCTCGTGGGGATATCGGCTCGGCACCAGCGACGACATCGACGACGCCGCGGCCCGGCTCGCCTTCCTCCTCGCCGCCATGCCCACCCCCCGGATCTGAGCGCCCCGGCACCGGGCCGGTTTCCCGTACGCCGGGTGCCGCGAAACCGCCCTCGCGCGTGGGCGCACGCGGGTCCGCCACTCAGTCCTGTCCATGCCTGTCCATGCCGCCTCGACCCGTCCGACCGCGAATCCCGGTGCCGCCAATCGGACGGCAATCGGTCGTTCATCGCCTGCTCGGACACTCGTGGGGAAGCAGGCCGCCGATCCCGGCGGCCCTGCCGGCGCGTGACGCCTGTCGGGGGCGATCGAGGCGGTCCGTCATCCAGCTCACACCGACGGAGAGGACTCCGATGTCCGAGCAGACGAGCACACCCACCTTCGCCGACCAGGTGCCGGAGACGGACTTCTCGGAGTGGGCCAGTGCCGTTCGAACCGACCTGCAGACCTACATCAAGACCCACGTGCCCGACTTGGCCAGCAAACAAGCCCCTTTCGAGGCCATCGACAAAAAGCTGTCAAGCCTGACGTACGCCATCGCCTACTACGACAAGGCCGAGAGCACGGCTCGCGAGGAGTTCATCGCGTGGCTGGAGGAGAACGACACGGGCGCTTGGGGGACCTTCGTCGCCCATACGACCCGGATGGAGACGCTGAAGGCTCAGGAGAAGGAGAGGAAGGACAAGGACTCACTCGCCTCCAAAGCGCTGGAAGAGGCGCAGCGCCTGACCAGGAAGTACGGTGCGGGCGCGGGCAGAAAGGCGGGCACGGTGATCGCCGTCGTCAGCCATGCCGGGACGGGCAAGACCTGGTCGGGGACGAGCGGAGAATACTCCCTCTCCACGAAGCATCCGCTCATGGCGAAGGTCCTGACCGGCGTGAGCCAGGTCGAGGATTGGCCGATCACCGCATGCGGAGAGGTCGCCGCGATGAACGCGTACCTCAACAGCACCGGTATCACCGAGATGGCCAAGATTCCCAAGGACATGCTCTACTTCCACGCCCAGACCTGGAACGCGACCGGCGGGAAGTGGCAGGCACGCTCCGCGTGCGGGAACTGCGACCAGTGGCTGAAGAAGATCGGCGCCAAACGGATCTGAGACCCGCTCGCGCCGGCCGCGCTCCGGCTCACCTTCCCACCCTGATCGAGGGCTGAGGAACAGGCGGTCCGCGCCGTCGCCCAGGTGCGTGTCGAAGTCATGCTCACCAGGACCGGCCGAACCTCCGGGCCCGCCGGCTCACGGAAGGGGCGCCTGCGGCCGTCAGCTCTCGGCCGGCACGTCGGGGAAGTCGGCGAGGTCGCGGCCGACCTCGCGGGCGGCGGCGACCCGGGCGTGGTGCAGCATCCGGCTCCGCGACATGTTGCCGGCGTGCAGGGTGTATCGGACCACGAGGCCGTCGAGCATGCCGTCGATCCGCTCGGCCGAGCCCAGCGGATCGTCGCAGGTGAACTCGCCCGAGGCGACGCCGTCGGAGATCACCTGGCCGAGGATCTCGATCCAGGCGCCCTCAAGCTCCAGCAGGATCGCGCGGACGTGCTCCTCGCGCACCCCGACGGCCCAGGCGTCGACCCAGAGGATCCAGCTCTGGTCGGAACGGGAGGCGGGGATGTAGAAGCGCAGGACGCGGTCGAGACGCTGGAGCGCGGTGCCGGAACCGGCGACGATCTCCTTCAGCCGCTGGACCTCGGAGTCGCTGGTGCTGCGGAGCATCTCGGTGATGAGATCGTCCTTGGTGGCGAAGTGGTAGTGGATCAGCCCGCCGCTCACGTTCGTCGCCTTGGCGATGTCGGCGACACGGGTGCTGGCCAGCCCGCGCTCCAGCACGACTCGCCTGGCGGCTTCAAGGAGCTCCGCTCGACGCTGGTCGGCCTGGTCGGCGCGGCTGCTGCGCGCCCCTCCTCCGCTATGCACGGCGCAAGACTACAGCAGCTCGGACCACCGCTCACTACTCCTGATCAGCGGATCAGTCAATACCTGCACGCCTGTCTCATCGGCTGTATTCGGTCACCGTACGGGCGAAGAAGACGGTGACCGAATACAGCGACGACCGCCGGAGGGGTGGGACGTCCCCGGTGGTCGTCGCCGTCGCGGTGAGCTCGGCCTCAGCGGTGGAGAAACCGCTCGGCGGACTCCCGGAACGTCACCGCCGGACTCGGCCGCAGCGGCAGAGGTGCCCGGTGGAGTCCTGGAACGTCACCACCGACTCTCAGCCGTGCCGAAAGAGAGGCCCGATGAAGCCCGGAAACGTCACCGCCGGACTCAGTCACAGCGGTAGAGGGATCGGCCGGTGGAGCCTCCGTACTCCGACGCCTCGACGGCGGCGCAGTTGGCCCGCACCCACTCGGTCACCCGGGAGTCGCCCCTGTCCGGCCCGCCCCTGTCGCCGCCCCCGGTCATCACGTACCTGAGCTGCCCCGAGGAGACGAGTTCCTTGAGCCGGTCCACGGTCATGGCCGGGTCGGCGTCGGGTTTCTCATGCCCTCAGGGTCATGTTGTGATCTTGAGCGCCCCTGGGGCGACCATTAACACCTGGTGAGAAACCCCGCGACCGGTTCCACCGGCGGGCGGGCGGCCCACGTACCCGAGCCGGGACACCCGGCGGGATCGACCGGAGACGACCGCTCACCCGCCCACGGTGACGGAACCTCGGAGCACCACGGGTTCCAGCGGAAACGGCCGCTCACACAGATGACGGACCGCCGGAGACGTCCACGGGTACCGCGGGAGACGGCCGCTCACGCTCCCGAGGCGGGAGAGCGGGTGGGAGAGCCGGGCAGGCGGACGCGGGCGAGGATGCCGCCCCCGGCGGCGTTCTCCAGGTCCACCTCTCCCCCGGCGTCGCGCACGGCCTTGGCCACGATGGCCAGCCCGAGCCCCGAGCCGGGCATGCTGCGGGCCGAGGAGGACCGCCAGAACCGGTCGAACACGTACGGCAGCTCCTCCTCCGGGATGCCGGGGCCGTGATCCCGCACGGTCAGCTCGCCGTCGCCGAGCCGCACCTGCACGGGTTCGGCCCGGTCGGCGGAGAACTTCACCGCGTTGTCCAGCAGGTTCACCACGGCCCGCTCCAGGGCCGCCTGGTCGCCCAGCAGGTACCAGGGGCTCAGCTCCACCTCGATCGAGGTGTCGGGGGCGCGCAGCCGCGCCCTGCGTACGGCCGCCTCGACGGCGTCGTGGAAGGCGACCTCGACGTGCGGTTCGTGCTCGTCCTCCGACCGTGAGAGCTGCAGCAGGTCCCCGACGAGCGTGGACATCTCCTCGAACTGGGCCTTGAGATTGGTCAGCAGCCTGCGTTTGGGAGCGGCGTCGAGGGGGCGTCCGGCGTTCTCGCTGCGCAGCAGCAGGTCGATGTTGGTGCGCAGGCTGGTGAGCGGGGTGCGCAGCTCGTGGCCCGCGTCGGCGATCAGCCGCCGCTGGCGCTCGCGGGACCCGGCCAGCGCGGTGGTCATCGCGTTGAAGGAGACCCCCAGTCTGGCGATCTCGTCGTTGCCCTCGACCGGGATCCTGGTGTCGAGGTCCTCGGTCCTGGCGACGTACTCGACGGCCTCGGTGAGGCGGCCGACGGGGCGCAGCGCCGTACGGGAGACGAGCAGCCCTGCGGAGGCCGCGCCGAGCACGCCGAGCGCGGTGACTCCCGCGAGGATCCCGGCGAGCGTGGCGAGGGTGGTGCGGACCTCCTCCAGGGATCGGGACTCCATGACCGCGACCCCCGGGCGGACGTTCCTCGTCAGCACCCGGACCTCCTCGCCGTCGTCGGTGACGCCGTTCCTGAACACCTGCCGGCCCGGGGGGCCGTGGGTCAGGGCCAGGTCCGCCGGGGTGACCTTGACGGGGGTGGAACCGGCCACGCACCTCTCGCCGTCGGCGTAGAGGAGCTGGATGGGCGCGAGGCGGGGCAGCGGCCTGCGACCGGGGGCCTCTCCGGGGTGATCGGGGCCACCGGGGACCTTTCCGGGATGGTCGGGGCCTCCCGGAACGCCCGCCCCTCGCGGCCCTTCGTGGCAGTAGGGAGCGATCCACTCGATGCCCTGCGGCCGTCCCTCCAGCGAGCGCTCCACCTGCCGCAGCAGCTCGGCCTTCACCACGAACCAGCACAGCACCGCGCACACCGCGATCGCGAGCGCCACGGCCGCCGCCACCAGCAGGGTGAGCCGGGAGCGCAGGGAGCGGCGCCCGTTCACGCGGAGGTCCGCAGCACGTATCCGACGCCCCGGACGGTGTGGATCAGCCGGAGGCGCCCGCCGATCTCGGTCTTGCGGCGCAGGTACATGACGTAGACGTCGAGGGAGTTGGAGGACGGCTCGAAGTCGAAGCCCCACACCTCGCCGAGGATCTGCTCCCGGGTGAGCACCTGGCGGGGGTGGATCATGAACAGTTCCAGCAGCAGGTACTCGGTGCGGGTCAGCTCCAGCGGCTCGCCCGCGCGGGTGACCTCGCGCCCCGCGGTGTCCATCCGCAGGTCGCCGAAGGTGAGGACCCCGTCGTCCCGGGCCGTGGGGGTGCTCAGGGCGCCGCGCCGCAGCAGCGCACGGACGCGGGCCAGCAGCTCGTCCAGCTCGAACGGCTTGACCAGGTAGTCGTCGGCCCCCGCGTCCAGGCCGGACACCCGGTCGCCCACGGCGTCGCGGGCGGTGAGCATGAGCACCGGCAGGTGGTTGCCCGCCGCCCTGAGCCTGCGGCAGGCGGTCAGCCCGTCCATCCTGGGCATCATGACGTCGAGCAGGACCAGCTCGTACGGCTCCCGGTCGATCGCCTCCAGCGCCGCCTGGCCGTCCGGGGCGACGCCGACCCGGTAGCCCTCGAACTCCAGGCTGCTCTGCAGCGCCTCCCTGAGCGCGGGCTCGTCGTCCACGACCAGCACCCGCGCCGCCTCCCCCTCAGCCATGACCTCCACGGTAGACGCACACCATGAGAGCGGGATGAACGCCTCAGGTGAGCGGCGCCATCGCCGCCATCGCGGCGTTGTGGCCGGGGATGCCGCTGACGCCGCCGCCGCGCCTGGCGCCCGCGCCGCAGAGCAGGACGCGCTCGAAGGCGGTCTCCACGCCCCAGCGCCCCGGTTCCCCGTACGGCCAGGACAGGTCGCGGTGGAAGATGTGACCGCCGGGCAGGCCCGCCTCGTTCTCCAGGTCGACCGGGGTCTTGGCCTCCAGGCAGGGGCTGCCGTCGGGGGCGCGCAGCAGGCAGTCCTCGACGGGTTCGGCGAGCACCTCGTTCATCGAGGCGAGCGTGGCGCGCAGCGCCGCCTCGCGCGCCCCCGCCGGGTCCTCCCGGAACAGCCTGGCCGGCATGTGCAGGCCGAACAGCGTCATCGTGTGGGCTCCGGTCCGGCGCAGCTCCGGGCCGAGGATGGAGGGGTCGGTCAGCGAGTGGCAGTAGACCTCGGCCGGGGGCAGCGAGGGGATCCGTCCCGCCGACGCCTCCTGGTAGGCGCGGGCGAGCCGGTCGCGGCCCTCGTTGATGTGGAACGTGCCGCTGAACGCGGCCGCGGGATCCACGCCGGTGTCCCTCAGCCGCGGCAGCCGCGAGAGCACCATGTTGACCTTGAGCTGTGCCCCCTCGGGGGTGGCGGGCTCGGCGTCCCCGAGCAGCCGGGCGAGCACGGCGGGCGGCACGTTGGCCAGGATCCGCTCGCCCGTCACCGTGTGCTCCCCGAGGGCGTCGCGGAAGGAGACCTCACCGGAGGGGTCGACCGCGAGGACCTCGGCGCCGGTCAGGATCTCCGCCCCCGCGGCGCGGGCGGCGTCGGCGAGCGCGCCGGAGACCGCGCCCATGCCGCCGACGGGGACGTTCCAGTCGCCGGTGCCGTCGCCGATCACGTGGTAGAGGAGGCAGCGGTTGGCGAGCAGGTCCGGGCCCACGGGGTCGGCGAAGGTGCCGATGAGGGCGTCGGTGAGGACCACGCCGCGTACGGTGTCGTCGGCGAACCGCTCGTCCACCACCTCGCCGATCGGGCGTTCGAACAGGTCGCGCCAGGCCTCCTCACCGACGAGGTTCCGCGTCGCCGCACGGTCGGCGAGGGGTTCCAGCAGCGTCGGCGCGATCCGCCGGGCCACCTCGGCGGTCATCCCGTAGAAGCGCCGCCACGCCTCCAGCTCACCGGTGCCTCCGGTGACCCGGGCGAAGGAGGCGGCCGTCCGCGCGGCGTCGCCGTTGTCGACGAGCAGCCCGGTGTCGCCCACCGGCGTGTACGAGGCGTACCTGCGCCGACGCAACTCGATCTTGAGCCCCAGGTCGGTGACGATCTTCGAGGGCAGCAGGCTGACCAGGTAGGAGTAGCGCGAGAGCCTCGCGTCGACCCCGGGGAACGCCTGCGCCGAGACGGCGAGGCCGCCGACGTGACCGAGGCGTTCCAGGACGAGGACGCGTCGTCCGGCGCGGGCGAGGTAGGTGGCGGCGACCAGGCCGTTGTGGCCGCCTCCGACGATCACGGCTTCGTAGCGAGAGCGGAGCACGAGACCTCCCGATCGGTGATGGATGAGGTGGATGGGATGAGGTGAGGGAGTCGGTCCGGGGTCATCGCCGCTCGCGGGCGGCGGAGAGGGTGATGTCGAGAAGGGTGGCGGCGGGGCCGGTGAGGACGCGGCCGTGGCGCCACACCGCCCGCAGGCGGCGCGTGAGGTCGATGTCCTTCGTGGGCACCTCGACCAGGCGGCCGGTGGCCAGTTCGGCCTCCACCGCGTAGCCGCTGAGCACGGCCGGGGCGGCGCCCTCACGGGCGGCGCCCTTGACCGCGGTGTTGGAGCCGAGTTCCAGCCTCGGGGGGGCGACCGTGTGGCCGGTGAGCGCGAGGTCCAGCGTCTCGCGGGTGCCCGACCCCCGCTCGCGGACGACGAGCGGGGTGGCGGCCAGCTCCGCGGCGAGCAGCGGGGTGCGACGACGCGCCCACGGATGCCCCGGCGCGACCACCACCACGAGCCTGTCGGTGGCCACCACCCGCGACACCAGCCCTGCCGGGACCGATGGCCCCTCCACGAACCCGAGCTCGATCTCCCCTCCGATCAGCCTCGCCACCTCGGCCGAGTTCTGCACGTCCAGGCCGACCTGGACCCGGGGCTCGCGATCCTGGAGCTCGCCCAGCCAGCGCGGCAGCAGGTATTCGGCCACCGTCATGCTGGCGGCGATGTGCAGGTGCGCGGCCCGGCCGTGCCGTACCGCCTCCGCCCCCCGCATGAGCTCCTCCGCCGCGGCCAGCACCTGCGCGGCCCAGGCCGAGACCATCACGCCCTGCGGGGTGAGGGTGGATCCGCGCGGGGTGCGTTCCAGCAGGGGCAGCCCGAGACGGCGTTCCAGCAGGGAGATGCGCTTGCTCACCGACGGCTGCGCGATGCCCGCGGCCCGGGCGGCCTGGCCGAGACTGCCCAGGCGTTCCACGTCGACGAGCAGGCGCAGGGATTCGAGGTCGGGCAGCTCACTCATAGCGCCAGGCTATGACCTGCCACAGAGGTGACGGCTACCGGCCTCCCGGCGTCACACCGACACTCGGGGCATGCCCGTCTCGCACTCCCCCGGTCCTGTCGGCTCCGCCACGCAGTCCCCGCCGACGCCCGTACGCCCGGCACCGGGCTCGGCCGTGGCACCGACATCGACGCCGGGCGCGCGGCCCGGAACCCTCGGGGCGTTCGGGAGGCTCGCGCCGGGGCTCGGGGCCACGATCGTCGCGGTGGTCCTGGCGACGGCCGCGACCGGGGTCGTTCCCGGGATGAGCGCCGCCGTGATCGCGGTGTTCCTCGGGGTCGCGCTCACCAACCTCGGCGGCCTGCGCCGGTCGCTCGTCCCCGGGCTCGCGTTCGTCTCCCGCCGGGTGCTCCGCCTGGCGATCGTGCTGCTCGGCCTGCAGATCGCGTTGCCGGAGCTGCTGGCGCTCGGCTGGCGGGCGCTCGCGGTGGTCGCCGCGGCGACGGGCGTCACGTTCGCCGCGACGCGGTGGATCGGCGGCCGCCTCGGGGTCAGCCCGCGCAGGTCCCTGCTGATCGCGACCGGCGTGTCCGTCTGCGGGGCGGCGGCGGTGGCCGCGATGCACGAGGTCGCCGACAGTGACGACGACGACGTGGCGGCCGCGGTCGGCGTGGCCGTCCTGTACGGCAGCGCCTCGATCGTCGTGCTGCCCCTGCTCGCGGGGGCGCTGGGACTGACGTCGCGGCAGCTGGGACTGTGGGCGGGGGCCTCGGTGCACGAGGTCGCGCAGGTGGTGGCCATCGGCGCGGCGGCCGGAGCGGGTGTCCTGGTGAGCGCGGTCGCCGTCAAGCTGGCCCGGGTCGTCCTGCTCGCCCCGATCGTCGGGCTGACCTCCGTCTCCCTGCGCCGTGCCGCGACGCGCGGTGGCGCGACGGACCGCTCCAAGACCGGGGGCCCTTGGAACGCGGAGAGCGCCGCAGACGACGAGAACTCCAGGAGCACCGGGAGTGCCGGGAGCACCGACGGCACGCTGCGGCGCCCGCCGGTGGTTCCGCTGTTCGTCGCCGGGTTCGTCGCGGCCGTGGCGGCGCGGAGCCTGGGCGCGGTGCCGCCCGAGATCATCGAGGTGGTTCCCGGCCTCACGGCGGTGCTGCTCGCCGCCGCGCTCTTCGCCCTGGGTACCGGTGTGGATCTGAGAAAGCTCGCGCGGGGCGGGCGATCGCTGCTCCTGGGCGGGATCGCCACGGTCATCATCGGCGGGATCTCACTGTTCGGGGTGCTGGTCATTGGCTGATCTTTAAGTGGACGTCTCCCCGCAACCGCCGTAACGTGCTCTTTTTGGGGAAGACGGTGTCGTTTACACCGTTCCAAAAGCAAGCAATGATTACGACCTCGGACAAGGAGACAGAACCAGCTCATGCGTACCACCCGACAGTCCCTCTCCGGTGTGCTCCGCCCCTCGGACGAGGTGGCCGAAGCGCTGGAGCGGGGTGCCCCGATCGTGGCACTGGAGTCCACGATCATCTCTCACGGCCTGCCCCAGCCCCGCAACCTCGAGGTCGCGGTGGAGCTGGAGCGGATCGTCCGGGAGACCGGGGCGGTGCCCGCGACGATCGCGGTGCTGGACGGCGTGGCGCGCATCGGCCTCGACAAGAGCGAGCTGGAGCGCGTCGCCGGCGAACCGGGGCTTCGCAAGCTGGGCTTTCGCGACCTGCCCACCGCCGTCGCGCTCGGGGCGAGCGGGGCGACGACGGTCTCCGCCACCTCGTTCCTCGCCGCCAGGGCGGGTATCCGGGTCTTCGCCACCGGCGGCCTCGGCGGCGTGCACCGCGGCTGGACCGAGAGCCAGGACGAGTCGGCCGACCTCGACATGCTGAGCCGGACCCGCATCACCGTGGTCTGCGCGGGGGTGAAGTCGATCCTGGACGTTCCGGCCACCCTGCAGCGGCTGGAGACGCGCGGCGTCACGATCGCGGGGTTCCGCACCGACGAGTTCCCCGGCTTCTACCTGCACTCCTCCGGCGAGCCGATCGACTGGCGCATCGAGACCCCCGACGAGGCGGCGGGCATCATGCGGGCCCAGGACGCGCTCGGCGGCCCGGAGACCGCGCTCATCGTCGCCAACCCGGTGCCGCTGACCGAGCAGCTCGACCCCGAGCTGCACGACCGCGTCCTCGCCGGCGCCCTCGCCGAGGCGGAGGAGCGGCGGATCACCGGTCAGGCCATCACCCCGTTCCTTTTGGGCTACCTGGTGCGCGGCACCGACGGCGCCTCGCTGGAGGCGAACCTGGCCGCGGTACGGGGCAACGCGCGTGTCGCCGGGCAGATCGCGGCCTCCTGGAGCCGGGGAGACTGAGGGCACCGTGGCCGGAACGGGTCTGCTGATCATCGGCGACGTGGTGACCGACGTCGTCGCGCTTCACGGCGGGTCCGCCAGGAGCGGTCTGGCCGTCGGGACGGACACCGCCGCCGACATCGTGCTGCGTCCCGGCGGCTCCGGCGCCAACACGGCGTCCTGGGCCGCCTGGCTGGGCGCCGACGCGCGGATCCTGACCCGGGCCGGCTTCGACACCGCCGACTGGCACGCCGCCGAGCTGCGGCGGTTCGGGGTGCGGCCGCACCTGCGGGTCGACCCCGACCGGCCCACCGCGGTGGTGATCGCCATGGTGGACGTGACCGGGGAGCGTTCCATGCTCACCAACCGGGGCGCGGGCGGGCACATCGGCACGGGCGACTGGGACGAGACCCTGCTCGACGGTGTGGGTCATCTCCATCTGTCCGGATACACACTGTTCGCCGAACCTGGGCTCCAACTTTCCCGGCTGGCGATGGCCGAGGCGTCCCTGCGCGGGGTCTCGATCAGCGTGGACCCGGCCTCGACCGGTTTCCTGCGCTCGTTCGGCGTCGAGCGGTTCGTCCGGGAGACCCTCCCGGCCCAGCTGGTCATTCCCAACCTGGACGAGGCGCTGCTGCTCACCGGCGAGACGACCCCCGAGGGGGCGGCCGAGAGTCTGAGCCTGCGCTACGGGGCCGCGGCGGTGAAACTGGGATCCCGCGGCGCGCTGATGGCCAGGGAAGGAAAGTTGGCCGCCCGGGTTCCCGCGCTCACCACCGAGGTGGTTGACTCCATTGGAGCGGGGGACGCGTTCGCCGCCGGACTGCTGACGGCCCTGCTGAGCGGGGCCGCCGACGAGGTCGCGCTGGACGCGGGACGCCGTGCCGGGGCGGAGGCCGTGACGGTTCTGGGTGGCCGTCCACGTGTCCTACCGTCTGATTTGGGTACCAGGGAGCTTTACCCTCTTAATGCCAATTGATAGCTTGCGGCGTAAGCTGCACCATTAGCCACACGCGTCACTTTGGGGAGGTTACGGTCCGCCGATGGATGCCGAGTCATCGATCTGCCTGAGTGATCTGGTCCCGGCCCTGCGCTGGAGCCGTCCCCAGCAGGTCGCCGAAGCCCTCGCCGACCCCCGGCTGCCCGCCGGCTGGTGGTCGTCGGTCACCCTGCCAAAGGCCCTCGGCGCCGCGGGGCTCGACTGGGTTTGCGACAGGCTGGCCCGGCTCTCGCTGTCACGCTGGGATCATCTGCCGTTGAGCGACGTGCTGCCCGCGCTGCACGTGCACACGGTCGATCCCACCCTGCCCGACTGGCCGGAGCCCGCGCGCTCGGCCATCGCCGGCCTGGGCGGCTGGAGCCGCCTGCGCCGCCTGACCGCGGGAGACCTGAGCGCGCCCGCGACGCCTTCCCCGGAGATCGTGGTCACCGCCGTCTTCCGCGAGGTGCTCAGCCACGTCCCCGGGCTCGCCGAGCAGACCGCGCCGTCCGCGCCGGCCGCCGTCCACGCCCAGGTTCCGCTCCAGGAGCACGACCAGGACCCGGCGCAGACACCCGCGCCGCGGATTCCGGCTCAGCCGTCGGCGCCGTCGGCACCCCAGGTGCCGGTCCCCGAGCCCGCGGCCACAGAACCGGCGGTCCCCGAACCGGCCGCCCCCGCGCCCCCGGTCAACCTCAACGACTATCCGCTGGTGCGCCTGGTCGACAACATGTTCCGCGACTGGAGCCCGCTGGAGCGCGCGGTCGCCGTGGAACGGCTCTTCGCGGTCGAGCCGATCAGCCTGCGCGCGCTCGCGCACAAGCTGAACGCCGACCGTGACGCGCTCTCGGCGGCCCAGCGCGCCGCCGAGGAACGCATCCTGCTCTGGCTGCGCTCCCCGGAGTCCGCCCCGCTCACCGGGCACATGTTCGGGCTGACCGAGTGGCTCGGCGCCGCCG
Organism: Streptosporangium sp. NPDC000509; assembly: GCF_042898365.1. Classification (NCBI taxonomy): domain Bacteria; kingdom Bacillati; phylum Actinomycetota; class Actinomycetes; order Streptosporangiales; family Streptosporangiaceae; genus Streptosporangium; species Streptosporangium sp. NPDC000509. The sequence goes on along the minus strand of NZ_JBIAYX010000009.1, from coordinate 66,182 downwards.
CCACCAAGGACCAGCTCATCGGCGCCGACCCCGCGCACCCGATCGAGGTTCCGACCCTGCGGACCCCGCTGTGGAGGGTGCTCGTCACGCTCATGCCGGACCGGCGGCTCCAGGACGACTGGCTCGTCGTGGGCGATCTGGGCGGCCTGCGCGAGCGGACCCGCCAGCTCCTGTCGAACAAGCCGATCGACAGCGACTCGCTCAGGCTCATGGAGCACCAGCTCGGCATCCGCGCCCACTCGGCCCAGCCCTGGCTGGACGCCCTCGCCGCCGCGAGCACCGCGCAGGAGGCGGCCCTTCAGGAGGGTTCCTCCGAGGAGGTCAGGCAGCTGCCACGCCGCACCCCGGGGGCCAACGGCCACCACCACCGCGGCGGGCAGCCGATCCCGCAGGTGAACGCCGGCGCCATCGACCCCCGCGCGGCCCTGGCCACCCTGTCGGCCCTGGCGGGCGGAAACTCCAGACCGCACCTGATCACCAGCCAGCGGGCCCCGCTGCACTCGCCCGCGAGCCCGTCGTCCGACCCGGGCCGCTGGCAGCGCATCGAGGTGACCAGCGACCACCTGCGGGGCGGCCCGGTGGCCGTGCCCGAGGGATACGCCACCCGGCTGGGCATGCGTCCCGGCACGCTGCTGTCGGTCACCGGCCCCGGCGACAACGCGGTGGTCCTGGTCTGGCGGGACCACCCCGTCTTCGACTCGCTGCAGCCCGTCCTGATGCGTCTGAACGCCCGTCCCGGCGACCAGGTCTACGTCACCGTCGACGGCTACCGCCTGGACGCCCAGCTGCCCGCCTGAATCCCGCGCCTCCCCTGCCCCGGACTTGAGGAAAAGGGCCCTGGGGAGGTGGGTCAGGCTTTCCTCGACCACTCCCGAACAGGCCACTCCCAGACATCATCGTCAGGGCGCGGAACCTGACGGTCTTTCCCGGCCGCTCTTCTTCGGCGCTATGCTTTTGGGACTCAAGTGACTTGGCAACACCACTGTGACCCGTTTTGACGAACGGGCTCTCATTGGTGTTGTTTTCTATGACTTTTTGTCAAGAAATTGTCATCGTTTCTCTAACAGCGGGAGTCCGTATAGCTCTCTCCCTCCATTGCCTTGTGAGGTGTTCCCTAGAACGCGGACGGGGACGGCGGGCGACCAGGTCGTGCTGGGGCGCCCGGGATCAGAGAGCGACTTCGAACTAGCCGATGAGAAAATTCGCCCGCGTCTGGCTGGGGATGACATTCTCGACCGTGGGGTCACGAGCCGTGAGTGTCGCCTATCCCCTCCTGGCATTGACCCTGACCGGTTCCCCGGTGCAGGCGGGCTGGACCAGTTTCGCGCTGACCTTCCCGATTCTGGTCTTCTACATTCCGGCGGGCGTCCTGGCGGACCGGGTGAACCCGCGCTCGCTCATGCTCCTCACCGAGACCCTGCGAGGACTGATCGTCTTCACCGTGTTCCTCGCGCTCGTCCTGGACCGCCCCTCCCTGACACACCTCCTGGCGGCCGCCTTCCTCGAGGGCACGCTGTGGGTGCTCTACTCGCTGGCGGAGACGGCGCTGATCTCGTCCCTCGTCCCGAAGGACCAGGTCTCCCTCGTGATGGCGAGGAGCGAGACGATCTCGCATATCGCGGTGCTGGCGGGCAGGCCGCTCGGGGGGTGGCTCTTCGGGGTCATGTACGCGATGTCCTTCGCGGTGAACGCGGCGCTGTTCTTCCTCGCCCTCCTCTCTCCCCTGAGCGTGGCCGGCGGCAGGACGGAGCACAGGACAGGTCGGCCCCGGCTGCGGGTGCTCCGCGAGATAGCCGACGGGGTGCGAAGCCTGGCGGGACGGCACCTGCTGAGGGAGATATCCGATGGTTTCCGGGAACTGTCCAGGCACCGCTTCCTCCGCAGGGCGATGGCCGTGACCACGGTCACCAACCTGATGGTGAACGCGCTCATCATGATCTTCATCGCGGGGTCGGCGAACCTGCCCTCGCACCAGGTCGGCCTGGTCCTCGCCGCCGGAGGCCTGGGCGGTGTGGCGGGATCGACCCTCGCCCCCTATCTCAGGCTCGAACCGAGGAACTTCACGCTCTTCGCCCAGCTGTGGATATGGGTGCTGGCGCTCTTCGTCGCGGCGTACGGGGAGAGGCCGCTCTTCTTCGGGCTCGCGATACTGCTGACCGGCTGCACCGGGGCGCTCAGCAACGTGGCCATCAGAACCTTCGAGGTCGGCACCGTCGACAAGGGCAAGCTGGGGCGGGTGATGAGCGTGCATCGGCTCGTCGCGCACGGTGCCGTGTGCGTCGCCGCCCCCCTCGGTGGGATCCTGGTCGCCGGGTTCGGCGTCCGCAGGGCGGCCGTCATCCTGACCGTCCTGATGTTCGCCGTCGCCATGGGGGTGACGTTCACGTCACTGCTGCGCCTCCACGCCCGGCTCGGTCTCGCGGGGACGACCAGGAAGGTGAGGGCGACCGGTGCCCACGTGGCCGCCCGGGCGCTCACGACGTGGCGAGCAGCCGATCCGCTTCGGCCGCGAGATGCGCAGGCAGACTGGGCGCTCTCGCCTCCCTCGCCCGCCGGGCCAGATCGGCCGCCGACGCGGCGTCACCGGTCAGGGCGTAGACGCGGGCGGCGTACAACAGCGCCGGACCATGATCTCCCGCCTCGGCCGGCACCGCCCTGACCTCCCGTTCCGCCTCGGAAAAACGTCCCAGGACGGCCAGCGCGAGAGCGTGGGCGGCCCGGGTGGAGGGCCACTGCAGCGGCCGGACCCTGTCGAGATCGCGTAGCGCGGCCTCGGGCCGGCCGAGGCCGACGAGGATCTCACCGCGGGCGCGCAACGCCTCGGCGAGGTTCCCCTCCCTGCCCAGCACGTCGTCGAGGACGTCACGCGCCGCGTCGGGATGACCGTCGTACCAGAGCGCCCAGGCGAGCTCGGTCTGGATGTTCATGTCATCGGGCAGGCGGCGTATCGCCGAGTACAGCTCCCGCACCGCGGCCGAAGGGCGTCCCTGGGCCAGTCGCAGCCTGCCGATCCCGGCGAGAAGGCCGCCGACCGCCGAGGTCGCCCCCAGCGACTCGAAGAGGACCGCGGCGGTGCGGTAGTGGGAGACGGCCTTCTCGAAGTCCTCGCGCCGGTGCGCGACGTTACCGAGGAAGGACTCGATCTCCGCCCGCGACCTGGTGTTGTCACCGCAGCGCTCCAGGGCCTCCTCCGCCTGCTTCGCGGCCAGCGCGAACTCCCCGTCGCGGAACGAGAGTTCGGCGGCGCGCAGGTAGTCGTCGGGGAACGACCCGCTCTCGGCCCGCACGACGAGATGGTCGTTCTGGAGGATGGGCTGGATGAGACGCTCGTGCGAGAGCTCGCACCACCGCGTGCCGGCCTTGATGTCCTCACGCAGGATGTGGCGGTCGACCAGCGCCCTGACCAGCGCGTTCGGCATGCCGGCGGTGACGGTCTCCCCCTGGTAGACGACCTCGCGGGTGCCGAGCTCGGTGATGAAACAGCGGCGCAGCCAGCTCCTGAGCTCCGCGACGTCGCCCCCGAAGTGGTCACGGGCCACCTCGGAGATCATCCGCTCGGAGAAGTCGGTGAGCGAGCGGTCGGCGTTGGCGAACCTGCGGACGTGGTCGGAGGAGATGACCCGCACCTCCTCGGGCAGGGAGCGCCACATGGCCGAGCACACGACCTGCAGCTGGACGGGCTCGACCACCTTGGCGTCGGCGACGACCTCCTCGCCGAGCGCCCTGCCGACCCTGATCATGCGCAGGTCGTCCACCAGCCCCCGCGCCGCGCCGGGGGCGAACGAGCGGCCCGTCCCCTCGAGCGGCCCCTCGGTCGCCCGGACCGCGGCGGCCGTGTCGAGGGCGGTCAGTGAGAAGCGGCTTCTGGCCATGCCCGCCAGTTTCGGCTCGTGGGGCAGGATCGCGGCGAGGTGGTCCTCCCGGATCGAGACGAGCAGGCGCAGGTTCGGGTCGTCGTCCAACGCCTCGACGAGCTGGCCGATGAACCACTCCCGGTACGGCTGGCGGTGGGCGAAGCCGCCGAAGAGCTCCTCGGCCTGGTCGATCGCGGCCAGGGTGAGCACCGGATCGCCGTACGGATCCTGACGGGGCGGGCGCCGGCCCAGGAACTCGCGGATCGTCAGCCCCGCCAGCCGGGTGGGCGTCTCCAACGGGGACCACGACGACAGCAGCGCGAACACGTGCGGGTTGTGGCGTGAGAGCGCGGCGGAGGGGAAGGGCGAGCCGTGCGAGACCCGTCCTATCGGCAGGACGTCGGTCCTGCCCGCGTCCAGCAGCGGGAGCACTCCGGCCTGGATCAGCGAGGTCTTACCCACGCCGGACGGCCCGTACAGCACGGTCAGGCGCCCGGCCTGCCACAGGTCGGAGACCTCGCGAGCCTCCCTGTCTCGGCCGAAGAACTTGGAGCGGTCCTCTCGGCGGAAGGCCCGCAGGCCGACGTACGGCTGGCCGGTCGCGTCGGACCGGTCGCGATCGGGGGTCACCTCGGAGGTCACGGCACCGGTCCCATCCGCCGGCGCAGCTCACGGCAGAACTCCTCCGCCGTCCCCCAGAAGATGGAGATCCGCCAGTCTTCGTAGTATCTGGCCAGCTGGCGCTGGACCTCCAGCACGTCCGCCTTCGTGCTGGCGAGCGAGGGGGCGAGCTGGACGCTCACGTGCCTGCGGCGGTTGATGCCGGGAACGGCTTTCAACAGCCCGTGGAAAAGCACGCGAAACGTCCAGTCCTGCAGGCTGTAACCGATGAACAGCAGAGGTCTCCTGGTCAGCGCCGCGAGAATGGAGGTGGGCAGCATTCGCTGCCCACCCGCGACGCCGTCCACCGCGAGGTTGGTGAGAAACTCCAGATAGTCGTCCTCGGCCAGCACGATCGACGCCGGATCCTGCAGGTTGCCGTGCAGATGATAGATGAGCGGAGCCTCAGGCCTGGGGTTCCAGCCTGCCTCGCTGCTGAACAGATCTTCCGCGTAGGCAAGCCCTTTGTTCCATGGGCAAATTGCCACATTCGGCCTTTTTCCCACCGCTTCGAGCGAGCGCAGGATGAAGTCGTCGTAGTTCGTCGTCAAGTACACCGGAAGAGGGAAACTCGCCAGCAGGGCGTGCGGCTCAAGCGGGTCGAGGAAGTCGGGAGCTCCCCCGGCATCGAGTTCGTCGCAGATCCGCCTCTTCACATATACCGAATCCCCATATCTCATCACCGCGAACTGCGTCACCCTGGGGAGATCGTGGTCGTCGGCGAAGGGATAGTCCCATCGGCGCGCCATGTCGCGGCTCAGCGCCGTCCCCGTCGGCAGGGTGCCCACGCACGCCCCCGACCCCAGGAAGGGCGTGCAGTCTCCGCTGTTCAGCTGGTCGAGCAGGCGCTCCCACTCGGCCTCCCCCATGTCGTGCACGCAGGGCACCACCTCACGGACGGCAGGTCCAATCAGGTCATGGACTCGATGCCGTACGACTCTATTGGCATGGTCAATCCCCCCCGCACGGTAAGGCACCCCCTGTGTCACCGAGGCGGCCGGAGTGGGCGAATGATTCACGATCACCTTTCTGCCGCAACCCGCATGAAACGGCAAGGTGATTCCTCAGATCGAACTCGTGAATCCCGCCGCGGGCTCCGCCTTCTCCAGCAGCAACGGCTCCAGCATCCTGCGCAGCCAGGCCTCGTCGACCTCCGTGAGCTTCTCCAGGGAGAGGCCCTCAAGGTCGATGAGACCTCCCGGCCTTGAATCGTCATCGCGCATGCGTGCTCCCTATGACGTCGCGTCGCCTCCGGACCGACCCGGCACCGGTTTTCAGGACGCCCCAAAAGGGGGTGCGATACCACTCCCGAAAATTTCCGGGGCCGGGTTTTTTCTCAATGTGATTCTGTAATACCCCACTCTTCGAATCAACCTTTAGGATGACCGTACGATCCCTTTGGCTAGAAAAAGGCGGTGGCCCGAGGTGGTGGAGCTTTCACACGCGGCGAACACGGTGCCCGAGCGGCAGCCCGAGATCTGGGAGAAGGTCCCACCCCGCAACAGAAACTTCACCGGGCGCGACGACATGCTCCTCAAGCTCCGCCAGGGCATCAGCACCGTCACCGCCGTCGTCCCCCAACCCCAGGCGCTGCAGGGGTGGGGTGGTGTCGGCAAGACCCACCTGGCCATCGAGTACGCCCACCGCTACCGCTCGCACTACGACCTCGTCTGGTGGATCCCCTCCGACCAGCGCGTGCTGGTGCCGTCCGCACTGGCGGCGATGGCGCCCTACCTGGGCCTGCCGCCGGCGTCGGCCACCGGCGTCGAGGAGGCCGCCGAGGCGGTGCGCAGGACGCTGCAGAGCGGCACCCCCTACCGCCGCTGGCTGCTGATCTTCGACAACGCCGAGGAGCCGGGGCAGGTTCAGGAGTTCATCCCGCGCGGGCCGGGACATGTCCTGATCACCTCACGCAACCCCAAGTGGGAGGACCACTTCGAGACCCTCCAGGTCGATGTCTTCACCCGCGAGGAGAGCATGGCGTTCCTGAGGAAGCGCCTGCGCCGGGAGGTCCCCGACGACGACGCCTCGCGGCTCGCCGAGCAGCTCGGCGACCTTCCCCTCGCCCTGGAGCAGGCCGGCGCGCTGCAGTACGAGACCGGCATGTCGGTCGACGAATACCTGGAGCAGCTCAACGAGCAGGCGAGAAGGCTGCTGGGGGCCAACAGGGCACCGGGATATCCGCTCTCGATGACGGCGGCGTGGAAGGTGTCGGTGTCGCTGCTGGAGGACCGCCTCCCCGAGGCGATCACGCTCCTGCGGTCCTGCGCCTTCTTCGGCCCCGAGCCCATCCCCCGCGACGTCTTCCGCAGGGGAAACAAGGCCGTCGCACCCCGGCTCGGCGGAATCCTGTCCGACCCGATCCTGCTCGCCACGGCGCTGAGCGAGCTGAGACGCTTCGCACTGGCCAGGATCGAGCCCACCACCCGCACCATCCAGGTGCACCGGCTGATCCAGGCGCTCCTGCGCGACGACCTGTCGGAGAAGGACCAGGCCGACATCCGGCACGAGGTGCACGTGCTGCTGGCCGGCAGCGCCCCCAACGATCCCGACGAGAGCGCCAGGTGGCGCCGCTTCGAGGAGCTGGTCGCCCACGTCACCCCCTCAGGCCTGGAGGAGTGCACCGATCCGGCCGTCAGACGGTTCGCCCTCAACATCACCCGTTACCTCTTCGTGTCGGGCAACTACCAGTCGGCCCGTTCCTTCCTGGAGAGCTTCGTCAAGAGGTGGACCGAGGTCAGCGGGGCGAGGCACCCGGACGTGCTCGTCGCGTACAAGCACCTGGGCAACGTGCTGCGCGGGCTCGGCCAGTACTCCGCGGCGTACGAGATCGACCGCCGGACCCTCGACGACATGCGCGAGGTCCTCGGCCACGACCACAACGAGACGCTCCTGACGACCAACGGCTACGGGGCGTCCCTGCGGGCGCGCGGCGACTTCATCGCCGCCAGGAAGCTGGACGAGGAGTCCCTGGCCGCGCACTCCGCCGGCCGTGGCCCCGGCCATCCGTCCACCCTGCGCGTGCTCAACAACCTGGCCCTCGACTACGCCCTCACCAGTGACTACACCGAGGCGCGGCGTCTGCACCAGGAGACCTATCTGGAGATGAGCGACGCGGGGGAGGGCATCGGCAGGACCGTCCTGCTGCTGTCGTGGAACGGCCTGGCCAGGGCCGTGCGGCTCTGCGGCGACTACACCGAGGCGTGCGACCTGGGCGAGGAGGCCTACGCCTACGGCGTCCAGGAGCTGACGCTCGACCATCACGCCACGCTGCTGACGGCGAAGGACCTGTCCATCGCCAAGCGACGCTCGGGAGAGGTGACCGAGGCGCTGGAGCTCGCGCGTGACACGCACACCCGCCTTCAGCGGCTCTTCGGGGACGAGCATCCCGACACGATGGCCGCGGCGATCAACCTCTCCAACGCGCTGCGGACGACCGGCGACCTCGACGAGGCGTTCGCGACGGCGGAAAGGACGGTCGCCCTCTATCCCAGGGTGTTCGGCGAGGAGCACCCCTACAGCCTCGCCTGCGCCGGCAACCTGGCGATCCTGCATCGGTTGCGCGGTGACGTCGCGACGGCGAGGCGTCTGAACGAGAGGGTGAGGGAGGGCCTGATCGCCAAGGTCGGCCGGGAGCACCACTATCCGCTGACGTGCGCCATCAGCCTCCAGACCGATCTCGCGGCCCTGGGGGAGACCACCCGGGCGTGCGAGCTCGGCGAGGAGACGCTCGCCCGGCTGCGAGGGCTCTTCGGCGAGAACCACTTCCTGAGCCTGTCCTGCGCCAACAACCTCGCCCTCGACCTGAGGGCCGCGGGCGAGAAGGAGCGGGCCGAGATCCTGTACGACGACACGATGCGACGCTACGAACGCCCGCTGGAGACCGGCCATCCCGACGCCCTCCTCGCGAGCGAGGGCCGTCGCATCGACTGCGACTTCGACCCCCCGCCGATCTGACCGCCGATCCGTCCCGCTCCGGTGGAACGCCTTTGACCCCGCACTTTGGCCGGAACGCCTGTTTTCCGCCGCGGTCTCCCGGTCAGGGGCCGGTGTGGGGCCACCCGTTCGCCCGGAACCCGGGGTTGCGCCTCCTCCAGGCGTCGAGGTGCCGCTCCGCCTCGCGCCGGGCCTGGCTCTCCGCGGCGGAGTCGACCGGTTCCGCGGCGCACTCCTCCAGCGTCTTCCTCATGCGCGCCACGAACTCCTCCCCGCGCTCGTTCAGGCCCCCGCTCGCCAGCAGCGTGCCGGTGACCGCGTAGGCGGCCCGCCTCCAGCGGGCGAGTTCCACGCGTGCCCGGAACGCCTCGGCGTCCCGCTCGAAACGGTGCTGCCTGCGCCAGAACTCCGCCACCCCGAGATAGGCGTACGAGCCCTGCAGCAGGCCGTAGACGGGGCGCGGATCGTCCCGCCAGGGCGCGTAGTGGCGGGAGCCGTCGTCCGGCAGGGTGAGCGGGATCGCCTCGGTCAGCGCGGTGAGCTTCGCGTGCTGGATCTCGTGGGCGAACGTGGCCGCGAGCCCCACGCCGTGCCACGGGTCGGACATGGCGACGGTCCCGAACGTCTCGCGCGAGGTGGCGCTGTTCTGCCCCCGTTTCGGGGCCTTGACGGGGGTGAGCACCGACACGGTGAGCCTCACCTCCTCGGCCACGGTCGCGTGGTGCGCGGCGAGGACCCGCCAGGCGTCGTCCAGGTGCGTCCCCCACGCGCGAAGCCGCCCGGGATCCAGCCGCGGCTCCGCGACCTCCTTCGCGGACCACCGGTACGGGTCGAGGTCGTCGACGACCGGCTCGAATCCCGGGGTCACCCGCAGCCCGCGAAGCGCCTGCCAGCCGGGCCGGTCGCCGCGGGGACGGACGCGGACCGTCAGGCCTGCGGCCTCGAGTTCGGCGCCGTCGGCGTCCGGTCTCACCGTGATGTCGACCGTCTCCTCCGCCCCCTCGGGGAGGGTGAGACGCCCCAGTGACGGCAGCATGATCGCGCCGTCACGGACGGGCAGCCGGACCCGGCAGGCGATCCGGGCCCGCACCGCGGCCACCACGGCCGGCGCGCCCAGCTGCGCGGGATCGTCGGACGTGCCGTTCCCGCTCCGCAAGGACCGGTAGGTCCGCCACGCCCACGCCCCCACCGCCGGGTAGCGCAGCACGCGCTCGACCTCCTCGCCCGCCTCCACCTCCAGATCCGCCAGGAGGCCGTAGGCGCGTGCCGCCAGGGCGGCGCCGGGGTGGCTCGCCGAGCGCGCCTCTGTCACGACCCCGCGAATCAACATCCTGTTCTTGAGGCGCTGGAACGCGCTCAGCTCGGCCACGGCGTCGGCTCCGCCCTCACCGGCCGCCAGCGCGAGAACCGTCGTGTCGGACACTCCCTGCGCACCGAGCCTCATCGACTTCCCTTCAGCCGGGCGACGTCTCTCGCGAAACCTGTACGGATGTGGGTGATCAACCGGTAGAGGTCGGGACAGTAGACCGAGGGGCCCTTGAAACCGGTGGACTCGCTGTATCTGTGCGCGTACAGCCCTCCGCCGCAGACCGAACGCAGGTCGCAGGCCAGGCAGGCGGGGGCGAGCGCGAGCTCGCCGATCTGCCGGGCGGCCATGGCCGGATGCCTGAGCGCGTCGTCGAAGGAGTCGCGGAGCAGATGCAGCCGGGTCGCGGCCGCTCCGTGGTAGCTGGACTTCAGGATGTCCGACTGCTCGATGCTGCCGTCGGTCTCCACCACGGCCATCCTGGCGGGTGAGAGCCCCACCGTCTCGCTGCGCGAGGCGCCTCCCGTCAGCAGGCGCAGGATCTCGCGGAACAGCCGGATCTCCGTCTGGTCGGCGGCCGAGCCGTACCAGCGGTCGAAGATCGGGATCAGCCAGTCGGCGTACGGTGTCACCTCGTCGTCCGGGAGGCGGTACGGCGGCGGGGCGGACCAGTTGCCGTGCGGGAGCAGGAAGTCGACGGCCGGTGGGTCGAAGGCGAGGAGCGCCTCGTAGGTCGCCAGCGGGTCGTTACGGACGTCGACGGTGCACAGCAGGCCGCTGAACAGGTGGTGGAACGGACCCTCGGTCAGCCTGCGGAGCGCGTCCGCGACGATCGCGTGGCTGCCCCGGCCGTCCGCGTAGCGCCTGTGCCGGTCGTGGCCCTCGGCGTAGCCGTCCATGCTCACCCCGACGCGGATCTCCAGGCTCTCGAAGAGCCTCAGGTAGGCCTCGTCCAGGCGCAGCCCGTTGGTCTGCACGCCGACGCGGACGCGGGTCCCGACGTCGGCGGCGGCCCCCCTGATGGTGCGCACGGCGTAGGAGATGAGATCGGGCCCGGCCAGCAAGGGCTCTCCCCCGTGCAGGATGACCTCGACCTCGGCCAATTCGTGGGCGAGCGCGTGCTCGGCGACGCGTCTCGCCGTACAGTCGACGATCGCCTTCGACATGCGCCGCGGCTGGGCCTTCCACGACTGGTCGGCCATCTCGTAGATGTAGCAATGGCGGCAGGCGAGGTCGCACCTGCTGTGGATCTTCAGGATGAACTGCCGGAAAGCCGCCGGCCGCCACCCCGAGTCCAGCAATCCCCCGACATCGAGCGTCGCGGGGAACACGCTTCGAGGCAGGGGGATTATGGGGTCGGGTTTCTCCGGCAAACGTGGCACACCTCTCTTGCGCCATTCCCTATCTGGCATGACTTTGCCCCAATAGTCAAGTTTTCAGCCCCGCGCATTCCTACCCCTTCATCGACATGATCACTGGTTTTTCCTTCAATCTGGAACGGCGGCCGAGCATCATCTATCGTGGAAACATCTTTCGGGCGTCACATAACGTGGTCTCGGCAGGGGGCTGATCAGCGATGCGCGAGTGGCCGTCGACTCTCGATATCGGAGGGCTGATGGCCGATGGCTGGCGGCCGACTCCGTTCCGGCAGTTCATCCTGAAGATCCACAGCAGGTGCGATCTCGCCTGCAAATATTGCTACATGTACGAAATGGCCGACTCCTCCTGGCAGACGCGACCGAAACAAATGTCACGGGAGATCTTCACCGCCACGGCCGAGAGAATCGCCCAGCACGCCCACCGCCACAACCTGGCCCACATTGAGCTCATCCTGCACGGGGGCGAGCCCCTGCTCGCCGGCCGTGAGGCGATCCGCGAGTTCGTCACGCTGGTCCGCTCCGCGGTCGGCCCCGCCACCAGGACCACCGTCGGCCTGCAGACCAACGGCACCCTGCTCGACCTCCGCCACCTCCGCCTCTTCGACGAGTTGGGCGTCCGGGTCGGGGTCAGCCTCGACGGCGACGAGACCATGCACGACCGGGGCCGCCGCCGCGCCGACGGCCGGGGAAGCCACGCCGACGTGCTGCGCGCCCTCGGACTGCTGGGCTCGCCCGCCTTCAGGCACCTCTTCAGCGGCCTGCTGTGCACCGTCGACCTCAGGAACGACCCGATCGGGGCCTACGAGGCGCTCCTCGCCTTCGACCCACCGGCCGTCGACTTCCTGCTCCCGCACGGCAACTGGTCCGCGCCACCTCCCGGCCGGACCCCGGACACCGAGGCGACACCGTACGCCGACTGGCTGATCCCGATCTTCGACCGCTGGTACGCCGCGCCGCGGCGCCCCACCTGGGTCAGGACGTTCAACGAGATCATTCGCGGACTGCTCGGCCGCTCGTCGTCGAGCGAGCAGATGGGCCTGTCCCCCGTCGCGATGGTCGTCGTGGAGACCGACGGCGGCATCGAGCAGTCGGACGCCCTGAAGTCGGCCTACCGGGGAGCACCGGAAACCGGTCTGCACGTGGCGCGCGACTCCTTCGACGACGTCCTGCTCCTGCCCTCGATCGCCGCCCGCCAGATCGGCGAACTGGCCCTCTCCCCGACCTGCCGGGCGTGCCCGGTCTCCCGCGTCTGCGGAGGAGGCCACTACGCCCACCGCTACCGCTCCGGCCACGGTTTCGCCAACCCCTCCGTTTACTCCCCCGACCTCCTCCGCCTCATCGGGCACATCAAGGGAACGGTCGAAGCCGATCTGCCGGCCCGATCGAAACGGCAGAGAAAGGGCACGATGAACCTGCGTGAGCACCGGATCGCGGCCGGCACGTTCTCAGAACTCGCCACCGGCGGTGGGGGCACCACCGCGGTCGCCGAACTGTCCGCCGCACAGCACAGCAAGCACATCCTGCTCGTACGCGGGGTGCTGGAAACCGCGCGGGCGAGCGGCCATCCCGACGCCGCCGCCACCCGCCGCGCCTACGACCTGCTCGCCACCGTCCAGCGCCGCTACCCCGCCGTCGTCAATGCGGTCCTGCGCCACCCGTCGGTGGGCGCCTGGGCGCGCCGTACGGTCAAGTTGCTCGACGCCGGCGACCGCGACGCGGCTCCGGGACAACTCGCGGCCCTCGCCGCCGCGGCGGCGATCCGTTCCGGCACCGCCTGCGAGATCGACGTACCGGCGGTGGAGGGGGTGGTCACGCTGCCGTCACTGGGGCAGGCGATCCTGTCGCCGACCGTCTCGGTGGCCACGGTCGAGTGCGGCCCGGACGACACCGAGATCACCGCGGACGGGATCATCGTCAGGATTCCCGGCGACCCCCGCCAGGACGCCCCGGGCTGGCGAGGGCTGCGTTCGCTGTTCAGCGAGGCGGACGGCATCTCCCTCCGCCTGGTCATCGACGACCTCGACCCTTACCGGATGCCGGGGACGGGCAACATCGGCGGGCGTCTCACCGAGGCCGAGACCGAGCGGTGGCAGTCGACGCTGCACGAGGCATGGGATCTGCTGGTGCGTCACCACCGGACCGTGGCCGAGGAGGTGGCCACGGCGATCACGGTCCTCACGCCGCTCGTCGCGCCCGCCAGGGGCCAGTCGAGCTCGTCCTCACGGGAGACCTTCGGGTGCGTGGCCCTGTCGACGCCGCCGGACGCGTCCTGGCTCGCGGTCACGTTGACGCACGAGACGCAGCACGCGAAGCTCTCGGCCCTGCTCGACCTCGTTCCCCTCACCCTGCCCGACGACGGCTCCCGCTACTACGCTCCCTGGCGCGAGGATCCCCGCCCCGTGCCGGGACTTCTCCAGGGCGCGTACGCCTTCCTGGGGGTGGCGGGCTTCTGGATGCGCCAGCGCGAATGGGAGTCGGGGACGGCGGCCCTGCGCGCGAACGCGGAGTTCTTCCAGTGGCGCGAGGCCTCGCACCTCGTCACCGCCACCCTCCTCGGCAGCGGGCGGCTCACCCCCGCCGGTGAGAACTTCACGGCCGGGATGGCGCGGCGCCTCGACGACTGGTCGAGGGAGAGCGTGCCGGCCCGCGCACGAGCCATGAGCCGTGAACGCTCCGACGACCACTACGCGCGCTGGCTCGAACGCAACGGCTAGCGGCCGGAGCGGATCGGCCACGATATGACGTCCGGCGCACGGGAAATGCGGCGCGGCCGCCCGGACGCGCCGGTCACAGCGCGGGCATGCCGGTCACAGCGCGGGCGGATCGAAGTCGAAGTCGAGCCGCTCCCCCCGCAGCGCCACCGTCGTGTCGGGGTGCTCCTCACCCAGCACCCGCCGATAGCGCTCGAAGGTGTCGGCCCGCAGTGTCTCCGCCTCCGCCGAGGCCCCCCGCGTCCGCAGGTCGATGACCAGGTTGTTCGCACAGGCGAGGGTGAGCGGGTGGTCGATGCCCAAAAGCTCCCGCAACTGGGCCAGGGTCTCTTCACCCAGTCGCCCGGCCGGGGAGACCTCTCCACCGGCGGCGAGGTCACTGGCGAGGTTGATCGCGCAGGTGAGCGAGTAGTGGTGCTCACGTCCCAGCGTGCGGTCGAAGCCCTCCAGAGATCTCAGGTCGAGCTCGGTCGCCTCCTCGATGTCTCCGTTGACCCGCAGCAGTAGCGCGAGGTTCATGTTGCAGCCGAAGGTGAAGGGGTGCTCGTCCCCGTAGCGCCTGGGATAACGGGCCGCCGTATCGCGCAGCAGTCCCAGCGCCTCGTCGACCTCACCCCTGGTGCGCTGCGCGTTGGCCAGGCACAGGGCGGCCGCGAGCGTGTCGGGGTGGTCGCGGCCGAAGATGCGCTCCTCCAGCTCGAACGTCCGCTGGGCGATCTCGAACGCCTCGTCGATCAGCCCCGCCCTGCGCTTGGCGATGGACAGGTCCTTGGCCGCGCGCAGGGTCCTGGGGTGGTCGGCCCCGAGCTCCTGGACGCTGAAGTCGTAGGCGTCCTCGCCGATGTCGCAGGCCTCCGAGTATTCGCCCCTGAGCCGCACGATGCGGGCCAGGCCGTTCCATGAGGTGAGGATGGACTGCTGGCTCGACTTGGAATCGCCGGAGCGCTGCAACGTGTAGGCGGTCTGCTGCAGCTCGCTCGCCTTCTGGTAGTCGCCGAGCAGCATGTAGTCGAGCGCGAGGTTGTTCATGGTCCGCAGCGTCCGGCGGTGTTTCTGGCCGAACAGCGTCCGGTGCTGACGCAGTGACTCCTCGTCGTGCGCCAGGGCGGCCGCGAAGTCACCCCGCATCCTCAGGTCGCCGCCGTGGCTGTTGGTGATCAGCAGGGTCTCCTCGTGGTCGGGTCCGAGGACCTCCCGCATGTGCGCCAGGGTCTCGCGGTTGAGCTCGAAGGAGGCCCGGTAGTCGCCGAGCTCGCGCAGGATGATCCCGAAGTGCCGCTGCGCGGAGAGCACGTGCTGGTCCTCGTCCCCGCTGTCGGCCCGCCACCTCTCGATCAGGCGCCCGACAAGGTTTCTCGCCGACTGGTAGCCCCCCGACGAGTAGAGGTAGCGCACGACGTCCAGGGCGAAGGCGCGAACGCGGGGATCCTGGCTGACCTCGACCGCCGCGGGGGTCACGTGGGTGAGCAGCTCGGCGTAGCGTGGCCACAGGACGTTGTTGTCGGGGAGGCCCGGCACCGCCGCCGCCAGCAGCAGGTGCACCTCATGGAGGAAGGACGCCTGCTCCTCGTCGCTCAGCTCGTTGCGCAGGAGTGCCTGGATCAGCCGGTGCACCTGGATGGTCCGGTTCTCGGAGTCGATCCGGACGAGGGCGTAACGCCCCAGCTCCCTGATGGCCTTGCTCAGCAGGATCGGGTCGGCGAGGATCGCGCCGAGACGCGACCCCGGAGCGAACTCCTCGGTGAGCACTCCGAAGACGTCGCGAGGGATCGGATCCGGTCCGAAGAAGGCGCAGCAGCGCAGGAGTTGCACGGCCTCGGGCAGTTTCGCCTTGAGCTGCGACACCGACAGCGACCACGCCGCGGTCATGGACAGCGGGTAATCGGGCGCCTTGTTGGCCCCGAGCAGCTGGGCCGTCTGCTCCCGCAGCAGCCGGAGATACTGCTCGACGGACATCCCGGTCTCCGTCTGCAGGGCCCCGGCCTGCTCCAGGGCGAGCGGCAGGTCGCCGAGCTCCTCGGCCAGCCGGTTCCTGTCGTCGAGGCTGGTCGAGCTGGGCACCCGCTTGCTGAGGAACTCGATGCTCTCGGCCCGGGTGAAGACGTCGACGGGCAGGGTGTCGACCACGCTCTGCCAGGCGTGGTTGCGTGAGGTGATCAGGACATGCCCTGGACCGCGCGGGATGATCTCGTTGATGTCCTCCGGCTGCTCGGCGTTGTCGAAGACGAGCAGCCAGCGGGAGTAGGGCTCACCGCGGCGCAGCGCGTCCAGCACGGCCGCCGAGGCGTCCTCCACGCCCATCGAGGAGGAGGAGGGGACTCCCAGGTGCGGGGCGAGCGCGGCCAGCGAGGAGCGCACCAGCATCGGCTGGTCCGCGGGAATCCACCAGACCAGGTCGTACTCGTGCCGGAAGCGGTAGGCGTACTCGATCGCGACGTGGGTCTTGCCGACGCCGCCGAACCCGTGGAGGGCGTGCGGAACCACCGCGGTGACCTCGGCGGTGACCCCGGTGTGCAGCTTGTCGAGAAGATCTTCCCTGCCGGTGAAGTTCTTGTTCTGCTGGGGGACCTTGCCCCAGATCTGGGGCTGGCGTCCCGTTGTCCGGGAAGACCCCGACGACTGTGAAATGGGCACGCGACCGCCTCCACTCACCCGATTTGGGATCAGCCTAGACGCCCGCCCCTCACACGCGCATAAACAAAGAGGTCAGAGTCTTATGGCTATGTCCCAAAAGGAGATAACTGTCACACCTTAAAAAGGATTGTTATCCGTAAACCATACCGGCCCGTCTTCCAAATTATCTTCGGAGGCACTCGTCCGACCACCGGAAGAGTGTAACGATGGGCCAGGGCGGGGACACACGAAGAGCCGGAAACGCGGGGGTGCGAGGGAGACCGCATGAGCGACGAAACCGTCATAGCCGACACCGATTACCACAAAGGCCTGATCGACCTCACAGGGATGAACCTGGCCGATCTTGATGGGATCGACGATTCCGCTCTTGGACTCGCGCTGCGGGAAATAGTCGAAGACGAGGACACCGGCCCGGTGGCCGGATTTGATTCGTTCATATCAAAACCTTTGTGACACCCCGGCGATGTGCGACATTGGAGTGCGATACTCACGCTCTTTGTCGACAAACATGGTGGAGCCGTGGACGACACCGACTGGGAACGTTTGATCGACCAGCTCGGCAGGGGTGACTGTGCCCCTTTTCTCGGAGCGGGGGCCTGTGCAGGCACCCTGCCCACCGGCGCCGCTCTCAGCAACCAGTACGCCCTCCGCTACGGCTATCCGTTCTCCGACGCGGGCGACCTGGCCCGTGTGATGCAGTACGGCGAGGCCGTGGTGCGCGATCCGGTCGACCTCAAGGAGACGGTCTGCGGCCACCTGCGCTCGCACGGCCGGCCTCCGGTGACTGATCCCGGCGAGCCTCACCGGCTGCTCGCCGGTTTCCCGCTCACGACGTTCCTCACCACGAACTACGACGACTTCCTGGCCGAGGCGTTGCGGGCGGAGGGCAAGGATCCCCATGTCGCCGTCTCCCCCTGGTGGGACACCGACCCCGGCGCGGCCCCTCTCCTGCCGGAGCCGACGGTGGAGCGGCCCATCGTCTACCACCTCCACGGGAGCTGGGCGGAGCCCGCGTCGCTGGTGCTGACCGAGGCCGACTACCTGACGTACCTCGTCAACATGGTGGACGCCGTCGCGACCGACGGGCGGCATCCGCTGCCGATCCCGATACTGCGGGCGATGACCACCCGGCCGCTGCTCTTCGTGGGCTACAGCCTGCAGGACTGGACGTTTCGGGTGCTGTTCCACGGCCTGGTGCGCAACACACCTCGCAGCAACAAGCGGCGGCACGTGAGCGTGCAGCTCATGCCCGAGGTGAGCCGCCCCACTGGCGGCACCGGGAGCGCCGGGAGCGCCGGGAGCGCCGGGAGCGCGAAGAGCACCGAGAGCGCGGAAAGCAAGGCCAGGCGCTACATCACCCACTATCTCGACCGCTGGAACATCTCGATCTTCCTGGGGACCGCCTCGGAGTTCTGCGCGGAGCTCCGGCGGAGAATGGGACGGACGTCATGACGACCGCGACACGCGCCGGCGACGGAACCATCCGGCCCTACGTGGGGCTGCGTCCCTACGACCGGAGCGAGCACGCCCTGTTCTTCGGACGGGAACGCGAGGCCCGCGACATCGCCACCATCTGGCAGGCCACCGGCCTCACCGTGCTGTTCGGGGCCTCCGGGGTCGGCAAGACGTCCCTTCTGCAGGCGGGTGTCCTGCCCCGCGTGGAGCCCGAGCGCGCCGACGTGCTGCCCATCGCCCGCGTGTCACCCCACGGCATCGCCTCGCTGCGTCCGAAGATGCCCGGCAATCCCTATGTGCTGGCGCTTCTGTCGGCCTGGGCCCCCGACCGGCCACTGCCCGCGCTGGCGGGGCTCACGATCTCGGACTTCCTGGCCGAACGCCCGGAACGCACCGACAGATACGGCGACCCGGTGCCCGTCCTGGTCGCCCTCGACCAGGCCGAGGAGCTGTTCGGCGGCCCGCTCGACCGCGAGGAGGACCGCAACGAGCTCCTGCGCCAGCTGGCGCGGGCGGTGGAGGATCACGACGGCCTCCACCTGCTGCTTTCCCTGCGCGAGGAGTATCTGGCCTCCGTCCTGCCGCACGAGCGCCCGCTGGGCCGAGGTTCGCGGGCGCGGTTCCAGCTGCCGCCGCTCACGCGCGCCGCGGCGCTCGACGCCACCACGAGGCCGGTTGAGCGCACCGGCAGGTTCTTCGCCCCCGGGGCCGCGGAACGGCTCGTCGACGACCTGCGCACCGTCCCGATCTCCAACGACGAGGGGCAGACGACCACGCTGACACTGAACACGATCGAACCGGTCCAGTTGCAGGTCGTCTGCTCCGCGCTGTGGGAGTCGCTGCCCTCCGGGCTCAGGGAGATCAGCGTGGACCACGTGAACCTGCACGTGAACGTCGACCGGTTCCTCACCGGATTCTGCGATCGGATGCTCGCGCGTGTCTCGGCCGGATCCGGTGTCACGTCGAGCGAGATCCGCTCCTGGCTGCGCAGGACCTTCGTCACCGAGCACGGGACGCGCAACACCGTCTACGAAGGACTCCACGAGACGGCCGGCATGCCGAACGCCGTCGCCAAGGCCCTGGAGGACTCCCACATCCTGCGCGGCGAGCACCGGCTGGGGATCCGCTGGTACGAGCTGCAGCACGACCGTCTGATCGGGTCGGTGCGCCAGTCGCGGCCCCCGGCGTCCTATCTCGGCGACGCGCGGCTCGCACTGGCCAGGGAGAGCTGGGAGACGGCCCGCGGGCTCGCGGAGGAGGCGGTCCGCGCCTCGGGAAGCGGCGAGACGTGGGTGCGTGCCGAGGCCCTGCTGATCCTGGGAGAGGTGGCGTCGGCGGAAGGTGAGACGGAGAGCGCACGCAGCCGGTTCGAGGAGGCGGCCGACCTGTTCGCGACGCTGCAGCGATTCAACGGCGTGGCCTCCGCGCTGACCGGGGAAGGGCGGCTCTGGCTGGCGCTGGGACACTACGACAGCGCCGTCGAGCGGCTGCGCGCCGCCCTCTCCTGGGTTCCCAACGACCTGCCGGCGCATCTGGCGCTCGGGCAGG
This sequence comes from Streptosporangium sp. NPDC000509, assembly GCF_042898365.1. NCBI lineage: Bacteria > Bacillati > Actinomycetota > Actinomycetes > Streptosporangiales > Streptosporangiaceae > Streptosporangium > Streptosporangium sp. NPDC000509. The sequence continues at coordinate 46,699 of NZ_JBIAYX010000009.1, read as the reverse complement.
CCCTGTGGCATCTGGGACAGCCGCGCGCCGCCCTCGCCCTGCTCAACGGGGCCGTGGCGCTCGCGGACGAGCCCCCCGCCGAGGCACTCGCGCTGCGCGGTGAGATCCTGGCCGACCTCGGAAAGCCGGTGGAGGCCCTGCGCGACCTGGATCGGGTACGCAGGCACCAGCGGCCCGGCACGATCGCCGCCAGGGCGCTCGCCCTCGCCCTGGAGCAGCGGTTCGACGCCGCCCAGCAGGAGATCCTCGACGCCCTCGCCGACGACTCCGACAGCGGCCCCCTGCTGGTGCGGGCCGCACGTGTCCACGCCCTGCTGGGGCGGCCCACCCTGTCGGAGGAGTTCGCCTCGCGGGCGCTCGGCGCGGTCACTCCCGGGCTTCCCGGGCATCTGCGGGCGCAGGCCGAGGAGCTTCTGCGGAGGACGGCGTGACGTCGTCCGCTCTCGCCGCCTCCCACATGTGGTCGAACTGGCTCACCCAGTAGGTGTACCAGCGTTCGTCGCGGCCACGGGTCAGCTCGAGGTGCATGCGCGAGGAGATGGACGCGTTGTGGAAACCGTGAATCTCCACGATGACACGCCCCCCGGGGGTTTCCGGGTCGACAAGGACGAGACTGAATCCCGGGTTGTAGGAAAGAAGGCGGTATTCGAACCGGCCCGCCGTTTTCCAGCCGCTCATCAACCGTAGGCGTTCCATCGTGCTCTCCAGCGCGGCGGGAAGCCGCTGGACGGGAAACTCGACCGAATCGTCCAGCTGTTTCGCGGTCTGCCGGACCGCCGCCTTCTCCGTGGGGTCGAGAATGACGATCCTGGCGCTTCCCCGCTCCCTGGCGAGGACCGTGTTGCGTATCAGCTCACAGCTCTGCGCCGACAGCAGGTTGACCGCGGAGGGCGCGAACACGCGCACGTCACGGGCCTGGGCGAGCAGCGCGGAGAGCGGCACCCTGTCGTACACGGAACGGTCGTGCAGAAGGTCGGTGCGCGATTCCGCGGGCTCGTCGGTGAGGGTGAGCCGGTAGAGGAGCAGCCCGACCCCGGAGAACAGGGCCGCCCATCTGAGGTCATCTTCCAGCTTGTCGGCGAATATCGAGAGAAAGGCGAAACCGAAGAGGACGACGGTGAGAGCGTACGCGTCGATATGCTGCCGGGCCTTGAAATCCCTGCCGATTCTCTGGATCAGACGCACACCGACCCCCAACTCTTGAGCGCTGTCGAGAACAGCTATGCCCATTGTCCGGGATCGGGACCTCGCGATGTTCGATGTCGTTGGTTCCGGTCGGCCGGGCCCTCCCGCTGGGGAAAGACCCGGCATCCGTAATTCCGGCGACCGGCCGAACCACCCGGAGCGGTGACCACTCCAGGAGCCGGCTCCGTACGACGGCCGGTCGGATGGTGACGGCGGTGTCGGACAGGGTCCGACGGTGTCCTACAGGGTCCTACAGGTTCTTACAGGGTCAGACGGTGGCCGGCTGGCGGCGGCGCTGCCAGAGGGCGTCGACGGCGAGGGCTCCGCCGCCGCTGAGGGCGATGACCATGGTGCCCGCGGCGAGGGCCAGCACGTACTCGTAGCCGCCCTCGCTCACCGAGAAGCCGTTGGAGAGGTGAACGAAGACGAGGGCACCGAGCATGACGAGCGTGAGCAGGAAGCCGAACACGGGCAGGGCCGCGCCCAGGATGAGCGCGATACCGCCCACGACCTCGATGATGGCGACCGCCGGTGCGGAGACGACCGCGAGGGGGATCCCCATGGCGTCGAAGGCCGCGGTGGTCTGGGCCAGCCCCGAGCTCAGGAACTTCTGTGAGCCGTGGAATACGAAGATTACGCCGAGAGCGATCCTCGCCAGCAACAGGACATACGGTCTTAGCTGGTCAAGCATTCTGACTCCTCCTGTCATTCGAATTTGTACAAACCATAGCGGTTAGTTCAAATTTGAACAAGCAGTAGAATGTTCCGGTGAGCGACGTGAAATGGCTCAATGAGAGCGAGATGGCCGCATGGATGGCTTATGTGGCCGCGACACACCTCCTGGAGCGACGCGTCGAGGATCAGTTGAAAGTCGATGCCGATCTGACCCACGCCCAGTACGAGATCCTGGCGAAACTCTCCCAGGACCCCGGCGGGCGGATGCGGATGACCGAGCTGGCCAACCGGTTGATCGTTTCGAAGAGCGGCCTCACCTATCAGATCGGCCAGCTGGAGCGGAGAGGGCTCGTCACCAGGGAGGCCTGCCCCTCCGACGAGCGGGGCGTGCTCGCCGTGCTCACCGAGGAGGGCAAGCGTTGCCTCAAGCGGACCGCGCCGGGGCACGTGGCCGTCGTGCGCGCCTTCCTGATCGACCAGCTCACTCCCGAGGAGGTCGAGAGCATGCGACAGATCATGACGAAGGCCGCCGCGGCCATGCGGGCGGCCCCTGCGGGCCCGCTCCGGCCGGGCAAAATCCCAGGGTAAGGCGCGGAACGGACCCATGAGACCGGTTCTCCCTTTCGGCTACGCGGTCGGAGGGAAGGCGGAAGAATCCGGTACGGCTCGCGCGGGGGGCATACCGCGCGAGCCGTCCGGATCACGGCCGCACCACCGGGTCAGGCGGCGGTGCAGCTGACCGAGGAGGGCGTGCCGTTACTTCCTGACCAGTTGCCGGTGAACCCGAAGTTCGCCGTGGCACCCGCGGAGAGGTTGCCGTTGTGGGACACGTTCCGCACCGAGACGCTCGCGCCGCTCTGGGTGTGCTGTCCGTTCCAGAGCTGGGTGATGCTCTGGTTGTTGGGGAAGGACCAGTTCACCGTCCAGCCCGTGAGGGCCGTGCCGCCCGAGTTCCGCACGATCACCTCGGCCTGGAACCCGCCCTGCCAGGAACCGATCAGCTGGTAGCTGGCCGTGCAGGCCTTGCCGCCACCCGGAGTGGGGGTCGGCGTGGGCGTCGGCGTCACCGTGGGGGTCGGTGTGGGATCCGGGCCGGGCGGAGCGGCCATGGCCAGGTCGTAGGCGCGCTGCGGGACGAACTGCCCGGCCGCGGCGATGCAGCCGTCGGCCTCACCCGGCAGCTTGATCCACAGGAAGGCGTCGATCATCGAGTCGCCGGTGGCGTTGGTGCTCGGCGTGCCGATCGCCCGCCCCGGCGGGTCACACCACTCGCTGCCCTGCGGGCCGTTGCCGTTGCGGCTGGTGTCGATCACCGCGCGGAGCCTGGAGATCCCGGTGGCGGAGATGATGTTCTTGGCGTAGGAGACCTCGGTGGAGGTCCACCGGTAGTTGGAGACGTTCAGGGAGATGCCGTCCGCGCTGTTCGCCACGTCCGCGGCCCTCAGACGGTTGGCGGCCTCCGACGCTGACAGCCACCCCGAGTGCCCGATGTCGAAGTAGACCTTCGCCGAGGACGAGCCCGCCTTCAGCTTCTTGCCCGCGTACGCCATGGAGGCGTTCGTCTCCTGCTGCTGGGAGGAGTTCATGCAGCTGGTCATGATCGGGAGCACGTCCGGCTCCAGGATGATCGTCGCCGGGCGTCCCTGCAGACCCGCGGCCACCTCGTCGACCCACTGACGGTAGGCCGTGTGGTTGGGCGCGCCACCCGTGCTGGCGCCGCTGCAGTCCCGGTTGGGGATGTTGTAGACGACGAGGATGGGGATCTTGCCCGCCGACGCCGCCGCTCCGACGAACGACGACACCTGGCCGCGCACGGTGGAGGTGTTGGTGGTGGTGAACCACCGGGCCTGCGGCACGGAGGCGATCCGGGTCCGGATCACCTGCGCCTTGGAGTCGCCGGGATTGGCCGCGACCCACTTGGCGGCACCGGTGTCCGGATCGACGTAGAACGGGGAATCGGCGGCGGACGCGCCGGAGGCGCCGGCGATCGCCGCACCTGACGCGATCACCAAGGCCGCGCAGAGCGTGGCCAGGATTGATCTTCTTGGCATGGATCGGCTCCTTCGAAGGAGGCATGGGAGCGCTCCCACCATAGGTGGCACGCCTCTTCCGCTGTAGTCCCCGCCGTCGGCGCCTCACTTCCTTGCGCGCTGACCTGTGCGAACACTCCTGACATCCGTTGAAAGTTTCACCACCCGGCACCGCCCGGCTGATCGGCGAGACAGCGACGATCGACGGCGCCGCAGGCGCCGAGCGCGCGTTCCGCCGCCGCACGATCTTCACGGAATCCTTCGAAAGGGATGAGCCACACCAAACGACGTGGTCTGCAGGCCTGTGGTCTGGAACCCTGGTCTCCTATGCCCCGAGCACCCGAGACCCTCCCTTACAACGCCCCCGATCGGTCGCGCACCGGATTCGCCCCTCCCCCGCAGGCCCCCCGGTGAGCCTCACCGGCCGGATGAGCCCCGCGGGCGGGATCCGCGCCCGGCGGTGCCGCGAACGACCTCGACGATGAAGGTTTCCTCCGGAATGCGGGGCGCCCTCGACAACGCGCGAGGCACTCTCACGGGGGCGCGAACGCAGGCGAGGGCGTGGTTCGTGCGCGGGCTTTCCTGGCTCCGAACACGATGGCCGGGAACGAGCCGTTCGCGGGTCGCCGACGTGCTCCTCGCGCTGGGCGTGTGGGCGGTGTACGTCACCCTCGCCGTCCTGCAGGACAGGTTCACCACGCGGGAGTTCTCCATCCTGGCGTTCGCGTTCTTCACGGTCTCGTCGGCGGCGCTGCTGTGGCGGCGCAGCAGGCCGGTCACCGCCGTCGCCGTCGCCGTGGCCTGTGACTGCGTGATCGTCGTGTCGACGGGCTGGAAGGGGTACGGCCTGCAGGCGATGCTGGCCCTGTACACGGCGGGCAGGTACGGCGAGGCCCGGCGCGCCTGGGTCGCGGCCGTCGCGGTGGGGCTGTTCTACCCGTCGGTGTCGACGGCCGTCCAGCTCGCCACCGGAGCCGAACGTCAGGACTCCGGTTCCATAGGGATCTTCGTCCCGCTGCTGCTCGTCGGGTTGGGCAGGCTGGCGCGGCTGCGCGCGGAGGCCATCCGCAGGAGGCAGGCCGAACTCGCCGAGGAGATCGTGCGGGCGGAGCGCCGTCACATCTCCCGCGAGCTGCACGACGTGGTCGCCCACAACATCAGCGCGATGCAGGTCCTCATGGGGGCGGCGCGCACGACCATGGCCCGCGATCCCGCCGGGGCCGAGGCCGCCCTGCTCAGCGCCGAGCGCGCCGGGCGAGAGGCGATGGCGGAGATGCGGCAGTTGCTGCACGTGCTGCGCGCCGACCGGGCGGACGACCCGGCCCCCGTCGAGAGCCCGTCCTTCACCGGCGAGGAAACCGGCCTCTCGGGGAGGGTTTCCTCGCTGGTCGGCCGGGCCCGCGAGGCGGATCAGCCCGCCTTTCTGGAGGTGACCGGCACCCCGGGGCGGCTGCCCGCGGCGGTCGACCACGCCGTCTACCGGATCGTCCAGGAGTCCCTGACCAACGCGCGCAAGCACGCGGGAAACGTCCCGGTGAGGGTGAGGGTCGAGTACGGGCCCACCGCGGTCGAGGTGGAGGTCGTCGACGACGGGCCCGGGGTGCCCCCTGCCGGAAAGAGGCACGAAAACCACCCCGGCGAGGGTTTCGGGTTGGGCGGCATGGCCGAGCGTGTGGCACTCTGCGGTGGGCGGCTGGAGACGGGTCCCCTGCCGGGCGGGGGCTTTCGGGTCCACGCCCGGCTGCCCCTCCCGGTTCTGGGAACCACCGGACGACCGGAGCCGGGCCACGAACCGGCCGCGCGGGAGGAAGGGACATGATCAGAGTGCTGGTCGTCGACGACCACGCGCTGGTGCGCTCCGGCTTTCAGATGATCCTGAACGCCCAGGACGACCTCTCCGTGGTGGGTGAGGCCGGCGACGGCGAGGAGGCGCTCGCCCTCGCCCGCGACCTGCTCCCCGACGTGGTGCTGATGGACCTGCACATGCCGGAGGCCGACGGCGTCACCGCCACCGGACGGATCACCGCCGAGCTGCCCGGCGTGCGCGTGCTCGCGCTGAGCACCTTCGACCTGGACGAGTACGTCGTCGAGGCTCTGCGCGCCGGAGCCTCGGGCTTCCTGCCCAAGGACATCTCCCCCGAGGAGCTCCTGGAGGGCGTGCGGGTGGTGCACCGCGGCGACTCGGTCGTCGCGCCACGGCTGCTGACCCGGCTGATCGGCACCTTCGTCAGGGCCGTACGGCCCCGGCCCGCGACGATGCCGCCCGAGCTCGCCGGGCTGACCGACCGCGAGCGGGAGGTGCTCGTCCTCATCGCGCGCGGGCGATCGAACCTGGAGATCGCCGAAACCCTCGACGTCGCGACCTCCACCGTGAAGAACCATGTGACCAGCCTGTTCGCCAAACTCGGCGTCCGCGACCGCGCCCAGGCCGTGGTCGTCGCCTACGAGGCGGGGTTCGTCACCCCGGGCACCACCGGCTGAGCCCTTCCTGCCGTTCTCCCTTCCGGGACCGTACTCCCAAAAGAGGAGAGCGGCCGGTGCCCGGCTCCCAGGCGGGAAACCGTTCCCCGTGCCGAGGAAAGGGGGCCGATCGCGGACGAGTCTGGAAAGCATGAACGCGGACCAACGATCCATCACACGCCGGGTCGCGGCGGTGCTCGTCGGCGCGGCAACCTGCGGGGCGCTTCTCGTCTCGCCGCTCACCACCCGGAGCGCCGCCGCCCGCGACCACGACACATCCCAGACGATCACGCGGACCGGGACCGCGGAGGCGGCAGGAGAGACGAAGGACGCGGGCGGGTTCCGACATCCGTGTGCCGCCGCGAAGACCCGCTGCGACGGAGAGATGACGGTGCCCCTCGACTGGAATGATCCCGCGTCGGAGCGGATCACGGTGGCGTTCGCCTGGCTGCCCAGGAAGAACGCCGGCCGTCCCTCGGCCGGGACCGTACTGGCCAATCCGGGCGGGCCGTTGCCGGCGCTCCCCGCGGTGCCGTCCCTGACCGAGGCGCTGGGACCGGTGCTCGACCGGCACGACCTCCTGGTGGTGGAGCCGCGTGGGCTGGGGAAGTCCAGCCCGCTGCTCTGCCCGGGGCTGGACCTGGAGCGCCGGGAGACCGTGAGCGCCTGCGTCGCGCACCTGGGTCCTCGCGCCCGGTTCTTCACCGCCGACCAGGCCGTCACCGACATGAACGCCGTCCGCGAAGCCCTGGGGGTGCCGAAGGTGACGTTCTACGGCATCTCGTACGGCACCGTGTTCGCCCAGGCCTACGCCACCCGCCATCCGGACGGCCTCTCCGGGGTGCTGCTCGACAGCATCGTGCTCACGGGCGAGGACGGTTACGTGACCACGCCGATCCGCTCCCGCGCCGACCTGCTCGACGTGGCCTGTGACCCCTCACGCGCCTGCCGCCGCCTGCCGGGTGATCCCTCCGGCCTCCTCTCCGGGCTGGTACGGCACCTGCGCGCCCACCCCGATCCGCAGCTGCGGCTCTCGTCCCTCATGAACCTGACGCACAGTCTCTACCTGCCGATGGTCGGCCGCGAGGCGAGCGCGGCCGTCGCCGCCTACCTGAACGGCGACCGGCTCCCGCTGCGCCGCCTCACACGAATGATCGACGAGGCACCGCGCCAGCCGCTGCGCGCGCCGGAACTGGCGGGCCTGCTCTCCTACGTGTGCGCCGACACCGCCTTCCCGTTCGAGCGCACCGCCCCGGCCGACGAGCGGCGACGCCGGCTGAACCGCTACTACGACAGGGAGCGCCCGTTCCGGCCGTTCGCCGTCACCGACCTGGCCGCACCGCCTCCGGCGAGTTCGATCCTCGGCATGCAGGACGTCTGCGCCGACCGGCCGGCCCCTCGCGTCAGCCCGCCCGTGCCGCCGGGCGCGAAACACCCTCGGGTACCGACCCTCGCCCTGGGAGGTGACTTCGACTCCACCACCCCGGCGGAGGCCGCCGCGGTGACCCGGCGCTTCCCCGGCTCCACCTTCTCCCGGGTACGCTTCGCCGGCCACAACCTCACCACCGGCGCCCTGGTGAACGAGTGTGTCCGCGACGCGATGCGCGCCTTCCTCACCGATCCGGACGCCTTCGACGACAAACCTCGCTGTGACGACGCGAACTACCGCGCCGTCGGCTCCTTCCCCGAGACCGTGGCGCGGGTGCCCCAGGCACGCGGCACCGACCTGCCCGCGCGGGACCGCCGGGTCCTCGCCGCCGCCTTCGCCACCGTCGCCGACGCCACCGCCAGGCGCGACCCGCTCAGGACCCCGCCCTGGGCGCCGGCCACGCAGGCGGGCCTGCGCGGCGGCGCGCTGACGTTCGACGACAAGGCCGCCACCGTCGATCTGCGAGACGTCCGCTTCGTCGGCGACCTCACCGTGAACGGCGAGGTCCGCCTGAGCGGCGGCGACGCCACGGCCCGGCTCACCGTCACCGGTGGCGGCGGCGGATCCCGCGCGCTGGACCTGTCATGGAAGCCCTTCCGCGCCGAGGACGACACCGCCGTCTCCGGCACCTTCGCGGGGCACGGCTTCACCGCGACGATCCCCTCGCACTGACCCCCTTTTCTGGCCCAGGACCCTCATGAGACCGGGACGTCTTTCCTCGGGATCGCCGTAGCCGATGCTCGCGCGGCCGGGACACCCATCGGCGAGACCTCCGTAACCGGTAACCATGCGACGGGAGGCAAGGGAGAAAAAGGCCACGAGAGGCCCATACCCACCCCTTGCCTCCCGTCCGGCCGTCTCAGACGGCCGGCTCACACATCGGGGTCGTCGTGGCCGCAGCGACCACCGCCGCAGCATGAGCGGCCCGTGGTCTCCGGGCCGTCGGGACCGGTGACGGCCTCGAACACGAACTCGGGTCCCCTGTTCTCGCGAGTGGTGTCATCGTTCACGATGTTCCTCCGTTCGCCGACGCCTGCCGGGGCAGGGCGGGATGACGGCCCGATGCCGGGCCGGCTTCTCCGCGATCCGGCACACCGGGTGGCCGGACGCGGAGGATCGATGGCGACCGCCCGTGGGAGGTCGCGCCCCGGATGCCGGGGCGGGGGCCGGTATCGGCGGAACGGGGTCCGCACGCGCGTCTCGTCCAGCCCTGCCGGTCACGACCGGCACCGCCTTCCACCTCGCGGTGACGCCCCGTCGCGATCTCGCGAGAGTCGACAAGGATCCTCCCGCCGGGCGACGCGTGTGGAGTCAGGGTCGCGGCCACACCAGACCGGCCACTACCAGCTGGGTGAGCGTTTCCGCGGCTCGGGCGCGGTCGCCGCCCACCGCGGCGATCACCTGGACGGCGTCGCGGGTGCCGTCGCAGCGGGCGAGCAGCGTGGCGGTGCCGTCTCCGATCCGGTAGGCCCGCAGGAGGGGCGCCCGCCATCGGCGCTGCAACAGCACCCGCGTCGTCGCGGCGGGCAGCTCACCGATCGGCGGCCCGGCGGTGACGTCATGGGTGTACGTCCCGATCCGGACGGCGGCCGACAGCCGCAGCGCCCCGGTCACGGTCCGGCCGCCGGGTTCCGCCATGGTGGCGGCCTCGCGGGCGGCCAGCGCCGCGTCGCGGTCGTGGACCAGCGTGGCGCGCGCCAGCTCGTAACGGGCGTAGGCGGCCAGCCGCGGTGTCGCGTGGACCGCGAGCCAGGCCGTGAGCCGTTCGGACTCCCAGATACCGAACGGCCGCTCCGCCGGCTGCGGGCGGCGTACGACACCTCGGGCGAACTCCTCCCACAGGGCGCGGTGACCGCCGGTGAGTTCGGCGACCGTCTCGGGCAGGCAGGTGGCGATCGCCGACCGCAGCTTGCCCAGCACGCCGGCGCGCGTCACCCGGTAACCGCCAGCCGCGGCACCGGCCAGCATGGCCAGCTCGGCCTCGCTCAGCCCGTACCGGAGCCGCAGCCTCTCGGGGTCCTCGCGCAGCAGCGCGGACTCACCCTCGCGGGTCAGCATCGCCGCGAGCGCGTCCTGCACGCCCATCAGGTGCCTCCCGCCGGTTGTGCCGCCCCGCCGGCGATCCGTCGGCCGGACGGTTCGTCGGCGATCCGTCCGGCCGACGGACCGTCGGCGGAGCGGGAGCGCAGGACGGTTCGCGCGCGGTCGATCTCGGCGAGCAGGTCACCGAAGTCGTCGGGGAAGTTCTGGTCGCGTTCGACCAGGGTGGCGTTGAGGTGCGTACGGGACACCAGCTCCGCCAGCAGCCCCCACACCCGGGCCGGGATCGCGGCACCGTGGCTGTCGAGGGACAGCCGCTCCCCGTCCTCGTCGACGTCCCCGTCGACGCCTCCGGCCAGATGCACCTGGACGACCCGTTCGACCGGGATGGCGTCGAGGAACTCCAGCGGGTCGAAGCCGTGGTTGCGCGCGTTGATGTCGAGGTTGGCCAGATCCAGCAGCAGGCCGCACTCGCAGTGCTCCATCACCTCGGTGATGAACTGCGCCTCGGTCAACGGGGTCGCCATGTCCACGTAGTAGGTGATGTTCTCCAGCAGGAACGGCCGGCCCACCGCCTCCTGCACCCGCCCCGCCCTGCGTCCCAGCCGCCGGGCGACCTCCCTCGTCCTCGGCAGCGGCACCAGCAGCCCCACGTCGACGCTGCCGGTGCGGGTGAAGGACAGGTGGTCGCTGAACCACGGCGCGTCGACGTCGGCCACCAGCGCGGCCAGCTCCTCCACGTACGCCGCGTCCGGCTCCCGCTCCGAGCCGATGGACAGCTCCAGCCCGTGCGGCACGACCGGGAACCGGCCGGTCAGCCCTTTCAACCACTCACGCTCGTCGGCCGGGGCGAACAGAAAGCGCTCGGTGATCACTTCCAGCCAGTCGATCCGATCGGCGTGCGCCTCGATCTCCTCGGCCAGCTCCACGCGATGTCCCAGCCCTGATCCCAGTGCGGGCAACCCTGTCAGCATGTGGTTCTCCCATCACTTCGCAGTGATGTTCACCGGCACTTCGCAACCGCTGTACCCGCAGCGTGCCCGACGGGGTCCCGAGCCACGCCGGGCCGCCTCGTCAAACTTCCGTAAAGCGCGCCGGCCGGTCCCCCGCACCGGCGAAATCCGCGAGGCGCCGGCCCGGTCCCCCGCATCGGTGAAACCGGTGGACCCGGCAACGGGGTGCCTCCTGCTCTTCCGGCCGGGCTTTCCCCGGCGAGGGCCGTTCCCCGCCGAGGCTCTTCCGGTCGACGTTCGGTGCGGGGCCACAAGACCCGCGTCCGGTACGGGCCCCGGCGTCCGCGCCCCGGCCACCCCGCGTCACGTCGCCGGGTGCGATCGCGGTCTCCCCCGTGGGCCCGTGCGGCGCCGACGGGGTCAGAGGCCAGAGAGCCCCATCTCCCGTGCGATCAGCATCCGCTGGACCTCGCTGGTGCCCTCGCCGATCTCCAGGATCTTGGCGTCGCGGTAGAAACGACCGACCGGGTACTCGTTCATGAACCCGTAGCCGCCGAAGATCTGGGTGGCGTCGCGGGCGTTGTCCATGGCGGCGTCGCCGGCGACGAGCTTGGCGATCGCGGCCTCCTTCTTGAACGGCTCGCCCGCGAGCATCTTCTCGGCCGCGTGGTGGTAGGCGAGGCGGGCGGTGTGGGTGCGGACCTCCATGTCGGCGATCTTGAACTGGATCGCCTGGTAGTGGCCGATGGGGTGACCGAACGCCTCGCGTTCGCGGACGTAGCGCAGCGACTCGTCCACGCAGCCCTGGGCCAGGCCGGTGGACAGGGCGGCGATCGCGACGCGGCCCTCGTCGAGCGTCTGCAGGAACTGCGCGTAGCCGCGTCCGCGCTCGCCGAGCAGGTTGCCCGCGGGGACCCGGCAGTTTTCGAAGGAGAGCTCACGGGTGTCGGAGCAGTTCCAGCCCACCTTGGAGTACTTCTTCGAGACGGTGAGGCCCGGTGTGCCGGACGGCACCAGGATCGTGGAGATCTCCTTCTTCCCTCCGGCCCGCTCGCCGGTGATCGCGGCCACGCCGATCACGCCGGTGATGTCGGTGCCGGAGTTGGTGATGAACGCCTTCGTACCGTTGATCACCCACTCGTCGCCGTCGAGCACCGCGGTGGTCCGCATGCCGCCGGGCACGTCGGAGCCGCCGCCGGGCTCGGTGAGGCCGAAGGCGCCGAGCATCTCGCCCGAGGCCAGCCGGGGCAGCCACCGGGCGCGCTGCTCGGGCGTGCCGAACCGGTAGATCGGCATCGCGCCCAGCGACACCGCGGCCTCGACGGTGATCGACACGCTGGAGTCCACCCTGGCCAGTTCCTCCAGGGCCAGGCAGAGCGCGAAGTAGTCGCCGCCCATGCCGCCGTGCTCCTCGGGGATCGGCAGCCCGAACAGGCCCATCGCGCCCATCTGCCGCACGATGTCGTAGGGGAACTGCTCACGCTCGTAGAGGTCCCCGATCACCGGGGCCACCACGTCGCGGGCGAACGCCTCGACGGTCTTGCGAAGCTCCTCGTACTCCTCGGTCAGCTTGGGCATGGTCACTCCTCGACGTTCTCTGCGGTGGTGCGGGACGGGTGCTCGCCCAGGGCCTGGACGACCCGCGACGGGCTGGGGCGGCCGAGCCTCGCGGCGAGCCAGGTGCTGGTCTCCACCAGCGCGGCGAGGTCGAGCCCGGTCTCGACGCCGAGACCGTGCAGCATCCAGACCAGGTCCTCGGTGGCGAGGTTGCCGGTGGCGCTCTCGGCGTACGGGCAGCCGCCGATGCCTCCGGTGGAGGCGTCGACGACGGTCACGCCCTCACGCAGTGCGGTGAGGGTGTTGGCGAGGGCCTGACCGTAGGTGTCGTGGAAGTGCACCGCGAGCCGGTCCGGGCCGCCGAACGCCTCGATCAGCGCGGCGACGTGGCCGGGGGTGCCGACACCGATGGTGTCGCCGAGCGACAGCTCGAAGCAGCCCAGGTCGAGGAGCCTGCGCCCGACGGAGACGACCTGGGCGACGGGCGTCGGCCCCTCCCACGGGTCGCCGAAGCACATCGAGACGTACGCCCTCACCTTCAGGCCGTGCCCCAGCGCCCGCGCGACGACCGGCTCGAACATCGCGAACTGCGACTCCAGCGTCCGGTTGAGGTTCCTGCCCGCGAACGTCTCGGTGGCGCTGGCGAAGATCGCGATTTCCTCGACGCCGTGTTCGAGCGCGCGGTCGAGGCCGCGCTCGTTGGGGACGAGCACCGGGTAGCGCACGCCGGGAACCCGTTTCATGCCCGCCAGCAGCTCCGAGGCGTCGGCGAGCTGGGGCACCCACTTGGGATGGACGAAGCTGGTGGCCTCGATCACGCGGTGCCCGGCGGCGGCGAGCCGGGCGATGAACTCGGCCTTGACCTCGACGGGAATCACCGCGGCCTCGTTCTGCAGCCCGTCGCGCGGCCCGACCTCGTAGATCGTGACCCGTTCCGGCAGCCCCGCGGCCTCGACCCTCTGTGGCTCGCGCATCATTCCCCCCTCACCGGTTCGTGCCTCGCGGTCCCCGTGGCCGGAATCCCGGCCTCGGCGACCCATCCGGCCGTGACTCCGCCGTCGTCGTGGGTCACGGCCCATCTGGTCGTCCGCGTCGCGACCTTCCCGCGTTCCCGTACGGCCTCCGCGACCTGAGCGGAGACCGTCACGACTCCTCCTCGCGGACCACGGCGAGCACGGCGTCCATCGCGACCGCCTGGCCCGCGCGGACCCGCAGCTCGGCGACGACCCCGCCGATCGGCGCGGTCACGGTGTGCTCCATCTTCATCGCCTCCACGATGAGCAGCGGCTGCCCCTCGGCGACCCGCTCCCCCTCGCCCGCCTTCACCACCAGGACGGTGCCCGGCATCGGGCTGCGGACCAGCCCGTCACCCGCGCCTCCCGCGCCGGCCCGGTCGCCGGGGTCTCCCAGGTGGTGGCGGGTGAGCGCCCAGGCGTCGCCGTCGCGGCCGAGCCAGACGACGTCGCCGTCCCTGGCGACGGCGTAGCGTCTCGCGGTCTCGCCGAGAGTGACGAGCAGGTCGCCGTCCTCGCCGCCGCTCTCCTCGGTGAGCCGTGCCCGCACGGCCTCCGCGCCGGGCATGCGGACCTCGGCCCCCGAGGCGGGCAGGCCGCGGACCCTGATCTCGTAGACCCCGTCGCGGCTCTCCAGCCGGTGGACGGTCCAGGCCGCCTCGCCCAGCCGCCAGCCGTCGGGGACGTCCCACGGGTCGGCGGGCGTGCCCGCGGGCGCGTGCTCGCGGTGCAGCACCAGGGCGGCGGCGGCGAGGACGTCGGCGGGGACGTCCTCGCGGGAGACGAGCTCGTCGAGGTGGCGCTCCACCAGACCGGTGTCGAGGTCTCCGGCGAGGACGGCGGGGTGACTGAGCAGGGCCCTCAGGAAGGCGATGTTGGTGGGCACCCCGAGTACGGCCGTCGCCGCGAGCGCGCCGTCGAGCCGCCGCAGGGCGGCCGTCCTGTCCTTGCCCCAGGCGATGACCTTCGACAGCATCGGGTCGTAGTCGCTGCCGACCAGGCCCCCGGCCATCAGTCCCGAGTCGACCCGCACCCCCGGTGGCTCGCGCAGCGCGAGGACCCGGCCGCCGGTCGGCAGGAAGCCCCGGGAGGGGTCCTCGGCGTAGACGCGGGCCTCGACGGCGTGGCCGACGAGGCGCACCTCGTCCTGGGTGAGCGGGAGGGGCTCACCGGCGGCGACCCTGAGCTGGAGTTCGACGAGGTCCAGGCCGGTGACCAGCTCGGTGACGGGGTGCTCGACCTGCAGGCGGGTGTTCATCTCCATGAAGTAGTAGTCGCCGGTGGCGCCCTGGACGATGAACTCGACCGTCCCCGCGCCGGTGTAGCCGACGGACCTGGCGGCCTCGACCGCCGCCGCGCCCATCGCGGCCCTGGTCTCGGCGTCGAGGAGTGGCGACGGCGCCTCCTCGACGATCTTCTGGTGGCGGCGCTGAAGGCTGCACTCACGTTCGCCCAGGTGGATGACGCCGCCGTGGGCGTCGGCCATCACCTGGATCTCGATGTGCCGGGGGTTCTCCACGAACCGCTCGATCAGCAGGGTCGCGTCGCCGAACGCGGCGGCGGCCGTGCGGCGGGCGGACGCCAGCGCCTCCGGCAGCTCCGCCGCGGAGCGCACGAGCACCATGCCCTTGCCTCCGCCGCCCGCCGACGGCTTGATCAGCGCGGGGAAGCCGACCCGCCCGGCCGCTTCGGCCAGGTCGTCGCCGGGCTCGGCGCCGCCGGGGACGACCGGCACCCCGGCCGCCGAGACGGTGGCCTTGGCGCGGATCTTGTCGCCCATCGCCTCCACGGCCTCCGGCGGCGGGCCGACGAAGACGAGCCCGGCCTCCGCGCAGCGCCGGGCGAAGTCCGCGTTCTCGGCGAGGAAGCCGTATCCGGGATGCACCGCCTGGGCGCCGGTCGCGGCGGCGGCGGCGAGGATGCCGTCGGTGTCGAGGTAACCGCCGGCGAGCCGCACCGCGACGTCGGCCTCGCGGACGTGCCGCGCCCCGGCGTCGGCGTCGCTGTGGACGGCGACCGAGCGGATGCCCAGCCTCCGGAGGGTGCGGGTGATCCGCAGAGCGATCTCGCCGCGGTTGGCGACGAGGACGGTGTCGAACATCCGGCCCCCGCGCGACGGCGACGCGTACGCCGAGGAGGCCTGGTGGCCCGGGTGAGTCGAGTGGGCTGAGTGGGTCATGGGGCGGTCACATCCGGAAGACGCCGTAGCCGACGGGTTCGAGGGGGGCGTTGGCCGAGGCCGACAGGGCCAGGCCCAGGACGGTACGGGTGTCGAGGGGATCGATGACCCCGTCGTCCCAGAGGCGGGCGGTGGAGTAGTAGGGGTTGCCCTGCTCCTCGTACTGCGCGCGGATGGCGTCGGGGTCGGCGTCGCCCACGGTGGACAGGACGTTGGCGGCCTGCTCGCCGCCCATCACCGAGATGCGCGCCCCCGGCCACATCCACAGGAACCGGGGCGAGTAGGCGCGCCCGGCCATCGCGTAGTTGCCGGCCCCGAACGAGCCGCCGACGACCACGGTGAACTTGGGCACCCGGGCGCAGGCGACGGCGGTGACCATCTTCGCGCCGTGCTTGGCGATGCCCCCCGCCTCGTACGCCCTGCCGACCATGAAGCCGCTGATGTTCTGCAGGAACACCAGCGGGGTGTTGCGCCGGTCGCACAGCTCGATGAAGTGGGCGCCCTTGAGCGCCGACTCACCGAACAGGATGCCGTTGTTGGCGACGATCCCGACGGGGTGGCCGTGGATGCGGGCGAACCCGGTGACGAGCGTGGCGCCGTACTCGGCCTTGAACTCGCCGAACCTGCTGCCGTCCACGATCCTGGCGATGATCTCGCGGACGTCGTACGGGGTGCGGGTGTCGGCGGGGACGATGCCGTACAGGTCGCGGGGGTCGTGCGCGGGCTCCTCGGAGGGCACGCGCTCCCAGGGGGAGGGCGTGCGCGGCGCGAGGGTGGAGACGATGTCGCGGACGATCCGCAGCGCGTGGCGGTCGTCGTCGGCGAGGTGGTCGGTGACGCCGCTGACGCGGGCGTGCAGGTCGCCGCCGCCCAGCTCCTCCGCGGTGACCTCCTCGCCGGTGGCGGCCTTCACCAGCGGCGGGCCGCCGAGGAAGATCGTGCCCTGGTTGCGGACGATCACCGCCTCGTCGCTCATCGCCGGGACGTACGCGCCGCCCGCGGTGCAGGAGCCGAGGACCGCGGCGATCTGCGGGATGCCGCGCGCGGACATGGTCGCCTGGTTGTAGAAGATCCGGCCGAAGTGCTCGCGGTCGGGGAAGACCTCGTCCTGTTCGGGGAGGAACGCGCCTCCCGAGTCGACGAGATAGACGCACGGCAGGTTGTTGTGGAGGGCGACCTCCTGGGCCCGCAGATGCTTCTTGACGGTGATCGGATAGTAGGTGCCGCCCTTGACGGTGGCGTCGTTGGCGACGACCACGCACTCGCGCCCCGAGACACGGCCCACCCCGGTGATGATCCCGGCGGCGGGGGCCACGTCGTCGTACATCCCTCCCGCGGCCAGCTGGGAGAGCTCCAGGAAGCGTGAACCGGGGTCGAGCAGCGAGTCGACGCGGTCGCGGGGCAGCAGCTTGCCCCGGGAGACGTGCCGGGCGCGCGACTTCTCGGGGCCGCCCAGCCCCGCCACGGCGAGGCGCTCCCTGAGGTCGGCGACCAGACGCTCGTTCACCTCGGCGTTGCGTTTGAAGCCCTCACCGCCCGGATCACAGGCGCTCCGCAGCACCGGCCAGCCACTCATACGAGCCTCCCCGTCCGCTCCGCCCGGATCATCCGATCCTCCCCGGCGCTGCCATCGCCGGGGCACCGATGCCCGACTTCATCGCAGATGTTAGTCATTATTAACGTTACCGTCTACCATGCGAGAGGTGACGACTGCTCAGTCCCCTGCACGCACCCGTGGCTCCCGGCGCACGGAGATCCTGGACGCCGCGGCGGAGCTGTTCGCCGCCCGCGGCTTCCACGGCGTCTCGATCGAGGAGATCGGCGGCGCGGTCGGCACCTCGGGCCCGGCCCTGTACCGCCACTTCAGCGGCAAGGACGCCCTGCTCGCGGAGATGCTGCTGGATGTCAGCGAGCGCCTGCACACCTCGGGCGCGCGCCGCGTGACCGAGGCCGCCGACGCGGAGCAGGCACTGGACGCCCTGCTCAGCTGTCAGATCGAGTTCGCGCTCAGCCACCCCGCACTGATCACCGTGCACGACAGGGAACTCGGTAACGTGCCCGAGCCCGCGCGCCGCCGGATCCGTCGGCTGCAACGGCTGTACGTCGAGGAGTGGGTCACCGTGCTGAGCGAGCTCTACCCCGCGCGTTCCCAGGCCGGGCTGCGCGCCGCGACCCACGCCGTCTTCGGACTGCTCAACTCCACCCCGCACAGCGCGGGCGAGCTGCCGCCCGCGGCGATGGCCGAGTTGCTGCGCGGTATGGCACGCGCGGCGCTGGCCGCCTCCCAAGGTTAAGGACCGCTAACCCCTGGCGGACAGCTCCGCCCAGGTGGACGGACTCCACGCCTGCGAGGGGGTCACCACGACCGTGCACGGCGCCTCGCGCAGCATCACCTGGCAGACCGGGCCGATCGCGGGATCCAGCGGATCGTGGTGCTCCCGGTCGGGGACGACCAGCAGGTCCGAACGGTCGGCCGCGTGGCGGAGCACCTCGACGTGAGGTCGTGTCTCGATCATCGTCTCCACCACGACCGTGGGATATCTCTCCTCCCACACCGCGACGCTGGTGTTGAAGTGGACGGCCGCCGACCTGAGGTCGCCGGTGTCCTCGGAACAGAGGCAGATGATGAGCAGCGACGCCCTGCGCAGCCTCGCCTCCTCGAAGGCGACGGCCAGCTCCTGCGAGTCGACGGCCGCGTCCTCCACCGCGATCGCCACACGGCCGACGCGCTGGTGGCCCGGTCTCCTGACGACGGCCACCGGGCAGCGGGCGTGCGCGGCGACCTCGACGGTCGAGCCGATCCGCAGCTCCTCCGGATCCCGCACGCCACGCGGGCCGATCACGATCAGCTCCGCGGCGTTCGACAGGCCCACCAGGGCCGCGGCCGGGGTCCCCTCCACCAGTCGCCCGTGTATGGACGCCCTGGGTGCCATCTCACGCGCGGTCATCAGCCCGTTCTCCAGGACGCGCCCGCCCATCCGCCGTACGACCTCGGTGGTCTCGGGGGCGAGGGAGAGCCTGGGGTAGGGCCACTGCCAGGCGTGGCAGACGAGCAGCGGGAGAAATCTCAGGCGGGCGTCCTCGACGGCCCATCGCAGGGCCAGGCGGCTCTCCGCCGAACCGTCGTATCCGACGACCACCGGTCGCCCCTCGTCCCGTACCGGCATGGCGGCTCCTCTCCCGCGTCACTCCTTCCCATCCTTCTCCGAGTCCGCCCGCCGAGAAGGGCACCCTTCCACAAGACTCTTCCTGTTTTGCGGCGCACATCGGCAAAGATGCCTTCTCCCGCCCGGGGGCGGGAGGGCGATCGAAGACCGGCCGGGGCCGGGAGGGGTTTCGCGCGGGCCGCACGGCCGCGCGAATCTGCCGGAGTGGCACGGCGGCCGGTCACCGGCACGGTCATCCGTAACGTCGCCGTGTCTTGTCCGCATCTCACCCGCGTCTCCCTCGCGCGGGACGGTCACGGGCATGGGACCGTCACCGGCGCGAGCCGATCACAGGTGCGGGCACGGGACGGTCACGAGCACCGGCGTGAGCCGGTTACAGACACGAGCCGGTCACGGCCACGACGCCGGTCGGCGCACAGAACGTTCCCGCCCATGCGGCGACGGCCGACGTGACCGCGAGCGGCGTGCCCGGCGCGGCGAAGATCACCGGCGTCGATACGACCTGGACCGGCGGGACGGTCACGGGCGGCGCGACGCCGACCGGCGGGGTGGTGCCGGGCGGAGTCGTGTCGGGCGGGGTCGTGCCAGGCGGAGTGGAACCGGGCGGGGTCGTACCGGGCGGAGTGGTGCCAGGCGGGGTCGTACCGGGCGGAGTGGTGCCAGGCGGAGTGGAACCGGGCGGGACGACGCCGGGCGGGGTCGTGCCGGGCGTGAGCGACGCGTCGGGCGGAGGCGGAGTCCCGGGCACCGCGGCCGCGGGCACCGGAGCGGTTCCCGGCGCGGGCGGAGGCGGCGTCGCGACCGAGGGCGCCGGCGCGGACACCGGTGCGGACAGCGGCGCCGACGGGTTTCCGTACGCCGGTGCGCTCCCAACGGCCGGCATCCCGGAAACCGGCGTGTCACCGGAAAGCGCCGTGACGGACCTCGCCGTATCCGGAGACGGTCCGGCGGCGTGGGCGGCGGCCGGCAGCATGACGACCGCCCCCACCGCCCCGGTGAGAATCAATTTTCCAAGCATGCGCGTCTCCACTCATGTGACTGATGCGATGGACGTGAACTCCGAAGATGCTGGCAGCCGCAGTATCCGCCGATGGCAAAGAGACCCTCCGCGAGAAGTCCGCAGGAGGAACGGCTTGTGGCAACAGGGGCGCGAGATACCCATGGATCGGAACACAAGGCCGGAAACGAATGCGCTCACCCTGTTCGGGGCTTCCGCCCTTCTGACCCGACTCATCCTGCCCGGCAGGCCCGGTGTCGGATTCCCGTGTCAGGGCCCTGCGCCGGCAGTGTCGCGCCGGAGTTCCGGCGTCAAGGCCTCACCCTGGGGACCGGCGTGAAGTATCCGGCTCCGACGTTCCCGTTCATTCGTCGAACGGGCCGTAAAATCACGTCTGACAATGCGTCATGAATACTGGTTAAACATGATCGGTCCGCCATCTCGTCGCCATCAAAGATGTCAAGGTTGGGGACGGCGTCCGTCGATGGGGGACATAATCGGGCTGTGGCGCGCGACACTGTTGAGACCCATTTCACCGACGCCGTGAGTGCCCTTTCCCCCGGCACACCGCGCGACCCCGGCCTGCCCGTGCGGGAGGACACCACCCTGACCGGGGCCAGGTGCCGCGAGCTGTTTCAGTTCCAGCTCGGCAGCAGGCTGCTGGACGTCACCGCCCGCTGGCTGCGCGAGCAGGGCGAGGGGTTCTACACGATCGGCTCGGCCGGGCACGAGGGCAACGCCGCGGTCGCCGCCGCGTCGCGCGTCACCGATCCGGCCCTCCTGCACTACCGGTCGGGCGCCTTCTACCTGACCAGGTCGGCGATGGCGGGACGGCTGCCCGAGGAAGGGCTGCGCGACGTGCTGCTCGGCCTGACCGCCTCGGTCGAGGAGCCGATCGCGGGCGGGCGGCACAAGGTCTTCGGCCACCCGGACCTCGCGGTGATCCCCCAGACCTCCACGATCGCCAGCCACCTGCCCCGCGCGGTGGGTGTGGCCTTCGCCATCGAGCGCGCCCGCCAGCTCGGCGTGCCGGGGCCGTGGCCGAGCGACGCGATCGTGATCTGCAGTTTCGGCGACGCCTCGACGAACCACGCCAGCGCCCTGTCGGGCCTCAACACGGCCGCCTACGGCTCATACCAGAAGCTGCCGCTGCCGATCCTCTTCGTCTGTGAGGACAACGGCCTGGGCATCAGCGTGCGCACCCCCGACGGCTGGGTCAAGGCCGCCCGCCACCCGTTGATGAGGTATTTCGAGGCCGACGGCTGTGACCTGGCCGACGTCCACGACATGGCGCTGGCCGCCACCGACCACGTCCGCACGCACCGCGCGCCCGCCCTGCTGCGCGTGAGCACCGTCCGGCTGATGGGCCACGCGGGCTCGGACGTGGAGCTGTCGTATCGGACCAAGCGGGAGATCGACGCCGACCTGGCGCGCGACCCGCTGGTGGCGACCGCCAGGCTGCTCGTCGAGGCCGGCCTGACCACCCCCGACGAACTGCTGCTCCGGTACGAGACGACGCGCGAGCACCTGTTCAAGATGGCGATGGAGAGCTCTCGGCGCCCTCGGCTGATCTCCGCCTTCGACATCGTGGAGCCGCTCGCCCCGCGCACCCCCGCGGCCGTCGCCGCGGCCTGCACCGAAGTGGCGGCCACCGACGTCAGGTCGAGGGCCTTCGCCGGCAGGCTCCCCGAGCGGGAGGGCCCGCTGACCTTCTCCCAGGCCGTCAACCGCACCCTCGCCGACTCCCTGGCCGCCCACCCCGACGTGCTCGTCTTCGGCGAGGACGTGGCACGCAAGGGCGGCGTCTACGGCGTCACGCGCGGCCTGCAGAAGCGCTTCGGCCCCGGCCGGGTGTTCGACACCCTCCTCGACGAGCAGTCCGTGCTCGGCCTCGCGCTCGGCTCGGGAGTCTCCGGCCTGCTGCCGGTGCCCGAGATCCAGTATCTGGCCTACCTGCACAACGCCCTGGACCAGATCCGGGGCGAGGCCGCGACGCTCCAGTTCTTCTCCCAGGGAGCCTTTCGCAACCCGATGGTGGTGCGCGTCGCCTCCTACGCCTACCAGAAGGGCTTCGGCGGCCACTTCCACAACGACAACTCCATCGCCGCCCTGCGCGACATACCCGGCCTGGTCGTGGCCTCCCCCGCCCGGCCCGACGACGCCGCCTCGATGCTGCGCACCTGCCTCGCCGCCGCCCGCGTCGACGGCAGCGTCTGCGTCTTCCTTGAGCCCATCGCCCTGTACAACACCCGCGACATGTTCGAGGAGGGTGACAACGGCTGGCTCGCCCCGTACGCCCCCCCGGTGCGATGGGCGGAGACGCACATCCCGATCGGACGCGCCCGCAGCTACGGCGACGGCCGCGACCTGACCATCGTGACCTTCGGCAACGGGCTGCGGATGAGCCTGCGCGCCGCGGTGAGGCTCACCGCGGAGGGGCACAGCTGCCGGGTCCTGGACCTGCGCTGGCTCTCCCCCCTCCCGGTCGAGGACCTGATGCGAGCCGCGGAGCTGACCGGCCGGGTGCTGATCGCCGACGAGACCCGCCGCACCGGGGGCGTCTCGGAGAGCATCGTCGCCGAGCTGCTCGACGCGGGTTTCACCGGCAGGATCGCCCGGGTGACCTCCTCGGACAGCTTCATCCCCCTGGGTGAGGCGGCGAGACACGTGCTGCTGTCGGAGGCCGAGATCGAGGCGGCCGCCCGCAAGCTGCTCGGCTGACCGCCCTCGCTTTTCGAAATCGTCGACAACCTTGAGGTGAAGATGGACGCCTGGATGGAGTCCTTCGAAAGCCGGATGAAGTCCATGGAAGGCCGGATGGACGCCTTCGAGGTCCGGATGGACTCCATGGACGGCAAGCTGGACCTGATTCTGACCAAGCTCGGCTGAGCCTCGCCGATGGGCCTCGGGCCGGTGGCCCGGGGCTCACGACGGGTTCACAGCCAATCTCGGCGTTTGAACACCAGATAGAGGGTGAGGCAGACGCCCGCCATGAGCATGACCGCGAAGGGATAGCCCCACGCCCAGTGGATCTCGGGCATCACGTCGAAGTTCATGCCGTAGATGGTGCCGACGAGGGTGGGGGCGAACAGGATCGCGGCCCACGCGGAGATCCGCTTGACCTCCTCGTTCTGGGCGTTGCTCGCCTCGGTGAGGTTGGTCATGTGCTCGTTCTGGGCCTGGGCCACCATGGTCGAGTTGACCACGAGGATGTCGTGGAGCATCTGGCGGAAGCCGCTCACCCGCTCGGCGACGGTGATCGCGTGGTCGGCCACGTCCCGCAGGTATCTCTGCAGTTCCTGGTCCACCCCGTACTTGTCCGCGCCCGCGATGAAACCCTCGATCATGCCCAGGAGCGGCTGGGTGGCCCGCTGGAACTCGATCACCTCGCGCGACAGCTCGTAGATGCGGCGGGAGACCCCGGGTTCGTTGCCGAAGACCTGGACCTCGATCTCGTCGATGTCGTTCTGCAGGCCGGCGACCACGGGGGCGTAGCCGTCCACGACCGCGTCGAGGATGGCGTAGAGCACCGCCTGCGGCCCCTGGCCGAGCAGTTCGGGGTCGTGCTGCATGCGGCGGCGGACCTGGGACAGGTCGGGAGCCTCACTGTGCCGTACGGTGATCACGAAGTTCTTGCCGACGAAGACGTGCAGCTCGCCGAAGTCGACCTCCTCGGCCTCGTCGAGGTAGCGGGCCGGGCGCAGCACCACGAACAGGGTGTCGCCGTAGCGGTCGGCCTTGGGGCGTTGGTGGGCGACGATGGCGTCCTCGACCGCCAGCTCGTGCAGGTCGAACTCCTCGGCGACGTTGAGGATGACGCCGTCCTCCGGCCGGTAGAAGCCGATCCAGGCCATGCTGTCCGGGGTGTTCTTCAGGCGGTCGAACGCCTCGGGCAGCGACTCGGGGGTCGCCGCCCGATGACCGTTGACGTAGATCGCGTTGTCGATGACGCGCGAACGGGGCGGGGCCGGCCGCTCCTCGCCGGCGGACCTGGGGTCCATCGATCGCTCGGGAGACTCCCGACCGGTGCCGGAACGCCCGCGCATCAGGCTCCGCAGGCCTCGCATTCGCCGGTCGGTCACACGTCTCTCCTCATCGGACGCTCATGAACTCCTGCAGCGACCGCATCGCGGTGGCACGGATCTTCGCCCTCAGCATCGGGGTCCAGCCGAGGACGATTCCGACCGGCCGGCCCATCGCCATCTTGGACCAGCGCCTGAGGTCGAAGTCGTCGTGGTGGCGGACGATCAGTCCGTCCTCGAAGCGGAAGAGGGCGTCGACCTCGTTGACGACCCTCCTGCCCCTCTCGCCGAAGGTGTAACGACCGGTCCAGTGCGCCGTGCCCTCGTACGGGCGCGCGGTGATGTCGCGTACGGTCACGGCGAGGTCGGGGCTGCGGCTCAGCAGCATCCGCCACATGCCCATGACCTTGTCGCGTCCTTCGAGGTCCTGGAAGACGGGGTCACCGAAGGTGACGTCAGGGTGGTAGCAGAGCTCCATCGCGTCGGCGTCGCGGCGCGCGAATGCCTCGTAGAACGTCTTGATGAGCTCGGCGTTCCGATCGTTCACGAGTTTCTCCCGACCATCAATGTCCTGCCGACCGAAGTGTAGTGCGCGGAGGAGCCAAGGAGATTGTCCGCGTTTTGCCAGTACAGCGCACGGATCCGGTCGTCGCCAGGCCTGCCGGGCGTGTGAGGCCGACGGGCGTACGGATGGGGCCGCCGCCGAGCGGGATCTCTCCGGTCCGGCCCGGTCCTCGCCGACGGGCGCAACCGCCCGCGGCCGCGAATTCCGGCATCATATTCGGCACGGTTCCGACTTTATCCCCAGCACACCGGCAGTCGTGGGACGCTTTACTCTCACGCCGCGAAGGAGAAACGAGCGTTGTCCGACCTCTGGGTGACCCTGACCACGTCCCGTTCCGGGCCGCCCCTGTGGGTTGTGCTGCTGTCCGCTCTGGCCGCGCTGGGCGTGGTGTCGTGGTCCACCTCGTGGCAGCTGTCGCGAGGGCTGATCACCATCGCCCACGAGGGCGGGCACGCGCTGGTGGCGCTGCTCACCCGGCGCAAACTGGAGGGCATCCGGCTGCACTCCGACACTTCGGGTGTCACCCTGACCAGGGGAAAGCCCCGAGGGTTCGGCATGATCCTGACCGCCGCCGCCGGATACGTCACCCCGTCCCTGCTGGGACTGGGCGGGGCGTGGCTCACCTCCTCGGGCTATGTGGCGGTGCTGATCACGATAGTGATCGGGTTGCTGTTCTGCATGCTGCTGCTGATCCGCAACCTGTTCGGCGTGGTGAGCCTGCTCGCCACCGGAGGCGCGATCTTCGCCTTCACCTGGTACGCGGCGCCCGACATGGACGCGGTCCTGGCCTATCTGGCCGTGTGGTTCCTGCTGCTGGGCGGCATCCGGCCGATCGTGGAGCTCCAGCGCAAGCGGCGTCGCCACCAGGCGCCCGACTCCGACGCCGACCAGCTCGCCAGGCTCACCTTCCTGCCCGGCGGATTCTGGGTCTTTCTGTTCCTCGTGGTGGCGGGCGCGTGCCTGGTGGCCGGAGCGTACCTGTTGCTGCCCTCGGCGCTCGGGCTCATCTGAGAGATCCCGCCCGATACTCCCGCCCGCCGTCCCCACGCGGGAAGCAAGGCGATCACGATTCGCCGACGAAACATTAGACAGGCTATATCGCCGCATTTCATGCTGATTTCCTGGTGGCCCTCGCCTGCCGCCTCACGTCGCGGAACCACGCCTCTTGATTGACATTTAACGACTTTTTTGAGTTTATTAGCGGGAATATCATTTCTCCTGCGAGAGGCGTTCCATGCCCCACCCCGCTTACCTCGTCGGAGCGGTCGGAACGGGCATCCTGCTGGTCTCACTGGGCGTGACACTCGTCCTCGCCCTGCGGATCAGACGGCTCCACGCCGAGCGGGAGCGGGTACTCAGCAGGGCGTACGAGAGATTCGCCCGCGACATGCACGACATCGTGGGGCACTGGCTCTGGCTGGCGTCCATCAAGGGAGAGCTGGCCCACAGGAAGGCGAACGGCGACGCGCGCCTGCGCGAGGAGCTGGAAGAGGTGTTGCAGGCGGTGCGGCAGGCCGCGCACGCCGTACGGAACGTGTCGGAGGCCGCCCGCCGGCTGTCGTTCTCCGGCGAGGTCACGCGGGCCAGGACCCTGATGGAGGGCTTCGGGGCCTACTGCTCGGTCCGGGTCGACGTGGACGAGCTTCCCGAGGTGATGAGCACCGCGCTGGGCGCCGTGGTCCGCGAGGGCGTGACGAACATGCTGCGGCACAGCCGGGTGAAGCGGTGCGCGATCGAGCTGGTCGAGTACGACGGCCGGCTGCGCCTCACCGTCGTCAACGACGGGGCTCCCCGGCAGGAGACCCCCTCCGGAGGCGCCTTCGGGACCGCCTCCACCGGCAACGGCGTGGACAACCTGGGTCACCGCGTGGGCGAGCTGGGCGGCACGGTTCGGGCGGTCGGCGGCACGGACGGGTGGTTCACTCTGATGGCCGAGGTTCCCACCAATTTTCCCGAATGATATTCACGTTTACCACGAAAGCGCAGGTAGCGCACATCGTCATGGTTGACACTGTGAGTTTCGCATATACGACTGGTTTAGTTTGTAACTAGTGGTTCCTCGGGTTATCCGTAATTCTCTCTTCTGGAAGACAGCAGGGGAGAATGTGGTGGATGACCAGTATGAGCTTTATTGCCTGGCCGACCCGCTTTTTTACGACACGCTTGACGGCCGCCGGGGTGATCACCCCGATTTCGCGCTCGCTACCCGGGATGTCCCGGACGGCTGGCAGCACCAGGCGACCGACACCTGGATGCACTACGCGCCGCTCGACGGTCGCACACCCGCCCAGGGCTGGAAGATCCACGTCTCCGCTCGCGCCGAGGACGCCGACCGCGCCATAGAGGCGGTCTGGGACTACTGCGTCCCCCGCGGCATCGCGTTCAAGTTCCTCCGCAGCCTGCCGGTCATGACCATGTTGAACTCCAAGGCCGCCCCCCGTGGCTCCAGCGGGAAGCTCGTGACGATCTACCCGGTGGACGAGGCGCAGCTGGAGCTCACCCTCAAGGAGCTCGACGAGCTGCTCACGGGCGTCGAGGGGCCCTACATCCTCAGCGACCTCCGCTACGGCCAGGGCCCGCTCTTCGTACGGTACGGCGGCTTCGCCGGACGGCGCTGCCTGGCCGACAACGGCGAGCTGGTGCTGGCCATCGAGGACGGCGAGGGCCGGCTCGTCCCCGACGTGCGGGAGCCCTCCTTCGGCGTGCCGTCCTGGGTGACGCTGCCCGCCTTCCTCGAACCCCACCTGGCGGCCCGCAACGCGGTCACCACCGAAGGGCTGCCGTACCGGGTCGAGAGCGTGATGCAGTTCTCCAACGGTGGCGGTGTCTACCTGGGAGAGGACCTGCGCACCGGGGAGCGGGTCGTACTGAAGGAGGCCCGCCCGCACGCCGGCCTGGACGCCGCCGGCCGGGACGCGGTGGCGCGGCTGGCGCACGAGCGCGACATGCTGGAGCGCCTGTCCGGACTGGACGCGGTGCCCACACTGATCGACTACTTCACCCTGGGCGGGCACCACTTCCTGGTCGAGGAGTTCGTCGACGGCAACCCGCTCCAGCGCCAGCTCGTGCACAAATACCCGCTCACCAGGGCGACCTGCGACGAGGCGGCCATCGCCGAGTACACCGCCTGGGTGCTCGACATACTTCCCAAGGTGCGCCGGGCGGTCGAGTCCCTGCACGAGCGCGGGGTGGTCTTCGGCGACCTGCACCCGAACAACATCCTCGTGACCGAGGACGGCCGCCTGACCCTGATCGACTACGAGGTGGCGACCCTCACCGAGGACCGCGGCCGCGCGGCGCTCGCCCACCCCGCGTACGGCGCCCCGGCCGACCGGCAGGGCGTCGACGTCGACCTGTACGCCCTCTCCTGCCTCTGCCTCGGGCTCTTCGCCCCCCAGCTCACGATCATGCTGCCGCTCGACCGCGCCAAGGTGACCGAGCTGGCCAGGCTCATCGGCGAGACCTTCCCCGTGCCGCGCGAGATGCTCGACGAGGCGGTCCTCACCGTCGCGGGCCCCGAACCCGCTGCGGCCACGCCCTACCCGAAACCGGGACGCGACAGCTGGCCCCGGCTCAAGGAGGCGATGACCCGGGCCATCCTGGCGAGCGCCACCCCCGAGCGCGAGGACCGGCTCTTCCCCGGTGACGTCGCCCAGTTCCAGCCCGGCGGCGGCGTCAACCTCGCGTACGGCGCGGCCGGCGTGCTCTACGCGCTGGCGAGCACCGGAGCCGAGCGCCGTCCCGAGCACGAGGACTGGCTGCGCGCGAAGGCGCTCGCCCCGGCCCCGGGGACGGGGATCGGGTTCTACGACGGCCTGCACGGTGTGGCCTACGTCCTCGACCTGCTCGGGCACCGCCAGGACGCGATCGACACCGCCGACCTGTGCCTGCGCCAGAAATGGGAGGCGCTGGAGCTCGGGCTGTTCAGCGGCCTGGCCGGCATGGGCCTGAACCTTCTCCACCTGGGCCGGACCACCGGCGAGCGGACCTTCACCGAGGTGGCCCTGCAGATCACCGGCATCTGCTCCGACAGGCTGGGCGGGCCCGAGGACGTACCCCAGGTCAGCGGCGGCGTCCACCCCCGGGCCGGGCTGATGTACGGCTCCTCCGGGCCCGCTCTTCTCTTCCTGCACGCCTACGAGCACACCGGCGACGCGTCGCTGCTCGACAGGGCCGCCGTGGCGCTCCGGCAGGACCTGCGGCGCTGCGTCACCGGTGAGGACGGAACCCTCCAGGTCGACCAGGGCTGGCGCACGCTGCCCTACCTGGACGAGGGGTCGGTGGGCATCGGCATCGTCCTCGCCCGTTACCTCGCCCACCGGGAGGACGAGGACCTGCGCGCCGCGCTCGACGGCTGCCGGCGTGTCACCCGGGGACGCTACTTCGTGCAGTCCGGCCTGTTCACCGGCCGGAGCGGCATGCTCGGCGCCCTCGGCTGGGGTCTGTGCTCCGAGCCGAACGCCTCCCTCACCGACCACACCGACATGGCCGAGCAGCTTCGCGGGCTGGCCTGGCACGCGCTGCCCCACGGCGGCGGACTCGCCTTCCCCGGTAACCAACTGCTCAGGCTCTCCATGGACTTCGCGACCGGCACGGCCGGAGTCCTGTTCGCGATGAGCGCCGTGCTGCACGACCGGCCGGTGTTCCTCCCCTTCATCGAGCCGCCCGGCGACACGAGCACCCCGTCAGGGGTGTCCGCGCACGGACCCGCCGGACGGTTTGGCCCCCACGACACATCGACATCGAAGGAGGTGTAACGACATGGTCCTTCTCGACCTGCAGTCCCTGGAAGCCCCCACCGGCGGTGGTGGCGGTGGCGGCGGCAGCACCCTCACGGTCCTGGGCTGCCAGTCCGGCAAGCCCAGCAACCTGAGCGTCGCCCTCTGCCACTAGGCATCCCGGTTTTCCCGATATCGGTTCGGTTCCCAGCAGAAGTGAGGCAATCCCATGGTCCTTCTCGACCTGCAGTCCCTGGAGACCCCCGGCGGCGGCCACGGCGGCGGCGGTGGCGGCAGCACCCTCACGGTCCTGGGCTGCCAGTCCGGCAAGCCCAGCAACCTGAGCCTCCTGCTCTGCCACTAGGCATCCCCCGTTCCACACAACCCGTAGAACCCGTAGAAACGGAGCAACTTCGATGATCCTTCTCGACCTGCAGTCCCTGGAGACCCCCGGCGGCGGCCACGGCGGCGGCGGTGGCGGCAGCACCCTCACGGTCCTGGGCTGCCAGTCCGGCA
>NZ_JBIAYX010000009.1:0-17096 GCF_042898365.1 Streptosporangium sp. NPDC000509 | reverse complement strand
GCAAGCCCAGCAACCTGAGCCTCCTGCTCTGCCACTAGTGAGACCCGTGCCCGGGACGGCCAGCGACGGCGGCCGTCCCGGGCACTCCCGTTCCGGGAGGGGCCGGAACACCGGGAAAGCCCGGGACGTCAAGGAAACCCGGGAAGCCGGGCGGTTCAGGAAGGTGCGAACGTGCGAGCAGCGGATCGGCTGGTGGCCGACACCGTACGGCGTGGCGGACCCTGGCTCGCCGTCCTCGTGGCCACCTCCGTCCTGGGCGCCTTCGCGCAGCTCGCGCTCCCGCTCGTGCTGGGCAGGACGGTCGACGAGCTCGTCACCGGCGCGCCCGGCGGCACCGGAGCGGCGACCTGGCTCGGTGCCTGCGCCGCCGCCGTGACCCTCACCGTGCTCTGCGACGCCCTCGGCGTCTGGGCCTCGGGATCGAGCGGCGCGCGGTCCTCGGCCTGGCTCAGGAACCGGGTCGTGCGGAACGTGCTCGGCGTCGGGCCGACGATCACCCACCGGTTCCCCGAGGGGGATCTGGTCACCCGGATGGGCCTGAACACCGAGGAGATAGGACGCGCCCCCGAGTCGATCGTCACCGGGGCCGCGCTGATCATCCCCACCGCGGGCGGCATCGTGGCCCTCACCCTCATCGACCCCCTGCTGACCGTGACACTGGTCGCCGGGCTCGTCCTCATCGCCCTCGTCCTGCGGGCCTTCCTCACCGTGAGCACCTCGATAGCGGGCGACTACCAGGCGGCGCAGAGCGACATCGCCGCCCGCCTCGTCGACGCCCTCGCCGGGGCCCGTACGATCGCCGCGGCCGGTACCGCCGACCAGGAGCGGGCGCGGGTGCTGACCGCCCTGCCCAGGCTGCGCGGCCACGCCATGGACATGTGGCGGGCCAACGCGCGGGCCGGCGTGCAGGCGGGAGCGGTGGTCCCGCTGCTGGAGGTGGCCGTGCTCGGGGTGGGCGGGCTGCGCCTGGCCGCCGGGGACCTCACGGCCGGAGAGCTGTACGCCGCCGCCCGCTACGTCGTGCTCGGCGCGGGTCTCGGCTCGGCGCTGGGCTACGTCGGCAGCCTGGCCAGGGCGCGGGCCGCCGCGGCCAGGGTGCAGCAGCTGGTCTCCGAGAGCCCGCGGGTCTACGGTGGGCGCTCACTGCCCGCCGGTCCCGGCACGCTTGAGCTTCGCGGCGTCGACGCGGGCGGCCTGCACGACGTCGATCTCGTCATCCCCGGTGGGCAGGCGGTGGCCGTGGTCGGCCGTTCGGGGGCGGGCAAGTCCCTGCTCGCCGCGGTCGCCGGACGACTGGTGGACCCGCGCCACGGCACGGTGCTCCTCGACGGCGTCCCGCTGCCCGACCTCTCCCGCGAGGCGCTGCGCCGCGCCGTCGGGTACGCCTTCGAACGCCCGGCGCTGCTCGGCGAGACCGTCGGCGCCGCCGTCGCCCTGGGGCTCGACGCTGCCACCCCCGGCGCCGGGTGCGACGGCCGGCCGGGTGAGAAAGGCGAGGTCGTGCGGGCGGCGGCGCGGGCGGCCCGCGCGGACGTCTTCGTCAGACGGCTCCCCGGAAAGTACGACACACCGCTGGAGGACGCGCCCATGTCCGGCGGCGAGCGGCAGCGGCTCGGCCTGGCTCGTGCCTTCGCGCAGGGGGGGCGCCTGCTCATCCTGGACGACGCCACCTCCAGCCTCGACACCGTCACCGAACGTCAGGTCGCCCGCGCGCTGTCGCGGGAACTGCGCGACCGTACGCGGCTGATCGTGACCCACCGGGTGGCGACCGCGGCGGCGGCCGACCGGGTGATCTGGCTGGACGAGGGCCGGGTACGGGCGTGCGGCGGTCATCGCGCGCTCTGGGCCGACCCCGCCTACCGCGCCGTCTTCCAGGCGAACGCCTCCTCCGGCTCCGGGGCCGGCGCGTCCTCCCCGGCGGGTGCGCCCTTCCAGGCCCGCGTCCCTTCTCCGGCGAACGCGTCCTCCCTCGCGGCCCCACCTTCCCCGGGGGATCCCCCTTCCCTGGGGGACCCGTCTTCCCGGACCGGCACGTCTTTCCAGGCGGGCACGTCGTGAATCCCTCGGACGCACGCGTCGCCGGCAGGCCCCTGCGGCGGGCGCTCAGGAGGGACCCGTACCAGCTGGTCAGGCTCGCGGGCTGGTCCGTCGCGGAGACGGCGCCCTCGCTCGTCATCGGCCTGGCCATCGCGCGGGCGATCGACGACGGCTTCGGCACGGGGCGTCCCGCGACCGGGTTCGCCTGGCTCGCGCTGCTCGGCGGCGCGTGGCTGCTCGCCGCGGTCGGCGCCCGGCAGGTGGTGATGGCCGTCGCCTCGATCGTGGAGCCGTTCCGCGAGGAACTGCTCGCGCGCGTCGTCGACGACGCGCTGCGCCACTCGGTCATGTCCGGGCGAGGGCCGGGAGCCGCCGCGGTGGCCCGCTCCAACCTCCAGGTCGAGCTGGCCCGCGACGCCTTCGCCTCGGTCATCACGGTGGTGAGGTCGTTCGCGTTCACCGTGGTGAGCGTCGTCCTCGGGCTCGCGACCCTCGTACCCGAGGTGCTCGCGCTGGTGCTCCCCCCCTTCGTCGCGGGCCTTGTCGTCTTCCTGCTGTCGCTGCGCGCCCTGGCCAGGCGGCAGCGGGACTTCATCCTCGCCGACGAGCGCACCGCCGAGGCGCTGGCCATCACGGTGGGCGGGCTGCGTGACATCACCGCCTGCCGGGCCGAGGAGCGGGTGGCGGACGACGTCGGCCTGCGAGTGTCGGAGCAGGCCCGCGCGGCCCGGTCGCTGGCGCGGGTGACCGCGCTACGCACGCTGTCGCTCGCGGTGGGCGGCTGGCTGCCGGTCCTGCTGGTGCTGTTCGCGACCCCCTGGCTCGTCGGCGAGGGCGCGGGCGCCGGGGTGATCCTGGGCGCCCTCGCCTACGTCACGCAGTCGCTCGCGCCCGCGCTCGGCAACCTCGTGGAAGGGCTGGGCATCAACGGGGTCCGGCTGCGGGTGGCGCTGGGCAGGCTCCTGCGCGACGGCGAGCCGCCCGCGCGGGCGCGCGGGCGGCTCGCGGCGCGGGGCGGGGGGGCCGAACTGCGCGGCGTGACGTTCGCGTACGGCCCGCACGCGGAGCCGGTGATCGACGGCCTGAACCTGGTGATCCCGGAAGGGGACCACATCGCCGTCGTGGGTCCCAGCGGCATCGGCAAGTCCACCCTCGCCGCGCTCCTGACCGGTG
Source organism: Streptosporangium sp. NPDC000509 (assembly GCF_042898365.1). Lineage (NCBI taxonomy): Bacteria > Bacillati > Actinomycetota > Actinomycetes > Streptosporangiales > Streptosporangiaceae > Streptosporangium > Streptosporangium sp. NPDC000509. The sequence goes on along the minus strand of NZ_JBIAYX010000009.1, from coordinate 13,886 downwards.
TGCTCCCGCCGAGGTCGGGCGAGGTCCTGGCGCGCGGGGTGCCCGCGGACCGGCTCGACCCCGCCGACCGGGTACTCATCCCGCAGGAGGCGTACGTCTTCCGCGGCTCCCTGCTGGAGAACCTGACCTACCTGGCCGACGCCTCGCGGGAGGCGGTGGACGACGCGGTGACCGCGGTCGGCCTGACGAACCTGGTGGCGCGGCTGGGCGGATACTCCGCCGAGATCCACTCGGGGTCGCTCTCCCCCGCGGAACGACAGCTGGTCGCCCTGGCCCGCGCCTACCTCGCCCCGGCCCGGCTGGTGATCCTCGACGAGGCGACGTGTCACCTGGACCCGGCCGCCGAGGCCCGCGCGGAGGAGGCGTTCGCCCGCCGTGGCGGCACGCTCCTCGTCATCGCCCACCGGCTCACCTCCGCCCTGCGCGCCCGGCGGATCCTCGTCATGGACGGCACCAGTGTCCGGCTGGGCACGCACGAGGAGATGCTCGCCACCTCCCCGCTGTACGCGGACCTGGCCGGACAGTGGGATCCGTCGAGCACCCAGGAGCTGGTGCCTTGACCTCCTTCGTGGTCCCTGCCTTCCGGCCCCTCGCGACCCGCACACCCTGCTCGCCGTGTTCCCCGCCCAGGGCCGAGGCCCGGGGACCTCACACCGGAGGAATTCGATGATCTACCCCCCCGCGGAACGGCACCCGGTCGTCGACCACCTGCACGGTCGCGCGGTTCACGACCCGTACCGGTGGCTGGAGGACCCCGACAGCTCGGCGACGCGAAGGTGGACGGCCGCCCAGGGGGAACTGTGGCGCGAACACGCCGGCACGCTGCCGGGACGCGACCTGTGGCACGCGCGGGTGGCCGCGCTGACCGGGGCCGGAACGGTCGGCACGCCGATGTGGCGGGGCGGGAGCCGGTTCTTCCTGCGTCGTACGGCCTCCCAGGAGCACGCGGTCCTCTACCGCGCCGACCCCGGCGGGGCGGAGGAGACACTGATCGACCCGATGGAGCTCGACCCGAGCGGGCTCACCACGCTCGACCACTGGCAGCCCGACCTGGACGGCAGGCTGGTGGCGTACCAGCTGTCCAGGAGCGGGGACGAGCGGTCGGAGCTGCGGGTCATGGACGTCGCCACCCGCCGGGTGGTGGACGGCCCGATCGACCGCTGCCGGTACGCGCCCGTGGCGTGGCTGCCCGACGGCAAGGCGTTCTTCTACGTCCGTTCCCGCCAGGTCCGCCTGCACCGGCTCGGCACCCCCGCCGAGGACGACGCGGTGATCATGGGTGAGGAGCGCTCGTACGGCCTGGGGGTCAGCTACAACGGGCGCTGGCTCACGGTCTCGGCGATGGCGGACGGCGGCAACGACCTCTGGCTCGCCGACCTGTCGTCCTCCTCCCCCGAGCGCCCCGACCTGCGGGTGATCCAGCGAGCGGCGGGCGCGATGACGGCGCCCGCCGTCGGCCGCGACGGGCGCCTGTACCTGCTCACCACGCTGGACGCGCCCCGGGGACGACTATGCGTGGCCGACCCGGCGCGGCCGGGTCCCGAGCACTGGGTCGACCTGGTCGAGGAGGATCCGGAGGCGGTGATCGGCGAGTTCGCGATCGCCGACCAGGCGCTCCTGGTGAGCTGGACCCGGCACGCGGTCAGCGAGATCAGCGTCCACGACGCGGTGACGGGAAACCGGCGCGGCCTGGTGCCGCTGCCCGGCCTCGGCTCGGCGAGAGAGATGACCACCCGCCCCGAGGGTGGCCACGAGGTCTGGTTCACCTACACCGACAGCGTCACACCCCTGGGAGTGCACCGCTACGACACGCGCACCGGGCGGACGTCGCTGTGGAGCCCCGCGCCCGGCGCCGTGCAGGTGCCCGAGCTCGAAGCCCGCCAGGTGGTCTGCGTCTCCGCGGACGGCACACCGGTGCGGATGGTCGTGCTGGCCCGCCCCGGCTCGGGTCCCCGGCCGACGATCCTGTACGGCTACGGTGGTTTCGGGCTCTCGCTCACGCCGTCGTACTCCAGCTACATCCTGCCCTGGGTCGAGGCGGGCGGGGTCTTCGTCCTCGCCCAGCTGCGCGGCGGCGGCGAGGAGGGCGCGGCCTGGCACCGCGACGGCATGCTGGAGCGCAAGCAGAACACCTTCGACGACTTCGCGGCGGCGGCCGAGAAGCTCGTCTCCGACGGCTGGACCACCCCCGCGCACCTGGCCGCCTGCGGCGAGTCCAACGGCGGGCTGCTGGTGGGCGCCGCGCTGACGCGGCGCCCCGACCTGTTCGCCGCCGCCGTCTGCTCGGCGCCGCTGCTCGACATGGTCAGGTACGAGCGCTCGGGTCTCGGCCCCGTCTGGAGGTCGGAGTACGGTTCGGCCGACGATCCCGAGCAGCTGGGATGGCTGCTCGGCTACTCCCCCTACCACCGGGTCACCGACGGCGTCGACTACCCCGCGACGCTGCTCACCACGTTCGGCGGTGACTCCCGGGTGGACCCCATGCACGCGCGCAAGATGTGCGCGGCGCTGCAGGCGGCGACGTCGGGAACGCGGCCGATCCTGCTGCGCCACGAGGGCGACGTCGGCCACGGCTCCCGCTCGGCGGGCCGCGCCGTCGACCTCGCCGCCGACATGCTCACCTTCCTCGCCGCCCACACCGGCCTGGAGGTTTTCGAGACGCGGTAGACGATCACGTCCCCCTCCGATCCGGTGTCGCGCGAAGACCGGATCGCCTCGGTATCGGCGCCCTCAGTCGAGGTAGCGGTCGGCGAGGGCGGCGAACGCCGCCTTGGGCTCCCACGGCATGTCGGGGTAGGTCCGGCCGGGACGGTCTTCGAGCACCTTGACCAGGCCGTAGCTCGCCATGTCGAAGTCCTCGCGAGGGTCGTCGCGGTGTGGCAGGTTGTAGGACGCGAACGTGCACCAGAACGCGGTGTCGACACCCTCGGCGGCGAAGACCTCCAGCGACTCCCTCAGGTATGTGACCTGCTCGGCCTCGTCACGGATGTAGTCGCCCTTCAGGCCGATCGCCTTCGCACCGTCCCATTCGACCATGAACATGCCGCGCGCCCCCAGGTCGGCCGCGCCCCGGTGGGTCGTGCACCCGAACTCGGTGATCGCGACAGGCTTCCCCCGCGCGACGAGGGAGCGGATGGCCTCGGCATACTGATCGGCCACCTCGATCGACGTGTAGGCGTCGACCGAGACGATGTCGAAGGGCGTCCAGTCGATCCGCTCGGACGGCAGCGCGGCGTAGGTGACCTTTCCTGCGAACCGGTCGCGGACCGCGCTCACCGCCTTGGCGAGGAAGTCGTCGAGGAGGGCGGGGACCCGCGCCATCACCTCACGCAGGCGATGCGGCTCGGCCAGCAGGGCGAGCCGCTCGGCGAGGGTGTCGCCGGGCAGGAACCCCTTGGTGAACAGGGTGAGTTCGGCGCCGGCGACGAAGACGACCTCGGCTCCCCGCCCGCGTAGCCGCTCGGCGCGTTCGGCGCAGTCGGCGAGGAAGGTGAGCAGCTCTTGGGCGGTCAGGTCGCAGGTGAACGGCGAGAACCAGACCTCCAGTCCGGCGTCGGCGGCGTGGCCGGCGGCGATCTCCAGCCGGTCCGGGTCGCCGCCGGTGATTCGGACCGCGTTGCAGTGCAGGTCCTCGCGAATGACGCGCATCTCCCGCTTCACGACGTCGGGGTCGAACGGTTCGCGGGTGCTCGGTCCCGCGTCGGCGAGACCGGTGTCGATGAAGCCGGTGTCGTAGGTGATGCCCTTGCCTCGCATGACTCGTACCCTTCTCAATGCCGATTGGATACCGCCGCACGTCAGAGCACGGGCTCTCCGACGGGAAGGCATTTACGGTACTCATCGTACCTTAATCGGATGACAGCGCTGAGTTTCACGGAAAAACAAGGTACGTAGAGTACCCACCAAGGAGAGAAGATGACCGAGGAGCCCACCGCCGCCCCGACCAGGCGGCGCGGCGCCGCCCTGGAGCAGGCGATACTCCGCGCTGCGGTCGACGAACTCCTCGAATCCGGATATTCGGGTCTAAATATGGATAAAGTCGCCAACCGAGCCGGTACCAACAAGAACGCGATCTACCGCCGCTGGCCGAACCGGGCCGCGCTCAGCATCGCCGCCTACCGGCAGCTGAGCGCGGCCTCCGCACCACTGCCCGACACCGGCGAACTGCGCGGCGACGTGCTGGAGCTGCTGCGTGGCGCGAACCGCCACTGGTCCTCGCCCACCGGTGACATCCTGCGCAGCCTGCTGTCGGGCGTCGCCGACGATCCGGAACTCCTCGCACAACTCCACGAACAGTCCGGCGACGCCGGGTCCGGCATGTGGTTGACGATTCTCGGGCGCGCGGTGGCCCGCGGCGAGGCTCCGCCCGAAGTCCTCCATCCCCGGGTGGCCACCGTCGCCGTCGTACTGCTGCGCAACGAGTTCGTCACGCGCGGAGTCCCCACCGTGCCCGACAGCGTCCTCGTCGAGATCGTCGACGAGGTGTACCTGCCCCTGATACGCGGACACCGCCGGACCCCGGACTGACCCTTCGTCACCTCACCCGCCGTCGCGGAGCCCTACCGGATCCAGGTCGTCGCGGACCCGGCGAGGGTGCTTCAACGTCCACTCCTCTGGACGCAGCCGAGACGGGTCATCTCCTCCTCCGAGAGCCGCAGGGCGCCGGCGGCCACGTTCTCGGCCAGGTGGTCGGGGTTGCCGGTGCCGGGGATGGCCAGCACGTGCGGCCCGCACTGCAACGTCCAGGCCAGCCGTACCTGCGCGGCCGTCACGCCGTGCGCGCGTGCGACGGCGAGCACCTCCTCGCTCTCGGCGACGCTCGCTCCCGTCTCTCGCCCGGTCCCGGCGATCGCGAAGAAGGGGACGAACGCGATGCCCTGTTCCCCGCAGGCGCGCAGGAACTCGTGGTCCTCGGACCGTGCGCCGATGCCGTAGGCGTTCTGCACGCAGACCACCGGCGCGATGGCCTGGGCCTCGGCGAGGTGTGCGGGCGTGACGTTGGAGACGCCCAGGTGCCGGATCATCCCGGCGTCGCGCAGGTCGGCCAGCGCACCGAAATGCTCGGCGATCGAGCTGGACGCCATGCTCCGCGGGATGCGCAGGTTCACCACGTCGAGGTGGTCCCGGCCGAGCTGGCGCAGGTTCTCCTCGACCTGGCCGCGCAGCTGCTCCGGCCCGGCCCACAGCCACTCACCCGACGGATCCCGGCCAGGCCCGACCTTGGTGACGATGACCAGGTCATCGGGGTACGGCGCGAGCGCACTGTTGATCAGCTCGTTCGCCGAACGCAGCGCGGAGAAGTAGAAGGACGCGGTGTCGATGTGGTTCACCCCGAGCTCGACCGCACGGCGCAGCACGCCGATCGCCCGGCCCCGGTCACTCGGGACGCCGTTCCCGAACGCCGCACCGCTCTGTGTCAGGCGCATCGCGCCGAACCCGATCCGGTTGACCGGCAGGTCGCCGAGCTCGAAGGCACCCGCGGCCGAAGCGGTGACCGTCTTTGTGTTCATCGAATCTCCTTGCGCGTGGAGACCCCGCCTTCAGGAGTGGGGGAAGTCAGGGCCGAAGCCTGCCGGCTCCATGATGGGAGCAGAACTTCGATGATCTACCCCATATCGCACGATTCGGCTTCGTATCATCGATGATACGAAGCCGAATCGTGCGATATACCGCTCGTCCCGGGAGGTGAGCGGCGGCGATCGCCCCTGTCAGCCCGCGAACGTCACCGTTCCATACTGGTAGTACGTCTTGCCGTTCTCGTCACCGCTGTGGTTGCGCCCCGTCATGACCTGGTTGAAACCGGCCTGCGTGGTGTGGCTGCTCTCCGTGTAGGAACCCGTCCATGTCCGGTTGGTGATGCGGACCTGAACCCCCTGCCGGTAGAGAGCCCCGGTCTTGTACTCGGTGAAGCCGTTCTCGTCACCGTGGTGCCAACGCCCGACGATCGCCTGGTCGAGCGGTGCGGAGAAGTTCGACCTGCTCTCCTTCACGTAGCCGTACCAGTCGCCGGTGAACACCTCCACCCGCACGCCGTCGATGAAGATCCAACTGCACTGGTAGGTGGTGTCGGCGTTCTCGTCCCCGTAGTGCGACCGCCCGGTCATGACCTGGCCCTCCGGGCAGACGGCCTCGCCCCCCGACTCCTTCACGGTCCCGCTGTAGACGTACTCGACCTTGATCGTTGCCGCAGAGGCCGGGACCGGGATGTTCAGCGCCACGACGGCGACGACCGCCAGCGCGGCGAACGCGAACTTCTTCATGTCGTCCTCCTTTCCGGAATCAGGCGTCGATGGTCACGTAGGCGTGCTGGTAGCGGGTGTTGCCGTTCTCGTCCCCGGAGTGCGCACGACCGATCAGGACCCGCTGGGTGCCGGCCTGGTAGTTGTGTTTGCTCTCCTTGAGGTCGCCGGTCCACACCGGATCGATCAGCCGCACCTTCTGCCCCCGCCACGACAGGGAGGCGGAGCGGTACCGGGTCCAGCCGTTCTCGTCCAGGATGTGCCGGCGCCCGACGAGCGCCTGGTCCGGCGGGGAGGAGTAGTTGGAGTTGTTCTCCCGGTATTCGAGGCTCCAGTCACCGATTTTCACCTGCACCTGCTCGTCGTTGATGAAAATCCAGCTACAGGTGTACGTCGTGTCGGCGTTCTCGTCCCCGTAGTGCGACCGTCCCGTGAGCACCTGGTTGGTGGGGCAGACGAACCAGGAGGAGGACTCCTCCTGGGTCTCGGAGTAGGCCGGCACGACTCTGATCGTCACCGCCGCCGCGGACGCGGCCGGTGCGGGCGAGACCACGGCCAGGGCCGCCGCCGAAGCGGCCACCACCGCGGCGTGTACTGCCTTGCTGTACGTCCTCATTTTCTTTGGTTCCTTTCCGCATAGGAATACGTCCAGAGAGGCGGCGCGGCGCAGGCCAAAGTATGAGTCGCGCACAGCGGAGACGGCGTCCGCCTGGCGGGTGATCAACTATCCGCCCGCCTGCGGACGACTCCTCTTCATCCACCGGCGGGACGGAGCCCCGGCCCCCTTTCCTGGGGGGCCGGGGCTCCGCTGTTTCGTTCGGTCGGTTGTCGTGGTGACCGCTCACAGCGTGGTTCGCCGGGGATGGGCTGTCCGACCTGGTAAGGACGCCTCCGAGGAGGAGAAGAGTTCAGTGATCGACGCTGCCCCGGGAGGACTTGAGGTCAGTGAGTCGTCAGTCGATCGTGGTGCGCTCGATTGGCGTCGATGAGCCGGTCGAGGGTGTCGCGGGCGCTGAGGATCTCCTTGATGTGCTGGTCGATCCGGCCTCGCTCGTACACCAGCCGCTCGAACGCCTCCTCGGAGTTCTGCTCGCTGGGCGAGTCGACGCACGGCAGCAACTCGACGATCGTACGGCTGGAGAGCCCGGCGGCGTACAGGCGCTGGATGAACACCACCCGCTCGACCTCGTCGTCGGTGTAGTGGCGCTGGCCGCTGGAACTGCGCGTGCTGGTGAGCAGGCCCTGCTCCTCGTAGTAGCGCAGCGACCGGACGCTCACCCCGGCCCTCGACGCCAACTCGCCGATCCGCATCGCGCCTCCCATCGAAAAAACCTCGGCCGAACACTTGCCTCTGACGTCAATGTCAGGTCTTAGCGTAATCGTCGTGTCCAGCCGACGGGCACGACGATTACGCAGGAACTTTGGAAGGGCCTACGCAGATGACGACCCTGTTCGACCGCTACCGGTTCGGTGCGCTGACCCTGCCCAACCGCGTGGTGATGGCCCCGATGACACGGGTCCGCGCGGGTGCGGGTGGCCTGGCGACACCCTCGATGGCGACCTACTACGCCCAGCGCGCCACCGCCGGGCTCATCGTGACCGAAGGGGTGCAGCCGAGCCTGGTCGGGCAGTCCAATCCGGGCACCCCCGGTCTGTACACCGACGAGCAGGTCGCGGCCTGGCTGCCGGTCACCGACGCGGTCCACACCAACGGCGGTCGTATCTTCGCCCAGATCATGCACGGCGGCCGGGTCTCCCATCCCGACACCACGGGGACGCGGCCGGTGGGCCCCTCGGCCGTTCCCGCCACCGGGGAGGTGTTCACCCCGACGGGCCCCAAACCGGCGCCCGTGCCGCGGGCGCTGGAGACCGCCGAGGTGCCCGAGCACGCCCGGTCCTACGCCGAAGCCGCCCTCCGGGCCGTCGACGCCGGTTTCGACGGCGTGGAACTACACGGCGCGAACGGCTACCTCATCGCCCAGTTCCTCTCCAGCAACGCCAACCTGCGCACCGACGTCTACGGCGGATCGATCGCCAACCGGATCAGATTCGCCGTGGAGGCGGTGTCCGCGACCGTCGACGCGGTCGGAGCGCACCGGACGGGCATCCGGCTCTCCCCCGGCGCGGGCATCTGGGGCGCGCAGGACACCGACGTCCCCGCCCTGTACGGCGCGCTGCTCGCCGAGCTCGCCACCCTGGACCTGGCGTACGTCCACCTGGAGGCCACCACCGACGAGGACGTGCTCGTCGGGCTGCGCAAGTCCTGGCCCGCCACGCTCGTCGTCAACCCGGTCTTCCCGATGGACCCCCGGCAGACGGACAGGGCAGCCGCCGACCACTGGCTCGGCCTCGGCGCCGACCTGATCAGCTTCGGCCGCGCCTTCATCGCCAACCCCGACCTCGTGGAACGGCTGCGCCAAGGGCTCCCGGTCGCGCCGCACGACGAGTCCACCTGGTACCAGGGCGGCGATGCCGGCTATCTCACCTACCCCGCCTACCGGCACACCGCGTGAATCCGAGCGGCTCATGGCTCCGGCGTACCGGATCGGTCCGGCCTTCTCGCACCAGAGGGGCGCTGCGGAGCTCGAACATGACGGCGATGTCGCGCGGGCCGAGGTTCCGTCCGCGCAGGTGCAGGGCCATTGACGGCATCGACGGCATTGACGGCACGGCTCGTCGAGAACGGTCGCGCCGCCGATGCTCGTGCCGCGCTGCCCCGCGGCGGCAGCGCGGCAAGAGCTCCGAGGGCGGTTACAGACCGGTCATCTCAAGGCTGACCACGTACGAGTAGGCCGTCTGCTCGGTCCCGGTGAGGGTCCTCGTGATGATCCTGACGGCGCCCGTGGCGAGCCCGGCGCAGGTGCTGCCGAGGGCGGTCACCGTGCCGAGCCGGTCGCCCTGTCCCCAGACCGGGCCGTCGACCTCGCGCAGGTCGAAGACCACGTCCTGGGTGTTCAGGATGATCGAGGTCGGGTATTCGAAGTCGCCGGGATCCCCGTCGTCACCGGCGTTCATGCCGTAGTAGTTGGCGTTGATCCTGGGAAACAGGTTTCCGTCGACCAGGAACCGGAGCTCGTCCCGGCCGTCCCGGTCGGCCACGTTGCCGGCGTCGATGTCCTCCAACTCCACGCGGCACGAGCCGGCCATGGCGGCCGCCGGGGTCGCGGCCAACGCCATCGGCGCCACCAGACCTCCGGCCAGGGCGAGTGCGGCGATCACCTTACGAGAATGCATGCTGCTCCTCCTGGAGACGCTGACGTTTCGCGACCGTCGCGAAACGCGGCATCAGAGTCGCGGGCGCAGCGTGAGCACATCGTTAGATCGCAGGTCAACGGCATAGAGCACACGATCTGCGTGCCTTCTGACACAGTCGGTCGGCGGGCACGCGCCTACTGTCCTCGCATGGGAGACTCCTTCAGTCTGCTGCTGCTCGGCACACCCGAGCTGGCTGTCGGGGGAAGGCCGGTGCGGATCCGTTCCGCCAAGACCCAGGCCCTCCTCTGCTACCTCGCCACCGTGCCGGGGGCGCGCTCGCGGGCCGAGCTCGCGGGGCTGCTGTGGGGCGAGCGTCCCGACACCAACGCCAGGGGCAGCCTGCGTCTGGCGCTGTCGGAGCTGCGCAAAGACGTGGGCGGCCGGCTCGACATCACCCGCGACCACGTCCGCTTCCGCGCCGACGACGACTGCTTCGTGGACTACCGGCAGCTCACCCGGGACCCGACGGTGGCGGGGGCGCTCCGGTTGTGGCGCGGGGAGTTCCTCGACGGTCTCTCCTTCGGGGACGCGCCCGCGTTCGCCAGGTGGCTGGAGTGCGAGCGGCAGCGGGCTCGGCTGGTGCTGCGCGAGCTGCTCGTACACGCTGGGCCCGCCGCCTCCGAGCACGTCGTACGGCTGGCCAGGATCGTGACGGAGCTGGACCCGTACGACGAGGAGGCCCACCGGGTGCTGATCGCCTCCCTGGCCAGGACCGGAAACCGGGCCGCGGCCCTGGCCTGCTACGAGGAGCTGCGCCTGCGGCTGGCGCGCGAGCTGGGCGTCGATCCCGTACCCGAGACCCGCGCGCTCCGCCAGGGCCTCACACCCCGGCCCGCGGCCCCCCGCCGGACCGCTCTGCCGGTCCCCGGGTCGGAGCTGATCGGCCGCGAGTCCGACATCCGCCGCCTACGTGCCCTGCTGTCCCGGGAACGCCTGATCACCCTGTCGGGCCCGGGCGGCATCGGCAAGACCCGCCTGGCCATCGCCGTGGCGGAGGCCGGGGACCGGGATGCCTCGCCCCTCTCCTCCACTGGGACCAGGAAGCACGACACCGCGTCCCTGTCCTCCGCGCGAGCCGGCGAGCGCAATGTTGTCCCCCTTTCCTCAGCGAATGTCGCGTTCGTATCTTTTGTCGGGGTGCGAGCGGAGGCTGCTGTGACGACGCTCGCGCGGCGGCTCGGCGTGGACCTCTCGCCGCCGCGGCCCGCCGCCGAGCTACTGCTCGCCGCCCTCGCCGATCGCTCGACGCTGCTGGTACTCGACAATCTCGAACATCTGCCGTCCTTCGACGGGGTGATCGCGGAGATCCTGCGGGTGGCGCCGGGCGTGCGGGTGCTGGCGACCAGCCGGCGGCGGCTGGACGTGCCCGGACAGGTGATCGTCCCGGTGGAAGGGCTTGCCGAGCCGGCCGCCGAGGCGTTGTTCGTCGTGCGGGCGCTCAAGGTCCAGCCGGGATTCGACTCCGAGCGCGAGGCCCCGCTGGTGGCCGCGATCTGCGCCGCGACCGGCGGGCTGCCGCTGGCGATCGAGCTGGCGGCCGGCCTGCTGCGTGCCGTGCCGTGCGCCGACCTGGCCGAACGCCTCGGCGTGGACACGGGGCTGCTCTCCACGGCCGGGCCCGCCGCACGGTCCAGGCACACGAGCATGCGTACGGTCTTCGAGACGTCCTGGCGGCTGCTCGACCCGGCGAGGCGGGCGGCGCTGGCGGCGTTGTCGGTGTTCGGCGGCGGCTGCACCCTGCGCGCGGCCCTGGAGGTCACCGGAACCAGCCCCGAGGTGCTGGTCCACCTGGTCGACCACAGCGTGCTGCAGCTCACCCCGTCCGGCCGGTACACCCTCCACCCTCTCATCCAGCGGTTCGCCGCCGCCCGTTTGGAGGACCCGGAGGTACGCGAACGGCACGCCCGCCATTACGCCCGCCTCCTCGACCGGCACGCCACCGCGCTCCAGGACGGCTCGGACGCCGAGGTCGTCCGCATGCTCGGCGCCGAGATGGACAACATCCGCCTGGCCTGGCGGGTGTCCGGGCAGCCGCGCTTCCTGGACTACTACTGGACGTTGTGCCTGCGATTGCGCCTCTACGAGGAGTCGGTGGCGATCGTCCGCGAGCACCTCGACCGTCCTGCGGAAGACCTGTGCCTGCGGGCCCGCCTGCTCCGGATGGCCGCGGTGAGCTCCCACCAGCTCGCCAGGGAACGCGCCGCCACCCGCCTGGCCCGCGCCGCCCTCGACACGCTCGGCGAGCCGCTCCCCACCACCCCCACCGACCTCGCGACCGCTCTCCTGACCGCCGCCGCCCGGCAGACCGCCCACCGCCTCCTGCCGATCACAGCCGCCCCCCGTCTCCCTCTCGTACCCCGTCCATGCGAAGCCGAGGCCGAGGCCGCGCAGGCGCTGACCTTGCTCGCCCGGCTCGCCTACCACCGGCGGGACCTCCCCGTGATGCTGGTGACCTCACTGCGCCAGCTCAACGCCGCCGACCGCGGCACCGACCCCGCCTTGCGCGCCGAGTCCTACGCGAACTTCGCCACCATCGCCCGCCTCGTCGGCCGCCATCGGATCGCCACCCTCTACGGCAGCCTCGCCGACCGGGAACTTTCCGTCATCGACCATCCGGACGAGGCCGTGCACCGGGCCCGGCTGGCCCGCGGGATCGACCTGCTCCACGCGGGCCGTTTCGAGGAGGCCAGGCGGTCGTTCACGGAGGGACGGTCGCGGGCCATCGCCCCGCGGGTGGCCGAGAACTGTGCCGGCATGCTCGCCGAGACCGCGCTGTGGCAGGGCGAGTTCGCCGCGGCGGCCACCGGGTACGCGGAGACGGAGGAGTTGGCGCTCGCGCGGGTGGGCGGGGACGACATCGGCCGTCACTGGTGCCTGACCGGCCGGGCGGAAGCGCTGCTGCGCCTGGACGGGGTGCCGGTGGAGCGGATCCGGGAGCTGCTGGCGGCCGCCCGCGCCTCACACGAGCGGCGGCGTACGCACGCGAAGGAGATCGGTCTGCGCGACAGCCCGGCGAGCCGCACGATCCAGGAGCTGCGGCTGCTCACCATCGCGGCCCGCCTGGACCCGGCGCGGGCGCCCGCGGCGCTGGCCGAGGCGCTGACGCTGGCCGAGCGGCTGCCGGCGGTGCAGCCCGGCATGCTGGAGTGCTGGACCGGCCTCGCCGAACTGCTCGGGGACGCGGGACAGGACCGGACCGCAGCCCACCTCCTGCTCGGACACCTCCACCGGTACGCCACCCGCAACCCCGGTGCCGCCGCCCGGATCGGCTGGGCCCTCGCACTGATCCTGGCCGCCCTGGGCAGGCGAGGGCAGGCCAGGCGGGCGGCCGAGCAGGCGATGGCGACCGCCGAACGCCTGGCCGCACCGTACGACCGCCGCAGAGCCGAGTCCCTGGCCCGCGCCCTTGGATGAAGGTTCACCGTCTTCACGGACGGATGGTGCGCACGCGGCGGAATTCGCTGCGCATGAGATCAGCCACGTCAGGCGGATCGCTGCCGACACAGAATCGACCATAGACCAGAGCCAGCACAAACAAATGACTGGAATAATTACGCCATTTAATGTTTGGTCGCATTAATTTCAATAGTCGCATTTGACTTCTTTGGTCGCCAATCATGTCGCAGACCGCGAGTCATAACTCGACATAGTCATGTACAGTCGGGGCCAAGATTTCATCCCTCACTTCGAGTGGCGACCAAAGAAAGGTCATTGAATATGCAGAAAGCGGCCATTGATCGAGTAGGTCTCGTCTTCACCCTGCTCGACGCCGACGGCACCGGATTCCTGGAGGCCGACGACTTCGAGCTCATGGCGAGCCGGGTCGTCGAGGCGGCCTCCGACTCCGACGACGCGACCAAAGCCGCCATGCTGGCCGCCTTCCGGGGCTACTGGGCGACCCTGTCCTCCGAACTGGACGCCAACGACGACGGCCGCATCAGCTTCGAGGAGTACACCGCCTGCGTCCTGTCCCCAGAGCGTTTCGACGCGGCGATCGGCGACTTCGCCGAGGCGCTGGCCGAGCTGGGCGATCCGGACGGCGACGGGCTCATCGAACGGCACGTCTTCATGGCGCTCATGACGGCCATCGGCTTCGAGCGCGCGAACATCGACGCGCTCTTCGACGCGTTCGGGCCCTCGGAGACCGACCAGATCACGGTCTCGGTCTGGGCCGCCGGCATCAAGGATTACTACCGCCCGGAGAAGGCCGGAATTCCGGGCGACCATCTGGTCGGAGGACTGATCTGATCGAGACAACGGCAGCCTGACACCTCTGGCCTTCGATGAAGGAGTACACGTCAACGACCCCCTCCTGAAGGAGGGGGCTTGAGGTGCCGCCTGGTGCCTTGAGCCCGTATTGACCAGCCCCAGCCATCACGAACAGGAGGTGCA
>NZ_JBIAYX010000008.1:312563-350636 GCF_042898365.1 Streptosporangium sp. NPDC000509 | reverse complement strand
CGGTCCGTCGAGGTCAGAATGCTCGCCGGCATGACCGAGACCGAGCAGTCAGACGCGTTCCGGATCCTGCAGAGCATGATCCATTCCCTGCGCGATGACAACGACGGCTCATAGCTCCTTCCCCGGCACACGTCTCATCGCGCTCGGGCAGGAGGGCAGCCGAGCGTGAAAATCCGTGCGGGCGACCTCGAAAACGACGGACCTCGGCTACATCCGCGTCTGCGAGCCGCTATCTGCGTCGTGTTCACACAGCGCCGAAGGCCTCCCCTCGATGGCACGTCGGCGCCGGTTTTCGCCGCTTCGAGGGCTTCGTGTGGCCGGGCCGGTTCGCCGCCACCACGACCAGGCTCCACCGGTGCAGCAGCTGCCCCGGGTCGCGGAGGTGTTCCAACTGGCCAGCGGTTCCTGTACTGGCCCTCCCCACGTACGTGGAGGTGAGCTTCTGCCTGTCCGCCTGGCTCAACGCCGGGGTGCCTCCTGCCCAGGTCGCCGCATGGGCGGGACACAGCGTCAACGTGCTGTTGACCAAGGTTGCGTGACGCGCCACTAGAAAAGAGGCGGCTCCTCAGAAGGCTCAGCAACCCGCTTGGCCCTCGGCTTGGTGGACTTGTGCTTAGACGCTCGATACTTGTCGACCGACTTACGAGAAGACCTCCACACACCATCCGTACCCTGAACCGCGGTAAGACGCCCACGCTGGGCGGCCTGGCGAAGGGCGTGGGTGCTGAACTCCTCATCCGCCAGCGCGGCGAGGGGAACCAGCCTCGCGGGGCCGGCCACATTGGGGACGATGAAGCGGTTGAGGTTCTCCTCCATCGCCCGCGCGATGAGTTCTCCGAGCGCCCCGTGGTCACCGGCGTCGGCTCGCCGAAGGGCCTGAAGGTAGGCCTCGCGCTGCTTCTTGAACACGATGATCGGCGGGTAGCCGAGACGCACCAGGATGAGATTGAGGACCAGCCTGCCGGTGCGCCCGTTCCCATCGATGAACGGGTGGATACGCTCGAAGGAGTTGTGGATCTTCCCGAGCGCTTCAGGCAACGGCTGCCCGATGTCCTCCTTGCTTTCCAGCTTCCTGCCCAACTCGCAAACGTCGTCCACCCATCCCTGGGTCTCGCCGGGGACGAGCGGCCAAGATGGCGGCGTCATCCCCTCAGCGAACGGGTGGATGTCATGCTCCCGGAAGCTGCCGGGCCCTTCACGCTCGGTGGCCTCCGGATGGGGGGCAATGTCCCAGACCGGCGTCATAGCGGTGTGGTGGATATGGCGTAGTTCGCTCAGGCTGAGGAGATACCCGTCGTTCCAGACCTCCGGCTCCAGCGCCTGGCCGTACACCCACTTGGCGGCGTCCGCGTACCCCTTGACCTCGTTGTACTCCCGGAGAGGCTTGGCGCCGATGGCCCGGCCCTGGTCGAGTAGCGCCTGGACTTCCTTGAGCACCAGCGTGTTGCCTTCGAGGGCGGTGGAGTGGTGGGCCTCAAGGTGCCAGATGTCGGACCAGATTTCCTGGGCTTCGGTCGGGCTGGGCAGGCCGCCGAGGCGCTGGTTGAGCTCCTCAAGAGCCCGGTCGAGCCGTTGGTAGACCGTGGCCCGGCTTGGGCGACCTCTTCCCGTCACCGATTCCCCTATGTAGACGCCGAAGTGAAAGTTTGAGAACTCATGTTAAGACCTAATTGAACTACTCAAACTTAGCGTCCATTTAGCGCCGCTTCCCTTCAACCAGGGGCTATCTGCGTCGTGTTCACGCAGCGCCGAACGCCTCCCAACGGCAGGCCGGCGTCGGTTTTCGCCACTTCGAGAGCTTCGTAGTAGCCGGACCGGTTCGCCGCCACCGTGGACAGCCGGACACGGAAAAAGCGCCCCTGGGTGCGAACACGCAGGTCAGAGGCGCTTTTCAGGTGGTCACGGAGGGTAGGGCGGGCGGGACTCGAACCCGCGACCCAGGGATTATGAGACACGGACGCAAAGGCTTGTGATCATGCCGCCTACCTGCGAGAACGTTTACAGCAAGACGTGATCGACGATCACTTCGGCACATATTCGGCACAGCACTGCTCCATCGAGAGCTCCGGCGTGCTTGTTGCACAGGCAGTGACGCCCCACCGAAGCGACCTGTAGGCACCTGCGCGCCATTGCGCTGGATTTGCCCATGTACAGCTGGCTCACCCCCACGGGCGTGGGGAGGACTCTGCTCGGGCTTCCATCTCCCGCTGCATCTGCGGCTCACCCCCACAGTCGTGGGGAGGACACGAGCGGCGCCTGGTCGTCCCAGACGTCGCCCGGCTCACCCCCACGGGCGTGGGGAGGACGCCTGGCCGTAGTTGCTCGTCGTCTGCCCGTGCGGCTCATCCCCACGGGCGTGGGGAGGACGGACCGGGGAGACTCACAGCCTGCCCCCCTCCCGGCTCACCCCCACGGGCGTGGGGAGGACCGCAACCTGCTCACCTCCGACGGCTATGACGCTGGCTCACCCCCACGGGCGTGGGGAGGACTTGCGTTCGAGGGCGCGCTGCTTCTGCCGGGCCGGCTCACCCCCACGGGCGTGGGGAGGACTCCGCCGCCTCCGGCCGGAGGCGGCGGACCGTGGGCTCACCCCCACGGGCGTGGGGAGGACGAGATCTCATTGATCAGGCCGGTGAACTGCTCCGGCTCACCCCCACGGGCGTGGGGAGGACCCGGAGCAGCGCCAGTCGGCGTTGGCGACCATCGGCTCACCCCCACGGGCGTGGGGAGGACAGCGGTCACCGTGCTGGTCACGGTCGCCGCGCGGCTCACCCCCACGGGCGTGGGGAGGACCTGACGAGCTCAGACGCAACCAGCGTCGCGAACGGCTCACCCCCACGGGCGTGGGGAGGACTCGGCGGCGAGGATGCTCACGGAGCGGGGGTCCGGCTCACCCCCGCGGGCGTGGGGAGGACTCCTCGACCATGCGGGACGGCACGCCCAGGAGCGGCTCACCCCCACGGGCGTGGGGAGGACCTCGTCTCGACGGGGACGCCGCACGGGCACGGCGGCTCACCCCCACGGGCGTGGGGAGGACCTGGTCTCCCACTCGAACTGGTCGTCGTAGTGCGGCTCACCCCCACGGGCGTGGGGAGGACGATCGCGTTCTCCGACAGGTACTGGGCTGCGCCGGCTCACCCCCACGGGCGTGGAGAGGACTCACAGAGCGCGCGGACCATGTTGGCCCGCGACGGCTCACCCCCACGGGCGTGGGGAGGACACCCCAGCATGAGCGGGGAGAGCAGAGTGCGGCGGCTCACCCCCACGGGCGTGGGGAGGACCGGCCGCCACCGAGACGGAGGTGTGCGCGGCCGGCTCACCCCCACGGGCGTGGGGAGGACAATGAAATCATGCAACTCCAGGGATGAAACCCCGGCTCACCCCCACGGGCGTGGGGAGGACGAAGGTTGGGACCTGCAAGCGGTCCGTGACACCGGCTCACCCCCACGGGCGTGGGGAGGACGCTACTGGATCGGCTCGGCTCGAAGGAGCCTGCGGCTCACCCCCACGGGCGTGGGGAGGACATGCGCGCGACGAGGTTGTTGAGGTCGTCCTGCGGCTCACCCCCACGGGCGTGGGGAGGACGTCAAGGCCAGAGCACGCATGCGCCCCCGGGCGGGCTCACCCCCACGGGCGTGGGGAGGACGGGCGGCCGGAATGGCGGACCGGCGCCATTGCCGGCTCACCCCCACGGGCGTGGGGAGGACTTCGGAGTGGATCGAGAAGACCATTCCGGTCTGGGCTCACCCCCACGGGCGTGGGGAGGACCGCACCAGCTGACACCTCAGGCTCGGTGTCCACGGCTCACCCCCACGGGCGTGGGGAGGACCTTCTCCGCCTGGGCGATGCGCGCGTCCCGGTCGGCTCACCCCCACGGGCGTGGGGAGGACAACGAGGCCGACGCCAAACGCGGTGAGCGTGACGGCTCACCCCCACGGGCGTGGGGAGGACCACCGCCGCCGCCTGCGCGACGAACTGGTCCTCGGCTCACCCCCACGGGCGTGGGGAGGACACTTCCCGACCTGCTATTTCACAATCGCACTTGAAGTTTTCAACGGGCTGGATGCGTCGTTCAAGTCACCGGCGGCGAACCTGATCAACTGTAGGCCGTCGAAGTCGATTACGTGGCGGCGGCGTTGGCCTGCCGTGCGCATTGCGAATCCCTGCTCCGTGTCGGCCGGGTGGATGAGGACCGCCAGGCCATCTCCCACGCTCGCGCTGACCGCCGCCCAGAGTTCGTCGCGGACCCGGGCCGAGACGGTGCCGACGAAGAGCCCTGGGCAGGGTTCGATGAGCCAGCGGGACAACGCCCCTCCGACGTGATCGGGGATCGCGGTCGTCGAGATGACAACCATCGAGGCCATCGGCTACTCCAGGGAAAGGTCGAAGGTCTCGAATCCGTAGTTCACGCCTGCGGGCAGCGCGCCTGCCTGGGGATCCCACAGATGAACGAGATCGCTGTTCCGATCGGCGAAAGAGGGCCTTTCGCCGCTGGGGTCGAGCAGCGCCTGGATGTCGGCGACGATTTGCGGCATGAGCTTGAACGCCCTGAAATCCTCACGGAGACGTCTGCGTGCCTCACGCTCTGGGTCGGTGGAGGCGTGCAGCGAGAAGGCCAGCGGAACGGTTATCCGTGCCTTGTAGATGTCGGCGACGTCGTAGACGAAGGCCATCTGGGTGCCACTGTGGACGAAGCCCAGCGCCGGGGAACAGCCCAGGGCCAGGACCGCCGCGTGGACGACACCGTACATGCAGGAGTTGGCACCCGACAGCGCCTTGTTGACGGGGTCTTGGTCATCCCAGGCATCCGGGTCGTAGTTCCGTTTGAACCGCTTGATCCCGTGTTTCGTCGCGAGCAGTCGGTACAGCGCCTTGACGCGCTGCCCTTCCAGGCCTCGAAGCTGGGCGAGAGAAGCTCCCGTCGGCGCGGAGGCAGAACCGAAGCGTGCCTCGTACATCCGAACCGCCACTTCCAGGCGGCTCTTGTCATCGGCCCAGGCACGTACCTGCTTCTCCAGCCACGCCGTGGTCAGCGAGGCGGGCATGATTCCGGCGTAGCTTCGCACCCCGCCTGCCCCAACACACACGAGGGAGGTGCCATGCCGGGCGATCGTCGCCATGGCCGGCTGAGTAATCGACGTGCCCGGCCCCAGAAGAATGCAGGCCAGAGCCGCCGTCGGAATGTAAACGCGGTCGATCCCTTGGGAGGACTCGACCTGGGCGCAGACTCCAGTGTCGTCCTGCACGATTCGGACGGCTTCGGCGTAGAGAAAGGACAGCGAGTCCGAGATCCGGGGCAGCATGGCAAGCGTTGGAGCGGCGAGTTTACGCCGCGCGGCGCTTGTCATCGTGGCGCCAAGGCGAGACTGAGGAGTCCGCAGCCGTACGCCTTGCCGCGGCCGATGCCCTGGAGTACGGCTGCGCGCACGGCCTCCGAGTCGGTCACCATCGCGCTGCCGTCGAAGCGGACGACCGCGTGGCGGATGGTGCCCTTGGCTCGGATGTCCTGCTGGGACTGCGAGGACACAGTGGAGACGGCCAACCCGTTGGCTGCGGCGCGGGCAACCCACCACTCCTCGGCCGCAGCACCTCGCAGGGCTTCGATCTTGCCAGCCTTGGGACCGGCGTTCCTGCCCAGTCTCTTGGAGGGGTTGGCCGCGATCCGATAGTGCACCAGAGTGCCTGGCTTGAGCCGCGCCAGTAGCCCGTCCAGCTCACGCATGGCGATTTCCCCGTAGCCGTCCGGCAGTCGGGAAAGGTCCGGCTTCATGCTGCTCTGGACCAGGAGTTGGAGACCGTTTCGGGTGTCCTCCACCCGGAAGAGGACACCGGTCTGAGCTCTGGCCTGTTCGCCTATCTCGTCAGGCACCAACATCATCATGCGCTTGTGGAGCCGGTCGGGGTCGGCGAGGTCGTTGTTGACGTCTCGTTGCCGGAGGTTGGGCAGGATTCGCACCAGCCAGGCGGTCACGATTCCTCCCCGATGTAAGCGGCGAGACACTCCCAGAACGCGTCTCCGGTGCGGCACAGCTCTTTGGGAAGCGTCCGGGCGGTGATGCTGACCGTTCGAATGCGGTAGCGCCTGTCGTAGCGGTTGAAGCTTTCCGGTACGTCGGCCAACTCGGTGACCGCGTCGGCAGCGTCCATCGTGCCTTCGGTGACGAATTCGGCCGTGGGTTCCTCGTTCTCCCGGAGCCGGCGCGCGAGCGGCACCTTCGTCTCCAGATGGGTCACCGGGTCGTCGACGTGGCGCAGCAGAAGCGGCTGATCCGGTGGGCAGGAACGCCGCCCCAGGTATGGCTGCCAGTGCGGCCGGCGAAGCGCCTCGGCGAGTTCGCCCAGGCGCTGCTCGGAACCTTCGACGCCAACGGTGAACACCGCGTCCGAGAGGTACTGGCGCCTGGTGACCATCGTCGCCGTGTCGCGAGAACGCTGCGTACCGTCCGGTCGCGGCACCCCGCGAGGGAGCCCGCCACCGATGGTATGAAAGTCGATCATCTGTACGCCGGGCCGGTCGATACGGACGGTGAAACGCAACGCCTCGTAGGCGCCCAGGAGCTGGTCCCTGCTCACTCCTTCGGCGGAGGCGAGCAGGCCGATGAGTCCGGATCGGGTAGGAAACCGCAGGCTGTCGCGCTGAGTGAAAACGCTGTGTTCTCCCCAGGACTGCAGCGGACCGGCCAGCCGCAGCACCAGACCGCTCATGCCGAGGTCTCCCGGTCGGCGGCGGTGACCGCGCCGTCGATCAGTTCGGCGAAAGAGTCCGTCTGCGTTCCCAGATTGTCCAGTGGCTTGTCCTCGATGCACGCGTATCCGCGGTAGACGACGCCGCTGGTCCCCCACAGTTTCTCCAGCCGCCCGGCATGGTGGGCCAGCTGCTGACGGGACGGGGCGGCGATGCCACGCTCCGGGCGGACAGGCGCTTCGAAGGCCGCAGCGAAGGAGATCGGCCGGTCGGCCCGTACCGCGATGTGCACCAGATCGGGCAGCGTGTTGGCGGCCGATGAGGTTTGCTTGCCCGTCGGCAGCGAGGAGACGAAGGCTCGAAGGAACTCTCCGGTGAGCTCCCGCGCCATCACCGCGTCGCCACCGAGGTTCTTCAGCAAACCGGCCAGGTCGACGCTGGCGTATCGGTAGAACACCCCGGCGCTGAACTCGGCGCTGTTCATGTGGCCGCTGCCGACCGCGTCCTCGGGCAGGCAGTCGTCGACAGCGGTGAAGAAATCGATTTCCGGCGCCACCTCGTGCGTGGTGAACGCGTGCGCTACCTGAACGACGCCGTCGACCCCGGCGCCGGGTAGCTCGGCCAGCATCCGACCGAACAGGTTGATGACGCCGTTGCGCTCCGACAACATGGCGGCCACCTGCTCGGAGGGCAGAACCGGCTTGGGCTTCTTGGCACCGACGCTCTGCTCGATCGCCTCACGGTGCTCCTCGGCCAGGTCGGCCAGGGCGTCGAGCGCTGCCTCCGGCAGGTAGAGCAGAACAGACGTGCCGCCCTTGTCCTCCAGCTTGAGCCCTTCCTTCTTGTTCGCGGACAGGGCCACCTGCGCACCCGCCGCCAGGGCCGCCTCCGCAGTCCAGCCACGCTTCTGGAGCCGGGCGGCTACCTCGGCCGGAACCCGCCGCGTGCGCACCGCCGGGTCGCCAATGGCCCGTTCGACGTCCAGGCGCACGGCACGCTTCCAGCACTGACTGGAGACGCGGGTCCGGGTGGTGCCGCCGTACACCAGGCTCTTGGGCGATCCCAGGTCGTCGCGGTTGAGGTTGGCGAAGGGCACGGTCTGGAGCACGTGCACGTCGAGGTATCGGGGAGTGATCACTGGTTTTCGCTTTCCGAGTCGTTGTGGTCGGTCGTGCTGTTCATCGCGCGGTAGAAGTCCTGCAGCCACTTCTTGGTCACCAAATCGCGTCTGCGTTCCCAACTGCTGAGGTCGACCAGAAGCCGACCCCAGTCCGGCGCGATCTCCTTGGTGCTCAGGTGACGGACAAGGCCGGGCAGTTGGCGGTGCAGGCCGGTCACGTCTTGGCGGCACAGCAGGTGCAAGCGTGCCTCCACCGTGACGGGGTTGAGCTTGTTGTCCCGTACGACCACGCCGAGTGTCCCGCCGATGCTGCTCCTGGTCCGCTTGGGTTCTTCCTGCCCCTCAGGTGTCGCCGGTGGGGCGGCGGGCTCGGTATCCGGAGCCTGCTCACGCCGTGCGGAGGGTTGGGCGGCGATCAACGCCGCGACCGAGTAGTAGGCACTCTCAACCGCCCGGCCGGGCCGAGTTGGAAGCCACGGAGCCACAACCGCATGGGCCTTGCGGACCACGGCATCCTCCACCGGTCGCCCCAGCCCTCTGCGCAGGGCCGACCGGCGCCCCGGATCACGTTGGGTCAACCGGCTGAGGTAACTCACGTACTTGTCGGCCGTATCGATCGATGGAATCGAGTTCACACGCGCTCCTTCGCCTTGCTCGTTCTGCTCGCCTTACCGGGTCCGTGCCTTGAAGATCAGGTCCCGCTTGAGCTCGATGGCCCGCTTGGCACGTGGCAGAGAACCCGCGTTGTCGGTCACCTCGTCATAGACGTCCAGCGCCAGCCACAGGAAGTCGTCCGTCGCGCTGTCGAAGCTCCGTTCGCGCACCCGCCGCCAGAAAATCTGCTCGGCACGCCGCCAGTAACGCGAGGCTCCCTGCGCGAGCCACGGACCCTCGGCGATGTCCTTGCGCTGCGGCTTACCGTTCCCGTTGGACGGATCGTTGATCGCGATCCAGGCATCGCGGAGCGCCCACCGCAGATGCTGATGCACCCGCTCGGCCGCCTGCCGCATGTCGCTGATCGCCCGCGCCACCCGGGTCTCGTTCGCCAGCGCCAGCAGCGCCGGAGTCACCCCGACGGTCCATTCCTTGTCTCGGGTCTGGCCGTCTTGGTCGAAGCCGAAGGCCCGAGCCCGCAGCACCGGCAGCAGCGTGCCACGCATGTCCTCGACTGCGGCCAGCACGACGGGCCGACGGCGGTGGTCGTCACCGGCGTCTTCCAGCAGCAGCGCGTCGAAATCGCGCCACAGTGCCCGGCTCGCGTCGGCCTGGCGGGCGTAGAAGGCTCCGTCCTTGTTCTGCTGGTAGATCAGGTACGGATCCTCGGCGGGGAATTCTCTGTCCCGCCACGCCCAGGTGATCCATGCGTCGACAACCGACTCCCCGTCCACGGAACGCTCCAACAGCACCGCATGCTGGAACCGTCTGGCCAACACCCCGCCCAAACCGCTGGGCCGCGGCGGTACGCCCAGCGGATCGGGGAGCTCGTCAGCCTCCCAGGGAGCGAGGTCGGCTCCGCCGGTGTCGTAACGGTAGGCCGGGGGGATGCCCGCCACCAGCGACTCGAAGACATTACGCCCCAAAGGATGAAACGAGATCGTCCTGCGCAGCGGGCCGGCCTTGCTGTTCCCACCGGAGGTTCCGGCCACCACCCGGGGCGTGCACTGACCGGATGGGCCGTAGTAGAGCTGCGTCAGGAGATGGAAGACCGCTTCATCAGCCGGAATCGGTCGCGGATCCAACACCGTTGCGTGGTTGAACCACACCTGGTTGTTTCCGGCGGGCCTGGACATGACGAGCTTGTTCACGCCCGAGCTGCTCTTGCACTGCTCCCTGAGCCGGGGGTCCTGCAGCCACGGCCGGTGGGCATCGAAGAGATCGAAACGATCGATATACCGCGCGAAGTACTTCTCCACCTCGCGCTGATCGAACTCGCCGTCCTCCAGAATCTCCGCTTGGCGTTCACCCCACTGATCAGGGCTCAGCGTCATGTCGTCCAAGCCGGTCACCCGAGCCGCGATCACGGTCAGCACTCGCCACAGGCCGGAGGCGCCCGGAGGCGGCGAGGCCTCGATATCGGTCAGTTCGTGCGCGCGCTCGAACAACTCCCGCAACCCGATCGTCTGTCGCGCGTCACCTGTTCTGACGGGCAACCAGGCACGAGTCAACAGGTCATATGTCACGACACCTCTCTTCTGTGTAGTGAAGACCGGTCTCAGCCGGTCGTGGAAGGGAACTCCGACAACCCCATCTCCTGCGACAGCCAAAGGGCCCGATCGCCAAGCCGACCGGACATCTCCTCCCCGGTCATCCGAACCACGACGAGATCGCTGAGGTGTGGGTTGTCAGCCCAGGCCGGCGGCACCGCATTATCAGCGGACAAGCCGCGCAACCACGTCCCCGGCACCGGGATCGTGTGGCTCATCACCAGCCGGACCTGATCCTTGGTGAACCACTTTTTCCCGGCTCGGCCGCCGTCCTCACTGACAGGAAGCGGCCTATCGCCAAGCATGAGCCGACCGTCGGCGGCGACGGTGCAGCAGACGACCCGCCCGGAATCGGCACCCAACCGTGTTGAGAACTCGTTCACGAAGTCGTCTCCGCTGAGCTGACTCAGATCGTCGATCCGGCCGGGCGTGGGGATGGCAGCCATCTGCGCGTACAAATCCTTGGTCTGCTCATCGGCCAACCGGGCCACGTCGTCATCGGTGATCGGAGACGTCTCGTCACCGAAACTCTCGTCATACACCTGGTCGACCAAGCCTTGAATGGCAGCGGGGATGGCCACCACACCGCCCGGAAGATCCGCCAATACCTCACGCGTACGGCGCAACAGCGCCGTGGGATAGACGAAGGGCCAGGCCCGAGGTACGGCTGGTGTGCCCTCTTGGTCGGTGGGCGTCAGCACCACCAGGCGCATCGCTCCCCTCGCCCAGTCGGGCCGTCCGTTGTCGAGCACCGGATGCCGCTGGCAGCGGCCCGCGCGCTGAAGCAGCAGGGCGATCGGAGCCAGGTCGCTGACCACCAGGTCGAAGTCCAGGTCCAAGGACTGCTCGATCACCTGCGTTGCCACCAGGATCGCCCCTCGTGGTCGGCTGCCCCCGGCGTCCTTGCCGAACCAGCCCACCATCTCCTGAGTGATCTCCTCTCGGCGCTGCGCCTCGAACCGCGAGTGCAGCAGCCTGATCACCGGTGCGTTCCCGTCGGCCGTTCTCGACTCACGCACCCAGTCCCGCAGCGTCAGATAGGTGCGCTGGGCCTCGGCGACGGTGTTGCAGACAACTGCCGCGCAACCTCCGTCGCGCATCAGTGAAGCGAAAACCTCGCGGAGAGCGGCGGACCGGTCAGGGCGCCCGTCGGAGGCGATCGGAACGTCATGTGTATCGACGTAAAGGTTTCGCTCCCGGCTTCCCACCGGTACGGACACAGCCGCCCGCGGGCTGACGTAAATCCATCCCGGATATGTCACCTCGGGCACTTGCCGGTCACGACACCCGGCCCCCACCAAGTACGCCTCGGCCAGCCGCCGCCCCACTGTCACCGGCAACGTCGCCGACAACAACACGACCGGCACCTTCAACGCGCCCAGCCACTCCAGCAGCACCTTGAGCAGTCCCTGCATGTAGGCGTCATAGGCGTGTACCTCATCGATGACCAGCACTTTCCCTACCAAGCCGAGCATCCGCAGCACGTTGTGCCGGCCCCGCAGGACTGCCAGCAGCGCCTGGTCGATCGTGCCCACCGCGAGGTTGGCGAGCAGACCTCGCTTACTCCCCCGCAACCACCGGGTCGCCATGGGGTCGTGCGTCAGGACGCCGACCTCGTCGCCTTCCGCGGAATAGGCGGCGTTCAACCAGGCCATGCCATGAAGCAGGGTCAGCGAGTCGGCGCCCTCGACCCTGCGCCTGCGGAAGTCGTCCACCCGCCGCAGCATCTGGTCGGAGGTGGCCATCGTCGGCAGCCCGACGAAGTAACCCGGCATCCCTGTGGCTTCGCCCATCAGGCGCCCCGCGTGCAGCGCGGCCTCGGTCTTACCCTCCCCCATCGGCGCCATGATCAGCAAAAGCCCTGGATCTCCGTCGACGAGGGCGGGAAGGCATTCGCTGATGGACTTCTGCAAGCCGTTCGGCGTGAACGGGAAGTCGTCACTGAACCCGCCAGGTTTGAATGTCAGCTGTCCAAGGCCCGCCTCTCGTAGAAGCCTCGAAGCAGATGCCCGGCTACGTACCAAATGCCGCCCGAGGCAGGCCACATCGCCGCTTTCCGGCAGGCCGGCGCCGATCTGCTTATGCAGGAAGGTGTCCTGGCTCACCAGCCAGTCCGCCAGGATCACCAGGCCACATGCCAACGCTCCCCCTGCGGCCGACACCTGCTGCGGCGGCTCCGGACGCCCCGTCAGCTTGTGCACCAAAGCTGCGATCGCCTGACGTTGCTCCTCCCATTTGCCGTCCCCCAGTGCCGGAAGCGAGTCCAGCGGGTCGCGGAACTCGCGATGGTTGAACGGGGAGAATTTGCCGTGATGACCGCCAAGTAGCTGAGCGGCCCGGATGGCAGGGGACGACTTCCTGCCGACCTTGTAGCCGGTAGCCACCAGCAGCTGTCCCAACCAGACATGCGCGGCGAACGCATGCCCCTTCGGCTCGGCACGCACTTCTGGATAACCGCTGAGCTGGCCAAGCCCCGTTTCATCCTGCGCCTGGAAACAGAACATGCACTTGCAAATGTCGTGCAATGCCGCCCAATACGCGAGCAGATGCCGCGCGTGTCTCTCACCGACTCCCAGCTCATTCGCCAAAGATGCACGCAGGCCGGGCGAGAGGTAGTCGTCCCACAGGGTCTCCGCCGCTGCGGCGGCGTCGAGAAGATGACAGACCAGCGGGTAGCGCCCTGGAAGTCCTCGCGACTTGCCCCACAACGTGAGGTCAATCTCCGGGGGACCACCCATAGCTTCTCCGTCAGTGGCTCAGGCCCTGCCAGCAGACGCGTGCCTGCTGATCAGATTTACGAGAGCTCACTGTAGAGACAGCCGCCGACATTTCACGTCAAACAAAGAACATGAAAAATACTCTCGTTTAAAATATCCCCACACGCCATTTTTATACATCAATGCCACATTTATGTTTATATCGACATTGGCCAGTTGACCTCGCGGGGCGAGTAGGCTTGCCGCCATGTCTTCGGCGACGTGTTCGGCTTGCCAGAAACTTCAAGTGCGTTTGTGAAACAGCAGGTCGGGAAGTGTCCTCCCCACGCCCGTGGGGGTGAGCCTGACGTCTAGGCGGGGAGGAGAGTATGCGCCACGTCCTCCCCACGCCCGTGGGGGTGAGCCGGTCCGTCGCAGGGTGAGACGGTTTGCCAGCGGGTCCTCCCCACGCCCGTGGGGGTGAGCCGGACTTCGGGAGCTTGACGACAATCCGCATGTCGTCCTCCCCACGCCCGTGGGGGTAAGCCGCAACTCCTCAGAGGTCAGGGCTCCATCATCCGGTCCTCCCCACGCCCGTGGGGGTAAGCCGAGGTCACCCTGGTCCATGCGTTCCTGCCAGACGTCCTCCCCACGCCCGTGGGGGTGAACTGAGTTCGCACGAGGTCAACCGTGACTGCGTCATCAACCCCACCCAGGCCAGAGCGCTTCTGGCCTGGGTGGCGGCACAGAAGCGCAACAGACCGCGGCTGGTGGCCTTCTTCGCGGTCCTCTACTTCGCGGTCCTCCGCCCCGAGGAGGCCGTGAACCTTCAGACGACGAACATGATCCTCCCGGCGCTGGCATGGAACGAGGAGACGGAGGAGTGGAAGGAGTCGCCGGACGCGTGGGGAGAGCTGCGGTTTCGTACGGCGGCTCCTGACGTTGGCAAGAAGTGAACCAATGAGGGCACCCAGCGGGAGAGCCGCCAGCTCAAGCACCGGGCCGAGGGTGAGAGCTGTACCGCCCCTTGTGCTCCCGAACTGGTCAGATTCCTTCGCTGCCACCTGGCCTCCTTTCCACCCGGCAAGGATTCACCGGGATCAAGGGCGGGGATCTGCCGACCATCACCTATCGGCGGGCGTGGGACAAGGCCCGCGCCAGTGTGCTGACCGAAGCCGAGTACGCCTCTCCACTCGGCAAGCGCGTCTACGACCTCCGACACGCCTGCCTGTCCACCTGGCTCAACGCCGGGGTGCCTCCTACCCAGGTCGCCGCATGGGCGGGACACAGCGTCGACGTGCTGTTGAAGATCTACGCGAAGTGCATCGTCGGCCAGGACGAGACGGCCAAGCGCCGGATCGCCGATGCACTTAAAGAATGACGGCCAGCTCTCTCATGAAGGCACCTTCCATGTCCCGGGGAAGGTGCTTTCATGCTGTTGGAAGACGAATGGATGACTGGCCATACAGGGAAGGTCACCAATGCCAATGCCAATCGCTGATGCTGTGCAGGCTCTCTCGGAACTATGGCCTCAGTTTGAACGACAAGGGATCGGCCCTGACGAGGGCTCGATCATGGAAGCCGCTGCTGTGGGCATGGTGATCGATGTCTGGCGCAATTCCCCCGTCGAGGACATGCATGCGAGCAGGCGCGGTCCCACTGATGGCGAGATGTTTGCTGAGAGCGTGGCCCTACAACGAGCGGCAAAGTCCGTCCTGGTCTCAACCTCCCCCTTTGCCATCTTTAGTCTTGAAGAGCATCTTCTCAACCGAAGTCGGCCTTGGGCAGGTGGGGGGCGCACTCTTCAGGAGATGGGATACGGCCACCTTGGGGCGTTCCAGAAGCACGTGAAGGAGCGTGTCTACGGCCTACACAGCCTGAGCAAGGACTACGGACGCCAAGCACTACTGAGCTTCCTGATCACGCAGGCGATCACCTACGGCCGAAGCCACCGGGGGATGCCACTCTGGCCGACCATCGTGTCAGAAGCATGTGCCATAGTTGCCGACCCTAACCACGAGGGCTGGCGGGGGAAAGGTGCTGAACTCCTAGCCAGAGCTCCAGTCGAGATGCCCTCTCCCAACCTTCTAAGCCAAACACTGCTTGACACACCCGACAAACTTCCCCTGCCGGTGCTTGAGTGGCTGATCTACGCCGGTCCGATGATGATCGCAGAGACTCTCCTAGCGGCGAAGAATGCCGCCGAGGGCTGAGAACCATCCTCGAATCCGTGGGAACGCATTGGGAACGATCACCCGCAAACGATCGGCGACAGCCGTAGACAGCCGGACACGACGAAAGCGTCCCCGACCGCGAACAGGCAGGCCAGGGACGCTTTTCGGGTGACCGGAGAGGGTAGGGCGGGCGGGACTCGAACCCGCGACCCAGGGATTATGAGTCCCCTGCTCTAACCGGCTGAGCTACCGCCCCTCGCGCACGCCGTACGCGGCATTCAACCAAACGTGGGGGCTCTTCGCACATCTGCCGGGCGGGACGGGTTCAAGATGTGACCTTCGGCGGGAACGAGCGCGGAACCCGGCTCTGATGGAATCGATACCCTACGGGTGAGCCGTGTTGAGGAGTGTTGGATCATGCGCGTTGTTGGGGCTTTCAGGGACTCGTACGGCGTGGAGCCGGCCGGGGTGTGGCACGCCCCGGGGCGGGTCAACCTGATCGGGGAGCACACCGACTACAACGACGGGTTCGTCCTGCCGTTCGCGCTGCCGTGGGGGGTGACCGCCGCGGTGTCGCCGCGCGAGGACGGGGTGATCAGGCTGCGGTCGCTGCAGGCGGGGGAGCCGGTGACGCTGGCGACACCCGACGAGGCCGAGGGCTGGGCACGCTACGCGGCCGGGGTGTTCTGGGCCCTCGGCGAAGGCGAACGAGGGCAGGGGCGGGGGCGTCCGGTCGGCGGGGCGGATGTGGTGATCGACGGGGACGTCCCCCCGGGGGCGGGCCTGTCGTCGAGCGCGGCGTTGGAGGTGGTAATCGGTACGGCGCTGAACGAGCTGTACGGGCTCGGCCTCACCAAGATGGAGATCGCCCTCGCCGCCCAGAAGGCCGAGAACGACTTCGTGGGCATGCCGTGCGGGATCATGGACCAGGCGGCCTCCGCCCTCGGCGAGGAGGGGAAAGCGCTGTTCCTGGACTGCCGGACCCTGGGGACCAGGAGCATCCCGTTCGACCTGGCGAGTCACGGCATGCAGCTGCTGATCATCAATACCGGGGTGCATCACGAGCTCGCCGACGGGCAGTACGCCCGCCGCCGCAAGGACTGCGAGAACGCCGCCAAGCGCCTGGGGGTCGACGCGCTGCGCGATGTCACGGATCTGGCGGGCGCCCTCGCGAAGCTGAGCGGCGACGAGCGCAGGCGCACCCAGCACGTGGTGACCGAGAACCACCGGGTGGAGGCGGTGATCGGGCTGCTGCGGGCCGGGGCGGTACGGGAGATCGGTGCGCTGCTGAACGCCTCTCATCTGTCGCTGCGCGACCAGTTCGAGGTGTCCTGCGCCGAGTTGGACGTGGCCGTGGAGGCGGCGGTCAGGGGCGGGGCACGAGGGGCTCGGATGACCGGGGGCGGGTTCGGCGGCTCGGCGATCGCGCTGGTCGCCGACGACCGGGTGGAGTCGGTACGGGAGTCGGTGACCGGGGCCTACGCCGAGCGCGGCTGGACCGCACCGGACATCTACCCGGCGACCCCGGCCCAGGGTGCCCGCCGCCTGCTCTGATCCGGTCCGCCTCGACGTACCGGATCACCTGTCGCACCTGGAGGTGCCGGTCCCGCCCGGCTTCCACGGCCCGAGACCGCCCGGCTCACGACGAGTGCCGCTCCTGCCCCCGGCGTCCGCGACCTTCATCGGTCAGGTTCGCCCCGCTCGCGGTGGATGCCGGTCCTGCCCCACATCTGCGGTCCCGGGGTCAGGGCTCGGTCGACACCAGTTTGGGCACCGCGCCGAGCAGTTCGCGGGTGTAGTCGTGCCGGGGCAGGAAGAACACCTCATCCACGTGCCCCTCCTCCACGACCCGCCCGCCGCGCATGACCAGTACCCGGTCGGCGACGTGGTGGACCACCCCGAGGTCGTGGGAGATGAAGATCAGCGCGGTCCCGTCGGCGGCCTGGATCTCCGCGAGCAGGTCGAGTACCTGGGCCTGGATCGACACGTCCAGCGCGGAGACCGGCTCGTCGCAGACGAGCACGTCGGGGTGGGTGGCGAGGGCTCTCGCGATGGCCACCCGCTGGCGCTGGCCTCCGGACAGGCGCCGGGGATGCCGGTCGGCGATGTCCGCCGGGAGTCCGACCCGATTCAGCAGTTCGGTCACCCGGTCGAGGAGGGCCTCTCGCGAGGAGCCGCGCCGGAAAGGGATCCCGCGCGGTGAGCCGCTCCCGGTGGGAACGCCGCGCCGGGAGCCGGTCAGGGAAGAGCGACCACGAGGAAAGCCGTCCCCGGGCAAGAAACCGTTCCCGGAGGGAACGGCGCGCGAGGGGCCGCGTTCGAAGAAGGCGCCGCGCAGGGGTTCCGCGACCAGGCGGCCGACCGTGTAGCGGGGGTCGAAGGAGTCGAGCGGGTTCTGGGAGATCACCTGGATGCGGGACCTGCGGGAACGCCTGGCGCGCTCGCGGATCCCCGACCAGGGCTCGCCGCCCAGCCGGACCTCCCCCGAGGCGGGTTCGAGCAGTCCGAGGACGAGCCGGGCGACCGTGGTCTTGCCCGACCCCGACTCCCCCACGATGCCGAGCGTCTCGCCGGGATAGACCTCGAAGGACACGTCGTCGACCACCGTGCGCGAGCCGTACGCGGCCGAGAGCCCGGAGACCGCCAGGATCGGCGCGGCGTGGTCGACGGTCCGCTCCGGCAGTGGGGTGCGCAGCGCGATTCCCCCGGCGGCGATGGCCGACAGGCGGGTACCGCGCGAGACCGCGGAGGGGACGGCGGCGAGCAGCAGCCTGGTGTAGTCGTGGCGGGGCTCGGACAGCACGCGTCCCGTCGGCCCCTCCTCGACGATCACGCCGTCCTTCATCACCAGTACGCGGTCGGCGACGGCGGAGACCACGGCGAGGTCGTGGCTGATCATGAGCAGCGCGGTGCCCTCGGCCTTGCGGGCGGCGAGCAGTCGCAGGATCTGGGCCTGCACGGTGACGTCGAGCGCGGTCGTCGGCTCGTCGGCGATGATCAACGGCGGGCTCGCGGCGATCGCGGAGGCGATCAGGGCGCGCTGGCGCAGCCCTCCGGACAGCTGGTGGGCGTACTGCCGGGCCCGCACCTCGGGTTCGGGGACCCCGACCGCCTCCAGCAGTTCGATCACCTTTTCCTTCCGGGCGGTGCGGGGGACGACGTCGTGGGTGGTGAGCACCTCGGCGATCTCGTCGCCGACGGTACGGAGCGGGTCGAGCGAGGTGAGCGCGTCCTGGAGCACGAGCCCCGCGAACCGGCCGCGCAGCCGTCGCCAGTCGCGGGCGCCGAAGCGGAGCGCGTCCCCGCCGTTCACGACGAACCGGGAGGCGGTGACCTCGGCGCCGGGTCCGGCCAGCCCGACCAGGGTCCTCGCCGTCACGCTCTTGCCCGAGCCGGACTCCCCGACGATCGCCACGCACTCGCCCGCCTCGATCGAGAGGCTCACCCCCCGTACGGCCTGTACTCCGGCCTTGGGGAAGCCGACCCGCAGGTCCTCGACGTCGATGAGACTCATCGGTTTCTCCCCTCGAAACGGCGCTGCAGGCGGCGCCCGACGAGCGTCAGGCTGATGACGGTGCCGGTGACGGCGAGGCCGGGGAAGAGCACGCTCCACCAGGCGACGCGCAGGTAGTTGCGGGCCTCGGACAGCATCGAACCCCACTCCGGGCTGGGCGGCTGCGGGCCCATGCCGAGGAAGCTGAGCCCCGAGGTGGCGATGATGGCGGTGCCCATGCCGATCGTGGCGAGCACCGGCAGAGGGCCGAGCACGTTGGGCAGTACGTGGCGGGCGACCAGTATCGGTCTGGCCAGGCCGAAGGTGACCGCCTGTTCGACGTAGCCGGAGCGGCGCACCACGAACGTCTGGGCGCGGATCACCCGGGCGTAGTTGGGGATCTGCGCGATGCCGATCGCGAGGATCACGTTGCCGGTGCCGGGGCCGGTGATCGCGATGACCAGCAGGGCGAGCAGCAGTTCGGGGAAGGTCGCCACGACGTCGAACAGGCGGCTGAGCAGCTCGTCGACGTAGCGGGGGGACAGTCCCGCCAGGACGCCCAGCAGGGTTCCGGCCCCCGCGGCGAGCAGTACGGCGGCGGCGCCGATGCTCAGCGAGTGTCCCGCGCCGTGGACGACGCGCGACAGCACGTCGCGGCCGAGGTGGTCGGTGCCGAACCAGTGCTCGGCGCTCGGCCCGGCGAGCGCGTTCAGCGGGTCGGCGGCGAGCGGGTCGACGCCGGTGAGCAGGCTCGGCGCCATGGCGGCGACGGCGGCGACCGCCAGGAACAGCAGCGGTGCGACCGGCGGCGCGCTGAGGCCGTACCCGCGCCCGGCCGGGGCGGGGTCGGCGGTCTCGACACCCGGGACCTCCGTGACCGTCGTCATCGGCTCCTCCTCGGGTGGTACGGCGAGGGCGCCTCCCGCGACGGGACCACCGTCGGCTCCGACCTCGGCGAAACCGTCGGTGGAACCGCCGGTGGAACCGTCACCGGCTCTTCGCGCGACGGGGTCGTCATCGGCTCCTCCTCAGGCGGGGGTCGATCGCGAGGTAGGCGAGGTCGACGATCGTGCTGACCGTCACGTAGGCGAGGGCGGATATCAGCACGACCGCCATCACCAGCGGCATGTCCTTGCTGTTCACCGCGCCGACGGTGACCTGGCCGAGCCCGGGTCGGCCGAACACGGCCTCCACGATGATCGCTCCGCCGAGCAGGAAGCCGACGAACCAGCCGGTGAGGGTGACGGCGGGGAGCAGCGCGTGACGCAGGGCGTGCCGGGCGACGAGCCGCCACTCGGTGATGCCGCGCGAGCGGGCGGTCACCGCGAACGGCTCCTCAAGTGCCCGTTCCAGCCCTTCGCGGAGCACCTGGCCGAGCACTCCCGCGATCGGCAGCCCGAGCGCGAGTCCGGGCAGTACCAGGGAGGCGAGTCCCCTGTCCCCGGAGACGGGGAACCAGCCGAGGGTGAAGGAGAAGACGGCGAGCAGCAGGATGCCGATGAGGAACGGCGGGACCGAGACGGTGACCAGCTCCGACAGTCCGACCAGGCCGCCGAGCCAGGGGCGGCGGCCCGCGGTGGTCAGGGCGAGCAGCAGGGCGAGGACGACCCCGAGGAGGGCTGCGGTGAGCGCGAGCTGGATCGTCGGCCCGATCTGGGAGGCGAGGACGTCGCCGACGCCGCGCTGCAGGATGTAGGAGCGGCCCAGGTCTCCCTGGAGCAGGCGGAGCAGATAGTCGCCGTACTGCTGGAGCGGGGAGCGGTCCAGCCCCCACTCGGCGATGATCTCCGCCCGCCGCTCGGGGGTGTCGAGGCCGTCGCCGACGAGCACGTCGATCGTGTCGCCGGGGGCGAGCAGCAGGGCGAGGTAGGCCGCGGTGGCGGCGGCCCAGAGCACGGCGACGCCCGCTCCGAGCCGCCGGGCCACCGGGCCGAGCCACCCGGCGGCGGCCAGCCCCCGCCGCCGGGTGAGTGAAAGGGTGCTCACGTCCCTATCCGGATGTCGTAAGCACCGTTGGGGGTGCCGGAGACCGGCTCGAAGGTGATCCCGGTGACCGAGGCGCTGTAGGCGATCTGGTCGGCGGGAACGTAGAGCGGGAGCAGGAGCGCCTCGTCGGTGATCACGGTCTTCTGCACCTTCGCGTAGAGCTCCTTGCGCTTGGCGACGTCGGAGGCGGCCGACGCGTCGGCGAGCAGCTTGTCCAGTTCGGCGCTCCCGAACTTCGTGCGGTTGATCGCGGCGTCCTTCGCCAGGATCAGGTTGAGCGCAGCCCCGGCGTCGGTGTCGCCGCGCGAGTTCTCGAAGATCTCGTACTCGTTGTCCTCGACGGCCTTCTGCGCGGTGCCCTGATCGACGATCTTGACCTGGAAGTCGATCCCGGCGCTCTGCTTGACGGCCGCCTGGACGGCCTGGGCGAGGACGTCGCGGCGGTCGCGGACGAACGGCGCGGCGTTGACGGTGCGCACGGTGAGCCGCTTGCCGTCCTTGACCCGGAAGCCCTCGGCGTCGCGTTCCTTCCAGCCCGCCTCGTCGAGCAGCCGGTTGGCCCGTTCGGGGTCGTTACCGAAGGTCTTCTCCAGGGAGGGGTCGTAGAACTGCGGGCTGCCCTGGCCGATGACGCTCCAGGCCCGCTTGGCGGTGCCCTGGTAGACGGAGTTGAGCACCGCGTCCACGTCGACGGCGTCGCGGAAGGCCTCGCGGACCCGCTTGTCGTCGAACGGCGGACGGGAGACGTTGAAGTAGTAGGAGAACGCGCTTCCGGAGTTGAGGCTGGTCTCCAGCTTCAGCTCGGGGTCGCTCTTGATGAGGCCGATCTCGGTGGCGGGCACGCCCTCGATCACCTGCACCTGCCCGGAGGTGAGCGCGCCGACCCGTACCGCCGCCTCGGACAGGAAGCGGTAGGTGATCTCGGCCAGGTGCGCCGGCCCCTGGTGGGCGGCGCCGGTGGGCGGCCATTTGTAGTCGGGGTTGCGCTTGTAGTGGACCTCCTGGCCGGGGGTGAACCGGTCGAGGATGAACGGTCCGGTGCCGACCACGTCGACGCCGCCCGCCTTGAGGTCCTTCGCGTTCTTCAGCGACTTCGGGGAGACCTGGCCCGCGTACGGGGAGGAGAGGAAGTCGAGGAACAGTCCGTCGGGGGCCTTGAGCGTGACCTTCAGGGTGTACGGCGCGGTCGCCTCGGCCTTCTCGAAGTTGCGCAGCTGGATGGCGCTGAGCGCGGCGTTGTAGCCGGGTGAGACGAGCTGGTCGAGGTTCGCCTTCACCGAGGCGGCGTCGAACTTCTCGCCGTCGTGGAAGGTGACGTCGTCGCGAAGTTCGAAGGTGTAGGTCAGGCCGTCCTCCGAGACCTTCCAGGACGTGGCCAGCCAGGGAAGGAATTCACCGTTCCCGCCCCGGGCGATCAGTGCGTCGAACTGGTTGTGGACCAGGAGGCGGGCCTTGTTCTGGCCCCACTGGTGCGGGTTGAAGGTGATGGGCTGTGTCTCCACCGCCCACACGAGCGACCCTCCGTCGCCACCGCCGTCCGCACCGGCCTTCGCGCTCGGGGCCCCGCTCTCGGCTCCGCACGCCGCGAGCGCCAGCACTCCGGCGAGCGTCAGGGCGCCCCATCGCAACTTCACGTTCTTCTCCTTGCGCTTCTGTACGACGTGCTTCTCCGCGGCGTGCTTCCGCACGGCGTTCTGTACGACGTTGTTCTGTACGGCGTGTTGTGCGGCGTTGTTCGGTACGGCGCGTCCGGCCGGCTCGACGACACGCCGGGTATGGCGATCGGAATGGTTCACGCGACGTGCCGTCTGATCTGGGTTCCGGCGGCCTCGGAGAGCACGATCCGGGCGAGGGCGTCGGCGTGGCGGAAGAGCGGGGCGTTGAGGCGGGGCCTGGCGAAACCGGCGGTGGCCCTGCCGCCCACGACCCACGGGCCGAGGGCGAACCTGCGGGGGTGCGGGCTGCCTGACCTGTCGAGCAGGCGGCGGTCCGCGGTCCGCACGTTCACCAGGCCCGACTCCTCGTCGAGCTCGCCGCGGTCGCGGAGCGCGCCGATGAGCGGGTCGACGGCCCGGCTCACGCTGGGTGCGGGCAGCCGGGCCTCGACGAGTGTGCCGGCCGCGACGCCGCCGGGCACGGTGGGGCTCTGTGCCCGCCAGCGTCCTTCGTGGTGGTCGACCTTGAGGTTCGCGCCGAGGAAGGTGACCACCCCGGCCCTGGCCAGGGCACGCATCTCCTCCAGCCGGGGTCCCGGCGGGCCGCTCGCGACGTAGCTGAAGAAGCCGCCGAACCACGGGTCGGAGATGCCGAGCTCGGCGAGGACGCCGTAGACGGAGAGCAGTCCGAGGATCATGGCGTGGTCGGCGCTGTGCGCGGGGTCGGAGCGCCGCTCCAGGTCGACGGCGAGATAGCCGTGCATCCACTTCTGCAGGCCCGCGTGGTCGCCGAACCGGATGCCGTCCAGCGGCCGGTCGAGCCGGTCGAAGTCGAGCCGGTCCGGGTGCCGGGGCACGGCCTGGCGGATCAGCTTGCGCATCCCGAGGCTGCGCCACTCCTCGGCCGCGAAGCCCTCCTCGAACTCCTCCCAGCCCAGCTTGACGCGCTTGGGGTGGGCGGTGATGAGCTCGTGGTAGTACGCGAAGGCCAGCTCCTTGGCGACCAGCGGCCACACGTCCTTGCGGAAGTCCCACGGTCCCTCGCCCAGCGCCTCGCGGGTGAGGAAGCGCGGCACCGGCGGGCGGGCGCCCTTGAAGGGGTAGCCGGTCTTGGAGTGGTACGGCACCCCGCGCCGCGAGCCCACGTGCAGGAGGGGCTCCCGCCCGCTGGGCAGGTAGACGAGCTCCCCGTCGTACTCGCGGACGAACCGGCCGCCCCGGCCCGAGGTGAGCAGCACCATCAGGTCGACGAAGGCGAGCCCCATCCCCCGTACGATCACCGGCTCCCTCGCGGGGACGCCGTCCAGGTCGAGGTCCGCCGCGTAGCCGGTGGGCAGGTAGCGCAGCCCCGTACGTGTGGCGAGGCGGGCCAGCGTGCCCTCCTCGCTCGTCGGGGTCACGTCGCCGTGGCCCTGGGCGAGGATCACCGCGTCGACCTCGATCGTCCTGCCGTCCTCCAGCCTCACCGCCTGGCCGCCGGGGACGTCGGCGAGGTCGACGGCGCGGGTGGCGTGCACGTGCACCCGGACGCCGCGCGGCGCGGTCGCCACCGCGCGGTGGAAGACGTGGGAGAGGTAGTCGCTCTGCGCGGGGCGGGTGGCGAACCTGCCGGGGTCTCCGCCGAGCCATTCGGCCAGCGTGGGTCCCGGGCGGATCGGTCCCTCGCACCGCACCGACTCGTCGGTGAAGAGCGTCACGTCGGCCGCGGTGGAGTTCATCCAGAGCAGGTCCGGCTGGTCGCGCCGCCAGACGCGCCCGCCGCCCGGCGGATGGGGGTCGATCACGTGGACGTCCAGCGAAGGCCAGCCGAGCAGGTCGGCGGCGTTGGCGCAGATCCGTTCCACCAGGCAGGTGCCCGTCGGTCCCGCGCCGACGACGGCGATCGAGGCGCTCATACGGCGGCTCTGCGGTGCGGCTCGTCCCAGTCGGCGTACAGCGGCTCGACCGGGACACGCCAGGTGTCGGTCTCGCCGTGCCGGGGGGAGATGACGGTGAAGTCGGTGTTCTCGCGGAAGGCGGGGTGGGCGTACAGGTCCCTGGCGTAGGCCCACAGGTTGGTGAAGGCGGTCAGCGGGCGCTCGCTGATCCTGGCCGCCGGGTTGTCGCTCAGGTCGAAGCGGAGCAGGGTCGGCCAGAGCCGTACGTCCGCCTCGGTGATTCCCGAGCCGAACAGGTACCTGCGGTCGGTCAGCCGGTCGTCCAGCTCGTCCAGGAAGGCGATCACCTCTGCGCGCGCCTCGGTGTACGCGCTCTCGGTGGTGGCCGACGCCACGCGGCCCGCCGCCGTGTTGACGATCTCGTAGATCCTCGTGTTGAGCTCGTCGATCTCCGGCCTGAGCTCCTCGGGGTAGAGGTCGGCCTCGGGGTCACCGCCGAACCGGGTGGCGAGGTCGATCGTGATGTCGGGGAAGTTGTTGCTGACGATGCGACCGCTCGTCCTGTCCCACAGGACCGGCACCGAGACGTGCCCGTCGAAGCCGGGCTCGGTCGCCTCGTACGCCTGCCGCAGGGTGGTGAAGCCGTTGACCGGGTCGGCCCCGCGCCGCTCGCGGAACGCCCACCCGCGTCCGTCGCGCTCGTCGTCGACGTAGGAGAGCGAGACCACGTCCTGGAGTCCCTTGAGGGAGCGCACGATGGCGGCGCGCTGCGCGTAGGGACAGACGGCCGCGACGTAGAGGTGGTAGCGCCCCGGCTCGGCGGGGAAGGCGGTTGTGCCGATCCGCCCGGTGAAGGGGTAGCGCAGGCCGGACCTGCCACCGGGCCGGTAGTGGCCGTGGGTGTCGAGGTCGACGGGGCTGGCGTAGTTCAGTGTGCTGCTCTTCGGCATCTGACGCTCCCGGACATGTCGTGGTGACCCCGGTGAGGGGGTCCGCGCTTGCGGCACGCCCACCGTGCCGCCTGGTCTCCCCCGGGGGCACCCCGCCGCGGTGCGAGGGTTGCCGGTCAGCCAGCCGGGGCTTCGCACTGACACTCTTAACCTATTTAGAAGGTAGGAAATACATAGATCTCTGTCAAGCCTTAATGTCGGGGAATGTCCTATGAGAGCGTGAACGTGGTCTACCGCAAGTACGACGGGTCACTGCACTGGCACCACCGCGGCCTGCTGCTCGGCGAGGACGAGCACGGGGTGTGGACGGGCTGCGTGGCCAACTCCAGCGGCCACAAGGGCGACGGCCCCGCGGTCGCCTGGCCGCATCCGTTCGTGATGCTCTTCCCCCGCGACGCCTGGTGGACGGCCGCGTTCAACACGGCACCGCACAAGCACGAGATCTACTGCGACATCTCCACGGTGCCGCGGTGGAGCGACGGCCAGGTCACCATGATCGACCTCGACCTCGACGTGATCAGGGTCCGCGAGAACCTGCTGAAGGGCCGCCGGAGCCGGGTCTTCCTGGACGACGAGGACGAGTTCGAGGAGCACCGGGTCAGGTACGCCTACCCGCCCGACGTGGTCGAGAGCGCCCGCGCCTCGGCCGCCTGGTTGATGGAGGCGGTCACCACCCGCACCGCCCCCTTCGGGGACGCGCCGCACTGGCTCACCCTGGTCAGCTGAGCGCGTCCCCTCCGGATACCTCAGCGGGCGCGGTCGCGGAACAACCTGCCGGACAGCAGCGCCGAGACCAGTAGGAAACCACCGCACCAGGCCAGCGCCTTCCACGGGTCGCTCCCCACGGGCCTGTCGAGCAGCAGGCCACGCACGGACTCGATGATCGGCGTGGCCGGCTGGTTCTCCGCGAACCCGTGCAGCCACGTGGGCATGGTGTGGACCGGAACGAAGGCGCTGCTCGGGTAGGGCAGGAACATCACCACGAAGGTGAAGCCGCCCGCGGCCTCCGGCGTCCTGGCCAGCAGGCCGACCACGGCCGAGACCGCGGAGACGGCCAGGACGAACACCACCAGGATGCCCGCCGCCGCGGCCCAGCCCGCCAGGTCCGCGTCCGCCCGGAAGCCGAGCAGGAACGCGACGACGAACACGATGACGAGCGAGGTGAGGTTGCGCACGGTGCTGGCGGCCACGTGCCCGCCCAGGAACGCCCCTCCGCCGACGTCCATCGACCTGAACCTGTCGACGATCCCCCGGCTCATGTCCTGGCTGACGGCGACCGCGGTCAGGGAGGCGCCGTAGGAGGCGCACATGACGAGGACGCCGGGGACGGCGTAGGTGACGTAGTCGGTGCCGGTCTGGATCGCGCCGCCGAACAGGTAGACGAACATCAGCATGATCATGACGGGCAACAGGAACGAGGTGATCAGCGCGTCGAGGTTGCGCAGCGACAGGCGGACGGCGCGGCCGGTCATGACCGGCCAGGCGACGAGCTCAGACACCGGCCCTCCTCCCCTCGCACTCGACGACGGGGCAGGACACTCGCCGCTCCTCGCTTGTCGAGACGTCCATCGAGACGTCCATCACCGTGAGGTCAGACACCGGCCCGCTCCTTGTCCGTCGGATTGTCCGTCAGGTTGTCCGTCAGGGCGAGGAACGCGTCGTCGAGCGTGGCGCCTCGCACGGTGAACCTCTCGACCGCGGAACGCCCGGAATCCACCTCGTCCAGCAGGGCGCGGATCTGCGCGGCGCTCCCGTCGGTGGCCGCCTCGACGGTGAGTCTGGCGGGATCGGCGTGCACGGCACGCGCCCCGAGCAGGCGCGTCACCTCGGCGAACGAGCCGGCGTCGGCCAGCACGAGGTTCAGCCGCCAGGCGGCGACCCTCGCCTTGAGCTCGTCGGCGGTGCCCTCCGCCACCACCCGTCCGCCGTCGAGCAGCGCGATCCTGTCGGCGAGGCTGTCGGCCTCCTCCAGGTACTGGGTGGTGAGGAAGACCGTCGTCCCCGAGTCGGCGAGGCGGGTGATCACCTCCCACATCGCCTGCCTGCTCCGCACGTCGAGCCCGGTCGTCGGCTCGTCGAGAAAGATCACCGATGGTGCGCCGACGAGCCCGGCGGCCAGGTCCAGACGTCGCCACATACCACCCGAGTACGTGCCGACCCGCCGCTTTCCCGCCTCGACCAGGTCGAACCGCTCCAGGAGCTCGGCCGCCCTGCGGCGGGCCCCCGCGCGTGACAGGCCGGACAGGCGGCCCATCATCCGGAGGTTCTCCTCACCGGTCAGCAGTTCGTCGACCGCCGCGTGCTGGCCGGTCAGGCTGATGGCGCGGCGCACCCGGCGGCGGTCGCGGACGACGTCGAACCCGGCGACCGTGGCCCGTCCCCCGTCCGGCCCGACCAGCGTCGCCAGGGTGCGTACGGTCGTCGTCTTGCCCGCCCCGTTGGAACCGAGCAGGGCGTACACGCTCCCCCTGGCGACGCGCAGGTCGACGCCCTTCAGTACGGCGACCCTGCCGTAGGACTTGGTGAGGCCGACCGCCTCTATCGCTGTTTCCACTACCCCTCCTGTGTATGGCGTACGCTCTACTGTTTATGGCATACACGATATTGCGTAAGGTATACACTCACACAAAAGGACGGTCAAGCCCGGGAGCGCGATGGAAGTGCCGGAGAGCGTGGAGATCGCCTGGGGCCTGCGTGAGCGGCCCGGCAAGGGCCCCAAACGCAGCCTGAGCCTGGAGCACATCGTGGAGGCCGCCCTGCGGGTGGGCTCCGCGGAAGGGCTCGCCGCGGTCTCGATGAGCAAGATCGCCGCCGAGCTCGACGTCTCCACGATGGCGCTCTACCGCTACGTCTCGTCCAAGGGCGACCTGCTCATGCTCATCACGGACGCGGTGCTCGGCCCGCCTCCCCCGCTCCCCGAGCCGGGCGACGACTGGCGCCAGGGCGTCCACCGGTGGGGCGCCGCCATGCGCGTCGCCCTGCAGCGACACCCCTGGTCGCTGCGCATCCCCATCACCGGGCCGGGGATCATGCCCAACCACGTCGCCTGGCTGGAGACCGGACTGCGCTGCCTGCGCGGCACCGGACTGAACGCGGACACGAAGCTCGCGGCGCTGCTGCTGGTCAACGGCTTCGTCAGGACCGAGGTGGCGCTCCTCGCCGACCTCCAGGACGCCCTCGACACCTCCCAGGTCACCGACGAGGAGGCGCTGTCGGGCTACAGCAGGTCACTCGCCAGGCTCACCGACGCCCAGCGCTTCCCCGAGATCCACGAGCTTCTCGAAGCCCGGGTCTTCGACAAGCCGGGCGGCGAGGACGACGAGTTCGCCTTCGGCATGGAGCGCATCCTCGACGGCCTCGCGGTGCTCGTCACCGGACCGGCCACCTGATCGTCGGCGACCGCACACCGCCCACGCCGTGACCGACACCCCGGCGCCCTCCGAGGCCGCCCACGTCACGCCCCCGTGCGCGCCGGAAACCCGGTGACGTTCCTGCCCGGTGAGCGGAATGCCGCCGGACACGCCACCGGGGCCCACGAGGCTGCCGGGCTACAGCGGCGGGAAGTCAGGGGCGCGGCGCTCGACGAAGCTCGCGACGCCCTCGACGAAGTCCGGCCTGGCGAAGGATTCGGCCATCAGGCGCTTCGCGGCCGACTCCGACGCCTCCAGGCTCTGCTGCCAGTCACCCCAGACCTGACGCTTGATCACCGCCATCGAGGCCGGGGAGCTGTGCGTCGCGAGCTCGCGGGCGTAGGCCAGCGTCTCCTCCATCAGCCTCTCCCCCGGCACCGACCGGCCGGCCAGGCCCAGCTCGCACGCCTCGGCGCCGGTGAAGGTGCGGCCCGACAGCAGCAGGTCCATCGCCCTCGCCTGACCGGCCAGGCGGGGCAGGATCCACGACATGCCGTACTCGGCGATGAGGCCGCGCCGGGCGAAGGCGGTGGTCCACTTCGCCTCGGCGGCCGTGAAGACCAGGTCGCAGAGGAGGGCGTGGACCATGCCGAGCCCGGCGCAGGCGCCGTTGACGGCGGCGATCACCGGTTTGCGGAGCGTGGTCGGGAAGGTGGTGGGACGCGGGTCGGGCCGTCCCGCGTAGGAGCCGTCCTGGAGGGCGGTGAGCGTCTGGAAGTCCGCACCGGCGCAGAATCCCCGCCCCGCGCCGGTGACCACGATCACCCGGACCTCGGGGTTCTTCTCGGCCTCGGCCAGTTCGTCGAAGTAGCGGCGGCCCATCTCGTCGGTCCAGGCGTTGAGCCGGTCCGGGCGGTTGAGGGTCAGCGTCAGCACGCCCCGCTCGATCGACGACAACACCGGATCGGCCATTGCGCATCCCCTTCGACAGTCCGCCGGGGACTCCCCGCCCGGAGAGCCACAGAATATCGTTCTACACCTTCTCCCTCTCCGGCGTCAGCATGTGCGAGCGGACCAGATCCTCGACCGTCGCGCGCAGGCCGAGGAAGGAGGAGGTGCGCTTGACGGTGAGTGCCCGGTAGGCGGGCAGGTCGATCGGCACCTCGGCGGCGACCCTGCCGGGACCGCAGGCGAAGACGAGCACCCGCTGGGCGAGCAGGACGGCCTCCTCCACGTCGTGGGTGACCATCAGCACGGTCGTGCCCGTGTCGCGCCACACCTGGCGCAGGAAGAGTTGCATGTCCTCCTTGGTCTGTACGTCCAGCGCCCCGAACGGCTCGTCGAGCAGCAGCACGGCCGGTTCGCACGCGAGCGCCCTCGCGATCGCCACCCGCTGACGCTGCCCGCCGGACAGCTGCCGGGGCAGCGCGCCCGCCAGGGACGACAGTCCCACCTCGCCGAGATACCAGCGGACCCGCCGCTCCCGGTCCGCCCTGGAGATCGGCAGCAGTCGCAACCCGAAGGCCACGTTCTCCGCGACGGTGAGGAAGGGGAACAGCGCGCCCGACTGGAAGACCAGCCCGCGCTCGGGACCGGGACCGGTGACGGGCGCTCCGGCGAGCGAGATGGATCCCGCGCTCGCCGGGGTGAGCCCGGCGATCAGAGAGAGCAGCGTCGACTTGCCCGAGCCGCTCGCCCCGACCACGCACACGAACTCGCCCGGCTCCATCGACAGGTCGATGCCGTCCAGGACGCGCGTGGTGCCGTAGTCCTTGGCCACGCCGCGCAGTACGAGGGTCATGCCGTCCACCTCCCGAAGCGGTCACCCGGACTCCGTGGCGTGACACCGATCGGCACGCCCCTCATGCCACCCACCTCCCGAGGCGATCGCGCAGCAGGCGCAGCGCGACGTCGATCAGCAGGCCGACGATCCCGATCACGACGAGCACCGCGAAGATCTTGTCGGTCTGCAGGAACCGCTGCGCCCGGACGATCCGGTAGCCGAGCCCCGACTCGGCGGCGATGAGCTCGGCCACCACCACGAAGTTCCACGCGGCGGCGGCGTTGATCCGCGCCGCGTCCACGACCGCCGGGAGCGCGTACGGCCAGGTCACCTTCCTGAGGATCTCGCCGCGCCTGGCACCGAGGGTGGCCGCGGCCTGGCCCAGCTCACCGGGCACCCGCCGTACGGCGTCGGCGACCATCAGCGTGTTGAAGAACACCACGCCCAGCACGAGAATCGCGATCTTGGAGGGTTCGCCGAGGCCGAGCCAGATGATGAGCAGGGGGATGAACGCGGCGGCCGGCATGTATCGGAGCAGGCCGACGGCCGGTTCCAGCAGGGCCAGCGCCACGGCCGAGGTGCCCATCGCGACGCCCAGCGGCACCGAGATCAGCACCGCCAGCCCGAAACCGGTCCCGACCCTGCCGAGACTGGCGAGGGTGTCGTCGAGCAACTGCCCGCTGCCCAGCATCTCCGCGAACGCCTCCAGGACGGCCAGCGGGGAGGGCAGGAAGGTGGGATCGACCAGCCCCGCCATGCCGACGGCCGCCCAGAGGGCGAGCGGGACGAGCACGGAGGCCGCCCGCAGGCCCCAGCGGGCTCGGACGGACGGACCCCCCGCTCCGGA
Source organism: Streptosporangium sp. NPDC000509 (assembly GCF_042898365.1). NCBI lineage: Bacteria > Bacillati > Actinomycetota > Actinomycetes > Streptosporangiales > Streptosporangiaceae > Streptosporangium > Streptosporangium sp. NPDC000509. Next base: position 319,816 of record NZ_JBIAYX010000008.1, on the reverse strand, counting down.
CCGGTCCTTCCCGACGGAGGCGCCGGAACCGGAGGGCCGTCTCCTCAGCCGTCCGGGGCGGTCCGAGCGCCGGGGCAGCGGCTCCCAGTCCCGCCGTCCCTCGTCGGGGGGCGCGGCGGGCTCCACGGTCCGCGCGCTCATGAGGGCCTCGACCTTCCGGGTGGCGAGCAGGGCGAACTGGACCCGCCCCGGCCACAGCCGGTCGTCACCCGGCGTTGTCTCCATGTCGGCGTCTCCATGTCGGTGCTCCCGCTCTGCTGGCTTCCACCGCTCTCACCGCTCTGACAGCCCTCACGGCTCCCTTGGCTCTCACGGCTCTCACGGCTTGAGACTTCTGACGAATTTCGGCTCGAACAGACCGTCCAGCGACGGCTCGGTGTCGGCCAGGCCCGAGTCGACGAGGAATTTCGCGATCAGGGATGCCTGGTTGTCGAGGTGGTCGCCGGTGTCGCCGGGCTCGAAGGCGGCGAGGTTGTCCTCCAGGGAGAAGATCGTGGTCCCCGCGTCGTAGCTCGTGTAGTCGGCCTCGCTCACCCCCGCCCGCTTGGCCATGATCGCGGTGGCGTCGGCCCGGTTGGCGGCGATCCACTCCAGGGTCTCGAACCAGGTCTTCACCAGTGCCTGTACCTCCTGCGGCCGTTCGGCGACGAGCGAGGCGGCCACCACCAGGTGGTCGGGGATGGCGCCGGGGAAGTCCTTGGAGGTGGCGATGGCCGTGGAACCCGGCAGTTCCAGCGCGGTGGTGGTGAAGGGCGCGAAGACCCCGACCGCGTCCACCTGGCCGGCCTTGAAGGCCGCGGCGGCGGCATCGGTCGGCAACGGCTTGAAGGTGACGTCCTTCTCGGTGAGCCCCGCCTTCCGCAGCGCGAGCAGCAGCAGGTAGTGGTCGACCGTTCCCTGCTCGGCCGCGACGGTCTTGCCCTTCAGGTCGGCCACCGTCGAGATGCCGGACCTGGCGATGATCTGGTCGTTGCCGGTGGAGTTGTCGTTGACCAGCACGATCGTCTGCTTCGCCCCGCCGGACACCGAGGCGATGGTGTCGTTGAGCGTCTGGCTGTTGGCGTCGACGTTGCCGGTGGCGAGCGCCGTCAGGCTGTCGGTGTAGCTGTCGAAGTACTTCAGTTCGACGTCGAGGTTGTTCTTGACGAACAGCCCCTTCTCCTGGGCGACCTGCCAGGGGAACCAGCCGGGCCAGGCGGAGAAGCCCAGTGTGAGGGTCTTCTTGCCACCGGAGGCGGCGGGCTCGGCGGCACCGCCCGGGGTGGAGGCGCACGCCGCGCAGGCGGCGAGGAGGAAGAGCGAGACGAGCAGGCGGAGCGAGAACGGAGAGCGGGACGAACGAAACGCCCCGAGCGACCCGGTCCGGCCGGGCGGACGGGACGAAGCAGACCGGCGGAGGGTGAGAGGCGGGCGGCGGAGCATCAGGAGGCTCCCTTCCTCGCGGGCAGGTGCCCGGAACGGACCAGGCAGCCGAGGGTGTCGCAGATGACGCGGGTGGCGATCAACGAGGTGATCTCCGCGTTGTCGTAGGGCGGCGAGCACTCCACGACCTCGATCCCGGCGAGCGGCGCCGCGTCGGCGATGATCTGGATGAATTTCAGGACCTCGCGCGGCAGGAAGCCGCCGGGTTCCGGCCAGCCGGTGCCGGGGACGAACGCGGCGTCCAGGCAGTCGACGTCGAAGGAGAGCCACACGGCCTCGGCGCCCTTCCAGGCGACCTCCAGCGCGCGCTCGGCCGCCGCCTCGATGCCCATGTCCACGCAGTCGGTGACCGTCATGATCGTGGTGCCGCGCTCGCGGCCGACCTTCACCCCCGGCCGGGGCGCCTGCCAGCCGCCGATGCCGATCTGCACCAGGTTCTGCGGCGGCACGTTGGGGATGTCGGTCGCGTGGAACCACGGCGTGGTGTGCATGCGCTCGTCGAGGTCGGTCTCCTGGGTGTCCACGTGCCGGTCGAAGTGGATGATCCCGAGGTTTCCCGAGAGGTGCTCGGCCACGCCGCGCACGGTCGGGTACCCGATGGAGTGGTCGCCGCCCAGGACGACGGGGAAGGCCCCGCTGGAGTAGACGTGCGAGACGGCCTTGGAGATCTGGTCGAAGGTCTTCTCGATGTTGCCGGGGATGGTGAACACGTCCCCGAGATCGGCCATCGTGATCGACTCGCGGAGGTCCACTCCCAGCTCGAAGCTGTAGGGGCCGTACAGGGCGGAGATCTTCCTGATGCCCTGCGGTCCGAAGCGGGTGCCCGAGCGGTAGGTGGTGCCGCCGTCGAACGGCGCCCCCAGGATCGCCACGTCGTACTCCCCGCAGCGCCGCACGTCCTCGACGTACGGGGCCTTGAGGAAGGTGTTGATCCCGGCGAAGTGCGGGAGTTCTCCTCGGGAGAAGGTCGGGATGCGCCGGTCGACGATGGAGTCGGCGCCCTGCAGGCCCACCTCCAGGGCCCAGGCGACCTCGCGTTCCCAGTTGGTGGTGGGCAGTTCGGCCTCGCGGTCGACGGCGAAGCGGGCCTCGGGGCCATACCTGTCGGGCCCGGAGGGTGCCGCGGACGAGGGGCCCTGGCGGGCGGGGTCGGAAGCGGATGGGTGCCAGTGCATGGAGCTCCGATCAGCTCGGAACCCGGCCGGAGGGCAGCCGGGATCGGCCGGCCTCCCGGGCTTTTGTCCCGCCGTGGAACGGCCACGCGGCCGCCTGCACCTCTCGGACCAGTCCCGCGCCGACGCCGTACGGCCTCACGGTCGTGACATCCGGCGTCGGCTGCGGCGGAACCCTAGGTGCGCCCCACCATGAGGTGGGTCACTGCAAGTGCATCGCCGGTACGTTTCCCCCGGATTAACCCCCCGTTGCAGTCCGGTGACCGAGTGCACGCTTCAGGGAGTCCGGATGGTGGACGAAGTTCGGTGACAGCTGCCGGTCCTCGTAGTAGCGGTGGAAGACCGGGGTGGCCGAGGCCGAGATGGGGGGCACGATCCAGGACCAGTCGGCCGGGCAGACCCGTCCTTCCTTCTCCTCGCGTTCCAGATGCATCAGGAAATGTCTGGACTCGGTGTGGTGGTCGGTCATCGTCACCCCGGCCCGCTCGAAGGAGTGCAGCACCGCCACGTTCAGCTCCACCAGCGCGTAGTCCCGCCAGAGCGAGCGGTCGCTCTCGGTGTCCAGGCCCATCCGCCGGGCGATGACCGGCATCAGGTCGTAGCGGTCGGCGTCGGCCAGGTTGCGGGCGCCGATCTCGGTCCCCATGTACCAGCCGTTGAACGGGGCCGCCCGGTAACAGATCCCGCCGATCTCCAGGCACATGTTCGAGATGACCGGCACGGCGTGCCAGCGCAGTCCCAGCTGCTCGAACCACGGGTAGGCGGGGTGTGAGAGCGCGACCTCCAGCACGGCGTCGCCGGGGATCGTGGACAGCAGCGGAGGCCCGTCCCCCATCGAGATCGCCAGCGGGAGGACGTCGAAGGGACTTCCCTGCCCTCCGGCCCAGCCCAGCTCACGCAGCGTCGCGGTGAAATCGGTGTAGCGGGGATCGCCGACGACCGAACCGTCCTTCATCGCGTATCCGGCGTAGCGGATGAGCTGCTCGTTCCAGATCCTCGGCCCCGGAGCCCCCGGCCGATCGGGAGGGAACACCGTGATCGTCGGGCGGATCCTGCGGTTCGGCGCCGCGTCCCGCAGGTGGTTCACGCACTCGACGGCGACCCCCTCCGCCGTGGTGACGTGTCGCCGGTCGCGTACCCGCAACGAGCGCCAGTACAGGCGCCCGATGCACCTGCCGCTGTTGCGCCAGGCCACCCTGGCACCGAAGATCAGCTCGCCGGGGGTGTGCGTGTACGTTCCGGTCCCGGCGATCTCCTGCCGGACCTCACGCAGGCGTTCCCGCAGGGTTCCCGCCCCGGGGTTCTCGGCGTGGAAAAGCCTGAGGTAATCCTCGGCCGCCGCCACGTCGACCGGGGGCACCTCGGGAACGCCCCTGGAAACACCGTCAGGGACACCGCCGGGAACACCGTCGGGAACACTGTCGGAAATGCCCACGGGCCCGAGTACACCGGGGACGTCGCGCATCGAATCCGGCGTACTCCGCCGGGACCTTCGCCAGGTCAGCACAGAAAAACCACCCATTGTGGCTCACGGGCACGACGACCGTTCCGGGCGGCGCGGTGCCCTCGACGCGGCGGCCCTTCCCCGCTGCGATCGCTGTTGTCCGCGGCAGCCGCGCACCGGTCCGCCCGCCAAGATCATGGCGGCGCCGGGCGTGGCGTTCCCTATTTTCTGGGATTCACCGTGGTTTGTCCGGCGAACCGGAACGCGGGAGGCTGACTGAATCAGGACAGAAGACGGCAAAAGCCCCGGAAGCTGGGCTTCCGGGGCCTTTCAACTGGCTCCCGCGATAGGACTCGAACCTATAACCTGCCGGTTAACAGCCGGCTGCTCTGCCGATTGAGCTACACGGGATTGCGCTTCGCGCTGGTCGGACCGGGTGTCCCCCGTTCCTTGCGGCGCAGGAATAGATTAGCGCACTCCGTGGGTGTGTGTCGCATCGATACTCCGGGGTAGGGGCGAGACGAGGCGATCCGCGAGTGATCACAGGACAGGGTCCGCGGAACATGTTTGTGGAGGTGGACATGCGTTATCGACTGATGCTCGGAGTGGGATTCGCGGTCGGCTACATCCTGGGGAGCCGCGCCGGCCGGGAACGTTACGAGCAGATCAAGCGGCTGGCCCAGCGCGTCTCCGACAACCCCGCCGTACAGGAGACGGCCGGCCTGATGGGCGCCAAGGTCTCCCAGGCGACGGATGTGGCGAGGACCAAGGTGAGCGACGTGGCCAAGAACCGGCTGCCGTTCCTGCGCTCGACCAACGGCTGGCACAGCGACCAGCACGACGACACGGGCACCGGCTGGCCGGAGAACCAGAAGACCAACGCACCCTACTGATCTTCCTGCCGCCGCTCCGTCGGCAGCCACGGGCCGAGCACGGCCCGCCGGTGCGAAGGGCCCCTACGGGGGCCTTTCGCGTGTCCGGAGGCCGATATCTCAGACGCCGAAGCTTCGGCGTGTCTCCTCAAGCGCCTGCTCCGCGAGGGCACGCAGGCCCGGATCGTCCGGGTCGAGGCCGGCGTCGAAGACGAACTCCCAGATCAGCCGGTCGGCGTCGGCCTTCCTCGCCACCAGTCGCACTCCCCCGCGCGCGTCCAGCGGAACGTAGTGGTTGACCACGATCGAGGCGATCACCCGCTCCCGCACGGCCTCGGGGATCCGGCCCGGCTCGGGCAGCAGCGCCCGGTGCGAGCGCCCGTCGGTGGTGGTGACCGTCAGCCCCTCCTCGTCCCACACCCCGCGATCCACCTGGAACCAGGGCACGCGCTCGCCGCCCAGGTAGAGGGCCTTGTCCGCGGCGATCACGTAGCCGTCGGGGCCCTCCGCGTAGGCGAGCACCCGGTCGCCGGGGACGGCGGCCGCGCGGACCTCGGGGGGCATGCGATTGAAGAGCTTCACCGCTCCACGGTATCCGCCAGCAGGTCGAGGGTGAGCGCCGCCGACCAGGAGAAGTCCCGGCTGCCCCGCCCGCTGCCGTCGAAGGGGTCGAAGCACTCGCGAAAACCCGCCTGCCGTACGAGGCGCAGGGTGCCCGAGCCGAGCACCCGTACCAGCCCTTCCAGGCCGTGCACGGCCGCCGCCCGGCGCAGCAGCCAGTTGGTGTTCACCCAGGACGGCCCGCGCCAGTAGCAGGACCGGTCGAACTGCGGTGCGCGGATCTCACAGCTCGGCACCGGATATCCGGCGGCTCCCATGAAGCGGGCCGACTCCAGCACCCTCACCAGATCCGCGACCCGCTCGCCGGGCATCCCCTCGTCGAGCATCGGCCCGAAGCAGCCGACCGTGCACACGGGGCTGAGCCGGTCGCCGCGCAGGTCGCGGGCGCGGAAGACGCCGTCGTCCCAGAGGCGTTCCAGCAGCGCCGCGCGGATCCGCTCCACCGCCTCCCGGTGCGGGCCCGCGTCCGCGCCCGCCACCGGGGCCAGCTCGGTGAGGGCCTGGCAGGAGGCGAGCCAGATCCCGTTGAACATCGGGTCCTCGACCGCGAACGGGTGCTCGTCCCGCAGATAGGCCGGGTCGTAGCCGGAGTCCCGGCAGCCCAGGGCGAGCGCCATGTAGCGGTCGTGGCGGCTGTCGGGACGCCGCTCGGAGGGCTCCCCGCGCCGCTGGTAGGCGGGACGGACCGGGGGCAGCGCCTCCAGGGGCGCGTCCCAGGCGGGGCTGTCGTCCATCCCCGACTCCCACGGGTGCACGATCGCGGCGAGCCCTCCCCCGCCGAGGTCCCTGCGGGTGGCGAGGTAGTCGTGCTGGGCGACCAGCATCGGATAGAGCCGCCGCACCAGGGCCACGGCCGTGTCGCGGTCGGCCGCGTGCCGCCATATCCACCACAGGGCGAGCGCGTGCAGTGGTGGCTGCGTCAGCCCGGAGGTGCACACGGCGCGGGGGGAGGCCGGGTGCTCCCGGGATCGCCAGACCGAGGGGCCGGGGAAGTATCCGTCCGCGTGGACGGGGTGGAAGACGATGTGCGGCACCATTCCGGTCGCCCACTGCCCGGCCAGCAGGCTGATCAGCTCGGTCCCCGCCCTGCGGGTGTCCCAGCGGGCCAGGCCGATCGCGACGAAGGTGGAATCCCAGTTCCACTGGTGGGGGTAGAGGCCGGGCGCGGGGACGGTCGCGGACCCCGTCCAGTTCGCGTCGAGCACGGACCACGCCTCGCGCCCGAGCGCGGCGTCGTCGACCGCCGCTCGCGACTCCATCCGCCCAGTCTGCGCCTGTATCGCCCAGGAGAACAGCCCGGCCCCCCGAATGCGCCGAACAGGAACGCCGCACGCCCCGGAAAACCGGGGCTTTTGGAGTGATCACTACGACAGGAATCCCCGATGATCGGCGCCGGACCACCGCACCGGCACGAACCGGGAAAGCGGGGAGACCGGGTGATCCGCGCCGCACCACCGGAAAGATTCCCTCGGGAGGACGAGGACTCCAGGTGATTGGTACCGGACCACCGGAAAGGTTCTGCCCGGGAAAACGAGCTCCAGGGGATCGGCGAGAGCGGCACCGGCCCGGAGAGAGGGCGCCCTGGCGGTCACGGTGGCGAGGTCGGCCGAACGGCGCGGGGCCCCGGCACCGGGGGTGCCCGGGCCCCCCCCCGGTTGCGCCGCAGTGGGGGTTGTGGCGGAGCAACGGCGCCCGCGGCGGGGGGCGGAGCTTGGCGGGGGT
>NZ_JBIAYX010000008.1:0-312554 GCF_042898365.1 Streptosporangium sp. NPDC000509 | reverse complement strand
GGGGGGGGGTGGGGGGGGGGGGGCGGGGGGGGGGCGGCGCGGGCGGGGCGGGGGGGGGGGGGGGGGGGGGGGGGCGGGGCCGGGGGCGGGGGGGGGGGGGGGGGGGGCCCCCCCCCCCCGCGCCGTGTGGCTCCTCAGTCGAGGTAGTCGCGAAGCATCTGCGCCCTCGTCGGGTGCCTGAGCTTGGCGAGGGTCTTCGACTCGATCTGCCGGATGCGCTCGCGCGTCACGCCGAACTCCCTGCCGACCTCCTCCAAGGTGCGGGGATGTCCGTCCGCGAGCCCGAAGCGCAGCTGGATGATGCGCTGCTCGCGATCGGAGAGGGTCGCGAGGATGTCGTCGAGCTGGTCCTGCAGCATGATGAAGGCCGCGGCCTCCATCGGCACGACCGCGTCGGCGTCCTCGATGAAGTCTCCGAGGTCGGAGTCCTCCTCGCCGATCGGCGACTGGAGCGAGACCGGCTCCTGGGCGATCCGCTGGATCTCGATCACCCGGTCGATCGGCAGGTCCATCTCCAGGGCGATCTCCTCGGGCGCGGGCTCGCGGCCGAGATCCTGGTGGAGCTGGCGCTGGACCCGTACCAGCTTGTTGATCGTCTCGACCATGTGCACCGGAATCCGAATGGTGCGCGCCTGGTCCGCGATGGCCCTGGTGATCGCCTGGCGAATCCACCAGGTGGCGTATGTGGAGAACTTGTAGCCCTTGGTGTAGTCGAATTTCTCGACCGCCCGGATGAGCCCGAGGTTGCCCTCCTGGATGAGATCCAGGAACAGCATCCCGCGTCCCACATATCTTTTGGCGATTGACACGACCAGCCGCAGATTGGCCTCGATCAGCCGCTGCTTGGCCCGCGTGCCCTGCCAGGCGAGCTCCTTGAACTCCGGGAAGACCATGCGTGAGACGACGCTGGTCAGCTTGTCCTCGGCGAACAGGCCCGCCTCGATGGACTTGGCGAGCTCCACCTCCTCCTCCGCCGTGAGCAGGGGGACGCGACCGATCTCCCGCAGGTATATACGGACAAGATCGCTGGTCGGGGCTCTTTTTCCGACGTCCTCCTCATCGGCCCGGGCGGGCTCCTCATCGCCCTGGGGCTCAAGAACCTCCACTCCGTTCTCGGCGAGCATCCGGACGACGCGTTCGAGCGCGTCGGACGGCAGCTCGGATTTGTCGAGAGCGGCGGCCACGTCATCGACCGTGACGCTTCCGCGCTCTCTTCCCTTCGTGACGAGGTCGGCCACCTGGTCTACCGATGGCGGCCCACTTGGCAGCACCGATGCACCCACGGGAGACAGTCTGCTGTATTGGGTCCCCTAAATGGCAGACCTATTTTTGTCACCGAAGGTAAGGCGACGATCATTATCGGATCGAGACCTTATTCGGGTTTGGTGTAATCGGCACGCGGATATTAATGCCATTTATGCCGTCAGCTCCCGGCCGCGCGCTCCCTGAGCACGCGCCGCTGGTGCTCCAGCGCGACCAGCTCTCCGAACAGCCGGTTGTACTCCTGCTGCTCGTCGACCGGGTTCGTCCGCTCCATCCTCGACTTGAGCCGCTCGATGGCCCGCGTCACCGAGACGAGCTCCAGGGCCGCCAGCATCGCCGAGGCGTAGCGCTCCTCGCTCGCCAGGTCGGCCCGCAGTTCCTCGACGGCGAACCGGGTGACGACGCCGCGCAGGGAGTCTTCGGCCCCGCGCAGCAACAGGTCGACCCACTCGCGTCCGCCCTGCCCCGCGGCGGCGGTGCCGCCGGAGTCGACGATCAGCCGGTAGAGGGCCGTGTGCTCGGCGAGTGTGAACGCCTCCGCTCCCAGCGCCTCGAAGCCGGGGCCGAGCAGCGCGGGACGCTGCACGGCCAGCCGCAGCACCTCCGCCTCGGTCCGCACCCCGGGGTCGGTGAGGTCGGCGACCTTGCGGGGTCCCGCGGGGCGCTGGGCGCGCGGCTGGGCCGCCGCGGAGACCTCGGCGATCCGGTCGAGGACGAACTGCTCGTTGTTGAAGCCCAGCCACCGGTCGAGGTCGACGGCGTACAGCCGGCGCAGCGACCTGTCCTTGATGCCGGCCACGATCGGGGCGGCGGCGTCGAGGGCGGAGAGCCGCCCCTCGTTGGTGCTCCCGTCGTAGCGGGAGATCACGCTGCGGATGGCGAAGGCGAACAGCGGCTCGCGCCCGGCGATCAGGTCGCGCACGGCCGCGTCGCCCTGCCTGACACGCAGGTCGCACGGGTCGAGGCCGTCGGCCTGCACGGCGACGAAGGTCTGGGTGACGAACTTCTGCTCGTCGGCGAAGGCGCGCAGGGCCGCCTTCTGGCCGGCCGCGTCGCCGTCGAAAGTGAAGATCACCTCACCCCGCGACCCCGACTGGTCGAGCAGCAGCCGCCGGAGCACTTTGATGTGCTCCTCGCCGAACGCGGTGCCGCAGGTGGCCACCGCCGTCGGCACGCCCGACAGATGACAGGCCATCACGTCGGTGTAGCCCTCGACGATCACGGCCTGGGAGCGCTTGGAGATCTCGCGCTTGGCCAGGTCGACCCCGTAGAGGACCTCGCTCTTCTTGTAAAGCGGGCTTTCCGGGGTGTTCAGGTATTTCGGCCCGTCTTCGGCATCGTTCAATTTCCGTGCGCCAAAACCGATGACGTCTCCGGTTATGTCGCGGATAGGCCAGACCAGCCGTCCCCTGAAACGGTCGATCGGGCCACGCCGCCCCTCCTTCGCCAGCCCGCCCTTGATCAGCTCCGCGGTGGTGAAGCCCTTCGCCATCAGGTGCCGTGAGAGGGCCTCCCACTCGGCGGGGGCGTATCCGACGCCGAAACGCTCGGCGTCGACCCGCTCGAACCCGCGCTCCGACAGGAACCTGCGCCCGATCGCGGCGTCGGGGGCGGAAAGCTTCGAGACGTAGAACTCGGCCGCCGCCCGGTGCGCCTCGATCAGGCGGATGCGCTCGCCCTGCTCGCGCCCGGGGACGTAGCCGCCCTGCTCGTAGCGGAGCTGGACGCCCGCCCGGTTGGCGAGCCGCTCGACCGCCTCGCCGAACGACAGGTGCTCCAGGCGCCGGACGAAGGTGATGACGTCACCGCCCTCGGCGCAACCGAAGCAGTACCAGTAACCCCGGGTGGGGGTCACGTTGAAGGACGGGCTCTTCTCCTCGTGAAAGGGACAGAGCCCCTTCAGGTTGCCGCCGCCGGCGTTGCGGAGCTGGATGTGCTCACCCACGATGTCGGCGATCGGCGAGCGCTCCCGTACGAGCGCGATGTCCTCATCACTGATCCGGCTTGCCACGCCGCGAGTCTAGTCCGGCCTCCCGACAGATCGGGGCGGGGAGCCGGGCCCGCTCCCGCTTCGATCTTCCGGCAGGCCAGGGGGACCACCGGGACGGGAGGGACAGGAGGAACGATGACTTTCCCGAATTGGTCCTGACCAACCAGGACGTCGGTTACAAAGGTAAAGGCGGATTCTCGATAATGTACACGGGTGGAGATCATGCGATCGGGGCATATAGCACGATTGGCCGCCGTGACCGGCGCGGCGCTCGTCACCGCGGCCTGTGCGCCGCCGGGCGGGGTGGCGGGCATCGGTACGGCGGCCCCGACCCCCGGAGCGGAGTCCGCGGCCGGAGCGCCGGCCTCGTCGGTCACCGCGACCATGCCCCAGGCGACTCCCACCTCCGCTCCCCCTCCCACGGCCGTCGACCGCCCCAAGGCCGACTCCCCGGTACAGGTCCCGCCACCGAAGGTCTCCGAGCACACCTACGTTTTCCCGGTGAAGGGCTGCTCGGTCACCTACGAGAGCAGGCTCCTGGTTCTGCCCAAGACCACGATCTGGGCGGGCAAGGGCTGCTCGTTCGTCTCCCCGGTGAACGGCGTGGTCGACGAGGTCAACACCAAGAACCGGTGGAAACCCTCCACCGATCGCGGCGCCGACCGTGAGGGCCGGTTCGTCACGGTGATCGGCGACGACGGCGTCCGCTACCTCGGCGGCCACCTGGACAAGATCGCCCTGGGGGTGCGGCCGGGACTGCGCGTCAGAGCCGGTCAGGTCCTGGGCCAGGTCGGCAACTCGGGCAACGCCCGCTCGACCGCGAGCAACCTCTACTTCGCGATCTCCTGGAAGACCTCGCCCTCGATGTGGTGGGTACGCCGGGGCATGGTCAAGCCCTGGGACTACCTGGACGCCTGGCTGAAGGGCAATCCCACGCTCTCCCCCAGGGAGGAGATGCTCGCCGTGATGAACCAGACCGGGGCGGCTCCCCGCTGCTTCACCCTGTGCGCGTCGAAACCGCAGCCCACGCCGACGAAGAAGCCCACCAAGAAGAGGTCGGAGCCGTCGCAGGAGCCGGTGCAGATCCCGTTGAACGGCGGCACCTGACACCGGGAACGCGACAAGGCGGGCTCGCCCGTCCACCGGTCGGCCACTGATAGTCGGCCACTGACAGTGGCCACTGACGAAGGAGGGTCGTCCCCGTCGCCGGAAGGCGCGCCGGGAACGCGACAGGGCCCGGTCAGCGGCCGGCGAGGGCGCGGTGCCAGGCGACCGCGGAGGTGTCGGTGAGCGAGGCGATCTGGTCGACGACCACGCGAAGCCGTCCGGCGTCGCCGGCCGCCCTGGTGAAGGCGGGTCTGAAGGCGGGCTCCAGGGTCCCCGGGGCGCCCAGCATGATGTGGTGGGCCAGGTCGTGGATCAGCTCGCGCTGCCTGACCTGGTTGGCGCTGTGCGCGTCGCTGTTCATCACGTAGTGGGCCGTGACCCCCTTGAGCAGCGCGCACTCCAGACGGGTGGCCCTGGGCACGATCAGGTCGGCGCTGTAGCGTCCGGCCGCCGGTCCGTACGCCTCGCGGGTGGCGACCTCGGCGGACCTGCAGAAGCGGCCGATGAGCGAGCTGGTGAGCCCCTTGATCGCGGCGAGGTCGGCGATCGAGCTGTCGAAGTGACGGGGCCAGAGCGGCTGGGTGATGAGACGGTGGAAGAGGTCCTCCAGCTCGCCCGGCTCGGCGTCGGGAGCGTACCACTCGCGGGTGGTCGCGCAGACCTCGCGGCGCTCCGCCGGATCGCGCAGCGCCTCCGGCACCACGCCGCCGGAGTGCAGGGCGTCCTCCAGGTCGTGCACGGAGTAGGCGACGTCGTCGGCCCAGTCCATGATCTGCGCCTCGAAACTCACCCGCCCCTCCGGAGCGCCCTCCCTGATCCACTCGAAGACCGGCATGTCGTCGTCGTAGACGCAGTACTTGGCGCTTCTCTCGCGGGTCCACGGGTATTTGACGGCGGCGTCCAGGGAGGCCCTGGTGAGGTTGAGCCCGGCGCTGCGGCCGTCCTCGGTGACGACCTTCGCCTCCAGCCGGGTCAGCAGGCGCAGGCTCTGCGCGTTTCCCTCGAAGCCGCCGCACCCCGCGGCGAGGTCGTTGAGCGCCGTCTCCCCGTTGTGGCCGAACGGCGGGTGGCCGAGGTCGTGGGCGAGGCACGCGGTCTCCACCAGGTCCGGGTCGCGGCCGAGGGTCTCCCCCATCTCACGGCCGATCTGCGCGCACTCCAGGGAGTGGGTCAGCCGGGTGCGGGGGATGTGCTGGCCGCTGCCGAAGGTCTCTCCCGGGCCGACGACCTGGGTCTTGGCGGCCAGCCGCCGAAGCCCGGCGCTGTGCAGCACCCGCGCCCGATCGCGCTCGAACGGGCTTCTTTCCGGGTTGCCGGGTGGTTCCGGCACCCACCTGACCTGATCGTGCTCGTCATAACCATGCATAAGTGCACTGATTTTATCCGCGAAAGGCCCCTGCTATGCGGAACGGCGAGAAAACACCAGGTTATCGGGTATGCGGTGCCGTTCCCCGCCCGTTCGCGTGCTCTTACGGGAGCGCTACCGAGGGAGCGCGACCCGCGTACCAGTCACGCGGCCACCGTTCCCGCCCGCCGGGAGCGCGGGCGTCGCGGGCATGAGGTGTACCGGTCCCCGCAGCCGCCCCGGGTGAGGGTGGGACGGGCCGCGGGGACCGGCTCCGCGGAGAGTCGCCCCGGCGGCGCCGGAGGCGACTTCCCGCGAAGTCAGGGTGGCGACCGCTAGGGCCGGCGGGTGTCAGCGAGTGTCGGAGCCCTCGCACACCAGGGTGGCGCGGGCGGCCTCCAGGCGGGCGACCGGGATGCGGAACGGCGAGCAGGACACGTAGTCGAGACCGGCCTGGTGGCAGAAGTGGATCGAGTCCGGGTCACCGCCGTGCTCGCCGCAGATGCCCAGCTTCAGGTCGGGCCGGGTCGCGCGGCCCTGCTCGACGGCGATCTCCACGAGCCTGCCGACGCCGTCGCGGTCCAGGGTCTCGAACGGGGAGACCCCGAAGACGCCCAGCTCCAGATACTTGGAGAAGAAGGCGGCCTCGACGTCGTCCCGGGAGAAGCCCCACGTCATCTGGGTCAGGTCGTTGGTGCCGAACGAGAAGAACTCGGCGGCCTCGGCGATCTGCCCGGCGGTGAGCGCCGCGCGGGGCACCTCGATCATCGTGCCGATCAGCGCCTCGACCCCGGCCTCCGCGAGGATCCGCCGCGCCTCGTCCCGCACGTGTTCCAGCTCCTGGACGGCGGCCACCAGCGGGATCATGATCTCCGGGCGGCTGCCCGGCACGGCCTTGGCCGCCGCCGCGATCGCCCGGACCTGCATGGCGAACACGCCGGGGATGACCAGGCCGAGCCGCACGCCGCGCAGGCCCAGCATCGGGTTCTCCTCGTGGAGCCGCTTGAGCGCGGCGAGGAGCTTGTGGTCCTTCTCCTCCGCCGCGTCACCGGCGAGGGCGACCCGCACCGACAGTTCGGTGTAGTCGGGCAGGAACTCGTGCAGCGGCGGGTCGATCAGGCGGATCGTGACGGGCATACCCTCCATCGCCTGGAAGATCTCCGTGAAGTCCGCCCGCTGCAGCGGCTCCAGCGCGGCCAGCGCCCGCTCGCGCTCCTCGTCGGAGACGGCCAGCACCAGGTCCTCGACCAGGGCGCGACGGTCGCCGAGGAACATGTGCTCGGTGCGGCAGAGGCCGATGCCCTGGGCGCCGAACCTGCGAGCCCTCGCGGAGTCCTCGCCGGTGTCGGCGTTGGCGCGTACGGCCATCCTGCGTACCTCGTCGGCGTGGGACATGATCCGGTGCACGGCGCGGACGAGCTCGTCGTCCCGGTCACCCGAGCCCTCGAAGTACTCCACGACCGGGGAGGGGACCACGGGCACCTCCCCGAGGTAGACGGCCCCGCTGGTGCCGTCGATGGAGATCACCTCTCCCTCGGAGACCACGAGGCCGGAGGCCGTGGTGAACGTGCGGTCCCTGGCGGAGACCTCCAGCTCCTCGGCGCCGCAGACGCAGGTCCTGCCCATGCCCCTCGCGACCACGGCGGCGTGCGAGGTCTTGCCTCCGCGGCTCGTCAGCACGCCCTGGGCGGCGATCATCCCGGCGAGGTCGTCGGGGTTGGTCTCGCGGCGGACCAGGATGACGGCCTCTCCGCGCCCGGCGAGCTCGACGGCCCTGGCCGTGGAGAAGACGGCCTTGCCGACCGCCGCGCCCGGCGAGGCGTTCATCCCCCTCGCGATCATCTTGGTGCCGGCGTCGTCGGCGAAGCGGGGGAACATGAGCTGGGCGAGCTGGTCGCCGGTCACGCGGGTCACGGCCTCGTCCAGGTCGATGACGCCCTGGTCGACGAGCTGGACGGCGATGCGGAACGCGGCGCCCGGGGTCCGCTTGCCCACGCGGGTCTGGAGCATCCAGAGCTTGCCGCGCTCGACCGTGAACTCGATGTCGCACAGGTCGCGGTAGTGGTTCTCCAGCGTCTCCATCGTCCGCATGAGCTCGTCGTAGACGGGCTTGTCGATGTTCTCCAGCTCCTGCAGCCGCATGGTGTTGCGGATGCCCGCGACCACGTCCTCGCCCTGGGCGTTCTGCAGGTAGTCGCCGTACACGCCCTGCTGGCCGCTGCCGGGGTCGCGGGTGAAGGCCACCCCGGTGCCCGAGTCCATGCCGCAGTTGCCGAAGACCATCGAGCAGACGCTGACCGCGGTGCCCAGGTCGGCGGGGATGCGTTCCTGGCGGCGGTACAGGACCGCGCGGGGGGCGTTCCACGACGCGAACACGGCCTCCACCGCCATGCGCATCTGCAGGTGGGGGTCGGCGGGGAAGTCCTCGCCGGTCTTGGCGTAGACGATCTCCTTGTACGTCGCGACCAGGCGCCTGAAGTCGGCCGCCTCCAGCTCCAGGTCGTCGCGGCCGTCCTTGAGCTCCTCCAGGGCACTGTCGAAGAGCTCGCCGTCGATGCCCTGGACGGTCTTGCCGAACATCTGGATGAGGCGCCGGTAGGAGTCCCAGGCGAAGCGCTCGTTGCCGCCCGCCTGCTTGACCAGCCCGTGAACCGAGTCGTCGTTGAGCCCGATGTTGAGAACGGTCTCCATCATGCCGGGCATGGAGAAGGCGGCCCCCGAGCGCACGCTCACCAGGAGCGGGTCGTCGGCCTGGCCGAGGCGGCGGCCCATCGCGGCCTCCAGGGCGGCCAGGTGCGCGGAGACCTCCTCCTGCATCCCTTCGGGAAGGGTCCCGTTCGCGAGGAAGCTCCGGCACGCCTCGGTGGTGATGGTGAAGCCGGGGGGAACCGGCAGCCCGAGGTTGGTCATCTCGGCGAGGTTCGCTCCCTTACCGCCGAGCAGGTCCCTGAGATCTTTGTTGCCCTCGGTGAAGTCGTAAACGTACTTCGGCACGGTTGCTCCTTCTGCGACTTCAGAACGATGTCTGGTTCCGCCTCCCTCCGGACTCTACCGACGAACAAGGCAACGAAACGGCACCCACCATGTGAAACAGCATTATCGCAGTTCAGAGCACGTGCACCGGTCTAATCCAATTCAAATCACGGCCAAATGCGTAAGGATATCGATCACTCGGAAAATTGGTTTACACCAATTGGTATAAACCAATTTTTCCGACATTCAACCCCGTTCACGACCGGTTCAGCGACCCGTCAGGCCCACTTCCGCGAGAGGGTTCAGGTCGGGGACATCGCCTTCCGCGGGGCCCTCTCCCGACGGAAGCCACAGCACGAACACGCTCCCCTCACCCAGCCGGGAGAACAGCCGCACGTGCCCGCCGTGCGACTCCACGATCTGGCGGACGATCGCCAGGCCCAGCCCGCTGTGCCGGTCGCGGCGGCTGGTCTGGCCGCGCCAGAAACGGTCGAACACCCGCGTCTGGTCGTCCTCGGGCACCCCCGGGCCGGCGTCGCGTACCGCGACCCAGATCCAGCCCCCGCTGCGGCCCGCCGCCACGACGACCTCGCTCCCGCCGGGCGCGAGCCGTACCGCGTTGGAGAGCAGGTTGCCCACGGCCCGGCGCAGGGCGTCGTGGTCCCCCACCCCGCGCAGTCCGGCGGGCAGCGCCTTGCGGATCGACAGCCCGCGTCCCGCGGCGAGCGTGGTGAACTCCTCGGCCGCCTCGGCGGCGAGCGCGCCCACGTCCACCTCGGCATCGGCGAGCGCGGGCGCGGACCGGCGCGCGGTCGCGAGCAGATCCTCGACCAGGCGGGTCATCCGGGTGGTGGCCCGGTCCACGATGGCCACCGCCCGCATCCGCTCCTCCTCGGTGCTGTCGGGCGAGGCGAGGACGGCGTCCACGTTCGCCCGGATGATGGCCAGCGGGCTGCGCAGCTCGTGGGAGGCGTCGTCGATCAGCCGCCGCTGCGCCAGGAAGGCGCCCTCAAGGCGGCCGAGCATGGTGTCGACGGTGTCGGCGAGGTCGCGGAGCTCGTCCTTCGGACCGGTGAGCAGGATCCGCCGCGACAGGTCGGTGCCCTGGATCTCGGCGGCGGCCCTGGTGATCGAGCGCACCGGACGCAGCACCCGGCCCGACAGCACCCAGCCGATGCCGAAGCTCACCAGGAAGAGCCCGCCCAGGGTGAGGAACGAGTAGTCGCGCAGGGTCCGCAGGGTGAGCAGGTTGACCGCGTTCTCCACCTCGGCGAGTTCGACGACGGGGGCCTTGCCCACGTAGCGCTCGGTGTCGACGCTGTAGAGCTTGGCCTGCTGGACGGTGTAGGGCCGCTCCTCCGCGCTCCTGGCCACGGCGACGTACAACACGCCGATGACCAGGGCGCAGAGCAGGAACAGCAGGCTGGAGTAGAGCACGGTGAGCCGGAAGCGGATCGTCTGCACGAAGGAGAACCTCACGCGTCCTCCCTCAGCCGGTAGCCCTTGCTGACCACGGTCTCGATCACGGCGTCGGCTCCGAGCTTGCGCCGCAGATTTCCCACCGTCACCCGCACGGTGTTGGTGAACGGGTCGGTGTGCTCGTCCCAGACGTGTTCCAAAAGCTCCTCGGCGGAGACGACGTGCCCGGGACGGGTCATCAGATAGTGCAGGACACCGAACTCCTTGGGGGTGAGTCCCAGCTCGCGTCCGGCCGAGTGGGCCTCCACCCGGGAGGTGTCCAGCCGCAGCGAACCCACCTGCAGGATCGCCGTCCCGCCGCCGGGCTCCCTGCGCAGCAGCGCGCGGACCCGGGCCAGGAGTTCGGGGAAGGCGAACGGCTTGACCAGGTAGTCGTCGGCGCCCTCGTCCAACCCCCTGACCCGGTCGTCCAGCCGGTCCCGCGCGGTCACCATGATGATCCGCACGGCCTGGCCCTGGTCGGCGCCGCGCAGCGCCCTGCACACCTCGAAACCGTCCCCTCCGGGCAGGTTGAGGTCGAGAAGGACCAGGTCGTACGAGTTGACCTGGAGCTTCTCCCGCGCCTGGGCCACGTCGTAGGCGACGTCGACCGCGTATCCGGCCCGGACGAGCCCCACCCGCAGGGCGTCGACCAGATCTTCCTCATCTTCGACAACGAGCAGTCGCATGGTACGAACCTAGGTCGTGCGCGGCCGGAAACGCGGATGCCACCGCCATACCGCGCTTCTCTTCCCTCGCATTTCCTTCCCTTCGCTTTCGTCCGCCTCTGTTCGCCCCGTCACCCCGTCACCCCGTCACCCCGTCACCCCCGGATGATCCGCTCGGCGACGGGGGCCGCCCGGTCGATCGGGATGGCGAACCCGATGCCGATCGACCCGCTCCCCCGCCGCGAGAGCGTCGCGATCGCGGTGTTGATCCCGATCACCTCGCCCCTGGCGTTGACCAGCGGGCCTCCGGAGTTGCCGGGATTGATGGAGGCGTCGGTCTGCAGAGCGGTCTGCCCGCTCCCGCTCCCGTTCCCGCCCAGTCTCACCTGGCGGTCGAGAGCGCTGACGATGCCGCCGGTGACCGTACCCGCCAGGCCCAGCGGGGAGCCGATGGCCAGCACCTGGTCGCCCACCGCGACATCCGCGGACCTCCCCAGCTCCGCCGGGACCAGGGCGCGGGTGTCGTTCACCCTGAGCACCGCCAGGTCGTACGCCGCGTCGGTGCCCACGACGGTGGCGGGCAGGCGCCGCCCGTCGCTGAGCACCACGGTGACGCCCGCGCCACCGGTGAGGACGTGCGCGTTGGTGAGCAGGTGCCCCGAGCCGTCGATCACGAAGCCCGATCCCGAGCCCCGCCCCGACTCGACCGACACGACGCTCGGCAACACCTTGGCCGCCGTACCGCTGAGGCCGCCCGCGGCCCCCGCGGGGCCGGACGAGCCGACCGGGCCCGCGGTGGACCGGGGCAGCGCCGCCGGGGCCGCCTGCCCGTCTCCCGCCAGCCGGGCCCCCGCGATGCCCGCCGCGCCGCCGGTGACCGCGGCGACGAGCGCCGCGGCGACCAGGACGCGTGCGGCCCCCGCCTTCCGCGCGGTGGCCGCCGGACCGGGGCGCGGCCCCGGCTCCTCCGGTGGCGCGGCCAGGGGCGGGTCCCCCGGTGTGAAACCCGGTCCGCGAGGCCGTCCGAGACCCGAGAGCCGATCGTGCGATGTCACCATGGCCGACTCCTCACAGGATCCTTGAGAACCAGAACAGGGAGGTTCCGGCCGCCACGACCGCCCCCAGCAGGGCCACCCCGACGAACCACGGCCAGATCTCCTGCCGCTCGGTCCGGTAGCCCACCGAGCTGCCGATGTCGTCGTAGACCGCCCGCAACTCGTCACCGGAGGCCGCCTCGTAGAAACCTCCGCCGGTGCCTTCCGCCAGCTCGCGCAGCGCCGGGCCGTCCACCGGCACCAGGGTCTCCCTGCCGCCCAGCTGGATCGTGCCCTCGGAGGTGCCGTACGCGATGGTCGAGACCGGCACGCCCCTGGAGGTCGCCTCCTGTGCCGCCAGCTCCGGCGACCGCCCCATGGTGCTCGACCCGTCGGACATCAGCACGATGTGGGCGGGCGGCCGTTCCTGGGCCTCCAGGGCGTCGATCGCGTCCAGGGACGAGAACACCGCCTCGCCGATCGCCGTACCGGCGTCCGTGGTGAGCCGGTCGATCGCGGACAGCACCGCCGCCCTGTCGTCGGTGGGCGGCACGCTCACCGAGGCCGAGGACGAGAAGGTGACCAGGCCGAGGTTGAACCGGGAGGGCAGGTCCTCGACGAACCGCCGCGCGGCCTCCCGCGCCGCGGTGAACCGGTCGGGCGCCACATCGGTGGCCTGCATCGACGCCGAGACGTCGAACGCCACGACGATCGTCGCCTCCTCTCTCGGGACCCGCACCTCGGCCGTCGGCCGCGCGAACCCGACGACGAGGAGCACCAGCATCGCCATGAACGCCGTGGCGGGCACGTGCCTGCGCCACCCGGGCCTTTTGGGTGCCAGCTTGTCCAGCAGATCCAGATTCGTGAACCGCAGGGCGTAGCGGCTGCGCCGCAGATACATGACCACGTAGAGAACCGCGATCATCAGCGCGGGCACCAGCAGCCACAACCAGACAGGGGACAGAAAGGTCATGCCACACCACCTCTCGCACCGTTCGCACCACTCGCGCCACGGGCCCGCGCCAGGCGGCGCTGGAGCACGACATGACGGACCAGGTCGCGGACCCAGTCCCGATCGGTGTCCAGCCGCAGGTGCGCGGCCCCCGACCGGCGCAGCGCGGTCGCGATCGCCGCCCGCTGACTCGCGGCGGCCTCGGCGTAGCGCTCGCGCAGACGACCACCGGCCGTGGAGACCTCCCTGCGGCGGCCGGTCTCCGGATCGACGAGGGTGAGCACCCCCACGTCGGGCAGCGTCAGCTCCCGGGGATCCACGACCTCCACCGCGAGGAGCTGGTGGCGCAGCGCGAGATGGCGCAACGCCCTCTCCCAGGTCTCCGGAGGGTCGAGGAAGTCCGAGACGACGACCACGAGCCCGCGGCGGCGCACCACGCGGCGGAGATCGTCGGCGGCCGGTCCGAGGCGCGGCGCCGGGATGCCCGGCTCGGTGCGCGGCAGCGAGAACACGGCGCCGAGCAGCGCCATGAGATGCGGGCGCCCGCTCCTGGCGGGGAACCGCCGAACCTCGCCGCCGTGCAGAATGTGCGCCCCGACGCGGTTGCCCGTCCGCTCGGTGAGGAAACCGATCGCCGCGAGGGCGGCGAGCGCGAGTTCCCGTTTCTCCATCAGCGCGGTGCCGAAGTCCATGCTGGCGCTGGCGTCGAGCAACACCCAGGTCTCCAGCTCACGGTCGGCGATCATGTCGCGTACGTGCGGCTCCGCCGTGCGGGCGGTGACGTTCCAGTCCATCCGGCGCACGTCGTCACCCGGCGCGTACGGTCTCGCCTCGGCGAGATCGCCACCGGGGCCGAGGGTGAGCCCTCGGTGATCTCCCTGGAGCAGCCCGTCGAGACGCCTGACGACCGTCAGCTCCAGCCGCCTGAGCACCCGCTCGGACAGCAGGTGCCGCATCAGGCCGCCTCTCCCTGCCCGGGGGCGATCCTGGGCATCGGGATCGCCGTGACCACCCGGTCCACGATCCGGCGCGGGGGGACGTCGTCGGCCAGCGCGTCGAACGACGGCACCAGCCGATGCGCGATCACGTCGCCGGCCAGGTCCGCGACGTCCTCGGGCAGGACGTAGTCACGGCCGCGCAGCAGCGCCAGCGCGCGGGCCGCGGCCACCAGGCCGAGCGTCGCCCGAGGGCTCGCGCCGTAAGCCAGCAGCGGTGCGACGTCCGCCAGCCCGAACCGCGCGGGCTCCCGGGTCGCGTACACCAGCCGGACCGCGTACTCGGCGACGGCGTGGTGGACGAAGACGTCGTCCACGGCCCTCTGGAGGTCAAGCAGTCGCTCCGAATCGAGCACCTGCCGGGAGACCGGCCGGCCGATGCTCATCCGGTAGAGGATCGCGAGTTCCTCCGACTCGCTCGGGTATCCCACGTCGATCTTCATCAGGAAGCGGTCCCGCTGGGCTTCCGGCAGGTGGTAGACACCCTCGGACTCGATCGGGTTCTGGGTCGCCAGGACCAGGAACGGGGCGGGCACCGGGTGGGTGCGACCGCCGATGCTCACCTGGCGCTCGGCCATCACCTCGAGCAACGCCGACTGGACCTTGGCCGGAGCCCTGTTGATCTCGTCGGCGAGCACGAAGTTGGCCATCACGGGGCCCAGCTCGGTGTCGAAGCTCTCCGTGGACGGCCGGTAGATACGGGTGCCGACGATGTCGGCGGGCACCAGGTCGGGAGTGAACTGGATCCGGGCGAACGAGCCGCCCACGACGCCCGCGAGCGTCTCGGCCGCCAGCGTCTTGGCGATGCCGGGAACCCCCTCCAGCAGGCAGTGCCCCCTGGCGAGGACCGCGACGAGCAGGCGCTCGACCATCCGGTCCTGTCCGACGATCACCCGCTTGACCTCGAACAACGCCCGCCCGAGCACGGTGCTCTCCGGCGCCCGTTCCGCTCCGCCGTCCATGCCGGACGGGATCTCCCGCACGTGCTCCGCGTACCCGGTCACCGGGCGGTCGCGGAGGTCGAGGCGGGGCAGTCGTCGACGAGCAGCCGCAACTCGACCGCGTCGTGCGTGGGTCGCGGGTCGGCGTGAGCGGCACTTCCGGTGAGCAGGAAGACGACCCCGGCGAGGGCCACGACCCCGGGAACGGCTTTCCAGGGTGATACGTGCGCCATCGTTCTCCCCCTTCATTGAACGAACGATCACCCTGATGTCATCAAAAAGACCCGAAAACCGCCGTAAGCCCGCTTTTTATCTCGTCTTTCGCCCGGCTCACCCTGGGGAAAAGCCCCTGCCGGGAGCCACCGGGGCGGAGGCGAGGGGGAGGCGGGCCGTTCGGAGACGAGCGGGAGGAGAAAGGGCGGGAGGAGAACCGCGCCGGGAAGCCGTGCGGGGAGAACCGCGCCGCGCGGGAACGACAACGGCCGGCGACCCCGTGGATGGGAGTCGCCGGCCGTGACCGGTCGGGTGGGGCGGGCCCTTAGTCGTTGAGGTGCTGACGAAGGTAGGAGTCGACCTGGTCGAGAGCCACGCGCTCCTGGGCCATCGAGTCGCGCTCGCGGATGGTCACCGCCTGGTCGTCGAGGGTGTCGAAGTCGACGGTGATGCAGAACGGCGTGCCGATCTCGTCCTGGCGGCGGTAGCGGCGGCCGATCGCCCCCGCGTCGTCGAACTCGACGTTCCACCGGCGGCGGAGCTGGGCCGCCAGATCCTTGGCCTTGGGCGACAGGTCGGCGTTGCGCGACAGCGGGAGCACCGCGACCTTGACCGGCGCGAGCCGGTGGTCGAGGCGCATGACCGTGCGCTTCTCCATCACGCCCTTGGCGTTGGGCGCCTCGTCCTCGGTGTAGGCGTCGATCAGGAAGGTGAGCGTGGCGCGGTCGACACCGGCGGCCGGCTCGATCACGTACGGGACGTAGCGCTCACCGGTGTCCTGCTCGAAGAAGCTCAGGTCGGTGCCGGAGGCCTTGCTGTGCGCGGTCAGGTCGAAGTCGGTGCGGTTGGCGATGCCCTCGAGCTCACCCCACTCGGTGCCGGTGAAGTTGAAGCGGTACTCGATGTCGACGGTCCGCTTGGAGTAGTGGGAGAGCTTCTCCTGCGGGTGCTCGTAGATGCGCAGGTTGTCCTTGTTGATGCCCAGGTCGGTGTACCAGCGGAAGCGCTCGTCGATCCAGTACTGGTGCCACTCCTCGTCGCTGCCCGGCTTGACGAAGAACTCCATCTCCATCTGCTCGAACTCGCGGGTGCGGAAGATGAAGTTGCCCGGGGTGATCTCGTTGCGGAACGACTTGCCGATCTGGCCGATGCCGAACGGGATCTTCCTGCGCGCCGACTGCTGCACGTTGAGGTAGTTGATGAAGATGCCCTGGGCGGTCTCGGGACGCAGGTAGGCGAGGCCCGACTCGTCCTCGACCGCGCCGAGGTAGGTCTTCAGCAGGCCGCTGAACTGCTTCGGCGAGGTGAAGGCGCCCTTGGTGCCGCAGTTGGGGCAGGCGATGTCGGCCAGGCCGCCTGCCGGCTGCTTACCGTGCTTCTCGGCGTACGCCTCTTCGAGGTGGTCGGCCCGGTAGCGCTTGTGACACGACTGGCACTCGGTCAACGGATCCGTGAAGGTCTCCACGTGACCACTGGCCTGCCACACCTCTCGGGCGAGGATCACCGAGGAGTCGAGGCCGACCACGTCGTCACGCCCCTGCACCACGGTCTTCCACCACTGCCGCTTCACGTTGTTCTTGAGCTCCACGCCCAGCGGACCGTAGTCCCACGACGCGCGCAGGCCGCCGTAGATCTCGCTGGAGGGATACACAAGACCACGCCGTTTGGCGAGGCTGACGATGGTGTCCATGATGTCGGTGCGGCGTGCCATAAGGGAGAATCTCCATCCGGCTGGAGGTCGGCGAGGAATTGATTGAACCCCCAGCTTAGGGGAGACGGGCTCACGGGACGTGCGGATAAACCACGCCGCCCGCTTCGCCCCCGGCAAAACCTCTCCTGGACGCCGGGCGAAAGGTCAGGGACGCTCGACGTCCTCGAACGCGCTCGGCTCGTTGATCATGAGTGTCATCAGCGGATACATCACCATCCGCGCCGCGCCCAGCGCCCTGCGGTAGAAGCCCGCGCCCTCCCACTCGCTGACCAGCGCCCACAGCTCCGGCTCGTCCACCGACCTCGACACCCGGCCGCTCACGTAGCCCGGCTGCCCGGCCAGGGTGTCGACGATCTCGTGGGCCCGGAGCGTGAACTCCTCGGTCTGGCCGGGTGGCACCGAGTAGCGGATGAGAGCAAGCACCCGCCCAGCATGCCAGAGCCGGCTCCCGGCACGGCGGACGCTTCCCGGGGCCGCGCACGGTGGACGGGTCCGGAACCCGAGGTCCGTCCGGGGTTCGAGGGGCGAGCACGGCCGGCGGGCCCGAGGTCCGAGCATGGTGAGCGGGTCCGAGGGCCGAGGGCAGAGGCCCGGGGGGCATGGTGAGCAGGTCCAGGAGCGGGGGCAGAGGTCGGGGGCGGGGCATGTCGTGGCGGGCGTGGTGGCGTTAGGCTCGACCCGTGGCAGAAAAGCGTGAGGAACGGCCCGCACACCCGCTGGCACAGCCCCGCCCCAGGCAGGGCAGGCGCCCGCTGCCCCCGGGTGAGCAGTTCTTCACGCCGGGGGCGACCGGGCTGAGGCGGAAGGTCGAGCGGCACAGCGCGGCCCCGCTGGTCTTCCTGTTCCAGCTCCCCCGCTGGATCGTCCCCGTGGTCCTGGTGGCCCTCCTGCTGGCCGGTTTCGCGGTGCCGTCCTTCTGGGGCGGCCTCGCCGTGCTTCCGGTGATCGGGTTCGTCGGCTGGCTCGCCTACATGTCGTGGCCGTCTCTGGGGGCCGGGGGGCGTCTCCTGCGCGTCGCGCTGCTCACCTTCCTGATCCTGCTCGCCGCCGACCGCTTCGGCGCCTTCTGACGCCGCCTTCGCCTCTTCCGGAACCCTTCCAGGTCTTCGGCCTCCAGGGTCTTCGCAGGGTCTTTGCAAGGTCTACGGCGGGACGCGTACAGGACGGCCTGGCCGGCACCTCGCCGAGGCCGTCACCCCCGTTGCCCGCCCCCTCTCCCCGGTTACCACCGCGACGTACGGCATCGTTGTCCGGTGCCGGACACGTGGGGCGGGGGCGTCCGAAACGAGCCGGGCAACGTCGGGCAACGGAGTCCTTCCCAGTCCGGGGGTGGCCCTCTCGGCCGTCGCGCGGCAACCCCCGGGACATGTGCCGACTCCTTCCGCGAACTCCTTCGCGCTCGATTTTGACAATCGTTTTCATTTGCGCGCATACTAGATGGCATGATGTCCGAGTCCTCCCGACGTATCCGCATACGTAATGTCAGCCTGGCTGCCTCCGCCGTCCTCCTCGCCGCCACCGCCGCCTGCGGCACGGAAGCCGGTCCGGCCAGCGGCTCACCCGGGGGGGCCTCAAGTGATTCCGCGGACGGGAAGCCCACCGTCACCGCGGCCATGTATCCCCTGCAGTGGCTCGCCGAGCGGGTGGGCGGCCCCGACGCGGCCGTCACGGGCCTGACCAAACCCGGCGTCGAGCCGCACGACCTGGAGCTGTCCCCGGTGCAGGTGGGCGGGCTGGAGAAGACGGGACTCGTCGTCTACATCAAGGGGATCCAGCCCGCGGTGGACGAGGCCGTCGAGCAGCACGCCGCCGACCGGGCCTTCGACGCGGCCACCGCGATCACCCCCCTTCCCGCGGCCGCGGAGGAGGAACACCACGACGAGGAGGGACACGAGCACGGAGATGTCGGCCACGACCCCCATCTCTGGCTCGACCCGGCCCGCTTCGCGACGGTCGCCACCAAGCTCGGCGAGAGGCTGGCCGCCGCCGACCCCGCGCACGCGCAGGGCTACCGGGACCGCGCCGCCGCCACCGCCACCGAACTCACCGCCCTGGACCGGGAACTGGCCAAGGGCCTGGCGACCTGTTCCTCGGACGCGATCGTCACCGCCCACGCCGCGTTCAGCTATCTCGCCGATCGCTACAAGCTGCACCAGATCGGTATCAGCGGCCTCGATCCCGATGCCGAGCCCTCTCCCGCCCGCCTCGCCGAAGTGGCAAAAGTGGCCAAGCAGGAGAAAGTAACTACGATTTTCACCGAAACCCTCGTCAGCCCGAAGGTCGCGGAGATCCTCGCCCAGGAGGTCGGTGCGAAGACCGCGGTCCTCGACCCCGTGGAAAGCCAGCCGGCGAACGGCGACTACCTGTCCGCCATGCGCCAGAACCTCTCCACACTCCAGGAAGCACTCAGCTGCTCGTAAAGGTCACACGTGACATCCACTAAAACGGTCTTCACCATGAACGGCGGCCAGGTCAACCTGGACCGCCGTCCGGTGCTTCGCGGCATCGACCTGTCCGTCGAGCCAGGTGAGGCGGTGGCGGTGCTCGGTGCGAACGGATCGGGGAAGTCCACCCTCATCCGCGCCCTGCTCGGCCTCATCCCCCTGTCCGGCGGCGAGACCTTCCTGTACGACAAAGCCCCCGCCCGGTTCCGCGACTGGTGGCGGATCGGCTACGTGCCCCAGCGGCTCTCGGTGGGCGGGGGCGTGCCGACCACGATCCGCGAGGTCGTCGCCTCCGGCAGGATCGCGAGGCAGCGACGCCTGCGCCCGACCGCTGCGGCCGACCGCGAGGCGACCGGCAGGGCCCTGGCGGCCGTCGGAATGGCCCACCGTGCCTCCGACCCGGTGCAGGCGCTGTCAGGCGGGCAGCAGCAGCGGGTGCTGATCGCCCGTGCCCTCGCCGGGGAGCCCGACACCTTCGTCATGGACGAGCCCACCGCGGGCGTCGACGCCGAGAGCCAGCGGCTCCTCGCGGAGACCCTGTCCACGCTCGTCGACCAGGGCAAGACGGTCCTGCTGGTCGCGCACGAGCTGGGCCCGCTGGAACCCCTGATCACCCGCGCGGTGGTCCTCAGGGACGGGTACGTGTGCCACGACGGCCCGCCGCCCCGCGCGGTCGGCACGCACGCGCTGCCCGGCCACGACCATGTGCATCCGCACGGCGAGGAGGAGCCCGTGAGCCCGCTCGACTGGAGGCCGATCTCGTGATCGAGCTTCTGCGGTTCGACTTCATGCAGCGGGCACTGATCGCCGCCCTCCTGGTCGGCCTGGCCGCCCCCGCCATCGGCACGTTCATGGTGCAGCGCCGCCTCGCCCTGCTGGGTGACGGCATCGGGCACGTCGCGCTGACCGGGGTGGCCCTGGGCTTCCTGACCGGAACCGCCCCGGTGCTGACGGCCGTGGTGGTCTCGATCCTGGGCGCCGTGGCGATCGAACTGGTTCGCGCGCGCGGCAGGACCAGCGGGGACGTGGCGCTCGCGCTGCTGTTCTACGGCGGTATCGCCGGAGGCGTGCTGCTCATCTCACTGGCTCCCGGTGGCAGCAACGCCACGCTGATGTCCTACCTGTTCGGCTCGATCAGCAGCGTCACCGTCGAGGACGTGTGGGTGATCGGCCTGCTGGCGGTGGCGGTGCTCGGTGTGGTGACCGTCTTCGGGCGGGAGCTCTACGTGCTGTGCCAGGACGAGGAGGTCGCCAAGGCCAGTGGCCTGCCGGTCCGCTTCCTCAGCCTGCTGATCGCGGTGACCGCCGCGCTCACCGTGGTCATCGCCATGCGCGTCGTAGGATTGCTTCTGGTGAGCGCGTTGATGGTGGTGCCGGTGGCGACCAGTCAGCAGCTCACCCGGGGGTTCGTGAGCACGATGCTTCTTTCCATGCTGTTCGGAATGATCTCCACGGTCGGTGGTCTGACCTCCTCCTTCTACGTCGAGGTCCCACCGGGCGCGATCATCGTCGTCGTCGCTCTCGCGGGGTTCGTCCTCGCCCTCGGGCTCGGTAGATTCGTACGTCGAAGCCGATCTCAGGAGTTCAGTCATGAGCAACAGGCGTGATGCCGTCCACGCGATCCTCCGGCAGAGCGAGGGTTTCCGCAGCGCGCAGGACGTCTACGCGGAGATGCGCGCGGAAGGCGCCAAGATCGGACTGACCACCGTCTACCGGGCGCTCCAGGCGCTCTCCGACACCGGCCACGTCGACGTGCTGAGAACCGACGACGGCGAGTCGGTGTACCGGGCGTGCGCCAGCGGCGACCACCACCACCACCTGGTCTGCCGCAGGTGCGGCCGTACGGTGGAGGTGGCCGGGCCCGCGGTGGAGCGGTGGGCCGAGGCCATCGGCTCCGAGCACGGTTTCACCGAGATCACCCACACGGTGGAGGTCTTCGGCACCTGCGCCTCCTGCTCCACCGCCGCCAAACCGCTGCGCACGCCGAGCCGCGCCTGAGCGGACGGCCCGGGAGGCCGCGCGTGCGAGGAAAGCGATTCTTAACCCATCGGACATATTATGCAATAGCAGGACATAATTGCATAGAATGCCTTATAACACGGGGCACGCCGCCGCGACGGGCGTGCGCGAGAGGGCACCGGAGGTTCACCGGAGAGATACGCTTCCGACACGGCGAGCCGCCGTACGCGCCCTCACGCTGCAATCGCTTATACGGGAGTCAACATGCCATTCGGACATGACATGGTGCACTCACTCGCCACCGCGGTCGACCTGGTCAACACCTCCCCCTCCACCGGAGGCGAAGACACCCTGACCGACCTGCGGAAACTCAGCGACTTCGTGGCACGCTGGGAGGTCAGCGGGATCGGCGAGCTGAACGCCGCCGACCTGGCCCAGGTGCGCGCCCTGCGCGAGTCCTTCCACAAGGTCTTCACCGCCCCCGACCAGCCCACCGCGGTCATCCGGCTGAACACCCTGCTGAGCGGGACCCGCATCACCCCGCGCCTGACCGAGCACGGCGGCCACCCCCTGCACGTCCACTACTTCGCGCCGGACGCCTCGCTCCACGACCACCTCGCGGCCGACATCGGGGTCGCGCTCGCCCACCTGCTCGTCGAGGACGAGTGGGAGCGCCTGCGCACCTGCTCGGCCCCCGACTGCGACCACGTCTTCGTGGACGAGTCACGCAACCGCTCGCGGGTCTACTGCGACAGCCGCACCTGCGGAAACCGGATGCACGTCGCCGCCTACCGCGCACGACGCCGGGCCTGAGGTCACTCTCCGCTAATACCTATTGACCGAGTAGGTAATGCGGGTAGGTTATGACGTGATGTCGCCTACCCCGAGGAGAGCTCATGAGCGTCACCGACGACCTGCTCGCCAACGCGGAACGTTACGCGGAGACCTTCCGCAAGGGCCACCTGCCCCTGCCGCCCGCGCTCGGGGTGGCCGTGCTGGCCTGCATGGACGCCCGCCTCAATCCGTACGCCCTGCTCGGGCTCTCGGAGGGTGACGCGCACATCATCCGCAACGCGGGCGGCGTGGTGACCGCCGACGAGCGGCGCAGCCTGGCCATCAGCCAGCGTCTGCTCGGCACCCGGGAGATCATCCTCATCCACCACACCGACTGCGGCATGCTCACCTTCACCGACGACGACTTCAAGCGGCAGATCCAGGCCGAGGTCGGGGTGAAGCCCGAGTGGGCGGCCGAGGCCTTCACCGACCTCGACGAGGACGTCGTCCAGTCGCTCCACCGGATCAGGAACGACCCCTTCATCCCGCACACCGACTCGGTGCGCGGCTTCGTCTACGAGGTGGAGACCGGTCGTCTGCGCGAGGTCAAGGCCTGATGACCGGGGTGCCGGCCCCGCGAGGCCCGAGGCGCCGGCCAGGCAGCTCAGCCTGAGCCGGCCGGCGCCGACCAACGCCGGGGCCGGTGTCGCCTCATCCCGCGGCGCCGTCCGAGGTGTCCCGTGCGGGCGCGACCACGTTCGGCACCGCTCCCCCGTATCTCCTGTCGCGCTTGGCGTACGTCTCGCACGCCTCCCACAGATCGCGGCGGTCGAAGTCGGGCCAGAGGCGGTTGAGGAAGACCATCTCGGCGTACGCCGTCTGCCAGATCAGGAAGTTGGAGATGCGCTGCTCCCCCGAGGACCGCACGAACAGATCGACGTCGGGAATCTGCGGCTCGTCCAGATAGCGGGCGAAGGTCTCCTCCTTCACCCGGCCCGGCTTGACCCGTCCGTCGGCGATGTCCTGCGCGAGACGCAGGGCGGCGTCCACGATCTCGGCCCGGCCTCCGTAGTTGACGCAGAACTGCAGGGTCAGCGTGGAGTTGTCCTTGGTCATCTCCTCGGCGTCGCGCAACTCCTGGATGACGCTCCTCCACAGCCGTCCCGGACGACCGGCCCAGCGGACCCGCACGCCCATCGCGTGAAGCTGGTCCCTGCGGCGGCGGATGACGTCGCGGTTGAAACCCATCAGGAAGCGGACCTCGTCGGGGGAGCGCTTCCAGTTCTCCGTGGAGAAGGCGTAGGCCGACAGGTAGGGGACGCCGAGCTCGATCGCGCCCTCGATCACGTCGAAGAGCGAGGCCTCACCCGCCTTGTGACCCTCGGTGCGGGGCAGGCCGCGCTGCTTGGCCCACCGTCCGTTGCCGTCCATCACGATCGCCACGTGCCGGGGCACGAGGTCACGCGGGATCGGAGGCGGGGTGGCACCGGAGGGATGCGGGACGGGTGGGCGGACGTTCACGTGGCGTGCTCCCTTTCTACGTGTCGAAGAGAGCGTATGCCGTGTTCGAGGTGCCACTGGAGATACGCGGCGACCAGGCCGCTGCACTCGGCGCGGTGCCGGGCGACGGAGGCGTCCGCGGTGGACCAGTCGCCCTTGAGCAGCGCCACCATCAGGGCGAGCGTCTCTCCCTCGGGCACCGCCGCTCCCGCGGGGCGGCAGGCGCCGCACACGACGCCACCGGCCACGATGGCGAAGGCCCGTACCGAGACGGCCTTGCAGCGGGCGCAGGCCTCCAGGGCGGGGGCGTAACCGGCCACCGCGAGGGAGCGCAGGAAGTAGGCGTCCAGGACGAGCCTGGCCTCGTGATCACCTGAGCCGAGCGTGCGCAGACCGCCGACGAGCAGCAGGAACTGGCGCAGCGCCGGCTCTTTCTCCCCCATGACCAGGCGGTCGGCGGTCTCCAGCATCGCGGTGCCCGCCGTGTAGCGCGGGTAGTCGGAGACGAGCGACTCGCCGTACGGCCTGATGGTCTCGGCCTGGGTGATCATGTCGAGCGTGCGGCCGGTGTGGAGCTGGAGATCGACGTGGGTGAACGGTTCGAGCCGTCCGCCAAATCGTGATGTTGTCCGCCGGACCCCCTTGGCGACGCCCCGGATCTTGCCCATCCGGCGGGTCAGCACGGTGACGATACGGTCGGCCTCTCCCAGCTTGTGGGTGCGCAGCACGATGCCGTCGTCACGGTACAGACTCACCCGCACAGTCTAGTGGGACGGTCCACTTGGCAGAGGTGGAACCATGATCAAACGACACGGATAGATCACTGGTGCGTGTTGTTCACCTAAAACTCACTAAACTTTGGCCCCTGGCGAAATGCCGCCCCCGGTTACACCGCCTCACACCGTCTCCGCACGAAAGGGTGCCATGCCCCGCGTGGTCCTGCTGGGCTCATCGCCCGGCCCCGATGCCGCTCCCGGCCAGGTGACGCCCGCCGCGTTGCCCCTGCCCGCGCTTCCCGGCTGCCCCACGGTGATCGGCAAGCTGCACGGCCAGCTCGCCTCACTCGACTCCGAGCCGGTGACCATCGTCCGCTCGGGCGACGCCGCCGCCCACCGGGGCTTCCCCGGCAGCCTTGTCGAGACCTCCGACCTCGCCGGTGACCTGCGCGCCGTGGCCGACGCGGTCGAGAACGCCACCGAGAACCTGCTTCTCCTTCCGGCCAACTCGCTGATCCACGACGAGCTGATCTACCAGATCACCAAGTCGAAGCGCGGAGCCCTCGCGCTGATCGCCAAGGAGCCGCGCGAGGAGGACGAGAACGGCGACGTCGTCGTCCCGGACGTCCCGATCGAGGAGGCGCTGCCGGAGATCGGCGCGCGGACGCTGGAGGGCCTGCCCGTCAGGGTGCGCGCCCGCAGGTCCCGGGTCATCTCGGTGGGCTCGGCCTTCCACGGGGTGACCAGGCCCAACTCGGTCCTGCTCGGCCCGCTGCACCTGCACCACAAGCACGCGCCCGTCCTCGCGGAGGCCGCCCGCGAGCTGGCCGACATGGCCCACCTGCTGGGGCCCGAGGACGACCTGGTCCAGCTGCTGGTGCTGGGTCTGGTGCGCAAGGGCGTCTCCGTCGGCATCCGCGGCCGCCGGGACCTGTTCTTCCGCCGGGTGTCCACTCCCGAGCAGGCCGCGGAGGCGCTGGCCGAGATGTCCACGTTCAACGAGGACAGGGCGCGGCTGGACAACGCGGTGAAGGGCGCCGACGGCTTCTTCACCACGTACTTCGTCAGCACCTACTCCCGGTTCATCGCCCGATGGGCGGCGAGGCGGGGTCTCACCCCCAACCAGGTCACGTTGATCTCCATCGCGCTGGGCGTGGCGGCGGCGCTGTGCTTCGCCACCGGTGAGCGGGCCGGGATGGTCGCGGGCGGCGTGCTGATCTACTTCGCGTTCGTGTTCGACTGCGTGGACGGCCAGGTCGCACGATACGCCCGTAAGTTCGGCGTGCTCGGGGCGTGGCTGGACGCCACGTTCGACCGGTTCAAGGAATACGTGGTCTTCGCGGGCCTGGCGGTCGGCGCGGCGGTCTCCGGGGTGGGCGACGTCTGGACGCTCGCGCTGATCGCGCTCGGCGTGCAGTCCATCAGGCACCTCCTCGACTTCTCCTACGGCGCGGCGAACCGGCGCAAGCCCCCGTCGCCGCTGCCGTCGGTCCCGCTCACGGTGAGCGCCGACACCGGGCTGCGCCAGGCGCTGGAGGAGCGCAAGAACGCGGTGACCG
Organism: Streptosporangium sp. NPDC000509; assembly: GCF_042898365.1. Lineage (NCBI taxonomy): Bacteria > Bacillati > Actinomycetota > Actinomycetes > Streptosporangiales > Streptosporangiaceae > Streptosporangium > Streptosporangium sp. NPDC000509. The sequence continues at coordinate 286,952 of NZ_JBIAYX010000008.1, read as the reverse complement.
GCGGGATCCGCAGCCTGCTGAAGATGTGGGGCAGGGCCGGCAGATACCGCGCCGTGCACTGGGCCCGCAAGATGATCGTGTTCCCCATCGGCGAGCGTTTCGCCGCCATCGCGATCGTCAGCGCCCTGTTCGACGCCAGGATCACCTTCCTCACCCTGATCATCTGGGGCGGCATCGGTGCCGCCTACTCGCTCACCGGACGCCTGATGAGGTCTCTCGCATGATCACCCAGCCGCAGACGACCCCCGTTCCGGATCCATACGAGGAGCGGTTGCGCGTGCAGACCGCGCGGCTGCTCGCCTACCGCGACGACGGCCCGCTGGTGACGCTGCTCCGCGACAAGGTGGGGCCGGGGCTGCCCCCGGTTCCCGCCACGCTCGCCGCGCTGCTGGCGATCATCGCGATGGCCGTGACCGGGCTACTGGTGGAGGGGCCGATCCTGCTCGTCCCGGCACTGGTCATGATCGTCCTGGTGCTGCCCACCGCGGCCCGCGACCACCTCGGCAAGCTCGACTGGCTCGCGCCGCCGCTGATCCGGGGGACCGAGTTCCTCACGATCATCCTCGTCGGCCTCGCGGTCGACGCGCCCAAGTGGCTGCTCTACGTGCTGATCTACGTGATCGGCTACCACACCTACGACACGGTGTACCGGACGCGGCAGAGCATCTGGCCCGCCCCCTGGGTGTTCAGGGCGGGGCTCGGCTGGGAGCTCCGGCTGCTGATCATCAGCGTCGGCGCCGTGCTGGGCGTGATGACGTGGGTGCTGGCCGCGCTCACGCTCTATCTCGGTGTGTTGTTCGCGGTGGAGAGCGTGACGAGCTGGGTCGGCCTGGACAAGCAGACGGCGAACGCCGCGCAGGCGAGCGACGACCTGGAGACCTCCCCCGAGGAGGCCCAGGAGCAGGCCACCGGCGAGGCCGACCAGACCTGAGCTGCTCCGGTCCGACCGGACCTGATCAAGATCGATCAGGGCTGATCGGGGCTTCACGAACGGCGAACGCCGCCGGACGGATCATCCGTCCGGCGGCGTTCGTGTCTTCCGGGCGCGGGCCACCGGCGCCCGTCGCGAACCCGCGCCCGTCCGAAGCGGTATACAGGTCTTCGTGGAACTGGACAGGCTGGATCGCGACATCATCGGGGCGCTCGTCGAGGACGCCCGCGCCACGTACGCGGAGATCGGACAGCGGGTCGGCCTGTCGGCGTCGGCGGTGAAACGCCGGGTGGACCGGCTGCGCGAGACCGGCGCCATCACCGGGTTCACCGCCCGGGTGGAGCCCGCGGCGCTCGGCTGGACCACCGAGGCCTACGTGGAGTTGTTCTGCGCGGGCAAGACCTCGCCGTCGGAGATCGGGGTGGCCATCGGCCGCCATCCGGAGGTGGTCTCGGCGTGCACCATCACCGGTGAGGCCGACGCGCTGCTGCACATCAGGGCCACCGACGTGCGGCACGTGGAGAGGGTGATCGAGCGGATCGCCTCCGAGTCGTTCGTGGTGCGGACCAAGAGCTCCATCGTGCTCTCCCGGCTGATCGAGGCGCCCCTGGTGACCTCGCGCAGCGAGCCCTTCATCGCCCCGCACAACGAATCGACGTTTCTGACCTGAACCACGCGGGAAACCCGCGCCGACGCGCAAAAGCAGGCTCTTGGCCTGCGAGAACGCGCTTCCTAGGCTGATGACGCCGCCATCGGGACCGTGATGGGCGGCTGTCACCACGACCTTTCACGCGCGGGGGTTATCCATGACCAGGCACTACCTCATGTGTCGGCCCGACCACTTCGCGGTCGAGTACGCGATCAACCCGTGGATGCACCCCGAGGCCGGGGCCGACCGCGAGGTGGCGATCCGCCAGTGGGAGGCGCTCAAGAGCGTCTACGAGGAGCTCGGGCACCGCGTCAGCCTCATCGACCCGGTGGAGGGCCTGCCGGACATGGTCTTCGCCGCCAACGGCGCGCTGGTCGTGGACGGCCGCGTGTACGGTGCGCGGTTCACCCACCCGCAGCGCGCGGCCGAGGGACCCGCGTACCTGCGCTGGTTCGTCGACAACGGCTACCGGCGGGTCCGTGAGGCGGCCTTCACCAACGAGGGCGAGGGGGACTTCCTCACGCTCGACCACCTGGTGCTGGCCGGGACCGGGTTCCGTACCGACATCACCGCGCACAAGGAGGCCCAGGAGTTCCTCGGCCGCCCGGTGGTGACGCTGCAGCTGGTGGACCCCCGGTTCTACCACCTGGACACCGCACTCTTCCCGCTTAACGGACATAACGTGGCATACTTCCCGGAGGCTTTCTCTCCTGGAAGCCAGGAGGTGCTCCGCACCCTCTTCCCCGAGGCCGTCATCGCGAACGAGGACGACGCGGCCGTGCTGGGCCTCAACGCCGTCAGCGACGGCGTCAACGTGGTGATCAACGCCGAGGCCTCCGACCTGCAGCTCGAACTCAAGCGCCGGGGCTTCGAGGTCATCGCGGTGGACCTGTCGGAGCTTCGCAAGGCGGGTGGCGGCCCCAAGTGCTGCACGCTGGAGATCCGGGGACAGGGCGGGGCATGACAACTACAGACCAGACGTACCGGGCGGACCGGGCATATCGGGGAGGGGCGGATCATCGGATGACCGGCACCGACGAGTTCATCGAGCTGAGCGAGCGCCGCAGCGCGCACAACTACCACCCCCTGCCCATCGTGATCCACGAGGCGCGGGGCGCCTGGGTCGTCGACGTGGAGGGCAGGCGGTTCCTCGACTGCCTGTCCGGCTACTCCTCCCTGAACTTCGGGCACGGCAACCCGAAGATCATCGCAGCGGCGCAGGAGCAGCTGTCGCGGCTCACCCTGACCAGCCGCGCCTTCTTCCACGACCAGTTCGCCTCCTTCGCCGCCGGGCTGGGCGACCTCACCGGCAAGGACATGGTCCTGCCGATGAACACCGGCGCCGAGGCCGTGGAGACCGCGATCAAGGTGGCCCGCAAGTGGGGCTACGAGGTCAAGGGCGTGGCCGCCGAGCAGGCCAACATCATCGTGATGGAGGACAACTTCCACGGCCGGACCACCACGATCGTCGGTTTCTCCACCGACCCGGACGCCCGGGGCGGCTTCGGCCCCTACTCCCCCGGCTTCAGGATCGTGAAGTACGGCTCCGTCGAGGCGATCCGCGAGGCCGTCGACGCCAACACGGTCGCGGTGCTGCTTGAGCCCATCCAGGGCGAGGCCGGGGTGCTGGTACCGCCGAACGGCTACCTCACCCAGGTCCGCGAGCTGTGCACCGCGGAGAACATCCTGATGATCGCCGACGAGATCCAGTCGGGTCTCGGCCGCACCGGCGAGACCTTCGCCTGCGACCACGAGGGCGTCGTCCCCGACATCTACGTGCTGGGCAAGGCCCTGGGCGGCGGCGTCGTCCCGGTCTCGGCGATCACCGCGAACGAGGACGTGCTCGGTGTGATCAGGCCGGGGCAGCACGGCTCCACCTTCGGCGGCAACCCGCTCGCCTGCGCGGTCGCGAACGCGGTCATCGAGATGCTCGGCACCGGCGAGTACCAGGCGCGGGCCAGGGAGCTCGGCGAGGTCATGCACGAGAGGCTGCGCGGGCTGATCGGCCACGGCGTGGTCACCGTGCGCGGGCGCGGCCTGTGGGCGGGGGTCGACATCGACCCGTCGCTGGCGAGCGGGCGTGAGGTCTCCAAGGCGCTCATGGCCCACGGCGTGCTGGCCAAGGACACCCACGGCTCGACCATCCGTCTCGCCCCGCCGATCGTCGTCTCCGAGGAGGACCTCCTCTGGGCGGTCGACCAGCTCGGCGCGGCCCTCGCCGAACTGGCAAAGTGAACCACCCCGGCCGAGCCCGGGCATGACGGAGCCGGTGCGGCTCTCCCGTCCTGGACGGGAGAGCCGCACCGGCTCCTCGTGTTTCCGTCACGCTTCCTCCCGGTCCCCTGGCGGCGGGGACCGGGAGACGACCCCTACGTCGTCCAGCCGTCGCGGGTGGTCAGGCCCAGCCGCCTGCGCCGTTCCTCCTCCGCCACCAGCCAGGCCGGCCTCGCCTTGGCCGGAGGCCGGTAGAGCCGCTTGACGGCGATCCCGCCGAAGACGAAGGACCCGAGAAAGCCGAGCCCGACGAGCGCGTCGAGGATCTCCTGCCCGGACACCCAGGTGTAGGCCAGCAGCACCGCCCAGAGGGAGAACATGATCGCCCCCGGGAGCTGGGCGAAGGGCAGGTTGCGCCACTCCTTCGGCTTGGCCTCGTCGAAGTAGCGCTCGGCCCACGCGCTCTGCGCGTCCGCTCCACGGAACCGGCGATGGTTGACGAACCCGAGGACCGCCATGAGGGCGGTGGCGAGCACCGCCCACACCGGCGCGTGCGGGTACCCCGTCAGCACGGCTGTCTCATCCAAAGAGCTTGTTCCATCCCTTCTTGATCCCGGAACCGATGGACTTGGCGGTGTTCACCACCGGATCTCGCGCCTTGTCGTAGGCGGCGATGGCGGTGTCACCGACGACTCCGCCGACCATACCTCCGATGTAGGCGCCGGCCGCACCGCAGACCGCCGCGAGGACCACTCCGGGGCTGCACGCCGCGGCCCCGATGGTGGCACCCGCGTAGGCGCCGCCGGCCACCGCGGCGCCGCGGATACCGGCTCGCAGGGCTTTCTCGCCCTTGTTGATGTCCTTTCCCTTGTCGGAGTTCCACTGGGTCAGCGCGCCGTCGGCGAAGGTGGTCACCAGTCCGAACCGGCCCAGGAACTTCCCTGCCTTGGCCAGGCGTCCGCCCCACTTGATGCCGCGCGCCTCGACCCTGACCGACTTGGCGTCGTACCACTTGCGCAGCCCGTTCCAGAACCAGCTGGACTTCCAGTTTCCCTGCGGGTAGCTCGCCGCTTTGAGGGCGTAGATGCCACCCATCACCCGCCCCTTCTCGGCGACGTTGGTTCCCCAGGTGTTGAGCATGTCGGACGGGCCGCCGAAGCCGTAGGCGAGCCAGCCGAGCGCGGTGAACTTGCGGGGATCGACGCTGCTGAGGGTGTTGGTCTTGACGGTTTTGCCGTAGGAGGTGCTCACACCGCCGCTCGGCGCCGGGCGGTGCGGCGCACCGCCACCACCGCCACCGTTGCCGCCGCCGCCCTTGTTGCCGCCACCGCCGCCGCCGTTGAGCAGCGCCGCCAGTGCCCGGATGATCGCCAGCAGGGCGGCGATCCAGCTTCCCCAGAACTTGCCGTCCGGGTCGGTGAAGGTGACCGGGTTGTTGTTCGCGTAGGCGTACCCGTTCATCTGCTGGGGGTCCTGCGGGTCGATGATCGGGTCGACGCTGATGAAACGGCCGGTCGCCGGGTCGTACTCACGGGCGCCCAGATGGGTCAGGCCGGTGGAGGAGTCGACGGTGCCGCCGACGAACCCCTTCTCCGAAGGCCATGACCCCGGCGGTGCCCCCCGAAGCTGGCCGAAGGGCTTGAAGCGGCGCTGGGAGACCGCCTGGGTGGCGGCGTTGACCGCGAGCTCACCGGTGCCGTTGTGGTCGTTGGCGACGAAGGTCACCCCCGCCGTGGTCCTGACCGCGACCGCGACCGTGTCGTGGACGTAGTACCTGGTCGCGGCGACCTTCGCGGTCGCGGTGTCCAGCCGGAGCTCCATGCCCGGCAGGTACAGGGTCGTGGCGGTCGGCTCCCTGCGGATCAGCCGGTTGCCGTCGGCGTCGTAGAGATAGGAGGTGACCTTGGCCCCGTCGGTGACCTTGTTCAGCCGTCCCTCGACGTCCCAGTCCAGCTTCTGGTCGACGGCGCCGACCTTACGGCTGGTCGTGTTGCCGGTGGCGTCGTAGCCGTAGCTCTCCACGCGAGCACCCGCGCCCCCGGTCTGGGTCACCGAGGCCAGCGCGTGCGGCTGCGGGGAACCCGCGGCCGGGTAGCCGTAGACACGTTGGGTGTCGGCGGCCCCGCCGACGCCGTGCTCGACCTCCTTCGTCCTGTTGCCCGTCGCGTCATAGCCGAACGACTGCCAGTACGGTGCCACGCCTCCGACGAGGTTCGCCGCGGGCGTGCCGGCGCAGCTCTGGGTGCCCTGCGTCCACGCCTCGGTCATCCTGCGCAGGTGGTCGTAGGAGAAGCACTGGGTGTCCGTGCCGGACCGGGAGACGTCGGAGACCGCGGTGACGTTGCCCGCCGCGTCGTAGGTGTAGGTGGCGTGGCGGTCCACACCGGCGACGTCCTCACGGTCGACCCGCGCCGACTTCAGCCGCTGTGTGCCGTACTCGTAGGAGTTGGTGAGCCAGACCTTCTTGCCTCCGGTGGAGAGCTCGTACTGCTCGGGTTTGCCGGTGAGGCTGTGGATCGACCTGGTCACGTAGGAGGTGAGACCGGAGGTGGCCGTGGGCCGCCGCAGCTCGTCGTAGGAGTAGACGACGGTCTCGGCCGCCAGGCCCCCCGAGGCGGGGAAGGTGGCGGACTGCACCGTGCCGTCCAGCTTGTAGCGGGTGTCGAACTGGTAGCTGCCCCCCAGTTCCTTCTCGGTTTCCGGGACGGTGATCGTGGTCCGGATCGCCCGGTCCAGGTTGTCGTAGGCGTTGACGGTCGTCGTGTACGCCTGGCCGCCCGCGTTCCTGGTGGAGCTGGAGAGCTGCCCCTTGCGGACCGTGTCGTAGGTCCACGCCGTCAGGACGTTGCCGGTCGCGGACCCCTCGCGGACCTCGGTCTTGCGGCCGAGCGCGTCATAGGTGGTGAACAGCTTGGCGCCCCTGGCGTCCTCGGTGGAGGTCACCCGGTCCAGGTCGTCGTAGGCGGACCTGGTCGTGCCCTTGTCCGGGTCGTCCACCCGGATCTCCCTGCCGCGCAGGTCGTAGTGGTGGGTCCAGGTGTTGCCCGCCGCGTCCTCGACCGTGGCGAGCTTGCCCAGCGGGGTGTAGGTGTAGCGGGTCCGGTCGAAGTCGCCGGTCGGCGAGTCCCCCCGATACTGGCGCAGCTCGACGATGTGGTCGCGCGCGTCGGTGAAGGTGGTGACCGGCGTGTCCCCGGTCGGCGGGTCGACCGTGACCCGGCCTCCGGCGTACGAGGTGATCGTGCGCCACTTCTCCTGGGTCTCGCCGTTGCCGACGAGGAACCGCTCGACGGTCACCCGATTGCGGCCGTCGAACTCGAAGACCTTCTGCGACTCGACATTGCCGTCGAAGGCTCCGAAAAGGGTGGTCGAGGGCGCCCCGGTCGAGTAGTACTGCCCGTACTCGCGCGCGACGTTGCCCCGGGAGTCGTAGAGCTTGTCGGAGATCAGCCGCCCGCCGTCCGGCCCCGGGTCCTGGGTCTGACGCAGCCGCAGCCTGCCGTCGTACAGCTCGTAGGTGGGCTCGGTCTGGCCGCCCTCGGCGGTCAGCCGTTTCGTGCCGATCGCGATGATCTGACCGTCGGTCACCCGGTAGCTGAACTCCAGGTTCGGTGTCTGCTTGGCCGCCTTGGAGCGGTCTGCCATCCACACCTTGAGCAGGCGGCCCAGCGCGTCGTACTCCAGGTCGGTCCGCTTGCCTCCGGCGTCCACCTTGACCGTCTCGAAGCCGAAGGCCGGGTCGAGTTCCTCGCTCGTGACGTGGGCCGTACCGGGGTCGCCGGGGGTGACCGGTGGCCCGGTGGTCTTCACCAGCGTGGCCAGGCCCGCGGTGTCGGTGTAGGCGACGGTGGTGACGTTGCCCGCGGCGTCCTTGGTGGTGAGCTCACGGCCGTAGGAGTCGTAGGTGGAGATCTCGGTGGGGACGTACGTGGCGGCGGTGCCGTTGTGGCTCGCTATCTTCTCGACCCTGGTGACCTCTCCCCTGTCCGGCGCCGCGCCGAAGGCTTTGCCGTCGTAGAAGGAGCGCCCGTCCTCGATCACGTGTTTGGACCGGTCGGGCGTGACCGAGCAGGCCACCGAGAGGCTCTCCACCCGCGAGGGGAACTTCAGCATCCAGGCGGTCTTGTCCTGTGCGTACGTGGTCCTGACACACCGGTCGTCGGCCGCCGTGGCCAGGTCGCCCTTGTCGTCGACCTGGGTGGCGAGACCCGTGGCCGGGTCGTAGGAGGTCACGATCTCGGTCTCCCGCCACTTCCCTCCGTCCATCGCGGTCCAGGTGTGGCTCTTGGCGACGTCCGTCAGGTTCGCGGTGACCGTCCCCCAGCTCCTGGTGCGGCCGGCGGTCTGCTCGCGCCACGGGGTGTTGACCGTCTTGACGGCCACCGCGCCGCCGACCCCCTCGTACTCCGTCCGCTTCAGCTCGAAACCCTGCAGCGCCTCGTGGTCGACGTGCGTTCCGCCCTCGCCGTCGGCGACGGAGACCTTCTTGGTGCCGCCGTCGGCGTCGAGCCGGTCACCGTCCATGCCCCGCAGGAACAGGCGCTCGCTCTGGGAGCGCAGGTCGTTCCAGCCTCCCGTCTTGATCCGCACCCGGCCGTAACCGCGCCACTGCGACCAGGTCTTGTACTTCTCCTTGGTCATGCCGTCGTCGTCGTCGTAGTGCCAGGCGGCGCCGTCGAGGTATTCGTAGGTGGTGAGCATGTCCGGCGCCTTGCCGGTCCTGTCGCTCTGCACGACCTGGGTGACCACGTACTTGTGGAACCAGTCCCGGATCGGGTCGGCGTAGCCGGCCGGTGTCCACTTGACCGGGAAGCAGCGCCGGGTGTTGGTCTCCGGCGTCGGCAGCGAGGACAGCGTGCAGTCGGCGTCGGAGTAGTTGACGTCGATCTGGCCACCGGACTCGTCGTAGATCGCCCCGACCCTGTACTTGACGAACGGCGCGATGTCGTCGCCCAGTTTGTCGACCCGGTTCGGCAGCTGGACGTGGTTGAACGTCACCGGGGGCAGCGTGACGGCCGGGGACGCCGCATGACCGGTGTGCTGGATCGACTTGACCAGCAGGGCCCGGTCGATGTCGGCGTCGCCCCAGAGGTGGTCCAGCTTCCAGGAGTCGACGTCCCGGTAGGCTCCGTCCGCCTTCAGCACCTGGGTGGTGACCTTGGTCAGCCGCTTGCGTGACCAGAAGGTGGGCGCCAGTGTGCCCTTGGTGCCCTTGCACTCGGTGCCCGCGGCGCAGTTCAGGTCCCAGGGCACGTCGGGCCACCTGGTCGGATGGTCACCGATCTTGTCCTCCGCGCAGTCGGCGGCGGTCGCCGACAGGCAGCGCTCCGAGAGGCCGAAGACCACCCTGGCCGACGGCTTCGCCGAGAACAGGGTGGCGGCGCGCTGGCCGTAGTCGATCCGGTCCAGCCAGCCGCCCCGCACGTAGGGGGTGTCGTCGGCGGGCTTGAGGTTGCGGCCGTAGCGGTTGCCCTCCTGCGTGTAGAAGTAGGAGATGGCGTTGCCCCGTGGGTCCACGACGTAGTCGAGGTTCCACCGGTAGGCCTGCTGGCACCAGGAGGTGGCGAACGTGGAACCGTGACAGGGCTCGTCGGCGTCGTCGCCGAAGACCGGGTGGGTCCACGTCGACTTCGTCTCCTCCTTGCCGGTGCTCCAGCCGGGCAGGCGGTTCATGCCGAAGAAGTACTGCACGCCCTCGGTGGTGGTCAGCTTCCAGTACTCGCCGTCGTTGTCGCCGTTGGCCTTCCCGGTGTCCTTGACCCGCTCGATACGCGTGCCGTCGTCGTTCTTCATCCGCCAGGTGCCGTCCGCGGCCTGGACCAGCTCGCCGCCCTTGCCGTTCCAGCTGAGGGTGGCGTTGTCGTAGGCCCAGCACTGGTCGCCCGGCGGGGTGCCCCACTGGTCCTTGGGAGCCCCGTCGTCGGCACACGGCTTGTAGCCGCGCTGGATGTAGCCGGGCCAGTAGTCGAATCCCTCTCCCACCCAGGACGGCTGGTTGTTGGTGTTGGACGTGCGGCCGTCCATCGCGCCCGAGGAGTAGCCGATCTCCACCTTGGGCGCGAGCTCACCGGGGACGGGTGGCACCCGCATCGGGTACGACCAGGCGAAGTCGCCCGACTGCTCGGAGACCGCCCAGGTCGACGAGGCCGACAGCGCCGTCGCCTTGTAGTCGCCCTTCTCACTGGACTCCCCCGCCACCGCGGCGAGCACCGTCGCCTGCGGTGCGGCCGTCACCTCGGCCGACAGCGTTCTCGCCTCGGTGTCGTTGCGCGAGGGGATCTCGGTGCCGGTACGGCACTGCGGCGCGTCAGGGGTGGTCAGCGCGCAGGCCGGCAGCTGGACCAGGCGCAGCCGGCTGCCGTAGGACCCGCCGAAACCTCCGGCGAACCCGGAGTAGTCCAGCTCGACACCGACCTGGCCGGTCCCGGGACCGCCCACGGTCAGCACGACCCCGTCCACGCCGGCCCGCCGGGCCGCCGCCCGTTCCAGGACCTGGACCTTCACCTCCTCCACGGGAGGCGCCGCCCCCCTGGCCCGCGATTGGGGAGCTCGTACCCGGACCGGCAGCTTCCCGGCGCGGACCGCCTCCCCGCTCGCCGGTACCTTCGCCTCGGTCACTCCCGGCTCCGGCCAGCCCGCCGGGGCCGGGTCGGGCTCGGCGGCCGCGGGGTCGGGCTTGCGCGGCCTCACCGTCTCCGCCCTGCCGGGCACCACGCGCTCGGCGCTCTCGACCTCGGGACGCTCTCCGTCCGGCCCGGCCCCGGCGTGCGCCGGTGGCGCCACCAGCAGGCCCGCGGCGGTGACCAGTGCCGTGAACACGGCCAGCCAACGCCGGGTACCCGATTCGTATAACCCCTTCATGAAAATCCTCCGCACAGGCGCAGGCCACCGGCCGCCGTACGCGGCGGCCGGGGCACCTCGGGAAATGGGGATGGGAAGGGGATCGCGGGCCGTGGCCCGCGATCCGTTCCTCAGTTCAGGGGCCGGTCTCGGTGTCGAGCTCGTTGCCCGCGGCCAGCATCTGGATCTGCTCCTGTGTGGCGACTCCCTGGAAGGCCCACACGTCGTCGATCACGCCGGGCCAGTACTCGCCCCAGGCGCCGTCGCCCTTGGTCCGGCCGAGCTGCAACCCCTTCGTGGCGTTGAAGCCCAGCACGTTGAACCGCCACGACACCTGCTCCTCGGTCTGTTCCAGCTCCCCGTTCACGTAGAGCCGCATCTCGTCCTGGAGCGCGTCGTAGGCGATCGCCACGTGGTCCCACTCGAAGCCGGACTGGAAGGCCGAGTGCTCCGAGGTGGGGCGGGTGGCTCCGGTGGCGTCGGAGTCCGGCATCTCGATCTGGTAGCCGCCCGCGTTGACCGGATCCGCCGGGTCCGGCCGGTAGCGGAGGGTGAAGGCGCTGTTGACCGCGCCCTCCTGGCTGAAGACCGTCGCCGGCCGGCCGGGACGGCCCGCGCTGGTCACCCAGCCGGCGACGGTGAAGCTGTCGTCCGTGCGCACCACGGGACCGGCGCTGGCCGCGTAGTCGCCGTCGCCGTCCAGGACCAGCGCGCCGGGCGGGGTGCCGACCCAGCCCGCGCCCTGGTCGATGCGGGCGTTGCCGTACAGGGTGACGTGCCGGCCCGCGGTGCCGTCGTCGGCCGCGATGGTCAGCGGGGATCCCGAGGCCAGCGTGGCGATCTCGGAGTCGGTGACGACCTGGTCGAAGATCCGCAGGTCGTCGATCTCGCCGGGGAAGAACGACCCGGCCGCGCCGTCGTAGGAACCCGCGCCCAGCTGCACGGGTCCGGTGGCGTTCCACGGCGTGGTGAACGCCGTGGTCGAGGCCAGCTTGCCGTTGACGTAGAGCCTGATCTGCTTGGCCGCCGCGTCGTAGGTCCCGGTCAGATGCGTCCACACCCCGCCCTGCGGCACCGAGGTGGACTGCGCCCGGATGATCGTGGCGGAGGCGTTGTTCGCGCTGAAACGGTTGAAGATCCACCGGTCGTAGGAGGAGGAGTAGTACAGCTCGAACGCCGGTTTCACCGACGCGGTCTGGGTGGCGATGATCCCCGCGTGGGTGGGTTTGGTGGCGGGGAGCCTCGCCCACGCCGACACCGAGAAGCTCTTGGTGGTGTCGAGCACGGCCCCGGTGGTCTTCAGATACCCGTTCGTGCCGTTGAGGGTGACGGCCTTGCCGGACTTCCCGGTCGTCCCGAAGGTGACGGTGCCGACCTTGCTCGCCGGGTGGACGCCGCCCGCCTCCTCGGCGCGGGTCGCGCCCGCCGCCTCGTCCAGCTTCCAGTACGCCTTGCTCGCCCGGACCGCCGAGGCCGAGTCGTTCAGCTTCCAGCGGGCGTTCACCACCGGGTGCTGGCTGAAGAGGTTGCCGACCTCCTCCGCGGTGACGATCCGGTCGAAGATCCGCAGGTCGTCGATCTCGCCGGGGAAGAACGCGTCCGGGACCGTGCTGTACAGGCTCGCGCCGAGTTGTACCGGTCCGGTGGCGTTCCACGGCGTGGTGAACGCGGTGGTCGAGGCGAGCTTGCCGTTGACGTAGAGCCTGATGTGCTTGGCGACCGAGTCGTACACGCCGACCAGGTGCGCCCACTCCCCGCCCTGCGGCGCGGTGGCCCCTATCGCCCGCACGATCGTGGCGCTCGTGCTGTCGGTGCTGAACCTGTTGAAGATCCACCGGTCGTAGGAGGAGGAGTAGTACAGCTCGAAGCCCGGTCGAGCCGTGCCCGCCTGGGTGGCGATCACTCCGGCGTGGGTGGGTTTGACCTCGGGAAGCCTCGCCCACGCCGACACCGAGAAACTCGTGGTGGTGTTCACCACCGGGGCCGTCGTCCTGGCGTACCCGGTGGAGCCGTTGAACTGCGCGGCGCTCTTCGAGACGCCGTCCACCCCCAGCGTGACGCCGCCGGTGACGGTGGCGGGGAAGGTTCCCCCGACATCCGTGACCTGCGGGGAGTCGATGGGCTCGTCCAGCGGCCACTCCGCCTTCGCCGGCGCCCCGGTCTTGACCCTGAAGGCGTGACGGCCGATCTCGCTGACGTTGCCGGCCGCGTCGAACGCCTGGACCGTGACGTAGTTCAGTCCCGCGTGCTCGGGCGCGATGTCGATCGTCACCGGCCCGCCGTTGGTGGCGGGCTTGCGCTCGTTGGCCTGCGTGGGGTTGCCGTTGATCCCGAACCAGTACTTGACGACGTCGCTGGAGGCGGAGGTGGCGGTGAAGCGTCCGTAGCGGCCCACCCCGTCGTACCACGGGTCGAGCTCGTCCTCGGGATCCGATTTGGGGTAGGCGGTCGAGGCCAGCGCGGGGGCGGCCGGCACGCTCTTGTCATAGGTGTAGTAGCAGCCGGTCGCGTCGCCCGCGTAGCTCCACGGACTGTACTGGTAGCCGTCCCAGGTGCGTACCGACCAGGCGATCGTCTTCTTCTCGGGGATCGTCGAGGGCATCTTGACCTGGAACGTCGATCCGGTGGTCTTGGGGCCGATCCTGCCGGAGGTCCACTTCGTCGCGCCGTCCCAGCTGGCCTGGAACTCGGCGTACACCTTCTTGGCGTCGGCGGAGTCGGAGTCGTGCAGCACCGCCGAGAGCGTCGGGGGCACCCGCACCGCCGGGGCCGGGGAGTAGACGCACTTGCCACCCGGGTCCATCGTCAGGTTGGACATCTTCGGCTGCGGCGGCGGGGTGTTGTAGTTGACCCGGAGCCAGGCGTCGTCGGCGAACCGCTTCCACCCCTTCGGGTCGGTCTCGTACCCGGCCCTGAGTCCGAACGTGGTGGTCGACCACTTGCCCGCCGCGGCGTCCTTCACCGCCGCGGTCGCGTTGAACTCCACGTCGCCACCCGGGCAGTCGGAGGACCAGCCCTTCGCCACGTCCCGGGTGGCGAGGTGTTCGAGCCAGTTGTCCTTGGTGGAGTTCCAGGTCGAGCCCTCGACGAACCCCTTGGTCCGCCAGAGCTGCACGGTACGGCCGTCGCAGGAGTAGGACCAGGTCTCCTTGGCGACGAACTCCGCGGAGATGATGTGCTTGCCCGCGTAGGCGCTGGTGGGCATCCGGTAGAAGATGCGCTTCACGTCCGAGGGCGCGCACCTGGCGTCACCCGAGCAGTAGCCCATGCCGGAGTCGGCCTTGCCGCTGAACTTGTAGTACGACGTGCTCGGATAGGCGCGCGAGACATATCCCCAGGCGGACGCCTTGACCGTCTTCCACACCGGGTCGATGTAGACGGGGAACCGTGTGTCGGGGGCGGTCAGCAGCGTGGTCTCGGGGGTGAGGGTGAGCGAACCGTCCTCGACGGCGGCCCCGACATCGGCCACCTTCGAGGTCGGGGCGGGGCCCCTGGCGAGGTCCTCCTCCGGCTCGGCCGTCGTGCGCCTCGCCGTCTCTGCGGGCGCCGTCTCAGCAGGCGCCGACTCAGCGGGCGTGCTCCCGGCCTGCGTGCCGGAATCCCACATGATCGCCGACGGGGCCTCGAAGACCGCGCCCCCTCCCTCGGTGTCGACGGCACGCAGTCGCCCGTCCGGCTCGGCGCGCACCGCCAGCTCGGTTTCGCCCAGGTCGAAGCCGAGCCGGGCGAGGGCTCCGTTCTCCGCCGCCTCCCTGGTCTTCACGACGAGCGTGTGCGCGAACCCGTCGGTGTCGGCCCGAACGACCAGGTCGATGTCCTTGAGCACCGAGCGGTAGACGGCCGAGTCGCCCTGCAGTTCCGGCTCCGGCAGCTTTTCCGGCCACTTCAGCGACATCTCCCGGCCGGCGCGCGCCATCCGCACCATGGGCTCGTCCCCTCCCCCGGAGAGGGTCAGGTCGACGGTGGAGGCCTTGGGCCCGATGGACCCGTCGGGCCTGCGGATCAGGGTGACGTCCGGCGCCACCCAGGAACTGTCCTGCCGGACCCTGACAGGGCGAAGGTGCTCCACCGCGGTGAAGGAACCGTCGGGATTGGCGAAGACCTCCCTGCTCTCACCTCGCTTGGCGAGGATTTCCGTACTGCGGCCCGTCTCGCGGGCGATCCTGCCGGCCTGCTCATCCGTCGGAGCCACCGGCTCCGCCGAGGAAGCGACGGCTCTCGGAGCCCCTCCATGAACGTCGATCGCAACCGTTGACCCCGTAGCGATAACCCCGGCGGCCAGTACGGCCGCCAGGCCCCGTAACGTTGACATGCGCCTCACCAGAAAAAGAGATGACGGCAGCACAAAGCTGTGTCACCTGGTAGAAAAGGGGCAAATCAGCGCTGATGATCACTATGTAAAACTGAGTGACGTTCGATGTCAACGTTTTTTATGATCAAAACGAGCACGCCCGCGGCCCCCGGTAAGCGATTTCCGCATCCGCCCAGGTGAGTACGCCTCACATACTTCCCGGCGCACGAGAAGAGCGCCGCGGCCCTCTGCCCGGCCCCCGGCCGGAAGATCGCGACGGCCCCCGGCCCTCTTCGGCGCGCGGGGGAACGGAGGGCGCTTCGCTAGCCCTCCTCCAGCTTCACGACGGTGATCTCCGATACCTCGGTTCCCGTGGCGGTGTCCCAGCGGACCGACGTGGGGGCCGTGTCCAGGGAGAGGGTCGCGACCGCGTTGGAGAACCACGGGCCGTCGGTGATCCGCCACTTGAAGGGCGGCTTGGGAATCCTCGCCGTGCGGGAGAGCGTACGGCCGACCAGGCTCGCGATGCCGAACTGGGCGACGATGTTGGCCAGGCGGAGGGTGCGGCTCAGCGGGTTGCGGATCGGGGAGCAGACCAGCTGGTAGACAGGAAGGTCGCGCGCCTTGGCCACGTAGGAGTAGTGCACGTCGCCGGAGAGCATGATCACCGGCTTTCCCAGCCCGGCCAGCAGCTTGGACAGGTCCTCGAACGAGCGGCGGAAGGCCGCCCAGTGCTCCAGGTCGACGGCCTGGCGCAGGGCCTCGGCCCAGCGCGCCACGGTCTTGCCCCAGGCCCCCTGGGCGAGGGCCTCGTTCCAGTTCTGGATGTGGTGAATGCCCGCGGGGAGCAGGAACGGCACCGAGGAGCCGATCACGAAGCGCTTCGCGCCCCCCTTGTGCAGCTGCTCGGTGAGCCACTCCCACTCCACCGGGTCGATCATGCGCCGGTCATCGGGGTCGAGCTGGCGGGAGCAGCGGGAGTCGAGCATGATCAGGCGAGTGTCGCCGAGGTCGCGGGCGTAACTCCACCGGCTGTCGGCGGGAACGTCGTAGGCGTGCTCGGCGAAGGCGTCGAGGACCTCGGCGCCGTCCCCCTCGGCCGCGCACACCTTGCTGAGCAGCTCGTCCGAGGCACGTTCCGCCGGCGACAGGTTACCCAGGTGCTGGTAGACCCAGTAGGCGCCGATCCCGGAGATCACCCGGTGCCGCCACCACGGCACCTCCTCCATCGACGTACGCCAGGAGATGGAGGTGTTGAAGTCGTCGCGCAGGTCGTGGTCATCGAAGATCATCGCGCTGGGCACCGTGGAGAGGAGCCAGCGGATCTCCGGGTCGGTCCACGCCAGGCGGTACAGCTCGGCGTACTCCTCGAAGTCGGCGATCTCCTTCTTCGGCTCGGTGTCCCTGCGGCCCGCGATGAACTCCAGCATCTCCGCGGACGGCTCGTCGGCGTAGACCTGGTCACCGAGCAGCAGCAGCAGGTCGGGCCAGCGCTCGTCGGGCGTCTCGGGCAGCGTGCCACCGTACGCGCGCAGCACGTCCACCCCGTGGGAGATCGTGTACACGAGGTCGTGCGGCACGCTGGTCCGGCAGGAGCCGAACATGACGCGATTCGGACCGTCGGGGCCGAGCAGGCGGATGCGGCTCGGCGGCTGATCGGGCAGGGGCCACACGGTCTCCCCGCCCAGGCGCACCTCGTAGGCGCCTCCGCCCTCCACGTCCACGATCGCGTAGTGGTGACCGTGGACGGTGAACGTCCTCGCCTCCGAGCGCACGCCACCGACCTCGACCGTCACCTCGCACGGCTCGCTCGTCTCCATCCACACCGACGCGCTCGTCTCGTCCACGTAACGCAACATCGGCCCGACCACAAGTTCCGGCACTTTCATCCCCTCGGCTACACAACGGTAGGAATCCTGACCGGATTCTGGAAAATCTATGTTTTACTCCCAGATTGCCCAGGGGAGCAGGCAGATAACAACACACCTCCAGCTCGCAGGCTCGCGACCCGATCCGCGAATCAGTCATGAGAACGAAACACGGCCCGACCCTGCGGGCAAAAAACCGCGCCTAGTCTGATCCTGACCATGTGCCCCGAGCGGAGCAAGGGCGCTTCGCTCACCGTACGGAGGTATCCCTTGAGAACGCTCACGGTGCCGTCGACGACGCCGGCCGCCACCGCTCCCGTCAGTCCCGGCCGACAGGCCCTCGACTCCGCGCTCTTCCAGCTCGGCCGGGCCGCGGACCGGCTGGACCTGGACGACAGCCTGCGCACCATGCTCGCCACCCCCCGCCGCTCGCTCACCGTCTCGGTCCCGGTCCGCCGCGAGGACGGCCGGATGGACGTCGTGCAGGGTTTCCGGGTGCAGCACAACACTACCCGCGGCCCGGCGAAGGGAGGCATCCGCTTCCATCCCCGCACCGACGTCCACGAGGTCACCGCCCTGGCCATGGGCATGACGTGGAAGTGCGCGCTGGCCGGCATCCCCTACGGGGGCGCCAAGGGCGGCGTCTCCCTGGACCCGGCCTCGCTGAGCGCCCGCGAGCTGGAACGGGTCACCCGGCGCTACGTCAACGAGGTCCTGCCCGTCATCGGTCCCGAGCGGGACATCCCGGCCCCCGACGTCGGCACCGACGAGCGCACCATGGCCTGGATCATGGACACCTACTCGGTGAACGCGGGCTACCCGGTGCCCGGCGTGACGATCGGCGGCCCCGTCTCCCCCGGCGGCGCGCCCGACACGGCCGGGACCGCGACCGCCCGCGGCGTGCGGATCGCCGCGCTCAGGGCTCTGGGCGGCTCCCCCGAGGGCCGTACCGTCGCGATCCAGGGCTTCGGCAAGGTCGGCGCCCCCGCCGCGCGCTACCTCGCCGACGCGGGCTGCCTCGTGATCGCGGTCTCCGACCGCACCGGGGCCGTGATCGACCGCTCCGGCCTGGACATCGACGACCTGCGGGCCTGGTCGGAGGAGACCGGCGGGGTACGCGGCTACCGCCGGGCGGACGCGCTGCCGGCGGAGGAACTGCTGGAGCTCGACGTGGACGTGCTCGTCCCCGCCGCCATGCAGGGGGCGATCACCGAGGAGAACGCCACCAGGATCAGGGCCGGCCTGGTCGTGGAGGGCGCCAGCTCCCCCACCACGCCCGGTGCGGACCGCGTCCTCGCCGACGCGGGCGTCACCGTGGTCCCCGACATCCTGGCCAACGCCGGCGGCGTGATCGTCTCCTACCTGGAGTGGCTCCAGAACATGCAGGCGCGTCGCTGGAGCGCGCGCGAGGTCGACGCGAGGCTTCGCGGCATCGTGCGGGACGCGTTCGACACGACCGCGGCGGTCTCCGCCGAGTGCGGGATCACCCTGCGCGAGGCCGCCCATGTGATCGGTGTCGGCCGGGTCGCCGACGCCCACCGGGCACGCGCGCCGCACCCCTGAGACCGTCGGGGACGTGCCGCACACCGGCCCGGACATACCGGCCCTCCCCGGCAGCGGGAACCGGTGTTCCCCCGTCCCGCGTACCGGGTATGCCCGATGGTCCGCGCCCGCCTTCAGAGCGTCGTGGCCCCCGTCCCCGCGTACGAAGGCGCGCCGTCACGCCGCCGCGGCCAGGCGGCCGCGCCACCACGCGAGCGTCGCGGCCAGCGCCTCGTCCATCGGGGTCGGCGCGAGACCGAGGGCCGCCTGGGAGACGTCGGAGTCGAGGACGAAGGGACGGACGAACTGGTAACGCAACTCCTCCAGCTCCCTGAGCATCGGTGAGAAGACCCCGCCGGTGCGCAGCATCCAGTGGGGCAGGGCCTTCACCCCCGGGTTGGGCACTCCCGCGAGCGCGCACAGGCGCTCGGCGACCTCGCGCACCGGCATCGGCTCGTTCGTGGGGACGTGCCACGCGCGACCCCAGGCGCCCTCGCCCTCGCCCACCGCGACCAGGGTCCGCGCGACGTCGGGCACATAGGTCCAGCTGTGCGGCTGGTCGGGGTCTCCGGCGAAGCGGACGGTCCTGCCGGCGAGCAGTGCGGGGACGAACCTCTCCCCGAGGTGCGACTGGTCCAGGCAGCCGGGGCCGAAGTAGTCGGATCCGCGCACCTCGGTCACCCTGACCCGGCCCGCCTCGTGCGCGGCCAGGGCGTCCCGCCACACCTTCACCCGGATCGCGCCCTTGGCGCTGGGCGGGTCGAGGGGGTCGTTCTCCCTCATCGGCCGGTCGGGCGCCGCGTAGACGTACAGGTTGCCGAGGATGACGTATCCGGCGCCGGTGGTCTCGGCGGCTCCCAGCAGGGACGCGGCGAGCGGCGGCCAGTCGCGCGCCCACTCGTGGTAGCGCGGGTTGACGCAGTTGTAGAGGACGGCGGCGCCCCGGGTCAGGGCGGTCAGCTTCTCGCGGTCGCTCACGTCGGCGGCGACCCTGCGGACGCCCGGCAGGTCGGGGCCAGAGCCCGAGCGACTGATGAGGACGACCTCGTGCCCCTGCCCGGTCAGCAGCCTGGCGACCTCCGAGCCGACCTGTCCGGCTCCGGCGATGACGTGCTTGGCCATGATTCCTCTTCCTGTGCGGTGGCTTACCCGTTCCGTTCTGAGAGCAATGCTCTCGCTAGAGAGCACTGCTCGTCAAGAGCAGTGCTCTCGTTTTCTGACAGTGCTCTGATATGGTCGCGACATGAGTTCGAGCCTCACCGCACGCGAGAGGGTCAGGGCCGAGCTGACCCGCGAGATCACCGACGTCGCCCGCAGGCAGCTCGCCGTCGACGGCGCGAGCGGCCTGTCCCTGCGCGCCATCGCCCGCGAGATGGGCATGGCCTCCTCGGCGATCTACCGCTACTTCCCGTCCAGGGACGACCTGCTCACGACCCTGATCATCGACGGCTACAACGCCATCGGCGAGGCCGTGGAGAACGCCGACGCGGCCGTCCCGCCGGAAGACCACGGAAGGCGGTGGATGGCGGTCTGCCACGCCGTACGGGACTGGGCACTCGCCCACCCGCACGAGTACGCCCTGCTGTACGGCTCACCCGTCCCCGGCTACCGCGCCCCCCAGGACACCGTCCCCGCCGCGGTCCGCGACACCGCCGTCTACGGCCGGATCGTCTCCGACGCCCACCGCGCCGGAGCGCTGAACCCGCCCGACACCACCCACCCGCCCGTCCCGCCGTCCTTCCACGAGGACGCCGCACGCGTGCGCGAACTGATACCCGACGTCCCCGACGACGTGGTCGTCCGGGGCCTGATCTCCTGGACCGGCCTGTTCGGCTGGATCAACTTCGAGGTGTTCGGCCAGTTCGACAACGCGATCCTCGACCCCGCGTCGGCCTTCGACCACGCCATGCGCTGCCAGGCCCGCACCCTCGGGCTGTCTGTCTGATACGTCACGAGTTGGCCGGGTAATTCACCCAGCACAGCAGGGCCTCGGCATGGACGCTATTTGTCGTCATGTGTCACACCAGGTTGCAGAGAGGGGGTCGATCGCGCCGTACTCGAGGTATTCGTCCGGTACGAATTCCGGGGTCTTCCTGGCGTCGGTCAGACGGTCACCCGGCGATCCACGGCCCCGAGGGGCCGTGGGACGACGGTCCACGTGAGACCGTGTGAACGGCCGCAGGCCCTCTACCGGGAGAACTTCTTGCGCGCGGCTCCCCGGATGACCTGGCCCGGCCGCTGCTGCTCTCCGTGCAGGGAGGTGAGCACGACGAGCACCCCGGTGACGGCGGGGACGACCCACTGCATGAGACGCAGCTGCTGTTGCGTCTTGGCGACGTCCTCCGGGGTCTCCTTCTCCGGTTTCACGGCCCCCTCCACCGGCACGTCGCCCGCGTCCGCGAGTTTGGCACCGAGCACCCCGGTGTAGGCGGTCGCGGCGAGCGCCCCGGCGGTCAGCACGGCCTTGGCCGCGGTGCTCGCCCCCACCCCGCGCTGATACGCCACGCGCCGCCTGTTGGCGGACAGCAGACCGAGCGAGCCGACGAGAAAGGCGCCGACGCTCGCCGCGCTGACCGGCGCCCACCTGCCCCATCCCGCGTTCGCGACCCGCAGGCGCTCGCTCCTGTCGCTCACCGCGGCGGTGGCACCGTTGAGGCCGATCGCGCCCATCAACGATCCCCCGAACCAGGCGGCCAGCCCGACATCGTGCATCGCGCGCACGACCGTATTGCGTTCCATGCTCTCCCCCTCATCACCAGCGCTGGATTCACGAGTTCTAACGGTGGATATCGCACCGTTATCACTGTGATGGGAGTTGACTACCCTGATCCGATCGTAAGATCCGCTTGTGAGTTGATGTCCGGATCAAGGTTGAGGCTGGGAACGGTCAGGAAGCGAAGACACGGGCGTCGAGGAACGGGGTACGGAACTTGCCCGTGGGATCGAGGTCGGCGGCCAGGCGCCGGAAGTCCGGGAGCCGGTCGTACAGGGAGTTCAGGCGATCGGGTCCCATGAGGAAGAGTTTGCCCCAGTGCGGGCGGGCCTCGAAGGGCTCCAGCGACTCCTCGACCACGGCGAGCACCCGGCTCACCGCGGGCCAGTCCTTCTTCCAGGTGAAGTGGACGGCGACGACGTCCTCGCGGTAGGCGGTGCTCAGCCACAGGTCGTCCGCCGCGACGGTACGGATCTCCGAGATCTGCAGGACGGGGGCGATGACGTCCCTGACCGCGTCCAGCGCGCGGAGCGCGGCGAGGGCGTGGCGGCGCGGCAACAGATACTCCGACTGGAGCTCCTCCCCGCTGCTCGGGGTGAAGTCCAGACGGAAGTGCGGCAGCCGGTCGTACCAGGGGCCGGGGACGCCCATCTGCGCGGTGCAGTTGACGGCGGAGATCCCCGGCAGCGGGTGCCGGTCGGCCGTGGCCGCCGTGGCGTCCAGCCAGCGCGGCGCCGCCTCCCACGGACCGGACTCGTCCTCGCGGCGCTTCACCCACACCTGGTCGATCCGGGGGCCGCTCCAGCCGGTGAACAGGCTCACGCTGTACGCGGCGGAGAGGACCTCCTCGAAGTGCTCCTCCAGACGCGCCCACGGCAGGTTCTCGTAGACGTACTGCCGCACCTCGAAGGCCGGGACGACATCGAGGACGACCCTGGTGACGACGCCCAGCGCGCCGAGGCCGACGACCGCCCCGGCGAAGCGGTCGCCGTCCTTCTCGCGGCTGAGGACGGTGATCTCGCCGTCCGCGGTGACGAGTTCGAGGCCGGAGACCGCGGTGGCCAGGTTGCCGTTGGCGACGCCGGAACCGTGCGTGGCCGTGGCGCAGGCGCCGGCGACCGAGATGTGCGGCAGGGAGCCGAGGTTGGGCAGCGCGTAGCCCTCGCCGTACAGCCACCGGCTCAGCTCGCCGTAGCGCACCCCGCCGCCGACCGTGACCGTGCCCCGCTCCGGGTCGAGTTCGAAGGCGGCGGGCAGGCCCTCCAGCGAGACGAGGTCACCGCCGGGACGGTCGGCGATCTCGTTGAAGGAGTGGCGGGTGCCGAGCGCCCCGATGGCGGCGCTGCCCGCGACCACCTCCTGGAGCTCCTCGACGTCGCCGGGGCGGTGGATCCGCGCGGCGCCGTAAGTGATGTTGCCCGCCCAGTTCAGCAACCCTCTGGTCACGATGTGCCCTCTCCACGCCTCACGCCAGGCCGTACGCGGCGGATGCGCGCCACACGCGGTGATCGTGCCGGGACACGGACTCACTCGGGTGACCGGGCGGGGGCACGGATCGCGGCCGGGCGGTCGCGGTCGTGGCCGTGCGCGAGCACGGCTCATGACCGGTGATCGCGCGAGACACGACGGCGGGCATTGCCGCCCCCAGGTTAGTTCAGAAATGTCTGAACATCACCGGGGGCCCTCATCGGCCGCGGGCCGCGCACTCGATGCAGGTCCTGGCGATCGGGCGTGCCTTCAGGCGCTCCAGGGCGATGGGGCGCCCGCAGTCGTCGCACACGCCGTAGGTGCCCCGCCGAAGTCGCCCCGCCATCTCGTCGAGATCGTCGAGATGGGCTCGCGCCCTGTCGAGCAGGGCCTGGAGATGGGACCGTTCGAAGGCGATCGTCGCCCCCTCCGGGTCGTGCTCGTCGTCATTGCCCACCAGCGCCGACGCCTCGACGAGGTCGTCCCAGTCACGTGTCAGCGCCGCGATCTGGGCCACCGTCCTCTCGCGGTCCTCGGCGAGCAGATCTCGCATCGCCGCCCGCTGGGAGGAGGACAGCACGGTTTTCCCGGGCCGCTCGCCCATCGCCGTCTCCCCCGTCCTGTCGTGGATCCGCTCCTGGCCGTGAGCATCGTCGACCCATGTCATGATGCCACCGACCTGTGTCTTTCCCTCGGTTCAGGGCGCGTGAGGGGAACGGCCCGTACGGCGACGTGGGCACCCTCGCCGCCGTAGGAGCCTTTCGCGGGAACGGGGACCGGGGATCGGGCCCGCCGTTCCACGGCAGGCACGCTCGATCCTCTCCGGCACCGATCAGCGGGCCCTCCCGTGTCCCGGACGCCGCCCCGTGCCCGGAGCGGCGTGTTTCAGGGGACGGGTGTCAGAAGGAGAAGATCGGCCCTGTCGCGGTGCGTAGCTCGCACTGGCTGCTGAAGGTCCGCTGGTATCTGATGAAGCGGCCGTTCCAGGTGCCTGTCGCGGTGACGGTGATGGGGTCGTAGTACTGCGGGCAGGCCCTCCAGGGCAGCCTGATGCGTGCGGGGTCGCCCTGCGCCCTGAGCAGTAGCGAGCATGCCTGGCTTCCCTCGGGGTGCATGCCGTAGAGCGGCGTGCATCCCAGGCGGATGGTCCGCTTCCTGCCTATGCGCGAGACGGTCAGCGTGAGGTGCTTGGCGTACGGGCCTCCGGCCGTCGGCCACGGCGGGCGGGGCGGCATCGGGGCCGGAATCGGCGGAGGCGGGATGGGCTGACCCCAGGGCGGGCGCGGGATCGAAGTGGACCAGGGCGGCATCGGAACGGGCGGGGTCGCGATGGGCCGTGTCGGGATCGGGATGGGCTTGGGCGGAACCGGGGGCGGATCGGCGACCGGCTGGACCACGGGCGGGTCGGGTATGTGGTTCGGTGGTGACTGCGTGTCCGCGGTGGCGGTACCGCTGAGGATGACGAGCCCGGCGGCGGCCAGGCCGAGAATACATCGCATAGTTTCCCCCGATAAATACAAATTCCGCATATAACCGATAAGTCGTTTTCGGTTTGTTCGGGGGGAGCGAGTCGTACCCTGAGCTGCGAAGAGGCTACGTCGACAACGCGGGGATGTCTCGCAGTGACTCGCCACGGAATGCCATGAATTCACCGGTCGGGGGCGTCTCCGAACGGCCGCTCGGGGCAAAGGTCCGCGAGCATGATCGATCACACCGCAGATGGCGCCGTCCGCGGTGAGGGCGTGGGTTTCCGATGATCGCCGAGGTGACCGCGGGATGGCTGATGACGAAGGCCGGGGCCCAGGGCTGAAGGCCGGGCGGTCCGAGGCGGTCCGGGAAGGCCGCCTCGGACCGGACTCGGACCGGATGAGTGCGGTGGCGGTCAGCCGGCGTAGGGGGCGGCGACATCGAGGATCCAGGTGACGCCGAAGCGGTCGGTCAGCATCCCGAAGCCCGGCGCCCACTGCGAGGGACCGTACTTCTCGATGAGGTCGGCGCCGTCGGCGAGCCTGTCCCACAACGCGCCGACCTCCTCGGCGGTTTCGCCGCGGACGGACACGAAGAACCGCTCGCCGGTCAGCGTCATGCCGTGCTCACGAGTGGTGGCGGCGGGCACGGCGGCGGCCGGTGCCTGGCCGGGCACGTCGTAGGCCATGACGGCGAAACCGTTGTCGGCCGCGACCTGGCCGAAGACGATCTTGTCGGCGTCGGGCATGTCCTTCGGCATGCCGAAGTCGCCGTAGGTGATGGTGGTGAGGCGGCCGCCGAACACGGTCTGGTAGAACTCCAGCGCCGCGCGGGCGTCGCCGCGGAAGTTCAGGTGAGTGGTGGTGGAAATGGCCATGTGGGTGACTCCTTGTTGATTTTCCAGGCGCGATACGGCCTGTATGGGGTGGTAAGCCTCATTTGAGAGCGCCGGCAAAAAAAAGGGGGTGTCCGGGTCACGGTGGCTGACCGGCTCGAAACGAAGATTCGCAGGGGTAGGTGACAGGATGTGGCACCTACTTCGGACAGAATCAGGTTCATGCCGAAGACTTCCGCCCGACTGCTGGCCCTGCTGTCGCTGCTGCAGACCCGCCGGGACTGGTCCGGCACGGTGCTGGCCGATCGCCTGGACATCAGCCTGCGCACCGTGCGCCGCGATGTCGACCGGCTCCGCGAGCTCGGCTACCCCATCGCCGCCGTCAAAGGTCCCGACGGCGGCTATCGGCTCGGCGCCGGCACCGAACTCCCCCCGCTGCTGTTCGACGACGAACAGGCCGTCGCCCTCACCATCGCCCTGCGGATCGCCGCCACCACCCCCGGCAACGGCCTCGCCGAACCCGCCGAACGGGCACTGAACACCATCCGGCAGGTCATGCCCTCCCGGCTCCGGCACCGCGTCGACGCGGTGCGCGTCACCGCCGTCGAATCCCCTGCCACCCGACCGGCCGCCCCGGTCGACGGCGACGTACTCCTGACTGTCAGCGCCGCCGTCCACGCCCGCGAGATCCTGCGCTTCGACTACGCCGCCGGGGCCGCGGACGAACCCCCGCGCCGCGTCGAACCCCACCACGTCATCACCTGGGACGGACGCTGGTACCTCATCGCCTGGGACCTCGACCGCGATGACTGGCGCACCTTCCGCGCCGACCGGATCACCCCGCACACCCCCAACGGGCCCCGCTTCACCCCACGCGTACTGCCCGGAGGAGGCGTCGCCGCCTTCGTCACCGGCACGTTCCGCGGCTCCGGCGATTCCTCGGGCAACTGGCCCTGCCAAGGCACGGTGATCCTCGACCTGCCCGCCGCCACCGTGGCCCTCTACACCCGCGACGGAGTCGTCGAGGAGATCGGCCCCCACCGCTGCCGGCTCACCCTCGGATCCTGGTCCTGGCCCAGCCTTGCCGCCGCCATCGCCCGCTACGACGCCGACTTCGAAGTCGTCGGCCCCGACGAACTCGCCGGCGCCTTCGAACACCTCGCCCGCCGATTCACCAGAACCACAGCCGGCCCCGTCGCCCGTTCAGGCCAGTGGTACCGAGGCAGTTTGTCTGACGTGGCCAACATGCCCGAAGCCCCCGAACACCATGAAGGCAGATAGTCACCCACCACACACGGCCAACGGTTCGGAGCCACCCAGGACGACCGCGACATCGTCTTCGCCCTGAGGTCACGAGCGTCTCCGGCACCGGAAGGCGAGCGGAGACGACTCGACCGCGCCCGGGCGGATTTCGCGGTGGGCGCGGTCGGGTGAGCGACGTCGATACCTTGTGGGCCTCTGTCGAAACCTCCTACGGCAGATCGTGCCGTACGGTCCTTCGCTAGCGGCTGGCGCGGTTGACCGCGGAGATGACGGCCTTGAGCGAGGCGGTGGTGGTGTTGGAGTCGATGCCGACACCCCACAGGGTGCGGCCGGCGATCTCGCACTCGATGTAGGAGGCGGCCTTGGCGTCGGTCCCCGCGCTCATGGCGTGCTCGGCGTAGTCGAGGACGCGCACCTGGACGCCGACCCTCGCCAGGGCGTCGCAGAAGGCGGAGATGGGACCGTTGCCGACCCCCTCGACCTCGCGGATCTCACCGTCGAGGCGCAGATCGGCGCTGATGGCGTCCTTGCCGTCACCCCTGGAGGTGGTGCGGTGGGCCAGCAGACCCAGACGGCCCCACGGGCTGGCCGGGTTGGGCAGGTATTCGTCGGTGAAGACCTCCCACATCCGGGCGGCGTTCACCTCGCCGCCGACGGTGTCGGTGTGGGCCTGGACCGCGCGGGAGAACTCGATCTGCAGGCGGCGCGGCAGGTCCAGGTGGTGGTCGGCCTTCATGATGTAGGCGACGCCGCCCTTGCCGGACTGGCTGTTGACCCGGATGACCGCCTCGTAGGTGCGGCCGATGTCCTTGGGGTCGATCGGCAGGTACGGGACCGCCCAGGTGAACTCCTCGACCGGAACGCCCGCGGCGGCCGCGTCACGCTCCAGGTGCTCGAAGCCCTTCTTGATGGCGTCCTGGTGGGAGCCGGAGAAGGCGGTGTAGACGAGCTCGCCGCCCCACGGGTGGCGCGGGTGGACGGGCAGCTGGTTGCAGTATTCGGTGACCCGGCGGATCTCGTCGATGTCGGAGATGTCGACCTCGGGGTCGACGCCCTGCGAGAACAGGTTCATGCCCAGCGTGACCAGGCAGACGTTGCCGGTGCGCTCACCGTTGCCGAACAGGCAGCCCTCGATCCGGTCGGCCCCCGCCATGTAGCCCAGTTCGGCGGCGGCGACGGCGGTGCCTCGGTCGTTGTGGGGGTGCAGGGACAGCACGATCGAGTCGCGGTGGGCGAGATTGCGGTGCATCCACTCGATCTGGTCGGCGTAGACGTTGGGCGTGGCCATCTCGACGGTGGCGGGCAGGTTGATGATGACCTTGCGGTCGGGAGTCGGCTGCCAGACGTCGTTGACGGCGTCGCAGACCTCCACCGCGTACTCCAGCTCGGTGCCGGTGAAGGACTCGGGGGAGTACTGGAAGTAGATCTCCGTGTCGTCCATCTGGGCGGCGAGCTTCTTGCAGAGCTTGGCGCCCTCGACCGCGATCGCGGTGATGCCCTCACGGTCCTGGCCGAAGACGACCCGCCGCTGGAGGGTGGAGGTGGAGTTGTACAGGTGGACGATCGCCTGCTTGGCCCCGCGCACCGACTCGAAGGTCCGCTCGATCAGCTCGGCCCGCGCCTGGGTGAGGACCTGGATCACCACGTCGTCGGGGATCAGGTCCTCTTCGATGATCTGCCGTACGAAGTCGAAGTCGGTCTGGGAGGCGGCGGGAAAGCCCACCTCGATCTCCTTGTATCCCATCTTCACCAGCAGCTCGAACATCTTGAGCTTGCGGTGGGAGTCCATGGGATCGATCAGTGCCTGGTTACCGTCACGCAGGTCGACGGCGCACCATCGTGGGGCTCGGTCGATGACCTTGCCGGGCCAGGTGCGGTCGTCCAGCCGGATCGGCGCGAAGGACTGATAACGCGTGAAAGGCATGGGACTGGGTTGCTGCTGCGGATACATGCAAGGCTCCTCGACTGGGAAAACAATCGTGGCCGACGCGCATGGCTCGCTCCGCGACGAGGGAGCCGGCCTCTACAGGCCCTCGTCGCGGCAGCTAAGAAGCAGACCGCGCAGCATGCCTAGCACGTTAGCAGACGTCTCAGGATCCCCGTGCCTCGGTCTCACATCGCGGGACTTCGAAGATCTTCCAGATCTCGTCCGTACGGGAGGCGCCGCCCGCGACGGCCGCCGCGCGAGGCCGCCCGATTCCCCCGGTGCGACGATCCACTGATCGGATACAGTCCAGAAATACTTTGACAGGGGGAACGGCCATGAAGGACGGCGACATCCTCGCCCACATCAACGAGCTGATCGCCGAGGAGCGGGAGCTCCGGGCGAAGCTGGGCTCGCACTCGATCTCCTCACACGAGGAGAACAACCGGATCATGCAGCTGGAGGAGGCTCTCGACCAGGCTTGGGACCTGCTCAGGCAGCGCCGGGCGCTCCGCGAGTTCGGCGATGACCCCGACTCGGCGGCCCCCCGCCCGATCGACGAGGTCGAAGACTACCGTCAGTGACCGTTCGCCCGGAAAGTCGTCACAGGGAGTGCGTCGTCCGCCCCGCGAGCTGACCCGTCACTCCCGCTCGCCCGCCCCTGCCGCTCCGCCGCACTCACCCGGCACGCGGCTCGGTCACGGACGGAGACTCGGCGGAAGTCGGAGACCTGGCGGGGGTCGGAGACTTCTCCGTACTCGGAGACGGATGTGGAGACGGATCCGGGGACCGGTCGGAGGACGGTGGCAGCGGGCCGATCGCCTTCTCCGGACGGCCCTCGCAGCGCGAGTCCGCCGAAGTCCGCTGCGACGCCGGGGCGAGCCAGGAGATCACACTCTGTTCGACGTACCAGCCGTGCAGGTTCACCCACGTCCTGGGCACCTCACCGGGATCGGGGCAGAGCACCTTCGACTGCAGCCTGTCGTTCTGGATGAACTCCACGGCACCGTCACGCTTGAGGACGGTGGTCATCTGGTCGTCGCTGGCGACCATGTAGCCCACGACCACCTCGGCGGGCCTCTTCGCGGTCGGACTCTCCACGCTGATCTGTATGGCGATCAACGGGAGGATCGGCGCCCTCATCACGACCACGCCGACCAGGAACGGCGTGAACACCGCCATCCCGATCGCGATGCCGTGGGTCAGCACCCTGGCCGGCGCCTCGGGCACGGGACCGGTCAGCAGCGCCGCGAACACCGGGGGAAGCGTGAGCAGGATCGCGGTCGCCACGTCCCGCGCGGTGAACGCCGAGACGATCGCCGGCCACAGCATGACGTACGACAGCACGGCGGCGATCACCGGCAGCGCGTAGCAGAACGTCGTCCGCAGCTCCTCGTGATCCGGGAACCGTTCGCGCACGGTCAGCCCGAGCAGGGCGAGTGACATCATCGCGAGCGTCGGCAGGAAGCGCAGCTGCCAGGTGCACACGCCCATCGCGACGGCGAGGACCACGACCCAGCCGGGCAGCCGCTGGGCGCTGTGCACCAGCCACGAGAAGCGGCCGGTGCTGATCCAGTAGAGGGTGCCGAGAAGCCTGCCCCCGACCACGACGACGGGCAGCACCCACACCGTGGTCAGCAGGACCGCGCTCAGCAGGCCCAGCGGGCTGATGGTCTGCACGAGCAGGAGCAGCGTCTGGGTGTCCTGCCTGCTGGCGTACCACAGCCGCATCACCAGCAGGACGATCGGGAACACCGGCAGCAGCGTGAGGAACCACTCCTGGTTCCTCGGCGCGTCCCTCAACCGCGCGTTGGGCTTCAAGGCGCGGAGGGGCAATCCCGCACGGGGAGGGTCCGCTCCCAGGGCCAGCGGCGTACGTCCGGGGGAAGCGCGCACGGCTGCTGCGCCTGCGCCACGTCCACCCCCGGGTTGGCCGCCAGCAACGGCCGGATGTGCTTCTCGTACGCCTCCTCCCACATCTTGTTGCCCGGATCGGCGTAGGAACGGTAGAGCGCGAGATCGACCAGGGTACGCAGCGCGCGGTTGGAACCCGCGTTGACCGCCCACATCTCCGTCTTCTCCAGCGCGATGTCGTGGTGGCGCAGCTTCCTCTCCGGCTGTGCGACGAACCCGGCCAGCAGTGCCGCGTCGGTCGTCACCGCCTCGGCCGCCCTGTCGCTCGGCACACCGTCCGCCAGACGGTCCACGCACTTGCTGATCAGGAGCTCGGCGATGGGGTCGGTCTTGATCGCCTTCCTCAGTTCGGCCAGGGAGGTCGAGGTGCCGAGTGAGCAGACCTTCCTGCCCTCAAGCTGACCCAGCGAGGCGACGTTGTCGTCGGGGTAGTCGGCCCTGGTCACCACCGACTGCTCGGTGTAGAGGTAGGGCGTGGAGAAACCGACGGAGGGGTCGGCCCTGCGTTCCGGCGTCACGCTGAAGGTCGCCACCACGAGGTCGACCTTGACGAACGTGCCGTCCGTGTCGCGGGCCTGCATACGCGCCCTGTCCTCGGTCTCGATGGCGAGGAAGTCGACCTGGTCGGGCCGGAATCCCAGATCCGCCGCGATCATGTAGGCGATGTCGATGTCGAAGCCGGTGAAACCGGTCCCGCCCGGCTCCCGCAGGGCGATGCCGGGGGTGTCCTCCTTCACCCCGATCAGCAGTCTGTCCTTGTTGAGGAGTCCCGCCTTCTCCCGCAGCTCGGCCTCGGTGGGAGGCCCGTTCACCCACGCGATGGACACCCCGACCACGACCGCGGCGAGGACCAGCGCGATCCAGGCGGCCAGCCGGAAACGGCGGAAACGACGCCTGCGGGGCGGCCCCGGCGCTCCGGCCGGGGTGGTCGGCGGCCCGGGCTGGAAGCCCTTGACGTCCGCGTCGTCGAATCGCGGAGCGCGATCGTAGCGGTCGTCGTAGCGCCGGTCGCGTCCGTACCCGTCATCGTCCCGGCGGTCCCGGTCATAGCGGTCGTCAGACCTCCGGCCGCGCTCATATCGTCCGCTGTCGCGCCGGTCGCGTCCGTACCCGTCATCGTCCCGGCGGTCCCGGTCATGGCGGTCATCTCGGTCATCGGGATCACCACCCCGCCGGTCACGCTCATACCGATCGTCACCCCGCCGGTCACGGTCATAGCGGTCATCAGGCCTCTGATCACGCTCGCGGCGGTCATCAGACCTCTGATCGCGGTCGTGGCGGTCATCGGGATCACGACCCTGCCGGTCGCGTCCCTCGTCGCCTCGCGAGCCGGGGGCACCGGGGGCGGCGGGGGCGGCGGGGGCGCCGCCGTCCGGCTCGCCGATCGCCCCGCCGGGCGGTGTCTCGCGCTCGCCGACGGCCGGAGCGCCGGTCTCCCCCGAGTCAGGGGCCGGGCCGCCGGTCTCCCCCGGGGAAGACCGGCGCTGCTTCTCGGGAGGTGAGGGAGCCCCTTCCGGGCCCGTCTCCCCGTCCGCAGGTTCCTTCGCCATGACACCCCCGGACTCCGCTTTTCTGGGCAGATTATGTCGTCGTCACCCGCCGCGGGAGGCTCTTCATCAAGAAGTGATCAAATGGGCCCTTCTTGATGTTGGAAGTCCGATTCGGATTTTCTGCGGATCAGACGGCGAGAAGACGGTGAATTCCCTCCCCGCGCAGTTCCTCGGCCGCCCCTGAGTGGACGACGTGCCCGGCGTCGAGAATGAGGAAACGGTCGGCGAGGCGGAGCGCCAGATCCAGATACTGCTCGACCAGCAGAACCGACAGGCCCGTGGCGTGCAGCCGCTCGATCGCCTCCTCGATCTCGATGACGATCGACGGCTGGATGCCCTCGGTGGGCTCGTCGAGGATGAGCAGCTTGGGACGGGTGACGAGGGCGCGGGCGATGGCGAGCTGCTGTTGCTGCCCGCCGGACAGGAATCCGGCGCGCCGCTTGAGCAGCGGCTTCAGACGCGGGAAGGTCTCCAGGGCCTCCTCCAGCGCCTCCTGCGACCCCTTGGCGGCCTCCAGCGTGACCTGCAGATTGCCGAGCACGCTGAGCTGCGGGAACGTCTCGTGCCCCTGGGGGACGTACGCCATGCCGAGCCGGACCCGCTCGTGCGGCGGCATGCGGGTCACGTCGCGGCCCTCGAAGGTGACCGATCCCGCGGTGGCGGGCAGCACGCCCATCACCGTGTTGAGCAGGGTGGTCTTGCCGACCCCGTTGCGGCCCATCACGCACATCAGCTGCCCCGGCTCCACCTCCAGGGAGACTCCGAACAGCACCCGGGCCCTGCCGTACCCGGCGTCAAGTTCCTGTACCGACAGCATCGCTGCGCTTCCTTCCGATATAGACCTCCTGCACGCGCGGATCGTCGCGAACCTCGTCGACCGACCCCTCGATCAGCACCTTGCCCTCGTGCAGGACGGTGACCTGCGAGGCGTACCTGCGCAGGAACTCCATGTCATGTTCGATCACGATCACCGTGTGGTCGTTCGCCACGGACGTGAGAAGCTCGCCGGTGCGCTCCCGCTCGTCCTTGGACATACCGGCCACCGGCTCGTCCAGCAGGAGCAGCTTGGGACTCTGGGTGAGCAGCATGCCGATCTCCAGCCACTGCCGCTGACCGTGGGAGAGCACCCCCGCGGGCCGATCGGCCAGCTCTTTGAGGCCGGTGGTCTCCAGGGCCTCGGCGACGGCCTCCGAGATGCCCCGCCTGCGCCGGGCCAGCGACCAGAGCGGCCTGCGGAACGACGCGGCCAGGTCGAGGTTCTCCAGGACGGTGAGCTCCTCGAAGACCACCGAGGTCTGGAAGGTCCGCCCGACGCCGAGCCGTACGATCTTGTGTTCGCGCTGCCCGACCAGGCTTTTCCCGTCGAAGACGACCTCGCCGGTGGTCGGGCGGGTGAGGCCGGTGATGACGTCGATGAGCGTGGTCTTCCCCGCCCCGTTGGGGCCGATCAGGAAGCGCAGCTCCCCCTTCTCGACGGTGAGGTCGATGCCGTCGATGGCGCGGAAGCCGTCGAAGACCACCGACAGCCCGCGCACCTCGATCATCGGGCTCATCCGACCTCCTCCATGACTCTCACTCCGGGGGCGTCCGCGGGCGGCGGTTCCGGGTCCGTACGACGCCTCGACCTGCGCGCCCAGGCGTCGCGCGCCGACGCCGCCACGCCGAGGATCCCCTTGGGGGCCAGGGTCATGACGAGGATGAACAGCGCGCCCTGCAGGTAGAGCCAGCCGTCGGCGAACTGCTCGCTGAAGGACGTCTTGGCGTACCCCATCACGACCGCGCCGAGGATCGCCCCGGCCAGCGCGAACCTGCCGCCCACCGCGACCGCGACGACGAGTTCGAGGGAGGGGACCACGCCCAGCAGCGCGGGCGAGATGATGCCGACCACGGGCACGAACAGGGCCCCCGCGAGCCCGGCCATGCCCGCTGAGAGCGCGAAGGTGACGGTCTTGATCCTGGCGGGGTCGTAGCCGAGGAACCTGACGCGGTCCTCACCGTCCCTGATCGCGACGAGCAGCCGCCCGAAGCGGCTTTTGACCAGCTGGCGGGCACCGAGATAGAGCAGTCCCGTGACGATCGCGACCGCGAGGTACAGCCCGCGCTGGGTGGAGTCGGCCGCCAGGTCCTGGCCGAACAGGTCGTAGAAGTTGGTCAGGCCGTTGGTGCCGCCGGTCAGGCCCTGCTGGCCGACGAGCAGGATGACGAACGCGGCGGCGAGCGCCTGGGTGAGGATCGCGAAGTAGGCGCCGCGCACCCGCTGCCTGAACACCAGCAGGCCGAGCACCGTGGCGATCGCCATCGGCCCGACGACGACCATGGCGAGCGCGAACACCGGGTTCGCGAACGGTTTCCACAGGGCGGGCAGCTGCTCGACCCCGCTCCACACCATGAAGTCGGGCAGGTCGCCCTGGGCGTCCACCAGTTTCAGGTGCATCGCCATGGCGTAGCCGCCGAGGCCGAAGAACACGCCCTGGCCCAGGGTGAGCATGCCGCCCTGCCCCCAGGCCAGGCCGATGCCCAGGGCGATGATCGCGAAGCAGAGATACTTGGCCAGCAGGCCGAGACGGAAGGGCTCCAGCAGGAGCGGCGCGACCACGAGGGCGAGCACGGCCACCACCGCGAAGACCCCGGGCCCCCTGAGACGTGCGAGATTCATGTCAAAGCCCTCGATCGGAGTACGAACAGGCCCTGGGGCCGGAACTGGAGGAAGGCGATGATCGCGGCGAACACGATCACCTTCGCCAGGCTGGCGTCGCTCCAGAACTCGGCGTAGGAGTTGAGCAGGCCGAGGCCGGCGGCGGCGATGACGGCGCCGCGCAGCTGGCCGAGGCCTCCGGCGACGACCACGAGGAAGGCGTCGACGATGTAGTAGGTGCCGAGGGCGGGTCCGACGGGGCCGATGAGGGTGAGGGCCACTCCGGCGACCCCGGCCAGGCCGGAGCCGATGAAGAAGGTGCGCTGGTCCACGTGGGCGGTGTTGATGCCGCTGACCGCGGCCAGCTGGCGGTTCTGCATCACCGCCTGCATCCGCCGCCCCTGGCCGGTGCGGTTCATGTAGGCCCAGATGCCGACGACGGTGACGATGGCGAGGGCGAAGATGAACAGCCGGTTGTAGGGCAGGGACGCGATGCCGCCCTGCAGCCAGGTGGGTGCCTGTACCTGCACGTTGGGCGCCCCGAACAGGTCGCGGGCGAGCTGCTGCAGCACGAGGCTCACACCCCAGGTGAGCAGCAGGGTGTCGAGCGGGCGGCCGTAGAAGTGGCGGATCGCGGTCCGTTCGAGGATGAGCCCCATCAGCCCGGCGACCAGGAAGGCGACGGGCAGGGCGACGATCACGGCCATCCGGCCGGTGAGGTCCTGGAGCAGGTAGGCGGTGTACGCGCCCGCCATGATGAACTCGCCGTGGGCCATGTTGATCACGCCCATCTGGCCGAACGTGAACGTCAGGCCGAGGGCGATGAGGAGCAGTACGGCGCCGATGGACAGGCCGATCGGGAGCTGGTTGAGGAAGGCCTCCACCGAATCCCCTTCCTAGGAGTGTCTGGCTCCGGAGCGGGCCGTGCCGCATTGTGGGTGCGCCACGGTGCTGCCCGTGATCTGGTCACGGCCCGGTCCGGAGCCGGTCTGAGAGGGGGTCAGCCGTTGGCCAGGCCGCTCGCCCAGGGGTAGCCCTTGAGGTAGGGGTCGGGCTTGATCGGTTCGCCGGAGTTCCAGACCTCCTTGATGAGACCGTCGGGCTGGATCACCCCGATCCTCGCCGTCTTGTACATGTGCTGGTTCTCGCCGTCGATGGTGACCAGGCCCTCGGGGCGCTCCAGGGCGATGCCCCCGGCGACCTTCTTGACGGCTTCGACCTCGACGGTTCCGGCCTTCTTGGCGGCCTCGGCCCAGAGGTAGACGGCGTTGTATCCGGCCTCCATCGGGTCGGAGGTCACCTTGTCGGCGCCGTACTTGGCCTTGAACGCGGCGACGAACTTCTCGTTCGCCGGGTTCTCCGTGGTCTGGTAGTAGTTCCAGGCGACGGGGTGGCCGGCGATGTTGTCGACGCCGATGCCCTTGACCTCCTCCTCGGCGACGCTCACCGACAGGACGGGCATCTTCTCGGCGGTGACCCCCGCGCTGTTGAGCTGCTTGAAGAAGGCGACGTTGCTGTCACCGTTGAGGGTGTTGAAGACCGCGTCCGGTTTGGCCTGGACGACCTTGTTGGTCAGCGTGCTGTACTCGGTGTGACCGAGGGGGGTGTACTCCTCGCCGAGGATCTCCATCCCGTTCGCCGCCGCGTACGCCTTGATGATCTTGTTGGCGGTGCGGGGGAAGACGTAGTCGCTGCCGACCAGGAATATCTTCTTCTTGCCCTGTTCCTTGAGGTAGTCCAGGCCAGGGATGATCTGCTGGTTGGTGGTGGCGCCGGTGTAGAAGATGTAGGGCGAGCTCTCCAGGCCCTCGTACTGGACCGGGTACCACAGCAGGGCCTTGCTCCGCTCGAACACCGGCAGCATCGCCTTGCGGCTGGCGGAGGTCCATCCACCGAAGGTGGTGGCGACCTTGTCCTGGCGGATGAGCTTGGTGGCCTTCTCCGCGAAGGTGGGCCAGTCGGACGCGCCGTCCTCCACGACGGGGATCAGCTTCTTGCCGAGTACGCCTCCGGCGGCGTTGATCTCCTCGATCGCGAGCAGCTCGGAGTCCCGCACGGTCACCTCGCTGATGGCCATGGTCCCGCTGAGCGAGTGCAGGATGCCGACCTTGATGCCGTCCTCACCGCCACCGCCACCGGCACTGGCCGCGTTCTTGTCCGCAGGGGCTTCGCCTCCACATGCGGTCAGTGCCATGGCCAGCGCCACGGCGACGACTCCGGAGCGCCACACTGTGTTCCTCAATGACTTTCCTCCTTGCCGGTACGGCCCCCGCACCGAGCTATCTGCCGTCAAGGTGACTGAGTGAGGTTTCCCGACTAGTTCGCAGTTGTTAATTGCGCTTTACCGGGATTTCACCGCTGTGACAGGACGTGGCGGCGCGGACACCGCACCACTTTTTATCCTGACAAATCAGCAAATTTCGTGATATTCACTTCGGAACGCGTCGGTATACCCGCAGGAAAGGGGACACCGATGGCCGCTTCTCTCCCGTTCGTACGATCCGCACCACCTGGAAACCAGCACGACATCGACGTGCAACATCATGGAAACCGCCGGTTCCTATGGTCCGGGAATGCGGCTCACACCACACGAGCAGGAACGCCTGCTCATCCACGTCGCCGCCGGTGTCGCCCGCGACCGCAGGTCACGGGGCCTCCGGCTCAACCACCCCGAGGCCACCGCGATCATCGCGTCCTTCCTCATGGAGGGCGCCAGAGACGGGCGCACCGTCGCCGAGCTGATGGACGCGGGCCGCAAGGTGCTCTCCCGCGACGACGTCATGGAGGGGGTGCCCGAGATGCTGTCGTCGGTCCAGATCGAGGCCACCTTCCCCGACGGCACCAAACTCGTCACCGTCCACCACCCGATCCCGTGAGCCCCGGCCGATCTCATGAGAGCCCACGACTTTCCACCGGCCCCTCACATCCCAGGAACGGTGAGCGCCGATGACACCCGGTGAGATCCAGTACGGCGACGCGCCCATCCCGCTCAACCCGGGCCGTGAGCGCGTCACCGTCCGCGTCGTCAACACCGCCGACCGGCCGATCCAGGTCGGCTCGCACTACCACTTCGCCGCCTGCAACCCCGGCCTGGAGTTCGACCGCGAGGCGGCCTGGGGCACCCGGCTCGACGTCCCCGCCGGCACGGCGGTGCGGTTCGAGCCCGGTGTGGAGCGCGATGTCACCCTCGTACCGATCGGCGGACTGCGGATCGTCCCCGGCCTCCGCCCCGAGTGGGCCGGACCTCTCGACGGGAGCCCCGGTGTTCATTGAACGATCGCGCTACGCCGCGCTCTACGGCCCCACCACCGGCGACCGGGTCAGGCTGGCCGACACCGACCTGCTCATCGAGGTCACCGAGGACCTGTCGATGGGCCCTTCCGGAGCGGGTGACGAGGCCGTCTTCGGCGGCGGCAAGGTCATCAGGGAGTCGATGGGCCAGGCCAGGACCACCAGGGCCGAGGGTTCGCCCGACCTGGTGATCACCGGCGCGGTGATCCTCGACCACTGGGGCGTGGTGAAGGCCGACATCGGGATCCGCGACGGCCGCATCGTCGCGATCGGCAAGGCGGGAAACCCCGACACCATGGACGGCGTCCACCCCGACCTGGTCATCGGCCCCTCGACCGAGATCCTCGCGGGCAACGGGAAGATCCTGACCGCCGGGGCGATCGACTCCCACGTCCACCTGATCTGCCCGCAGATCCTCGACGAGGCCCTCGCCGCGGGGGTGACCACCATCGTGGGCGGCGGCACGGGACCCGCCGAGGGCACCAAGGCCACCACCGTCACCGGCACCTGGTATCTCGCCCGGATGCTGGAGTCGCTCGACTCCTACCCGATCAACGTCGCGCTGCTCGGCAAGGGCAACACGGTCAGCCGCGAAGGGCTGCTCGAACAGCTCCGCGCCGGGGCCTCGGGGTTCAAGCTGCACGAGGACTGGGGCACCACCCCCTCCGCGATCGACGCCTGCCTCTCGGTCGCCGACGACACCGGCACCCAGGTCACGATCCACACCGACACCCTCAACGAGGCCGGGTTCGTGGAGTCGACGCTCGCGGCGATCGGCGACCGGATGATCCACGCGTACCACACCGAGGGGGCGGGCGGCGGTCACGCGCCGGACATCATCCGGGTCGCCTCCTACGGCAACATCCTGCCGTCCTCGACGAACCCGACCCGCCCGCACACCGTCAACACGCTCGACGAGCACCTCGACATGCTGATGGTCTGCCACCACCTCAACCCGTCCATCCCCGAGGACCTGGCCTTCGCCGAGTCCCGGATCCGGCCGTCCACGATGGCGGCCGAGGACATCCTGCACGACATGGGTGCGATCTCGATGATCGGCTCGGACTCCCAGGCGATGGGCCGGGTGGGCGAGACGATCATCCGCACCTGGCAGACCGCGCACGTGATGAAGCGCCGCCGGGGCGCGCTTCCCGGTGACGGCCCCGCGGACAACCTCCGCGCCCGGCGCTACGTCGCCAAGTACACGATCTGCCCGGCCGTGGCCCACGGCCTGGACGGCGAGGTCGGCTCGGTGGAGGTCGGCAAGCTGGCCGACCTCGTCCTGTGGGATCCGGCTTTCTTCGGCGTCAAACCGGACCTGGTGGTCAAGGGTGGTGTCATCGCGTACGCCCAGATGGGTGACGCCAACGCCTCCATCCCGACACCGCAACCGGTCATGCCGCGCCCGATGTTCGGTGCCGCCCCGCTCACCGCCTCCGCCACGTCGGTCCACTTCGTCGCCCCCCTCGCGATCGAGGACGGCCTCGCCGACCGGCTCGCCGTACGCAGGCGCCTGCTGCCTGTCGCCGACGTGCGTCGCAGGGGCAAGGAGAGCATGCCGCTCAACGACGCGATGCCCAGGATCGACGTCCATCCCGACACCTTCGCCGTCAGCGTCGACGGCGAGGTGATCGAACCCGCCCCCGCCGAGACCCTGCCCATGACCCAGCGCTACTTCCTGTTCTGACCGGTTCCCGATCGACCGCCCCGCTGTCCCGTCCAGCCGAAGGTGAGGCCCCGTAGCGCATGAACGCCGCGTTGCTGCTCCTGGCCGACTCCCGGCTGCCCGCCGGGGGTCACGGCCACTCCGGAGGCGCCGAGGAGGCGGTCAGGATCGGTGCGATCCACGACCTTCCCGGCCTCGCCGCCTTCCTGCGGGGCCGCCTCGCCACCGCGGGCCTCGTGACGGCCGCCCTCGCCGCCGCGGCCTGCGAGCTCGGCACGGCCCACCTCTCCGCGAGCCTCTCGCCTCCGGCGGGCGGCTCTCCGGCGGAGGTTCCCACGCGGACGAACGGCCTCCCCCCGGCTGACGGCGCCGCTCTCGTGAACGGTCCGGCTCTCACGCCCGCGAACGGCCCCGATCCCGCTCCCGCGAACGGCTCGTCTCCGGATCCGGAGACGAGCCGTTCGCTCTGGGTACGGCTGGACGCGGAGGCAGACGCCAGGATCTCCTCGCCCGCCCAGCGGGAGGCGAGCCGCACGCAGGGCAGGCTGCTGCTGCGCACCTCGCGGAGAATCTGGCCCTCCCCGGTGCTCGACGCGTCGGCCGGAGCCGTCACCTCGGGGGTCCACCACCCTCTCGCGCTCGGCGCGGTGGCGGCGGTGGCGGGCTGCTCCCCCGCCGAGGCCGCCCTCGCGGCGGCCTACACCTCCGTCACCGGACCCGCCACGGCGGCGGTACGGCTGCTGGGACTCGACCCGGTGGCCGTCCACCGCCTGCTCGCCGAACTCGCCCCGGCCCTGGAAAGGGTCGCGGCCGCCGTCCCCACCGGGCCTGCGTCCCGATCCCGGGAGTCCTGGGGAGCCGGAAAGCCCCGAGAGCCCGAGAAGTCGCGGGAGTCCGGAGAAACCGGAAAGTCCCGAGGGCCCGGGATGTCATGGGAGTCGTGGGAATCGTGGGAGTCACTGCCCGCGCACGCCGCCCCCGCGCTCGACCTGCTCGCCGAACAGCACATCCGCGCAGATCTGAGGCTCTTCGTCTCCTGACGACCATCTGGAAGGACGGTGACCCCCATGGGCGCCAACCACGACGACCACCACCACGCCGCCGACCCTCACGGACGAGCATTACGCCTGGGCATCGGAGGCCCGGTCGGCAGCGGCAAGACCGCGCTGACCGCGGCCCTGTGCCGGACGCTCGGCCCTTCGATGCGCCTGGGTGTGGTGACCAACGACATCTACACCACCGAGGACGCCGACTTCCTGCGCAGAGCGGGCGTGCTCCATCCCGAGCGGATCGTCGCCGTCCAGACCGGATGCTGCCCGCACACCGCCATCCGCGACGACATCGCGGCCAACCTCGACGCGGTGGAGAGCCTGGAGGAGCGGTTCGGCCCGCTCGATCTGGTGATCGTGGAGAGTGGCGGGGACAACCTCACCGCCACCTTCAGCAGGGGCCTGGCCGACCGGCAGATCTTCGTCCTGGACGTGTCGGGCGGCGACAAGGTCCCACGCAAGGGCGGCCCCGGCGTGACGACGGCCGACCTGCTCGTGGTCAACAAGACCGACCTGGCGCCGATGGTCGGTGCGGACCTCACGGTGATGTCACGCGACGCGGCGGCCGTACGGGAGGGCAGGCCCGTGCTGTTCACCTCGATCAGGGAGGACCCGAGCGCGCACGCGGTCTCGGAATGGGTCACCGGCCTGGTCTCGTCCTGGGCCCACGAACACTCCGGCGTCTGACCTCATGTCCGTCACCGACTCCGCTCCCGCCCCCGCACGGCCCGCACGATCCCTACGACCCGAGCCCGAGCGGGCCGGGCGGCGGTCGATGAGGGCACGGGCGGAGATCGTCACCCGGCGGGACTCCGGCGGCCGGACCGTCCTGGCCACGATGCGTTCCGGACCGCCGCTCACGGTGCGGGCGACCGCGCCGGGCCGGGTGCACCTGGTGTCCACCGCCGCGGGTCCGCTGGGCGGCGACGACCTCGCCCTCGACATCGAGGTGGCACCGGGCACCGCGCTTGAGGTGCGGTCGGTGGCGAGCACGCTGGTGCTGCCCGGTTTCACGGGGGCCGAGTCGCTGATGACGATCACGGTCAGGGTCGGCGCGGGCGCCTCGCTGCGGTTCGCGCCGGAACCGACGGTGCTCGCGGCGGATTGCCTGCACCGGACGGCCGTCCGGCTGGACCTGGCCGAGGACGCGCGGGTGTTCTGGCGCGAGGAGATCGTCTTCGGCCGGTACGGCGAGCGGCCCGGGCGTTGCCACTCGCGCTTCGACGCCGTTCTCGGCGGGGTGCCGCTGCTGCGGCAGGAGTTCGTGGTCGGCGATCCGGAGATCGACGGCAGCTCCGCCGTCTACGGTGACGCCCGCTGCGTGGGCAGCACCCTGATCACCGGACGGGCGCCGGAGACGACGGTGGGGGACGGCTGGGCCGTCCTTCCGCTCGCCGGCCCGGCCACCCTGGTCTCCGCGCTGGGCCGGGACGCCGTCGAGCTGCGGCGGCGGC
The DNA here is from genome assembly GCF_042898365.1 of Streptosporangium sp. NPDC000509. NCBI lineage: Bacteria > Bacillati > Actinomycetota > Actinomycetes > Streptosporangiales > Streptosporangiaceae > Streptosporangium > Streptosporangium sp. NPDC000509. The sequence goes on along the minus strand of NZ_JBIAYX010000008.1, from coordinate 245,389 downwards.
TCGGGCACGGTGAGGAGGCGACCGCTTTGATACGGCGATGACGGATCCTCGCTCGTAGAGACCCGGCCGGCGGAGCCACCGGGCCGTCACAACGACCTTGCGGGAAAAACCGGATCCGGCCCTCATCAGGTGGTGATACCCGGTCAACGTTCAAAGACGGACCGGCACCCGTCGTGCTCTCACCGGGTTCGAAGTGCCTCGGTGCCGCTCTCAGTCGTAGAAGCCCAGGCGGCGGAGCTGCTTGGGGTCGCGCTGCCAGTCCTTGGCGACGCTGATGCGCAGGTCGAGGTAGACGCGGGTGCCGAGAAGCGCCTCGATCTGCCCGCGGGCACGGCTGCCGACGTCCTTGAGCCGGGAGCCCTTGTGCCCGATCACGATGGCCTTCTGTGACGGACGCTCGACGAACATGTGCGCGTAGATGTCGAGCAGGTCGTCGCGGCCCTCCCTGGGCATCATCTCGTCGACGACGACCGCGATCGAGTGCGGCAACTCGTCGCGTACGCCCTCCAGGGCCGCCTCGCGGATCAGCTCGCCCACCAGCACCTGCTCGGGCTCGTCGGTGAGCCGGCCTCCCTCGTACAGCGGCGGGCTCGGTGGCAGGCGCCGGACCAGCACGTCGGCGAGCACGTCGAGCTGCTCGCCCGACTGCGCGGAGACCGGGACGATGTCATCGAAGTCGGCGAGCTGGGAGATCGCGAGCAGCTGCGCGGCGATCTGCTCGCGGGTCGCCAGGTCGCACTTGGTCACCACGGCGACCACCGGGGTCTTCTTGATGCCCGCGAGCTTCTCCGCGATGAACCGGTCGCCCTTGCCGATGGGCTCGTTGGCGGGCACGCAGAAGCCGATCACGTCGACCTCGGTGAGGGTGGAGAGCACCAGGCTGTCCAGCCGCTCGCCCAGAAGCGTGCGGGGCCGGTGCAGCCCGGGAGTGTCGACGATGATGAGCTGGGAGTCGGGGCGGTGCACGATGCCACGGATGGCCCGGCGGGTCGTCTGGGGCTTGGAGGAGGTGATCGCCACCTTCGTGCCGACCAACGCGTTCATCAGCGTGGACTTGCCGACGTTGGGCCGGCCGACGAAGCAGGCGAAACCGGCATGGAAATCAGCAGCTGAGGAACTCACGTCCACCATTGTCCCCGATACCGGACTCAGCTCTGACGCGGTGTCCCGTCGGGGCCGGCCACGAGCACGGTCTCACCGCCCAGATCGCGGACCGCCCGCGTGTCGGCATCCGAGGGGCCTTCACCCGCCGTGACCAGCGCGGCGGCCTCCAGTGACTCCGCTCCGCTGGAGACGGCCATCGCCACGGCGACCTGGAGCGCGGAGAGGGTCAGTGACGGCAGCGCCACGTTGGTCGCCGAGTAGGTCCTGCCCGTCTCGTCCCGCACGGCGGCCCCCTCCGCGGCGCCGTTGCGGGCACGGGCGGAACGGGCCAGCACGATGATCTTCTTGTCCTCGGGATCGAGGGTCGCGTCACTCACGGCACAAGGGTATTCAGCCATCACCCCTCACCGCGACCCGGCCTCGCCCCGGCGGGGTTCTCCCGGCGAACCCCGCCGGGGCGAGGCCGGTTCTCCCGGCGAACCGCAGGCCGCATCCTGCCGGCGCATCCGCTGGTACGGCGTGCCCTTTCACGTGCCGGCCTCGTCGACCAGCAGGCGGGCGAGCTGCCCGGTACGCGCGGCGTCGACTTCCCTCACCCCGGCGTGTACCAGCGAGATCAGGGTGTGACCGCTGAGCGCGAACACCAGGTGGATCTCGTACGGGTATCCGTCCAGCCTGCCGTTCAACCGCCTCGCCCGCACCCCGTCACCGACCCCGCTCAGATCCAGGTCCAGGTCGGAGACCCTGAAGGCGGTGCCGCGACCCGCCATGGGCGTGCGCACGACAGGGCAGCCGCCCAGCGCCTCGGCGAGCTCGCCGAAGTGGAGTGCGGCGTCGTCGCCGTCGTAGGAGGCCAGGCCGAACCCGGCCAGTTCCCCGACCCCGTCGCCCTGGTAGGTCACGGCGGCCCGTGCTTCCAGCGCCCGCTTCGGCGGCCTGCCTCCGGCGGCGTCGAGGACGAGTCTGCAGTCCTCGTCGACGGCTTTGAAGGGGGCGCGCCAGCCGGCGCGCGGGCGTGTCGTGAACCCGTCAGGCAGCCCTCGCGCCTCGCCGAGTACCGCCCGCAGCCGGTCCCGCTCTGCGGCACGATCCGGCACCCCGCCCTTTTCCTGCTCGCCACACCCGACCAAAACACCCGACAAAAGTCCACACCACACTACAAAAACGACAAAACTCATCCCCCGTGTCATGACCATTCCCCCGATGTCATGTGCGAGGCGTCCCTGTCCCCACCGACCCGCTTTCTTCCCCATCGGCAAAAGCGGCAATCATTCAATAAACGCCTAAGGGTGCCCTCAACCGCACCTCACGGTCGAGAACACCCTTGCGCGAGTCACGCAGAACAGCCTCGGAGCTCTGCGTGACCCTGTCTCCCCTGAGGTAGATCCCTCGCACCGCGAACCCCTCCGGGCACCGGGACCTTCCCCACCGGCTCCCGCGCGACCGGGTGCCGTGAGAGAAGAGTCGCGCGCCCCGGTTGCGAGAGGCTTGCGAATGGCTTGTAAACGGATAACCCACCCAAAACGCATGGGGCGCTTCCCCGGGCCTCCGCGGCGGCCCGGGACCCCTCACTGGTCGGCGGAGGCCGAGACCGAGTCGGGCTCGGCGGGAACGGCCCTGGTGACGAGGACCGTGCCGATCCGGTTGCGGCGCCCGGCGAGGCTCTCGGCCGTCAGGCTGAGACCCTCCACCACCGCGTGGGAACCGGCGATCGGCACCCGGCCCAGCGCGTGCGCCAGCAACCCTCCGACGGTCTCGACGTCGTCGACCTCAAGCTCGATGCCGAACAGGTCCTCCAGGTCGCTCACCGGGAGCCTCGCGGTCACCCGGACCGCGCCGCCCTCCAGCGGCTCCACCCTGGGCGCCTCCTGGTCGTACTCGTCGGTGATCTCACCGACGATCTCCTCCAGAATGTCCTCGATGGTGACCAGACCGGCCGTGCCGCCGTACTCGTCGATGACGATGGCCTGGTGGATCTGGCGGGCCTGCATCTCACGGAGAAGCTGGTCGATCGGCTTGCTCTCCGGCACGTAGGTGGCCGGGCGCATGAGGGACTCCACCGGCTCGGCACGCCCCTCGTCACCGGTGTCCTGCACCCGGCGCGCGATGTCCTTGAGGTAGGCGATACCGATGACGTCGTCCTCGTTCTCACCGACCACGGGGATCCGCGAGAAACCGCTGCGCAGAGCGAGCGACAGAGCCTGGTTCAGCGTCTTGCCGCGCTCGATGAACACCATGTCGGTACGGGGCACCATGACCTCGCGGGCCAGGGTGTCACCGAGCTCGAAGACCGAGTGGATCATCTCCCGCTCGTCGGGCTCGATCACCCTGCGCTCCTCGGCCAGGTCGACCAGGTCGCGCAGCTCGGCCTCCGAGGTGAAGGGCCCCTCGCGGAAGCCCTTGCCGGGCGTCACGGCGTTGCCGAGCAGGATGAGCAGCTTGGGCAGGGGGCCGAAGATCCGGGTCAGCCCGTAGACGAGGGGCGCGCTCGCGAGCGCGATCGGCTCCGCGTGCTGACGCCCCAGCGTGCGCGGGGAGACCCCGACGATCACGTAGCTGATGACGATCATGACGGCTGCGGCGGCGGCGTAGGCACCGCCCCGGTCGCCGAGCCAGTCGATGAAGAGCAGCGTGGCGATCACCGTGGCGACCAGCTCGCAGCTCAACCGGAGCAGGAGCAGCAGGTTCAGGTAGCGCGGCGGGTCGGCGACGATGGCCTGCAGGCGCCCTGCGCCCCGGCGGCCTTCGCGGCCGAACTCCTCCGCGCGAACCCTTGAGATGCGGGTCAGGGCCGTCTCCGCGCTGGCGATCAACCCGCCGACCACGACGAGGACGACGGCCGCGAACAACCACCCGTTGGCGAGGTTCACCGCTGGGGGCGCACCTCCCGCCACGACTCCAGAAGCTCGCCCTGAAGGCCGAACATCTCCTTGTGCTCCTCGGGCTCGGCGTGGTCGTATCCGAGCAGGTGGAGGATGCCGTGCGTGCACAGCAGCTCCAGCTCGGCCTCGGTGCCGTGCCCGGCCTCGGCCCCCTGCTTGGCGGCCACCTGCGGGCAGAGCACCACGTCACCGAGGAGCGCCGGGTCGGTGGGCGCGTCGCCCTCCTGCCTCGCCCCCGCGCCGGGCCCGGGGCGCAACTCGTCCATCGGGAAGGCGAGCACGTCGGTGGGGCCGGGCTCGCCCATCCACTGTTCGTGCAGCACCGACATCGCCTCTTCGTCGACGACCAGGATCGACAGCTCGGCGAGCGGGTTGATGCCCATCCGCTCCAGCACGTGCCCCGCGAGCGAGACGATGAGCCCCTCGTCGATCTCGACACCGGACTCGTTGTTGACCTCGACGCTCATCGGGCGCTCCTCGCTCCCCGCTCGCCACGCGGCCGGCTCGTGCCCCGCGCCCCGATCGGTTTCCCGCGCCGGAGTCGCTCCACGCTCATCGCCTCTCGACCGGCCGTTCTCATGATCTCCCTCGGGGACGTTTGACCACGCCCTTGATCTGCTCCACCGCGCTGCTCTGGCGCTGCGTCTCGTCGTAGCGTCCGTACGCGTCCACGATGTCTCCCACCAGCTTATGCCGCACCACGTCGGCGCTGGTCAGGCGGCTGAAGTGGATGTCGGAGATGCCATCGAGGATGTCCTGGACGACCCGGAGGCCGCTCTGTGTGCCGTTCGGCAGGTCGACCTGGGTGACGTCTCCGGTGACAACGATCTTCGAGTTGAAGCCCAGCCGCGTCAGGAACATCTTCATCTGCTCCGGCGAGGTGTTCTGCGCCTCGTCCAGGATGATGTAGGCGTCGTTGAGCGTACGGCCGCGCATGTAGGCCAGGGGGGCGACCTCGATCGTGCCCGCGGCCATCAGCCTGGGGATCGAGTCGGGGTCGAGCATGTCGTGCAGCGCGTCGTAGAGCGGGCGCAGGTAGGGGTCGATCTTCTCGTAGAGCGTGCCCGGCAGGAAGCCCAGCCTCTCGCCCGCCTCGACGGCGGGGCGGGTGAGGATGATCCGGTTGACCTTCTTCTCCTGGAGGGCCTTCACGGCCTTCGCCATGGCGAGGTAGGTCTTGCCCGTGCCTGCCGGACCGATGCCGAAGACGACGGTGAACTTGTCGATCGCGTCGACGTAACGCTTCTGGTTCACGGTCTTCGGGCGGATGGTCCGGCCCCGCGAGGAGATGATGTCCAGGGAGAGCACCTCGGCGGGCCTGTCGGAGGTCATCCGCAGCATCGCGATGCTGCGCTCGACCGCGTCGGCCGTGAGCTGCGCGCCCCCGCGGACGAGTTCGGACATCTCCTCGAAGAGCCGCACCACGGTGCTGCTCTCCTCGGGGCTGCCGGTGACGGTGATCTCGTTGCCCCGGACGTGGATGTCGGCGCGGAAGGCGCCCTCGATGACGCGCAACAACTCGTCGCGCGAGCCCAGCAGGCTGACCATCGACTGATCGTCCGGAATAACCACCTTCGCCTGGGTCCGGCTGGCACCCCGGGACCTCGGCGGCGTTCTGCTGGAATCGTTTGTCTCGGACATGAGCGGGCCTTACGGCCTGTTCGCCTCCAGATATAGGCGCGGAACTTCAACGCCATGCTATCCGCGATCGTCAAGATCACGCCTACCGGTTTTCAGCCGGGCGGCCACTGCAGGCCCCGCCCGCCGATCACGTGTCCGTGCACGTGGAAGACGGTCTGGCCGGCACCGGGCCCGGTGTTGAACACCAGCCGGTAGCCCGACTCGGCGACCCCCTCCAGCAGGGCGACCTCGTGCGCGGCCTTGATCACCTCGTCGGCCAGGCCGTGGTCGGCCGCGGCGAGGGCCGCCGCGTCCCGGTAATGATCCTTGGGGATCACCAGCACGTGGGTCGGCGCCTGGGGATTGACATCGCGGAAGGCCAGCGCGCGATCGGTCTCGTAGACGATCTCCGCGGGAATCTCCTTGGCCACGATCCTGCAGAACAGGCAGTCGGCTTCGCTCACCATGACAGGCACCATACCGCTGAGGACGTTGTGAATCGGTGATGGTTCCCGTCCGCAAACAAAGATCCGCCCGGATATGGTGGGTGTGCAAAACTTCAACCACGACAGCCCTTTGCGCACAGCAATATATGGCCGCCTGGCGAGGACACGACTGGGTCATGCCCCCTAATGAACCGGAAGAGCGTAAACCCTCTGGGAAGGCCAAGCGTCCCACTGATGTGACCACCGAGACCCTCGTGGCCGACAGGTCGCTCGGGGCGGTGCCCGTCGGATGGGACGCCGACATGGCCGTTACCGCGCTCTACAGCGCGCACTATCGGTCTCTTGTCCGTCTCGCCGTCTTGCTCGTCCGCGATATGGCAACCGCGGAGGAGGTCGTGCAGGACGCGTTCGTCGCCATCCATGGCGCCTGGCGCCGACTGCGCGACACCGACAAGGCACTGGCTTACCTGCGACAGTCGGTCGTCAACCGATCACGTTCGGTGCTTCGGCATCGAGCGGTCGTCGAGAAGTACGCGCCCAAGGGCATGCCCGACGCGCCGAGCGCCGAGAACGGCGCGATCGGCGAGTTCGAGCGTTCCGCCGTCATCGAAGCGCTGCGCGGGTTGCCCGCACGCCAGCGGGAGGCCCTGGTCCTGCGTTACTACGGAGATCTGTCCGAGGCGCAGATCGCCCACGCGATGGGCATCAGCAAAGGCGCGGTCAAGAGCCACACGGCTCGTGGCATGGCCGCCCTACGAACCTCACTGGAGCAACTGTCATGACCGACTCCCCGGATGAGTACGGCGAGCTGCTTCGCCGCGCGCTCAGCGCGGAGGCGAACTCGGTCGTTCCCTCCCCGGACGGGCTGGAGATAATCCGCGGCCGCATCGAGCGGCGCGGACTCCGCGGGCTGATGTGGTGGCGTGCCGGAGCCTCCGTCGCCGGTGCGGTCCTCGTCGCGGCGACCGTCGTCATGGTGGTTCCCCAGTTCCGCGAACAGGTGATCCCTCAAGTGAGCACCGAAGGGGTCAAGTACGCCGAGTCGACTCCTCCCGTCGACGGGTCCGCCACCTCGCGCCCCCCTGCGGCCTCCTCGCAGCCACCGTCCGCCCACGCCCCGCTTCCGACTCTCGACAGGTCGGGCGACCCCGGCGCCACCATGCTCCCGCCGACGCCCACACCGTCCAGGAGCGCGGCGTCCAGCACCCGGCCGTCCAGGACCGACTCGGCGCCGACGCCCCGGCCGGCGCCGACGCCGACGCCGACCTGCCCCACTCCCCCCGACAGCCCTGAGGTCGAGCCCAGCGGGATCATCAGCAAGTGTGAGGAGATCGAGGCGACCCCGACGCCGTCGCGATCGAGGCCACCGGCCCCCTCGGAGAGCCCGTGCTCGCCCGATGAGTGCGCCCCCTCGAGCGACGTGTCGCCCCCCATGCCGACGGAGGCGAACACCCTGGCTCCGGCCCCCATCCAGAACTAGCGCGGTAACCGGTCACGGCGAGCCGTGACCGGTGCCCCATCCACAACCAACGTTGGTACCGGTCACGGCAAGCCGTGACCGCTTCTCTGTCTCACGGCTGCCGAGACCTCACGGCGCGGATCCCCCGGGCCCCGTGGTCGCCGTGCGATCGGTAGCGCGTCGGCAGGGGCGCCCTACCAGCGGCCACTGCGCGTCTGGAGCACCGCCGCCGCGACGACGCCGGCCGTCGAGGTGCGCAGCACCGTCGGCCCGAGCAGCGCAGGCACCGCCTTGGCCTCGCGGAACGCGGCGATCTCCTCCCCTGACACCCCGCCCTCCGGTCCGACCACCACGACGATGTCGCCGCCCGCGGGGAGAGGCAGGCCGGACAGCGGGGAGGCGGCCTCCTCGTGCAGTACGACGCCCAACGCCGCCGCCGACAACAGGCCGGCCACCTTCGCGGTGGACGCGAGCTCCGTCACCTCCGGCAGGTGAAAGCGGCGCGACTGCTTGCCCGCCTCGCGCGCCGTGGAGCGCCAGCGGGCCAGCGCCTTGGCCGCCCGCTCGCCCTTCCACTGGGTGACGCACCTCGCCGCGGCCCAGGGGACGATCACGTCGACCCCCGCCTCGGTCATCATCTCCACGGCCAGCTCGCCCCGGTCGCCCTTGGGCAGGCCCTGGACCACGACCAGGCGCGGCGACGGCACGGGCACGTCGTGGCGGCGCAGCACCTCGACCCGGAGCGAGTCTCTGCCCGCCTCGGTCACCACACACTCGGCGACGGAGCCCGCCCCGTCGGTCAGGTCGAGCCGCTCACCCGCCCGCAGCCGCCGTACGGCCGCCGCGTGGCGTCCTTCGGGACCGCCGAAGACGAACTCCGGCCTGGCCAGGTCGGCCGGGTCCGCCAGGAAGACCGGGACGGTCATGGGCCGTCCGGGCGGACCGCCCCGAGGTGCCCCCGGCAACGCGACCGGGACGATGCCTCGGGACGGACCCGACGCCCCGGCCGGGAACCTGCACCGGGCAGGGTGCGGGCCGGACCGTGACGACGCAACCGGAAGCGGGGCGGAGCGGCCGTTGAGACCTGGTCAGCGGCCATTGAAAGCGTCCCGCAGGCGGGAGAAGAAGCTCTGCTGCCCGGGGGCGAACTTACCGGGCGGGCGCTCCTCGCCGCGGAGCCTGGCGAGCTCCTTCAGGAGCGTCTCCTGCTCAGCGTCGAGGCGGGCGGGGGTCTCCACGTTCACATGGATCAGCAGGTCGCCTCGGCCCGTCTCGTTCAGCCGTTGCACGCCCCGCCCGTAGAGGGGGATCGTCTGCCCGGACTGCGTGCCGGGACGGATGTCGAGCTCCTCGGCGCCGTCGAGCGTCTCCATGGTCAGGATGGTGCCGAGCGCGGCCGCGGTCATCGGGATCTGCACGGTGCAGTGCAGGTCGTCGCCGCGCCTCTCGAAGATCTCGTGGGGACGCTCGACGATCTCCAGGAACAGGTCTCCGGGCGGACCCCCGCCCGGGCCGATCTCGCCTTCGCCGGCGAGCTGGATGTGGGTGCCGTCCTCGACACCGGCCGGGATGCGGACCTTGATGGTCCGCCGGGTGCGAACCCGGCCGTCACCCGAGCACTCCTGGCAGGGATTGCGGATGATCGATCCGAAGCCGCCGCACTGGGGGCAGGGGCGGGAGGTCATGACCTGGCCGAGGAAGGACCGGGTGACCTGGGAGACCTCTCCCCGACCGTGACACATGTCACAGGTGTCGGGGTGGGTGCCGGCCGCGGCCCCTGAGCCCGTGCAGACCTCACAGACCACGGCGGTGTCGACGACCAGCTCGCGGGTCGTGCCGAAGCCCGACTCGCGCAGGTCGAGCTCGACCCTGATGGTCGCGTTGCGCCCGCGGCGGGCACGGGAGCGGGGGCCTCGGCCACCGCCTCCACCGGCCGCGCCGAAGAAGGCGTCCATGATGTCGCTGAACGGGAAGCCGGCGCCGAAGCCCCCGGCGCCCGCACCGCCGCCCGCGGCGAACGGGTCGGCACCCATATCGTACATCTGCCGCTTGCCGGAGTCGGACAGGACCTCGTAGGCCTGTGTGATCTCCTTGAAGCGCTCCTGAGTCTCAGGATCGGGGTTGACGTCGGGATGCAGCTCGCGTGCCAGGCGGCGGTACGCCTTCTTGATCTCTTCCGCACTGGCGTCACGGCGCACCCCGAGGGTGCCGTAGTAGTCGCTCTTAGCCACTTTTCGTTGACCTCTTATGATGCAGCCAGAATCTGGCTGACGTAGCGTGCCACCGCGCGCACCGCGCCCATCGTGACCGGGTAGTCCATTCGCGTCGGGCCCAGCACACCGAGCCGGGCGAGTTGCTTGTCCCCGGAACCGTATCCAGCGGCGACGATGGATGTGCCCTGGAGTCCGGTGTAGGGGTTCTCCGAGCCGATCCGCACGGTCAGCGCGGAAAGGTCCGAGGTCTCACCGAGCAGTCGCATGAGCACGACCTGCTCTTCCAGGGCCTCCAGCACGTCGCGGAGCCCGACGGTGAAGTCGGCTCCCGCGAGGTTGGCGGCCCCGGCAAAAACGATCTTCTCATCATGCCTGTCCACCAGGGACTCGAGCAGTACGGACAGGATAGTCGCCGCGAGCGGTCGATCCTCCGCGGGCAACCGCTCCGGCAGATCGGCGACCCGGTCGGGAACGCTGGTGAGCCCGCATCCGTCGAGGGAGGCGTTGAGCATCGCGCGCAGGTGTGCCACGCGCTGCTCGTCGATGACGTCGGGCACCTCGATCACGCGCTGCTCGACCCTGCCGGTGTTGGTGATCAGCACGAACATCAGCCGGCGCTCGCTCAGCGGCACCAGCTCGACGTGCCTGACCGTCGAGTGGGTCAGCGTCGGATACTGCACCACGGCGACCTGCCGGGTGAGCTGGGCCAGCAGCCGCACCGTCCGCATGACGACGTCGTCGATGTCCACGGCACCCGCGAGGAAACTCTCGATCGCCTTGCGTTCCGCGCTCGACAGGGGTTTCACCTGCGAGAGCCTGTCGACGAAGAGCCGGTAGCCCTTGTCGGTGGGCACCCGGCCGGCACTGGTGTGGGGTTGGGCGATGTAGCCCTGCTCCTCCAGCATCGCCATGTCGTTGCGGATCGTCGCCGGGGACACCCCCAGGTTGTGCCGGTCCGCGAGAGCCTTCGACCCCACCGGTTCGTTGGTGGACACGTAGTCCTCGACGATGGCGCGGAGCACGGCGAGCTTGCGGTCGTCGACCAACGTGGTCACCTCCCTGCCTGCGTTCAGAGGGAAACACGAGGCTTGGCACTCTGTGTTCCCGAGTGCCAAGTGTACGGCCCCCGCACGGAAGGCGCGATAAGCGAAAGCGGTGGATGATGACGGCAAGCCTTTGTCAAGTCAACTGCTATCGCGATCCAAGCGGTACCCACCACAATTTGCACATGTCCAACGATTTTGGTTCTTATCCGGGCGACGCCTCCCGCGGCCCCGGTCACGGCGGCCCTCAGCAGCCGTATGGTCAGCAGTACGGCCAGCAGCAGCCCGGCCAGCAATACGGTCAGCAGCCGTACGGCCAGCAGCCCCCCTCGTACGGTTACGCCCCTCCCGGTTACGGCGCCCCGCAGGGACCGCCTCCCAGCGGAAAGATCAAGCCTGGCATCGGGTGGATCGTCGGGGTCTGGTTGCTCGCCCTGGTCAGCATCGTCGTCGGCATCGGCGGCTTCGCCGGTGGCATCCTCGGCGCGGTCACCGACGCGGCCCCGACGCGGACGTTCGCCCCCGGCGAGACCGCGACGGTCGCGCTCGACCCGGCGGACAAGCCGGCGATCTACGTCGCCACCGGCGGGCCCACCAAGTTCGAGTGCACGCTCACCGGCGGTACGAGCACGCCCCGCCTGCAGAAGCCGGACATCCAGCAGACCGTCGCGGGATCCGACGGCGTCACCTGGGAGATGGGCCTGCGGGTCGGCGTGGACCAGGCGGGCGACTACCAGGTCCAGTGCTCCGCCGACCCCGCCGACGGCACGACCTTCGGCGTGGGCAGGGAACTGTCCGCCGACTCGCTGGTGGGCGGGGTGGCCGCCCTGTTCTTGATCCCCGGCATCGGGATTCTGCTCGCCATCGTCGTGACGATCGTCGTGCTGGTGAAGCGCAGCGGTGCCCGCAAGCGCCAGGCCGCCGCCGCGTCGTCGATGGGGCAGTGGGGACAGCCGGGACCCTACGGCAGGTGACGCCGGTGTTTGCTAGCGTCCCACCTGATCCCCGGCGAGAGAGGGTGGCGGTCGGTGATGTACGAGCGTGACGTTCTGGCGGGAGACTGGCGGCGCCCGCGCAGGGGGACGATCCCCCAGGTGCCCGCGGAGCTCGACCTGGTCGTCGAGGACGCCGACGGCGGCTTCTGTGGCGCCGTGGTGGCCTGCGACAAGGAGGCCGTCACCCTGGAGGACCGCTTCGGGCGCCGGCGGGTCTTCCCGCTGGAGCCGGCCGCCTTCCTTCTGGAGGGCAGGGTCGTGACCCTCGTACGACCCGCCGCCGCGCCGCGCGGCCCGAGGCGGAGCGCGTCGGGTTCCATCGCGGTCGAGGGCCTGCGGGCCCAGGTCGCGAAGGAGAGCCGGATCTACGTGGAGGGCGTGCACGACGCCGCGCTCGTGGAGAAGGTCTGGGGGCACGACCTGCGGGTCGAGGGCGTGGTCGTGGAGTATCTGGAGGGGGTCGACCACCTGCCCTCGATCGTCGAGGAGTTCGGCCCGGGGCCGGGGCGGCGGCTGGGTGTGCTCGTCGACCACCTCGTCCCCGGTTCCAAGGAGAGCCGGATCGTCGCGCGGATCTCCTCACCGCACGTACTGATCGTCGGGCACCCGTTCGTGGACGTCTGGCAGGCGGTCAGACCGCAGGTGCTCAGGATCCCCTCCTGGCCGTCGGTGCCCCGCGGGGTGCCCTGGAAGGAGGGTGTCATCGCCGCGCTGGGCTGGGATGTGGAGCCTGCCGCCGCATGGCGCCGCATTCTCGGATCGGTCACGACATATGCCGATCTGGAGCCAGAGCTCCTCGGCCCCGTCGAGGAGCTGATCGACTTCGTGACGGTTCCGGACGAGGACGGATAGGCCGTCAACCCATCAGGAGGGGACATGAGCGAGAACCCCGAAGGCCCATCGGCCGACGACCCGACGCGGCGGGTCGGCAACCCTCCGCCGGACCACTCCTGGCCGGGGCAGAGCACCCCGCCCCCGGACCAGGGATACGGGCCCGGCGGCCAGGGTCACCCCCCACCGGGCCAGGAATACGGATCCCACGGGCAACCGGACCAGCGGTACGGGGGCTACCCGCCGTACACCTCCCCGTACACCTCCCCGTACGCCTCCGACGGCTACCCGGGTGGTTACCAGCACGGATACCCCGAATACGGGGCGTACGGCCCCCCGCCGCGATACGGCCACCAGGCGCCCCCTGGAACGTACGGCCCGCGACCGGGCAGCGACGACACCACCATGGCGATGCTCGCCCACCTGCTGGGCCTGCTCACCTCCTTCGTCGGGCCGCTGGTGCTCTATCTGGCGAAGAAGGACGAGTCGCCCTACGCGCGCGACCAGGCCGCCGAGGCGCTCAACTTCCAGCTCACGGTGCTGATCGCCTACGCCGTCTGCTGGGTCCTGGCGTTCGTGTTCATCGGTTTCCTGCTGATGTTCTTCCTCTGGGTCGGATCGATCGTCATGGCGATCGTCGCCGCGCTGGCGGCCAACCGGGGAGAGACCTACCGCTATCCGATAAACATCCGCTTCGTCGGTTGACCCGCCCGGCGGACCGGCCGGTGCCCCGGAGCTCTCAGGTGAGATCCCGGACCAGGGCGTCCGCCAGGAGACGACCGCGCAGGGTGAGCACCGCACGGCCCGCCTTGAACGGCTCCACCTCCAGCAGGCCGTCGGCGAGCGCGCGAGCGACCACGGGCGGGCGTTCCAGCTCGCCGAGCGGGAAACCCCGGGCGAGCCGCAGCTCCAGCATCAGCCGCTCCACCGCCCGGTCCTGAGGGTCCAGCACCTCGCGCGCGTGCGCGGGCGAGGTGCCCTCGGCCAGACGCCGGGCGTAGGCGGCGGGGTGCTTCACGTTCCACCAGCGGGTGCCGCCGACGTGGCTGTGCGCCCCGGGACCGACGCCCCACCAGTCGCCGCCGGTCCAGTAGAGCAGATTGTGCCGGCAGCGCCCGGCCTCCGAGGTCGCCCAGTTGGACACCTCGTACCACTCGAACCCCGCCTCGGCCAGCATGGCGTCGGCGATCAGGTAACGATCGGCGGCCACGTCGTCGTCGGGCATCGGGAGTTCGCCGCGCCTGATCCTGGCGGCCAGCTTCGTTCCGTCCTCGACGATCAGCGAGTACGCGGAGACGTGGTCCGGCCCCGCCTCGATCGCCGCGGCCAGCGACGCGCGCCAGTCGTCGTCGCTCTCCCCCGGCGTGCTGTAGATCAGGTCGAGGTTGACGTGGTCGAACCCCGCCTCCCTCGCCTCCCGTACCGCCCGTGCGGGGCGGCCGGGGGTGTGGCGGCGGTCCAGCACCTGGAGCACGTGCTCGCGGGCGCTCTGCATCCCGAAGCTCATCCGGTTGAACCCGCCCGCGCGCAGCTCCGCCAGGTAGGCGGGATCCACCGACTCGGGGTTGGCCTCGGTGCTCACCTCGGCGCCGGAGGCGAGCCCGAACTCCTCCTCGATCGCCTTCAGGATCCGTACCAGATCCCCGGCGGGGAGCAGGGTGGGGGTTCCCCCGCCGAAGAACACGGTCTCGACCGGGAGACGCGCGGCGCCGAGGTTGGCCCGCGCCCGCCGCACCTCCTCGACGGCGGTGTCCGCGTAGTCCTTCTGCGAGGCGCCGGGGCCGAGCTCGGACGCCGTGTAGGTGTTGAAGTCGCAGTAACCGCACCGGGTCACGCAGAAGGGGACGTGGACGTAGAAGCCGAAGGGCCGCTCGCCGAGTCCGGCGAGCGCGCTCTCCGGGAGCTCGCCGGAGGCGGGTACGGGATCCCCGTCGGGAAGTGTGGATGGCACGCCTCAAGTCTGCCGCTTTCCCCGCGATGCCCGGTACGCCGAAGATCCGATGCTCAGGGACACCGACCGGCTCGAAGCCAGGGCCGTCGGCTTCGAGCCTCGGCCCTCGCCTATCGACCGGAGTCGCCGCCGTCGGCGAGGACCGTGGCCGGCGGAGGCGGGGGCCAGACCTTGCGGTCCTCGCGAGGCGACCGGGCACGGCCCCTCGGGGCCGGGTCGTCCGGTGCGGGCGGCCGGGGGCGCTCGTCCGGTGGAAGATGCTGCTGCCAGTCGGCGGGATCCTGCCGCCACTCTTCGGGCGGAATCCTGCTCCCGCCCGGAGGGACGCCCCCGGAAGGCCGCACCGAAGGGGTCTGAGCCGACGGGGCCTGGAGCGGCGGGAACCCGGCCGGCGAGGACCGGCTCGCCGAGGGCAGGCCCCCCGTGGACGCCCCACACCCGGGACATCGCGACAGCCCGCGCACAGGGGTGCCACATCGGTTGCAGAACGCCTGCTGCTCCATGCCTTACCAAGGTAGTCGAAGCATCCTGCCGTCCACCGGTCAAAACGCCGATGGCCGTTGACGGCCAGATCGCGCAGGTCTACGATCCGGGAAAACTTAAAGGAAAGTTTCCTATAAGTTACTATTCCAAGCAGTGGAGAAGCCCGTGCAGAGACTCCTCCGTAAAGTGATCGCGACAGCCCTCGCCGCGGGTCTCGTGGCGGTGGCCGCGCCGGCCCCCGCCCAGGCTCAGGCATCTCAGGGACTCCAGGGACACGGTGACCGCTACAAGCGGGTCGCCTACTTCGTCCAGTGGGGCATCTACGGTCGCAACTACCACGTCAAGGACATGGACACCAGCGGCGCCGCGGCCAAGCTCACCCACATCAACTACGCCTTCGGCTTCGTCAACGCCGAGGGCTCCTGCTACTCCCCCGACCCGTGGGCCGACTGGCAGCGCCCGGTGCCCGCCGAGCAGAGCGTGGACGGCGTCGCCGACGTCGAAGGGCAGGCGCTGAACGGCAACCTGAACCAGCTGAAGAAGCTCAAGGCCAAGCACCCCGGGCTCAAGGCCCTGATCTCCCTCGGCGGCTGGACCGGCTCGAAGTACTTCTCCGACGCGGTGCTGACCCCCCAGGGCCGCGCCAAGCTGGCCTCCTCCTGCATCGACCTGTGGCTGAAGGGCAACCTGCCCGGTACCGCCCCCGGCACCGGGGCCGGTGTGTTCGACGGCATCGACCTCGACTGGGAGTGGCCCGGCTCCTCAGGGGAGGTCGGCAACATCATCCGCCCCGAGGACAAGCGGAACTTCACCCTGTTCGTCGCCGAGATCCGCCGCCAGATGAACCAGTTCGACCAGCGCACCGAGCTGACCGCCTTCCTGCCCGCCGCCGCCGCGAAGATCGACGCGGGCTTCGAGGTCCGCGACGTCTTCAAGCAGCTCACCTTCGCCACCATCCAGGGCTATGATCTGCACGGCTCGTGGGAGACCGTCACCGGCCACAACGGCAACCTGTTCAACGACCGGCGCGACCCCCACCCGGTGAAGTACAGCGTGGACCAGACGGTCCGCGACTACCTCACGCGCGGCGCACCCGCCAAGAAGCTCGTGGTGGGCGTACCGGCGTACGGCCAGGGCTGGACCGGCGTCACCGGCGGGAAGAACGGCCTGTACGGCACCGCCACCGGCCCCGCTCCCGCCACCTACGCCGCCGGAAGCGAGGACTACAAGATCCTCGTGAAGAAGCCTGGCAAGCGCCACCGCGACCTGCTGACCGGGACCGTGTGGCTCTACGACGGCAACGAGTTCTGGTCCTACGACGACCCGGCCACGCTGCTGCAGAAGGCGGCCTACATCCGCCTGAAGGGCCTCGGCGGCTCGATGATGTGGTCCATCGACCAGGACGACACCCGGGCGTCGCTCACCTCGGCGCTCTACAGCGTCCTGCGCTGAGCGATCCCCCTCATACCGGGCGAGGCCGCAGGATCTGGGTCACCAGCGGCCTCGCCCGCACGTTTCAGCTATTTCTTGCTCTTGTCCGCGGAGGACTCGGTGGACAGCGCGGCGACGAACGCCTCCTGGGGCACCTCGACCCGGCCGACCATCTTCATCCGCTTCTTGCCCTCCTTCTGCTTCTCCAGCAGCTTGCGCTTTCTGGAGATGTCGCCGCCGTAGCACTTGGCGAGGACGTCCTTGCGGATGGCGCGGATGTTCTCACGGGCGATGACCCGGGCGCCGATCGCCGCCTGGATCGGCACCTCGAACTGCTGCCTGGGGATGAGCTCGCGCAGCTTCTTGGCCATCTCGACCCCGTAGGCGTACGACTTCTCCCGGTGGACGATGGCGCTGAAGGCGTCCACGGCCTCGCCCTGGAGCAGGATGTCGACCTTGACCAGATCCGACTCCTGCTCGCCCGAGGGCTCGTAGTCCAGCGAGGCGTAGCCGCGCGTACGGGACTTGAGCTGGTCGAAGAAGTCGAAGATGATCTCACCGAGCGGCATGGTGTAGCGGATCTCGACGCGGTCCTCGGACAGGTAGTCCATGCCCTGCAGGCTGCCCCGGCGGTTCTGGCAGAGCTCCATGATCGCGCCGATGAACTCCGAGGGGACGAGCACGGTCGTCTTGACCATCGGCTCGAAGACCTTCTCCACCTTGCCGGTGGGGAACTCCGAGGGGTTGGTGACGACGACCTCCTTGCCGTCCTCCATGATCACCCGATAGACCACGTTGGGCGCGGTCGAGATGAGCGAGAGGTTGAACTCGCGCTCCAGCCGCTCGCGGACGATCTCCATGTGGAGCAGGCCGAGGAAGCCGCAGCGGAATCCGAAGCCGAGCGCCGCGGAGGTCTCCGGCTCGTAGTCCAGGGCGGCGTCGTTGAGCTGGAGCTTGTCCAGGGCCTCGCGCAGGTCGGGGTAGTCGTCCCCGTCGATCGGATAGAGACCCGAGAAGACCATGGGCTTGGGGTGCTCGTAACCACTGAGCGCCTGGAGGGCCGGACGCGTCACGGAGGTCACCGTGTCGCCGACCCGCGACTGGCGGACGTCCTTCACCCCGGTGATCAGGTAACCCACCTCGCCGACGCCCAGCCCCTTGTCGGCGATCTTCGGCTCGGGCGAGATGACACCGATCTCCAGCGTCTCGTGCGCCGCGGTGGTGGACATCATCAGGATGCGCTCACGCTTGCCCAGGTGGCCGTCCATCACCCGGACGTACGTGATCACACCGCGGTAGGTGTCGTACACCGAGTCGAAGATCAGCGCACGGGCGGGCGCGTCGGCGTCGCCGACCGGGGCCGGAACGTTCGAGACCACGTGGTCCAGCAGCTCGCGAACGCCGACGCCGGTCTTGCCGGAGACCCTCAGCACGTCCTCCGGCTCGCAGCCGATGAGGTGGGCGATCTCCGCGGCGTACTTCTCCGGCTGGGCGGCGGGCAGGTCGATCTTGTTGAGCACCGGGATGATCGTCATGTCGTTGTTCATCGCCAGGTAGAGATTGGCCAGCGTCTGCGCCTCGATGCCCTGCGCGGCGTCGACCAGCAGGATCGCGCCCTCGCACGCCTGGAGCGACCGGGAGACCTCGTAGGTGAAGTCGACGTGCCCGGGGGTGTCGATCATGTTGAGGACGTAGTCGGTGTCGCCGACCTTCCAGGGAAGCCTGACCGCCTGCGACTTGATCGTGATGCCGCGCTCGCGCTCGATGTCCATGCGGTCGAGATACTGGGCACGCATGGAACGGTCGTCGACCACTCCGGTGATCTGCAGCATGCGATCGGCGAGCGTCGACTTGCCATGGTCGATATGCGCGATGATGCAGAAGTTGCGGAGCACAGCGGGGTCGGTCTGGCCAGGCTGAATGCGCACCGGGATCCGTTTCAACAGATTGATGACGATCATACGGCTGGCATGCCAGCCGTCTTCCATGGTGACATGTCCGGGTGATTGCCCGGACCAGAGCACGGCGCGGCCTGCGGTTCCTCGCTACGGTGGCGGCCCTGCTCCTCGCGCTTCCAGGGGTGGCCGTGGCCATCCTCACCCTGCAGTTTACCGGGACACCCGCCCCATGGGCGAAGACGACCGGCCACGACGCCCTGTGGCTGGGCCACGCGTGGGTCGACGGCCGCAAGACGGCCGACGACGTGCGGACCCTCGCCGCCCGGCTGCGAAAGACCGGGATCAAGGACGTGTACGTCCATTCCGGCCCGTTCGACTCGGACGGGACACTGCCCGCCGGCGCGTATCCGAAGGCGGCCGACTTCCTGAAGTGGTGGCGCGAGGAACTCCCCAAGGTCAGGGTGTCCGCCTGGCTCGGCCAGAAGGTCGACGGCGTCCTGGATCTCGACGACGCCGCCTCCAGGCAGCGTGTGCTGGAGGGGGCCCGTGCGATCACGGAGCTCGGCTTCGACGGCGTCCACTACAACTTCGAGCCGATCGGCGACGGCGACACCGACTTCCTCGACCTGCTCACCCAGACCCGGGCGATCGTGGGCGACGGCCTGCTCTCCACCTCGACCCCGCAGATCGAGCCGTTCCCGCTCGTCCGGCCGGCCGTCCGCGCGGCCCTCGGCCACGACAAGTACTGGTCGCCCGCCTACTTCCGCGAGGTCGCGAAGCTCACCGACCAGGTGGCGATCATGACCTACGACTCCTACCTCCCCTTCCCCACCGTCTACGGCGGCTACGTCGTACGGCAGACCTCGCTCGCGCTGGAGATCGTCCCCGAGGAGAAGACGGTGCTGATCGGCGCCCCGGCCTATCACGACCACGGTGTCTCCTGGGCCGACGAGGCCGAGAGCGTCGAGAAGGCGGCGACGGGCGCCCGGCTGGCGCTGACCTCGTACGGCAAGCCGCGCGAACGGTTCGGCCTGGCGCTCTATGTCGACTTCGCCGCCACCAAGGAGGACTGGGCGGAGTACGAGAAGTTCTGGTTCAAGCCATGAGGATTCCGGCCCGAGCCATCGGGACCACACGCTAGACTGATCAGGCATCCCTCTGCCCGGCCTGTCGATTTGAGTGTCGACCACGGCAGTTGGTAGCCTAGTCAACTGCGTGTGGCGCGCCCTCTCTGCCCGCGCGCCCCATCCAACGACATTCACCGAGGCTTCTTCGTGGCGAACATCAAGTCCCAGATCAAGCGCAACCGGCAGAACGAGAAGGCCCGGCTGCGCAACAAGGCTGTCAAGTCTTCCCTGAAGACGGCCATCCGCAAGTTCCGCGAGGCCGCCGACCAGGGTAACGTCGAAGAGGCTGTCGCGCTGCAGCGCGCCGCCTCCCGCCAGCTGGACAAGGCTGCCAGCAAGGGCGTGATCCACAAGAACCAGGCCGCCAACCGCAAGTCGGCGATCGCCCAGCGCACCGCCGCCCTGTCGGCCGCCAAGTAGTCCCAGGTTCCGCGAACGCCGCATCCCAAAGGGATGCGGCGTTTCTGCGTTTCACGCCGTCCCGCCTCGGCGGCTTCGGTTCCCGGCGGTCCCGGGCTCCTCTCGCCCGTATCCGCCTAACGCCCCGTGCGACTGGCGACCACGGTCTGGACCATGTGCTCCAGCGCGTACGCGGGGTCGGCCCCGCCGCCCTTCACCTGCGCATCGGCTGTGGCGGCCGCCTGGATGGCACGGGCGAGCCCTTCGGGCCCCCAGCCGTTCAGCTGCCGCTGGACCCGGTCGATCTTCCAGGGCGGCATGCCGAGATGGCTGGCGAGCTGACCACCCCGGAGATTGCGGGGAGCGCCTCCCACCTTGGCCAGCGAGCGCAGGCCCCCGGCGAGCGCGCTCACCAGCAGGACGGGGGCCGTACCGGTCGAGAGCGCCCAGCGCAGCTGCTCCAGGGCGTCGCCCAGCCGCCCCTCGACCGCCGAGTCCGCCACGGTGAAACCGCTCACCTCGGCCCTGCCCCGGTGGTAGCGCGCGACGGCGGCCTCGTCGATCGTCTTGCCGGGGGTGTCGAAGGCGAGCTGGCTGCACGCGGCGGCCAGCTCGCGCAGGTCGTTGCCCACGGCGTCGAGGAGGGCGGAGGCGGCGTCGGCCCCGATGGTGCGCCCGGCCCGCTTCAGCTCCGCCTTGACGAACGCGAGACGCTCGGCCGGTTTGGTCACCTTGGTGACGGAGACCACCTGGGCACCGGCCTTCTTGACCCCGTCGACCAGAGCCTTGCCCTTCACTCCTCCCGGATGGACGAGGACGAGCACGGTCTCGTCCGCCGGGTGCGCCGCGTAGGAGACGACCTCGGCGATGACGTCCTTGCCGAGGTCCTGGGCCGAGCGGACGACCACCACGGACCTCTCGCCGAACAGCGAGGGCGACGTCATGCGGGTGAGCTCCCCGAGCTCCATCTTCGAGCCGGGGAGGTCGTGCACCTCGGCGGTCGGATCGGCCGCCTTCGCCGCCGAGGTCACCTCGCTCACCGCGCGGTCGGCCAGGAGTTCCTCGTCGCCGAGGATCAGGATCACGGGTGCCGGATCGATTGCCGCCATGTCGAGCAGCATGCCACGTCTCGGTGACCGGCTGGGCCGTCGGCAAGCCGTTCGCAATCGAAATGCAGGTGCCACCGGGCACCCTGGGAAACACCAGAGGAGGTGAGAACCATGACAAACTCCACCATTCGCCGACACGCCTGCCCTCGCTGCGGAACATCCCTCGACGAGGGCCCGATCATGTACCGTTGCGCGCGCTGCAGCCGGTCGGTCTACGCCGCCGATGTGGACACCGAGTTCCGCCGCCAGGCCGGAAGCGGGAACTGATCCGCACCGGCGCGACCGGACCCGGAAGCCTGCCCACCAGCCTGCCCACCTCGGCCCGGACGCCCCGCGCCGCCCGCGAACGAGTCTCCGCCCCCCTCGCGATGACGGCCAGAGCCCCCTCGCGGACCACCACGGCGAGGTCTCCCGACAGATCCGTTCGGTAGACGCGGGCGCCGAGCCGGCGCAGCGCGGCCAGGGTCGACGGGGCGGGGTGGCCGTAGCCGTTGTCCGCCCCCACGCTGATCAGAGCGGCGCGGACACCGGAGGCGGCGAGGAAGCCCGGGTCGTGCCTGCCCGATCCGTGGTGCGGAACCTTGAGGATCTCGGCGGACGGCAGGCCGCGCCGGAGCAACTCCGCCTGGGCCTCGGTCTCGATGTCGCCGCTGAGCAGGGCCGCCCCCACGGCCCAGCGGACGTGCACCACGATGCTCGCGTTGTTGACGGCCGCCCCCTCCCCCGCGCCGGGCGGGGACGCTTCGGCCGCCGGGCCGATGACGGTGAGTTCGGAAGGCCCGAAACACCAGCTCACGCCGGGCCTCGCCGCCCACTCGACCACATGGCGACGGGCGAGGGCGTCGCTCAGCCTCCTCCCCTCGTACCCTCCGGCATCGTGCGGGGTCACCACCACCGCCCCCACGACGCGTCCGCGAAAGACCCCGTCGAGTCCTCCCACATGGTCGAGATGCGGATGGGTGAGAATGACCAGCGGCACCTCTTTGATCCCCATGGAGCGCAGGCAGCGGTCCATCCGCACCGGGTCGGGGCCCGCGTCCACCACCACGGCCCGCCCCGGTCCCGCCGCGACGAGCAACGCGTCTCCCTGACCGACGTCACAGGCCAGGAGCAACCATCCGCGAGGCGGCCAGCGTGCCACGATCGGCGCGGCCACCGTCACGGCGAGAACCAGCCCGGCCATGGCCGCGAGGGCGATCAGGCGTGACCGCCGATGTCGCAGCACCAGCACCGCGAGCGGGACGGCGGCGGCCAGCAGGAGCAGGCCGGTGACGCCGCCCGGCCACGGGATCACGCCCAGTGGGAGTCCGGCGGCGTGCGCGGCCACCTCGATGATCCATCCGGTGGCCAGCCCCGCCGGCCGGACCAGCAACTGGGCGAGCCCCATGTGCAGCGGGGCGATCAAGGCCACCGCGAAGCCGAGCAGGGTGGCGGGGGCGACGGCCGGTCCCGCGAGCAGGTTGGCGGGAATCGCCACCGGCGCGAGCTGCCCCGACATCAGGACCAGGACGGGGGTCACAGCGGCCTGAGCCGCGGCGGCCACCGCGGTCGCCTCAGCGAGCCATCGGGGCATGCGGGCCGAGAGCCGGTCGCGCCAGCCGGGAGCGAGGACCAGGATGCCCGCGGTGGCCGCGACCGACAGGGCGAAACCGTAGGAACGCGCGAGACCGGGAACGAAGAAGATCAACCCCAGGACCGTCACCGACAGGGCGGCGACACCGTCACGCGAGCGGCCCGTGCCGAGGGCGAGGGCGGCGACTCCACCCATCAGGAGTGCCCTGAGCACGCTCGGCGAGGGCCGGGCGACGACCGCGAAGGCGACCATGGCCGACATCGCCAGCACCGCCCGCGCCGCGAGGGGCAGCCCGGCCATTCTGGCCAGCGCGACCGCCGCCCCCGCCACGACGGCGAGGTTCGCGCCGGAGACCGCGAGCAGATGGCTGAGGCCTGCCGCCTTGAAGTCGGCCTTGACCTGCTCGTCCATCCGGGACACGTCACCGACCACCAGGCCGGGCAGCAGTCCGCGCTGCGCCGGAGGCAACACGTCGGCCGCCTCCCGCAATCCCGACCTGAGCGCGCCGGCCGCGCGCTGCTCCCAGGACGGCCCGCTCAACACTCGCGGTGCCCCTCTGACCAGCACCACCGCCGCGAGCAACTCTCCGGGGCCGGCCCGGCCGAAGCGACCGGTGACCTCCACTCGCTGGCTGGGCAGCAGGAAGCGCCACTCGGCGCCCGAGACGAACAGCACCACCGGAGCCCGCAGCACCACCCTGCCCGCTCCCGTACCGACCGACTCGACCCGGGCGGGCACCACGAAGCTCTCCCGGAGGGAAGGCCCTCCCCTCCTGCCCGTCTCCCGCGGGTCGTCGGTCACCACCACCTCGGCCACCGCCAGGGCGTTTCCTCCCGCGAGCTCGGCGATCGGTCCCGTACCGACCGCGTGCACCCGGAAGGCCACCGATCCCGCCACCGCGGCCGCGCACCCAAGGACCGCGATCATCGCGTTTCGCCGGCCCGCCACTCCCGGTGGCCGGGGCATGACGGCCATCGCCAGAGCACCTGCGGCCATGAGACCGGCCGTCACGGCACCGGTCACAGCCGAGCAGCCCAGCAGGACGAGGGCGGTGATCCATGAGGCCGCCGCCGGCAGCACCAGCTGAGCGGCATGTGCGCGCCTTCCCTTGCCGGAACCCTCCGGGCCTCCCTGCCCGCCCGAGCCTGCCGCACCTCGGGAATGACCGGGGTCGGCGGACCGTCGGGGACCGCCGGAGCCGATGGTCTCCTCCGGTCCGCACGGTCCCCCGAGACTCCGAAGAGCGGCGACATCGCGGCGGGGAGGGCCATCGGAGCCGGCTGCCGTGATGGCCGTGACGAGCCGTGTCACGACCTCCCTCGCCGTCGGCGCGTCAGACACGGACCTTGTCGCGCATCTCGGCGTACTTACGGTCGCCTATCCCGCTCACGTCGCGAAGCTCCTCGACGGTGCGGAAACCACCGTGGGCGTCGCGATATTCGGCGATGCGCCGGGCGAGCACCTCACCAACGCCCGGTAACCGCTCAAGCTGCTCGGGGGTGGCCGTGTTGAGGTCGACGACGGCGGTGGCGGGATCCACGGGATTCACCGGGTTGGGCGCCGCCGCGACGACGGCCGCGCCGGAGGGGCCGACGACGATCTGTTCGCCGTCGACGAGCCTGCGCGCGAGGTTGAGGGATCCCGTGGCGGCCGCCCCACGGATGCCCCCGGCCGCCTTGACCGCGTCGGCGACCCGGGAACCGTCCGGCAACGTGAGCACTCCGGGACGCCGGACCTTACCCGTCACGTGAACGGTGAGTCCGGTGAGCGGCGCGGACTGCCGGCGTGGAGCGGTGGCGGGCGCCGACAGCGGTGGCCCGGAGACCGGCACAGGTGGTGCCAGGGGCTCGGGCTCCGGTTGGGACCGCCAGGCGTACACGCCTCCCATGACGAGGGCGATCAGGGCGACAAGCAGCAGGAGACGCAGCCCGGGACGGCCGGGCACGAGCGCGGGGCTCTGGATGGCCACGACCTTGCGAAGCGCCTCGAAGGACGGGGGGATCGGTGCCGAACGCAAGCGCGAGGCGGGGCTGTCGTGGACGACATCCTCCATCCCGTCATGAACGCCGGGCCGCGCGTGCCGGCCCCGGCGCGGTATACCGCCCGGACGGCGTGGCGAGAGCAGGGGGGCGGGGGCGGATGATCCGCACCCTGTCAGGATCCTCAGCCGCGACTCGGCTTGGAACCGCTCGATGTTCTGGCCTGTGGTCCGCACCCGCAGGACGTTACGGTGGCGGCGGCGAGCGAACTTTCACCGAATCTGGTTCTGTGGATAACCGGAAGATCGCGCGACGGAGGGGGGACGCCGGTCATCTGATCGGCGTGTGGGACACCGAAGGCCCGGAGACCTGCGAGCGCAGAGAGGTGCGAACGCAAAGACGTGCAAGCGCAGAGAGCCACGGGCGAAAGACATCTGCGGGCGTCCCGTGTGTCCCCGCTGTCGCTGTCACGAATTCGGAGACGTCGGCTCCGAATCGGAGACGTCAGGACCCCGAAGACGTCAGAGGCTCACGAGAGGAGACGGTGATGCCCAGCATGCCGGGGCCGACATGGGCGCCGATGACCGAGCCGACCTCGACGACGACGACCTCGGTGAGTGCGGAAATACGTCCCTGCAGGCGTGCGGCCAGGACTTCCGCGCGGGACCGTGCGCCGAGATGCTGAACGGCGATCTCCACCGGGCCCGTGCCCGCGGCCTCGACCGCGAGGTCTTCGAGGCGGGAGATGGCACGACTCGCCGTACGGACCTTCTCCAACGGGACGATCATCCCATCGGATATGTGCAGGATCGGTTTGATCATCAGCGCCGAGCCGAGGAGGGTCTCCGCGGCGCCGATCCGGCCTCCCCTGCGGAGATGCTCCAGGGTGTCGACGTAGAAGAGGCTGCGGGCCGACTCCGCCCGGCGACGGGCGACGTCCGCCACCTCTGTCCGGGGCGCGCCCCGGGCGGCGGCGCTCGCGGCCGCGAGGACGGGGAATCCGAGACCCATGGCGATGGACCTGCTGTCGACGACGTCGACGGGAACGGGAGAGTCCTCGGCTCCCGCGCGGGCGGCCTCGACCGTACCGGACAACTCCGCCGACAGGTGGACGGAGACGATACCGCTCGCGCCCCGGGCCGCCGCTTCGCGGTAGACATCGGTGAAACGTCGCGGGGCGGGCCTGGAGGTCGTCACCCGGCCTCGTTCCCTCAGCACGTCCTCGCTGCCCGCGCCGTCGGTCCACGCCATGTCGTCGAACGACCTGCCGCCGACGACCACCTGGAGGGGCACCACGACGACTCCCAGGCGGGAGACCTCCTCCTGCGGGAGGTAGGCGGTGGAGTCCGTGATGACGGCGACCGGTGCGGGCATGTCCAGAGGCTACGTGGAGGAGATCACACGAAGGAGACGGGGTCGATGCCCAGGAGGGATCCGGCGGGTGAGGGTTTCGAGTGCGGACCCGCCGGAGGGAGGAGGGAGGGCTCTACTGGACGGGGGTGCCGCCGCGCCAGACCCGGCGAGGCTTGAGGCCGAAGGACCAGGCGAAGGCGCCCTCGTGGTCGGCGTCCCACTGGACGATGTCGGCCAGGCGGCCGGGAGCGAGGACGCCGCGGTCGGGGGCGCCGAGGACCGTGGCGCCGCCGAGGGTGGCGGCTCGGAGGGCGTCGCCGACACTCATGCCGAAGGCCGCGACGGCGAGGCTGATGACCAGGGACATCGAGGTGATGCCGCAGTGGCCCGGATTGTGGTCACTGCCGAGAGCCACGGTGACCCCCTGGGCGAGCATCCGGCGGACCGGGGGCAGGCTGCCACGCTGGAGGGCGGTCCCGGGGCAGACCACGGCGGGGACACCGTAGCGGGCCAGGATCGCGATGTCCTCGTCGGTGGTGTGGTGGAGCAGGTCGGCGGAGGCGCAACCGAGTTCGGCGGCGAGCTGAACGGCGCCGCGCCGGCTGTAGGCGCCGGCGTGCACGCGCGGCAGCAGGCCGACGTTGCGCCCGGAGGCGAGGACCCAGCGGGCCTCCTCCGCGGTGAAGTGGCCCTCGTCGCAGTAGACGTCGACACCGTCGGCTCCCGCCGCGGCGGCGTCGGCGCACCAGGAACCCACCGCCTCGACGTAGTCGCGCTGGCGGCCGAAGTATTCGGGCGGGACGACGTGCGCGGCCATGAAGGTCACGTGGACCCGCGGCATCATCGGCTCTTTCTCCAGCTCGCGCAGGAGCCGCACGTCGGCCAGCTCACCGTCACGGGTGAGGTGATAGCCGGTCTTGGCCTCGATGGTGGTGGTGCCGCTGAGCAGCCATTCACGGAGTCGCTCACGGACGCCGTTGCAGAGCGTCCAGGGGTCGGTGCCTCGGGTGACCGTCACGGTGGAGCCGATGCCGCCGCCCGCCGCGGTGATCGCGGAGGGGGTGGAACCGCTGGAGCGCATCGCCATCTCGGCGTAGCGGTTTCCCGCGTAGACCGGGTGGGTGTGCGCGTCGATCAGACCGGGGGTGACCAGCGCGCCGCCCAGGTTCTCGACGTGGTCGACGTCGACGATGTCGTCGACGACACCGGGCACGCTCTGCGGAAGATCCGCGGCGCGACCGACCCAGGCGATCCGGTCGTTGTGGACGAGAATCGCCGCGTTGCTGAACACGTCGTTTCCGGTCCAGAGCCGGCCGATGTTGGTCAGGAGGCGGACCGTCATCGCATCACCGCCTTGTGTTCAGGGGAAGACACCTGGAGGAGGACCGCACCCGGACGGGGCGGGCCGCTCCGCGCGGCGCCGAGCACCGCACCCTTCGAGCCCGCTGTGAGTCCGGACGGCATCGGGGGTCTCCTGCTCTCATCCGCGTGTCTGTTGTGCGGCGACAGTATCGCCGGGATCATGATCGGGCGATTTCAGTTCAGTTACGTTATTTCACAAGTCAGCCCGCTGTACAGGCTAATTGGGAAGAACGCCGCCCCTCCGCGACCGCACCTCACCCGCCGGCTCGACGGTCACGCGTGGCGTCGAACAACTTTCCACAGCTCAGACTACTTCTTCATCGCTCGTAACAGTAGTCACCAGAGCAACTTGCGTCATAACATCTCGCTAGATTTGCCTTATGGTAGCAATCTAAACCTTGGGCGACCACTGCAACTTTTGAGGCTTTTGTACGTTTTCGCACTCTCACAGTGCAGCCACCACAGGCTGTCGGACGCAAGTTCTGCCATTGAAATGCGGTTCGCCACCACTCTAAATTGGAACTCGAGAGACTCAAAACGCGCCCTCCCGGCGACCCTCCCCACCTGCCCGCGGGCCGGCACCGCGGGCGTGACGGCGATCCCACGGTCACCCGCGATCTCCGACGCCCTCGCCTCCAATGCTCCCTATGGGCACACACTCCAGGATGATGACGTCCGAGGAGCTCGCGGGACCTCGCGATGTGATACAGCGCACAGGCCGTCCAACCTCGTCGCTCCCCTCGAGGATCTGACCACAGGCGGCCCACCAAACCCCCAAAAAGGGTCGTAAGCAGGACGTTCCATGTAGCCTTTCGTGCGAGCTGTCTTCAGGTCGTACGCATGGGAGTTGCCTTGTCCGTCCACGCGGACGCCGGTCGGCGTCGCATCGAAGAACTTTTCCAGGAGCACGAGGCACGCGTCTTCAAGCGCTGGCTTGAGATCGCCCGTTCGTCCATCGGGGACCATGCGGAGAGCGGAAAGCTCGCCGATCAGTTGCGCGAGCTCTCCCAGGCGCTGCGTCAGTCCTTCGGGGACTCCGGAGACCTCAGTGACCTGCACGGCCTGCTCTCCGAACTCTCCCGGGACCGTGCCCGCCAGGGGTTCACCCCCACCGAGACCGCGACCCTGGTCTTCGGGCTGAAGGAGGCCCTCTACGAGGTCGTCGAGAATGACGGCTCCCCCGAGGCCGTGCGAGGTTTCATCTGGTTCTCCCGGGTAATCGACGACCTCGGCCTCTTCACCATGGAGAGCTACGCGGCGGCCAGGGAGAAGATCATCATTGACCAGGCGGAGCAGTTGCTGGAGCTGTCCACCCCGGTGGTCAAACTCTGGGAGGGCATCGTCGCGGTGCCGTTGGTCGGTACGCTCGACTCCGCCAGGACCCAGGTCGTGATGGAGAAGCTGCTCCAGACGCTCGTCGACACCGGCTCCGAGCACGCGGTCATCGACATCACGGGGGTCCCCGCCGTCGACACGGAGGTCGCCCAGCACCTGCTCAAGACCGTGGTGGCGGCCCGGCTGATGGGTGCCGAGTGCGTGATCTCCGGTATCCGCCCGCAGATCGCGCACACCATCGTCACCCTGGGCATCGAGTTCGGTGACATCGTGACCAAGGCCACCCTCGCCGACGCGCTGGCCCACACACTGCGGGCGAGCGGCGTCAAATTCGTCAAGGGCGGGGCGTCCCGCATCGCCGTGCGGACGGTGGAGGGCTGATGGATCGCGTTCCCATCCTCAAACTCGGCGACATCCTGATCGTCTCCATCCAGATCGACCTGCAGGACATGAGCGTGCTCGCCCTGCAGGAGGACCTGTCGGAGAAGGTCGTCGAGACCGGCGCGCGCGGGGTGATCATCGACATCACCGCCGTGGAGATCGTCGACTCCTTCATCGGCCGGATGCTCGCCACCATCGCGGCGATCTCCCGCATGCTCGACGCCGAGACGATCGTCGTCGGCATGCGACCGGCGGTCGCGATCACCCTCGTCGAGCTCGGCCTCTCCCTCGGCGGCGTACGCACGGCGCTCAACCTCGAGAAGGGCGTCGCGCTGCTGAACCAGATCGAAGAACTCCAGCACTCCGAGGCCTCCCGGTGACAACCGCGAAGGAACTGCCCATCAACGCCAACGGCGACGTCGTGCTGGTCCGCCAGCACGTCAGGACCGTCGCGGTGGACGTGGGCCTCTCCCTGGTCGACCAGACCAAGGTGGTGACCGCGGCCAGTGAGCTGGCCCGCAACGCCCTGGTCTACGCGGGAGGCGGGCAGGTACGGGTCGAGGTCGTCCACAAGGGCATGCGGCGGGGCCTGCGGATGGTCTTCAGCGACAACGGCCCCGGCATCTCGGACATCGAGCAGGCACTGACCGACGGGTGGACCACCGGCGGAGGCCTGGGGCTCGGCCTCAGTGGTTCGCGTCGCCTGGTCGACGAGTTCGACCTCGAATCGACTCCCGGTGAGGGAACGTTGATCACGGTGACGAAATGGGCGCGCTGATCCACTCCCAGCGTGACAACTGGGTGAGGGCCGAGGACGCCAGCGCGATCGGCGCCCTTCGCCGTACCGCCGTGACACTCGCCGAGGCGAGGGGATTCAGCGAGGAGGACAGCGGACGGGTCGCCGTCGCGGTGAGCGAGGCCGCCTCGAACCTGGTCAAGCACGCGACCAACGGGGTCATGCTGATTCGCCCCCATCTGGAACTGGACTCGGCGGTGGAGGTCCTCGCGATCGACCAGGGGCCGGGAATGCGGGACGTCTCCCGTGCCCTGCGCGACGGCTACTCCACCACCGGCACCCTCGGCATCGGCC
Organism: Streptosporangium sp. NPDC000509; assembly: GCF_042898365.1. NCBI lineage: Bacteria > Bacillati > Actinomycetota > Actinomycetes > Streptosporangiales > Streptosporangiaceae > Streptosporangium > Streptosporangium sp. NPDC000509. Next base: position 215,325 of record NZ_JBIAYX010000008.1, on the reverse strand, counting down.
TGGGGGGCATCGCCAGGATGGCGAGTGGATACGAGGTTCACTCCATGCCCGGCCGGGGCACCGTGCTCGGTATGTACTTCGTCGCGCAGGGCGCCCCTCGGCCCCGGTGCCGGGTGAGCGGCCTCACCCGCCCGATCGGCGACGAGACCGTCTGCGGCGACGCGTTCGTGATCACCGATGACGGCGCCGTGACGACCGTGATGCTCTGTGACGGCCTCGGCCACGGCCCCGCGGCCGCCCATGCCTCCCAGGAGGCGGCACGGCTGTTCCTGCGGCACACCGACCTCGCCCCGATCACCGCCCTGGAACGCATCCACGCCGGTCTCGGCCACACCAGGGGCGGCGCGGTCGCCGTGGCCCGTGTCGACGGCGCAGCCGGCACGGTGAGCTTCGCCGGCCTCGGCAACGTCTCCGCGTGGATCGCCCACAACGACGGCCGTCAGGGGATGATCTCGGTTCCCGGCATCGCCGGTCACAAGGCCAGGACGCTGCGCCAGTACGAGTACGTCCTGCCACCGCACAGCGTCGTCCTGCTCCACTCCGACGGTCTGTCCGAGCGGTGGAACATCACCTCCTATCCGGGTCTTGTCACACGCCTTCCCTCCGTCGTCGCCGGCACGCTGCTGCGTGAGGCCGGGACCCGCAGGGACGACGCCTGCGTGGTCGCCGTCAGGCCGGGCACATGACCGGGGACGAGCTGATCCAGATCCATGTCCGGGACGACCAGGATGTCTTCGCCATGCGCAAGCTGGGCCGTGAGGTGGCGGAGAACGTCGGGATGGAGACCCAGGACCAGATCCGGGTGGCCACCGCGCTGAGCGAGATCGGCAGAGAACTCGTGGAGGCGGGGAGCGACGCCTTCGTCGCCTTCCGGCTGGAGCGGGACGCCCTGCTCATCGCGGTCGACTTCTCGAAGGCCGACTTCCGTCCTTCCGACGGCATGACCCTCGCGGGGCGTCTCGTCGACCGCATCGAGCTCGATTCCGCCGAGGGAAGAATAAGCATGGTCAAACGGCTCCCGCAGGGCCGCAAGCCGAGATTCTCGGCGGAGGAGATCCGCGCCAGGCTCGCCGCGGCCGCGCCCACGACGGCCCTCGACGAGCTGCGCAGGCAGAACCGCGAACTCGCCGAGACCCTGGAGGAGGTCCTGCAGCTCAACACCGAACTGCAGGAGACCAACCGGGGAGTGCTCGCGCTCTACAACCAGCTGTCGGAGGAGTTGGAGGAGACCAACCGCGGCGTCGTGGCGCTCTACGCGGAGCTGGACGAGAAGTCCGCGCAACTCCGGGCGGCGAGCGACGCGAAGAACAGGTTCTGGGCCACCGTCAGCCACGAGCTGCGCACCCCCCTCAACTCGATCATCGGCCTGGTCCGCCTCCTGGTGGGCCCCGGCGGGGACCCTCTCGCCGACGAGCAGCTCCACCAGATCAACCTCATCGGTTCCTCCGCGGAGACGCTCCTGTCGCTGGTGAGCGAGTTGCTCGACATGGCGAAGGCCGAGGCGGGCAGGCTCGACCCTCAGCCCTCCATGGTCGATCTGACGGCCCTGGCCGAACGGCTGCGCATGACGTTGCGCCCCACCACCGGCCACGACGGGGTGCGGCTCACCGTGGAGGTCTCGCAGGCTCCGACGGAGATGATGGTGGACGAGGTGATGCTCACCCGGATCCTGCGCAACCTGCTCACCAACGGACTGAAGTTCACCGAGCAGGGCGAGGTCAAGCTGGAGGCGAGGCTCGACGAGACCACCCAGGATCTGGTCTTCACCGTGACCGACACGGGGATAGGCGTGCCCGAGGAGCATCTGGAGCGCGTCTTCGAGGAGTTCTTCCAGGTTCCCGGACCGATCCAGGTGCGGAGCAAGGGGACCGGGCTCGGCCTGCCGTACGCGCGTCGGCTGGCCGAAGCGATGGGCGGCGGGCTGCACCTGACCAGCGTCGCGGGCTCCGGCACCACGGCCACCCTGAGGCTGCCCTACCGGCACGACGGGGCCCCCGTGGTCGACCGGTTGCTCGTCGTGGACGACGACGAGGAGTTCCGCGCCGTCGTGCGCCGGATGCTCACCGGATTCGCCGCCCACATCGACGAGGCCTCCGACGGCCTGAGAGCCCTGGAGATGATGGAGGAGAACCCACCCGACGTCGCCTTGGTGGACCTGCTGATGCCCCGGCTCGACGGCACCGCGCTGATGCTGCGGATGTCCGACGACGAGCGGCTGCGCAAGGTGCCGGTGATCGTCGTGACCGTCGCCACGGCGCGCCAGGTCCCCGAGAGGGCGCACATGATGGTCCCCAAGCACGGCCTCCGCCGCGACACCCTGCTGGAGGCGATCGAGAGCGCCCTCGGACACGTCGATGACTAGGAGCACGGTGAGGAAGGAGGCGACCGTACTGGTCGTGGACGACACCCCGACCAAGCTGTACATCCTGTCGAGCTGGCTGCGGCGCTCGGGTCACCAGGTCGTGCAGGCCACCGGCGGCATGGAGGCACTCGCCAAGGTGCGGGAGCTCCTCCCCGACCTCGTCGTCCTGGACGTACGGCTGCCCGACATCAGCGGCTACGAGGTCTGCGAGCAGATCAAGGCGGATCCGGCGACGTCCTCCATCCCGGTCATCCAGATCTCCGGGGCCGCGATCACCCCCGCCGACCGGGCCCAGGGGCTCGAACGCGGGGCGGATGCCTATCTGGCGGAGCCGGTCGAGCCGGACGAGTTCGCCGCGACGGTCGAGGCCACGCTGCGCTACTACCGTGCCCGGCAGCGGGCCGAGCTGATGGCCGGACGACTCGCCGCCCTCACCGAGGTCACGCTCTCGATGAACTCCGCCGAGACGTTCGACGAGCTCCTCGCCACGGCCGTCGAGGGAACCTCACGGATCCTGGGGCGGCACGCGGGCGCGCTCGCCCTGCCCCCCGACGGCCGGACCCGAAGGTTCGCCGCGACTCCTTCGGACAACGTCGCCCAGGCCAAGGTTGCGGCGCCGGACACGCTGCCCAGGCTGAGCGCGATGTCCCTGGGTGCCGCCGCGGGCACCCAGGTCCTCACGGTGCCGGCCGCCGAGTGGATGGAGCTGATGCCCGACGCGACGCTCGACGGTGACGTCTCGGCGGTGATCTGCCGCACCAAGCTGGGCAGGCCCGCCGTCTATCTCGGGGTGGTGGAGACGCCGCCGCTCGACCCCGACGAGTCCAACGTGCTGCGCCAGCTCGGCCAGGCCCTCGCCCTCGCCGTGGACGCGCTGCGGGCGTACGCCGAGGAGCACGCGATCGCCCTCACCCTGCAGCGCAGTCTGCTGCCGGCCCGGATCCCCGAGATCCCCGGAATCGCGATCAGCTGGCGGTACCAGCCCGCGGTCGACAACGTCGAGGTCGGCGGTGACTTCTACGAGGTCCTGCGGATGGACCACCGGGTGCTCATCGCCATCGGCGACGTCCAGGGGCACTCGCTGCTCGCCGCCACCGTCATGGCGGAGTTGCGCCACGCGCTGCGTGCCTCCGTCATCGACGACCAGGATCTCGGCACGTCGATGGCGCTGCTCAACAACGTGCTGCGGCGCTACCACCCCGGCATGACCGCCACCGTCGCCCTGTTCCTGATCGATCCGGTGACCGGGGAGATGGAGATCTCGAACGCGGGACACATCCCGCCTCTCGTCATCGCGGACGGCCACGCCCGCTACCACGCTCTGGGCAACCTCCTGCTGGGGGTGGCCGAGGAGACCTACCGGGTCGACCGGGTGAACATCCCCGAGGGAGCCTCGGTGCTGCTGTTCACCGACGGGCTCATCGAGGATCGCGACAAGCTGCTCGACGAGAGCCTGGAGATCGTACGGCACCTGGCGGAGAGCCTGGAGGGAGACCAGGAGGCCTTTTGCGACCGGCTGATCGAGCGGTTCGGTGCCAGGGAGGACGACGTGGCGCTGGTGATGTTCCGGCGCGAGAAGCGCTGAACGACGTCCGGGAGGCGGCGGACGCGCCCGGATGTGCTAGATGCGCCGTACCGCCATAAGAGGACGGTACGGCGCACTTTGGCGGGTCAGACTGCGGTCTCGACCGGTTTGGCGGTCTTCTCCAGCTCGGCGAAGAGGCCGGGCAGGACCCTGGCGTGCAGCACCGTACCGTCTCCGGTGTGCTCGACGCCGAGGACCTCGCCCTCCTTGTGCGCCCTGGAGATCAGGTCACCGCGCTCGTACGGCACGAGAAGCCTGACCTCCTGGTCGAAGCGGGGCAGCTCCCGCTCGATCACGGCCCTCAGCTCGTCGAGTCCGGCGCCGGTGCGGGCCGAGACCACGACGGTGTGCTTCTCCTTCGCGGTCAGCTGGGCCAGCACCACCGGGTCGGCGGCGTCGGCCTTGTTCACGACCACGATCTCGGGGATGTCGCGGGCGCCCTCGATGTCGCCGATCACCTCGCGTACCGCGGCGAGCTGCGACTCGGGGTCGGGGTGCGAGCCGTCGACCACGTGCAGGATCAGGTCGGCGTCGCCGACCTCCTCCAGCGTGGAGCGGAACGCCTCGACGAGCTGGTGCGGCAGGTGCCGGACGAATCCGACGGTGTCGGCGAGCGTGAACAGGCGGCCGTCGGGCGTGTGCGCCTTGCGGACCGTCGGATCGAGCGTGGCGAACAGGGCGTCCTCGACCAGCACCCCCGCGCCGGTCAGCCGGTTCAGCAGCGAGGACTTGCCCGCGTTGGTGTATCCGGCGATGGCCACGGCGGGAACCTCGCGCTGCAGGCGCCGCGAGCGCTTGGTCACGCGGGCCGTGGTCATCTCGCCGATCTGGCGGCGCAGCTTGGCCATCCGCTCGCGGATCCGGCGGCGGTCCAGCTCGATCTTGGTCTCACCGGGTCCGCGACCTCCCATGCCGACGCCGCCCGCGGCGCGACCGCCGACCTGGCGTGACAGGTTTCCGCCCCAGCCTCGCAGGCGCGGCAGCAGGTAGTTGAGCTGCGCGAGCTCGACCTGCGCCTTGCCCTCGCGGCTCTTGGCGTGCTGGGCGAAGATGTCGAGGATCAACATGGTCCGGTCGATGACCTTGACCTTGACGATCTCCTCAAGCTGGCGGAGCTGGCCGGGGCTCAGCTCTCCGTCGCAGACCACGGTGTCGGCACCGGTGGCGGAGACGATGTCGGCGAGCTCCTGCGCCTTGCCGGAGCCGATGTAGGTCGCGGTGTCGGGCTTCTGCCTGCGCTGGATCAGACCTTCCAGGACCTCCGAGCCCGCGGTCTCGGCGAGGAGCTTCAGCTCAAGGAGGGAGTTTTCCGCGTCGGTCGACGTACCGGAGGTCCAGACACCGACGAGGACGACCCGCTCAAGCCGCAGCTGGCGGTATTCGACCTCGGTGACGTCTTCCAGCTCAGTGGAGAGGCCCGCCACCCGGCGGAGTGCCTGGCGTTCGGCCAGGTCCATCTCGCCGTTGTCGAGCAGGTCGTCGAATCGGTCGATGTCCAGCGGCTCACGAGTGTCTATGTCGTCGCTCCATTCAGATGGTTGGTGCGTATGCGTTCTTCTCACAGAAGAGAACGCCCCGACACCCCGGGTCTCTTCCCCTTGATGGTGCCACGGGAACCTCCGGTCATCACCTGGTTATCACCGCCTCGTCCCGGCGCGCCGTGAACGCCCCTCGGTCGGGGCCCCGGGAACGGCGCGAAGGCGCGGCCTCAGGGAAGCCGGACCGAGGCGTCGCCCGAGCCGGTCCGCAGCGTGACCTTGCGGGGCGAGGAGGGGTCCCTGACCACCTCCACGGTCTCCTGCCCCGAACCGGTGTCGGTGGTGACGTCGTAGCCGCCCTTGGGAAGGTAGGCGACGACGTCGCCGGAGCCGGTCTCGATCCGCACCTCCTCGGGCGCGGCGGAGAACCTCGCCTCGACGTCGCCGGAGCCGGTGTCGGCGACGAACCGCTTGGAGGTCAGGGCGCCGGCCTCGATCTCGCCGGAGCCGCTCGTGGCCTCAACCTCCCCGGTGAGCCCGCGCATCGTGATGGTGCCCGAGCCGGTGTCGAGTTTGGCCGTGAGGCCCCGCGGGATCTCGACCTTGTAGTCGACCGAGCAGTTCCCGCGGCATTCGTAGCGCAGGGTGAGCGTGCCGCCGTCCACCGGGTGCCGGAGGGTGGGCTTGTCGCCACGCCAGTGGATGGTCTCGGTCACCCGGACGGCCTCCCGGTCCGACTCGGCGACCACGATGTCCCCGGAGCCGGTGGCGACGTCCAGGGCCTTCAGCTCGCCGGTGACGTCGTAGGAGACGACCTCCTGCTGCCGGTCGCGGAAGTCGAGTGCGCCGCACCCCGAGAGCACGAACACCGACCCCAGGATCGCCCCTGCGACGACCATGTTCCTCTTCATGTGCTCAGTCCTCGACCTTCCGGGAAACCTTCGCTTCCCAACCGACGTGCGACGGGTTCGTCCTCTCCCTCTGCCGACCTGCCGAGGGCGCTGACCCAACTCTGACCGAGCCCGCCTCCCAGATCATCGGGGAACGCCCGGATCGACCCCTGAGGGGACCCTGCCTTTGACCGGTGACCGGCCCTGAAGTAGCGTCGATTCCACAATTCAGAATTACTTTTCCACCATATGGAAGTCCGCGAGGAAAGAGGACCCATGGACGGCGTTGAGATCGGCGGCCCCCTCCAGGACCGCTTCGAGGAGATCCTCACGCCGGAGGCACTGGCCTTCCTGGCCACCCTCCAGCGCGAGTTCGACGGCCGGCGTCTGGAGCTGCTGGAGGCCCGCCAGACCCGCCAGGCGGAGCTGTCGGCGGGAGGCACCCTCGACTTCCTGCCCGAGACCCGGCACGTGCGTGAGTCCGAGTGGCACGTCGCCCCGCCCGCCCCCGGCCTGGTGGACCGCCGCGTGGAGATCACCGGCCCCGTCGACCGGAAGATGACGATCAACGCGCTGAACTCCGGCGCCAAGGTGTGGCTCGCGGACTTCGAGGACGCCAACGCTCCCACCTGGGAGAACACCATCAACGGCCAGCTCAACCTGCGCGACGCGCTCGATCGGACCCTGGACTTCTCCGCCGGGGAGAAGAGCTACGCCCTCAAACCGGACACCGAGCTCGCCACCATCGTGGTCCGGCCCCGCGGATGGCACCTGAACGAGAAGCACCTCACCTGTGACGGCAGGCCGTTCTCCGCCTCCCTCGTCGACTTCGGCCTCTACTTCTTCCACTCGGCGCAGCGGCAGATGGCCAAGGGCAGGGGCCCGTACTTCTACCTGCCGAAGATCGAGTCACACCTGGAGGCCCGCCTCTGGAACGACGTCTTCGTCAGGGCCCAGGAGCTGCTCGGCATCCCCCACGGCACGATCCGGGCGACGGTGCTCATCGAGACCTACCCTGCCGCGTTCGAGATGGACGAGATCCTCTACGAGCTCCGCGACCACTCCGCGGGGCTCAACGCCGGCCGCTGGGACTACCTCTTCAGCGTGATCAAGAAGTTCCGCACCCGGGGCCGCGAGTTCCTGCTGCCCGAGCGCAACGCCGTGACGATGACCGCTCCGTTCATGCGGGCCTACACCGAGTTGCTGGTCCGCACCTGCCACCGGCGCGGGGCCCACGCCATCGGCGGGATGGCCGCGTTCATCCCCTCCCGCCGCGACCCCGAGGTCAACAAGGTCGCCCTGGAGAAGGTCACCGCCGACAAGACCCGCGAGTCCGGCGACGGTTTCGACGGCTCGTGGGTGGCGCACCCCGACCTCGTGCCGATCTGCCGCGACGTCTTCGACGCCGTCCTGGAGGACCGGCCGAACCAGCTCCACCGCCTGCGCGAGGACGTCTCCGTCTCCGCCGCCGACCTGCTGGCGGTCTCCAAGACCCCCGGCGACATCACCGAGGCGGGGCTGCGCAACAACGTGGACGTGGCGCTGCGCTACCTGGCCGCCTGGATGGGCGGGCTGGGCGCGGTGGCGATCCACAACCTGATGGAGGACGCGGCGACCGCCGAGATCTCCCGTTCCCAGATCTGGCAGTGGATCCACAACGGCATCGAGCTCGCCGACACCGGTGCCGTGGTGACCAGGGAGCTGGTCGAGAGGATCATCGACGAGGAACTCGCCAAGATCAAGGCGGAGCCCGGCTACGACGAGGCCCGTTACGGTCAGGCCACCGCCCTGTTCAAGGAGGTCGCCCTCGACGACGACTTCGCGGAGTTCCTTACCCTCCCGGCCTATGCGCGTATGCCGTGACATGACCAGCCCGACAGTGCGGAATCCTCATCCCCCGGCGGGGATTCCTCACTCCGGGCGGTCCCCGCGGGCGGATGCGGACGCCGGGCTCAGTGGATACTTTGCGTGCATGAGCGATGACAGGAACGGCGAAGGAGTCGACCAGGGCGAGTACGCGGCACTGCTCGACGCCGTCAAACGCGAGATCATCGGCAGCAGGGGACGGGTGGCGCTGCTCACCACCGACACCGAGCTGATCCGGCAGTACTGGCGGATCGGCCGCCACATCCTCGATCGGCAGCCGGACGAAGACTGGGGCAGAAGAGCGGTGCCCCGGCTCTCGACCGACCTGCGCGGCGCGTTCCCCGAGGCGATGGGGTACTCGCGGACCAACCTCCTCTACATGAGGGCCTTCGCGGCCGCCTGGCCGGACTCCATCCCGAGGACGACCCGGCCGATCCCCTGGGGCCATCACATCGTCCTGCTCGACATGCTCGACAACAGGGCGACCAGGGAGTTCTACGCGCGCAAGACCGCGGACGAGGGGTGGGCGAGGGGCGTCCTGATCACGATGATCAAAGGACGGCTCCACCTGCGCGTCCGGCACTCCCCGCCGGGCCCCGTCCGTACGCCGCCCTCCCCCGAGCGCCGTACCCCGCAGCGGGCGCCCGGAGAGCCCTGCTTCTCCGGCCTCGTGGACGACGGCCCCAGACACGGCAGGAACACCGGCGCCGCCGCGCTGAGTGAGAATTCGAGACGAGGATGACAAGGACGGCGTCCTCGATCGGCCGATGGAGGCCGGCGGGCACCGGCGACAGCGCCGGGACGCCGGGCACGCCGGAGGAGGAGCGATGTCGACGAAGACCCTGGACGAGCCGACCCGCAGGTTCGAGGAACTCCTCGGACCCGGGTCGGTCATCACCGATCCCGTACGGCTGCGCACCTACGAGTGCGACGGGCTGACCCACCACCGGGTCACCCCCGGAGTCGTGGTGCTGCCGGAGAGCACCGAGCAGGTCGCGGCCGTGGTGAGGATCTGCAACGAGTACGACCTGCCGTTCGTGGCCAGGGGCGCCGGGACCGGACTGTCGGGCGGTGCCCTGCCACGGGCCGACGGGGTGCTGGTCGTGACCTCGAAGATGCGGCGGATCCTCTCCGTCGACCTGCCGAACCGGAGGGCGACCGTGGAGCCGGGGGTCACCAACCTGGCGATCACCGAGGCCGTCCGCGACCTGGGCCGCTACTACGCGCCCGACCCCTCCAGCCAGCAGGTCTGCACGATCGGTGGCAACGTGGCCGAGAACTCCGGCGGCGCCCACTGCCTGAAGTACGGCTTCACCGTCAACCACGTGGTCGGCCTGGAGATCGTCACCCCCGACGGTGACATCGTCGAGCTGTCGGACACCGATCCCGGATACGACCTGCTGGGCGCGTTCATCGGCTCCGAGGGCACCCTCGGTATCGCGACCAAGATCGTCGTACGGCTGAGCAGGCTGCCGGAGGCCGTGACGACGCTGCTCGCGGCGTTCGAGGACATCGAGCGGGGCGGGCAGGCGGTGTCGGCGATCATCGGCGGAGGCATCGTGCCCGCCGCGATCGAGATGATGGACGCCCTCGCCGTCGAGGCGGCCGAGGCGGCCGTGGCGTGCGCCTACCCGGAGGGCGCGGGGGCGGTGCTCATCGTGGAGCTGGACGGCCCCGCGGAGGAGGTCGCGCACCAGTTCGGCGAGGTGACGCGACTCTGCCGGGAGAGCGGCGCGTTCGAGATACGGGTCGCCGACGACCCGGCGGAGCGGGCCGCGATCTGGCGGGGCCGCAAGTCGGCGTTCGCCGCGGTGGGCCGGATCAGCCCCGCCTACATCGTTCAGGACGGTGTCGTCCCCCGTACCGCGCTGGGAGGGGTGCTGGCGAGCATCGACGCCCTCTCCCGCGAGTACGGCATCAGGGTGGCGAACGTCTTCCACGCCGGTGACGGCAACCTGCACCCGCTGGTGCTGTTCGACGACGCCGAGCCGGGTGCGGAGGAGAGGGCGGAGATCGTGTCGGGGAGAATTCTCGACCTGTGCATCGAGCACGGCGGTTCCATCACCGGCGAACACGGCGTCGGCGTGGACAAGTCCCGATATATGCCGAAAATGTTCTCTGACGACGATCTCAACACCATGCAGCTGGTGCGCTGCGCCTTCGACCCCCGCGGCCTGTCGAACCCGGGAAAGATCTTCCCGACCCCCCGGCTGTGCGGCGAGGTCCCCGGGGTCCGCAAGGGCGCGCACCCGCTGGTCGAGTCGGGACAGGCGGAGCACTTCTGATGGGAGCACCGCTGGAGGCACCCTTGAAGGCACAAAAGGCACAGCAGGCGCTGCGCGCGACGGGCGTGACGATCCGGGAGGCGACCTCCGACGACGCGGTGGGCGGGGTCTCGCCCCGCTGGGTGGCCCTGCCGGAGAACACCGGGGAGGTCGCCGCGCTGATGCGCGTCTCGGCCGCCCACGACCTGGCCGTGGTCCCGGTGGGAGACGGCACCAAGCTCGGCTGGGGCAATCCCCCCGAACGGTGCGACCTGCTGATCGACACCTGCTGTCTGCTCCTCGGGGACGGAACCTCGGTCGAGCACTCCTCGGGCGATCTCGTGACGCGGGTCGGCGCCGGACTCCCCCTCGGCGTCCTCAACGCCACGCTCTCGCGGTCGCGGCAGGAACTCGCCCTGGACACGCCCCTGGGTGCCGGCACGGTCGGCGGCACGCTCGCCACCGCGGTCGCCGGTCCCCGCAGGTTCCGCTACGGCACCGCCCGCGACCTGCTGATCGGCATCACGGTCGTGCTGGCCGACGGCACGATCGCCACCTCGGGCGGCAACGTCGTCAAGAACGTCGCGGGCTATGACCTGGGCAAGCTCTTCACCGGCTCCTACGGCACGCTCGGCGTCATCACCGAGGCCACCTTCCGCCTCCACCCGATCCCCGCCGACCGCCGGTGGGTCACCGTGGACCTGCCCGCCGGCGGACCGGGTTCCGCCGGTTCCCCCGCGAGGGAGGGACTGGACGTACTGGGCGCACTGGTCGCCGAGCTCGCGGCCTCGCAGGCCGAGCCGAGCGCCGTCGAGCTGGAGTGGCCGGACATCACCGGCGAGGCCACCGTCTGCGCGCTCGTCGAGGGAGTGGCGGCCGATGTCCGCGCGGAGGCCGTGCGCACCTCGATGGACGAGTACGGGAGCGCGCGGATCACCGCCGAGGCGCCCGCCTGGTGGTCGGTGCCGCCCGGCGAGGAGGTGCTGCTGGAACTGCGGGTCCCGCCCGCCGCGGCCTGCCCGGCGCTGCGCGCGGTCGCCGCACGCGGACTGCCCGCTCGGGTGCGCGGGTCGGTGGCCTCAGCGGTCCTGCTGGCCGCCCTGCCGGGGGACGTCGGCGAGGCGGAGTTCTCCGGGTTCGTGACGGGCGTACGCGACGACCTGCGGCGGCTCGGCGGCGCGCTCACGGTGCTCGCCGTGCCCTCCGCTCTCGCCCGCGGGATCGACCGCTGGGGTCCCTCCGGCGCCCTGCCCCTGATGCGGCGTGTCAAGGAACGGTTCGACCCCGGCCGGAGGATGTCCCCCGGCCGGTTCGCGGGAGGGATCTGACATGGACCCTGAGCTGATCAACGACTGCGTGCACTGCGGGTTCTGCCTGCCCTCGTGCCCGACGTACGTCCTGTGGGGCGAGGAGATGGACTCCCCGCGCGGCCGGATCCACCTGATGAAACAGCACGTCGAGGGCACACCGCTCACGCCCGAGATGGCCGGGCACTTCGACGCGTGCCTGGGGTGCATGGCGTGCGTGCCCGCCTGCCCGTCCGGGGTGAGGTACGACCGGCTGATCGAGCAGACCCGGGCCGAGGTGGAGCGGGTGCACGTGAGAGAGCCCGACGACAGGGCGCTGCGGGCGCTGGTCTTCCAGCTGTTCCCCTATCCCCGGCGGCTGCGGGCGATGCGGCTGCCGCTGCGGCTCAGCGCCGGGCTGCGCCGCGCGGTCGCGCCGAGGCTGGAGCGGATCAACCCGTCCCTGGCGGCGATGGCCGACCTCGCTCCCCCGGCCGCCGACCGGACGCGGCTGCCGCGAAGGATCGCGGCGCGGGGCCCGCACCGGGCCACGGTCGGCATGCTCACCGGCTGCGTGCAGGGGGAGTTCTTCCCCCAGGTCAACGAGGCCACGGCCCGGGTGCTCGCGATGGAGGGCTGCGACGTGGTGATCCCGCCCTCGCAGGGCTGCTGCGGGGCGCTGTCGCTGCACTCCGGCCAGGAGAGGCAGGCCCTGCGGTTCGCGAAGCGGACGATCGCCACCTTCGAGCGGGCGGGCGTCGACACGATCGTCGTCAACGCCGCCGGATGCGGATCGACGATGAAGGACTACGCGGAGATCCTCGAGGGCGAGGGCGGCGAGTGGGTCGAAAGGGCCCGGGCGATCAGGACCGTCGACCTGGCGGAGTATCTCGTCGCGCTCGGCCCGGCGGCCGAGCGCCATCCGCTGCCGCTCACCGTGGCCTACCACGACGCCTGTCACCTCGCCCACGCCCAGGGGGTACGGTCCCAGCCCCGCGAGCTCCTGGGGGGCGTGCCCGGCCTGAAGCTGAAGGAGATCGCCGAATCGGCGATCTGCTGCGGCTCGGCGGGAACCTACAACCTGTTCCAGCCCGAGACCGCGAAGGACCTCGGTGACCGCAAGGCGGAACGGGTGCTCGCCACCGGCGCCGACCTGCTGGTCTCGGCCAACCCCGGCTGCACCATGCAGATCGCCTCGGCGATCCGCCGCCGGGGCGCCGAACCCGTCCCCGTGGCGCACACCGCGCAGGTTCTCGACGCCTCGCTGCGCGGACTCGCGAGGGTGCCGTGAGGGCGGGCGGGGATCTCGTGAGCGGCCCGTCCCGCCGGCACGGGACGCGCCAAGGTCGGGGGCCGTCCCGTGGGGAGGGCACATGAGCGCGGTGCAGTCGGTCGACCGGGCGCTGGACGTGCTGGAGGCGCTGGCCGAACGGGGCGGGGAGGCCGGCCTCTCGGAGATCGCGGCGAGGACCGGCCTGCCGTACGGGACGATCCACCGGCTGCTGCGCACACTGCTCGCCCGGGGCTACGTGCGCCAGGAGTCCGACCGCCGCTACGCCCTGGGGGGCGCTCTGGTGCGGCTCGGCGGGGTGGCCGAGCGCATGGTGGGCGTGTGGGCGCAACCGTATCTGACGAGGCTCGTCGAGTTGTCGGGTGAGACGGCCAACCTGGCGGTGCTCGAAGGGGACTTCGTGGTCTACGTCGCCCAGGTGCCCTCGCCGAGGCGGCTGCGGATGTTCGCGGAGGTCGGCAGGCGGGTGCTGCCGCACAGCACCGCCGTGGGGAAGGTCCTGATGGCCGACAGGGCGGACAGCGAGGTGGCGTCGCTGGTCGAGCGGACCGGCATGCCCCGCAGGACCGCCAACACGATCACCGACCTGTCCGGGATGCTCGCCGAGCTGGAGCGGGTGCGAGAACACGGGTACGCGATGGACCTGGGCGAGGAGGAGCTGGGCGTGCACTGCCTGGCGGTGGGCGTACGGGACGGGGCGCGGACGATCGCCGCGCTGTCGGTGTCCGGGCCGGCCGAGCGCATCGCCGCGCTCGACCGGCGGGACCTCGCCGAGGGCATGCGCAGGATCGCGCACGACTTCGGCGCCGAACTGGGCCCGATCACGCCCGGCGGAGCCGAGCGCGTCTCGTGAGCCGATCACCGTCCTGGCAGGGGACGGCGTGCGGCGACCGGCGGAGGGGCATGAGAGCCCGGATCAGCTGTGCAGACGGTGGACGGGTGATCCGTCGGCCGCGCAGCGGACCTCGACCTTGACCTCGTCCTCCTCGGACTCGAACTCGACGCGGGCCCGGTCGGCGGGTCCGCGCTCGACGTCGTCGGCCTGGAAGCCCTGGGCCGGACTCCACGACCGCAGGGTGACGAGCCCGCCCTCGCACCGGGCGATCACTCTGCCGCCCTTCGTGATGATCAGTCGGCTCTCACCGGGCTCCGCGGCGGTGGTGGCGGGCTCGGGGGTGGCCTCACCGGACTCCTCGACGCCGTCGGTCTCGGAAGGGGCACTCTCGGAAGGGGAGGGAGCGGTGGGCGGGGCACTGGGAAGGGACGAGGCGAGGGCGAGCGCCTCATCCACCTCGGCGGCGGAGAGCGGCCGAAGACCGGTGTCCGTCAGCGGCTCGCTGAGACGATCGATCACCGCCACACCCGCTCCGATCGCGAGAAGCCCGGTGATCAGCCATCCGGCCACGACCAGGGGAAGACGCTTGCGCATGTCCTCACTGTGCCACCTGGAACGATAAGACAACGCTAAGGAGCGGCTAACCCGCTTTTGACGCGGTGCCGGAGAAGGCTAACGTGGCGGCAAATGTCGAATGTGCTGCTCATCGAGGACGACGCCGCGATCCGCACCTCCCTCACCCGGGGCCTGCGCGATCGCGGCCACGCCGTGTCGTCCGCCCCCACCGCTCTCGAAGGCCTGCGGCTGGCCGTCGAGGAACACCCCGAGCTGGTCGTCCTCGACCTCGGCCTGCCCGACATGGACGGCCTGGACCTGCTGCGGATGCTCCGCGCGGTGAGCCGGGTCCCGGTGATCGTGGCGACCGCGCGAGACGGCGACACGGAGATGGTCAGGCTGCTGGACGCGGGTGCCGACGACTACGTGGTCAAACCGTTCAGCGCGGCCCAGCTCGACGCGCGGATCCGGGCCGTGCTCCGGCGGGTGGCGGGCGAGAGCCGCGCCGACAGCGCGGTCACCGTCGGTGGCCTGCGCATCGACCCCCGTACCCGGGAGGCGACCCTGGACGGGACGCCGCTGGATCTGAGTCCTCGCGAGTTCGACCTGCTGCACTACCTGGCGGCCAGGCCCGGCGAGGTGGTCACCAAGCGGGAACTGCTCACCCACGTCTGGCAGATCCCCTACGGCGGGGCCGACAAGACGGTGGACGTCCACCTCTCCTGGCTCCGCCGCAAGCTGGGCGAGACATCCCAGGAGCCCCGCTACCTGCAGACCGTCCGGGGTGTCGGCGTGCGACTGGCCGCCCCGGCATGAGGCGCTGGCTGACCCTGCTGGTCGCGGCGACCACCTCCCTCGTACTGATCGCCCTGCTGGTCCCGCTCGCCCTGCTGGTCCGCACGGTCGCGGTGAGCGGAGCGGTCAGTGAGGCGGAGAGCGAGGCAGAGTCGGTGGCGGTCGTGGTCGGCGCGGTGGACACCGAGACCCTGCGGCTCACCGCGGAACAGGCCAGGCATCCGGTGACGGTCTTCCTTCCCGGCGGGGAGGTGATCGGCGATCCCGCGCCGCGCTCCACCGCCGTGGAGCTGGCCTCCCACGGCCGCAGCGTCACCGCCGCCGCGCCCGGCGGGCGGGAGATCCTGGTCGCGGTCCAGGGGGCGCCCGGGGGTACGGCGGTGGTCCGGGTCTTCCTGGACGACGCCGACCTGACCAGGGGCGTGCCCCAGGTCTGGGCCGGGCTGGCGGCGCTCGGCCTGGCCCTGGTCGGACTGGGCGTGCTGGTCGGCGACCGGCTGGCCCGCGCGGTGATCAGGCCGATCACCGCGCTGGCGAAGGTGTCGCACCGGCTCGCGGCGGGCGACCTGTCCGCCAGGACGGTGCCCGACGGCCCTCCCGAGGTGCACGCGGTCGGTCTCGCCCTCAACCACCTGGCCGAGCGCATCACCGGCCTGCTCGCAGAGGAGCGGGAGAGCGCCGCCGACCTGTCCCACCGGCTGCGCACCCCGCTCACCGGGCTGAGGCTGGAGGCGGAGTCACTGGCCGATCCCGAGGAGTCTGCCAGGATCGAGGCGAGAGTGGACGCCCTGGAACGCGCCGTCACCTCGGTGATCACCGAGGCGAGGCGGCGGGTGCGTGAGCGGGCCGAGTGCGACGCGGCGGCGGTGACCGAGGCGCGGGTCGCGTTCTGGTCGGTGCTCGCCGAGGACCAGTCACGAGACTTCACCCTGGATCTCGCCCCGGGACCACTGCCGGTCGGGGTCGCCGCGGACGACCTGGCCGCCTGTGTGGACGCCCTGCTCGGCAACGTGTTCGCGCACACCCCGGAGGGGGTCTCGTTCTCCGTACGGCTGGAGGCGACCGGCGACGGCGCGCTGCTGACCGTCGCCGACGCGGGTCCCGGCTTCGCCACGCCTGATCCGCTGCAGCGTGGCGAGAGCGGGGCCGGATCGACCGGTCTCGGCCTCGACATCGCCCGCCGCACGGCGGAGTCGGCGGGTGGCTCGCTGTCCCTGCGCACCTCCCCCTCCGGTGGGGCGAGCGTGATCCTGTTCCTGCCCGCCGTCACGTCCTGACCCCGGAACCCTCGCCCCCGCGGTGACCGGAGGTGGACGCGGAGTTCACGGAACCGATGAGGAAGCCCCCGCCCATCCCCGCGACGCCCGCGTGCTCGTCCCACCTGTGATCTGCCGCACTTCAGACAATGAAATGTTGCATAATCTGAAAGTTCCTCCCTACTGTTGACGTCGTGACCAGTGTGGAGAGCGTGGACGAGCTCGGCCGGAGAGATCGAAAGAAGCTCGAGACCCGTGCGGCGCTGGAGCACGCCGCCCTGACGCTGGTGGCCGAACACGGCCTGGCGGGTGTCACGGTGGAGGACATCGCCACGGCGGTGGACCTCTCCTCGCGCACGTTCTTCAACTACTTCCCGTCCAAGGAGGACGCGCTTGTCGGAGCGAGCCCGGCGTCCGTCGCCGAGCTGCGCGAGAGGCTGGAGGCCGTGCCGGCCGAGGTGCCGGTTCTGGAGGCGCTGCGCCTGATGTCGCGGGTCGAGGCCGAACACGTCCAGCAGCGCCGCGAGCAGTGGCTGCTGCGGTTGAAGGTGTTCGAGCAGAACCCGTCACTCCTGCCGCGGCTGGTCGCCAACGGCACCGAGACCGAGCGCGCCGTGTCCGCCGTCGTCGCGTGCAGAATCGGCGTCGAACCGGGTACGAGCGGCTATCCCGAGCTGGCCACCGCGGTGGCCATGGCGGCCTTCCGGGCGGCGATGATGCGCTGGAGTGCCGCGGACGGCCGCCCGGCGCTGGCCGACCTGGTCGACGAGGCCTTCTCCCAGCTCGCCGCCGGCCTGCCCAATCCGTGACCGTCCCGGTCACCGTTCTCCTTCGATCACCCCCCGAACACGTTCCCGTTCGGAAGGCGTCCGCGCGAGTCACGCGGAGCGCCGGTCCCCCGCCCGAGAAATCGAGGAAAGATGACATCCACCAGCGCGCAGCCCGAGTCCGTGGCCGCGGCGCCCACCTCCAGGAGAAAGGTGCTGCAGGCGCTGTCGGGACTGATGGTGGGCATGTTCGTGTCCATCCTGGCCTCGACCGTCGTGGCCAACGCCCTGCCCCGCATCATCACCGACCTGCAGGGCACGCAGACCGTCTACACCTGGATCGTCACCTCGGAGCTGCTGGCCATGACGGCCACGGTGCCGCTCTGGGGCAAGATGGCCGACCTCTACAACAAGAAGTTGCTGATCCAGCTCTCGCTGGGGCTGTTCGTGGTGGGCTCGCTGATCGCGGGTCTCACACCGAACGTGGAGATCCTCATCGTCAGCCGCGTCGTGCAGGGCATCGGCGCCGGTGGCATGACCGCGCTCGCGATGATCGTGATGGCGGCCATGATCCCGCCGCGTGAGCTCGGCCGCTACGCCGGCATCTTCGGCGCCGTGTTCGGCGTCGGTACCGTGGCGGGCCCGCTCATCGGCGGCGTGCTCGTGGACACCTCCTGGCTCGGCTGGCGCTGGTGCTTCCTCATCGGCGTGCCGTTCACGATCCTGGCCATCGTCCTGCTGCAGCGCACGCTCGACCTGCCGGTGGTGCGCAGGGACGTCAAGGTCGACTACCTGGGCGCCCTGCTGATCACACTGGGTGTGTCCACACTGCTGATCTGGTCGTCCCTGGCGGGCAACCAGTTCGAGTGGGGCTCCTGGTGGACCGTCGCCCTGGTGAGCGGCGCCCTGGTCACCCTCGCGCTCGCCATCTGGGTGGAGTCGAGGGCGGCCGAGCCGATCATCCCCTTGACCATTTTCAGGAACCGCACCGTCACCCTCGCCACCGTGGCGAGCGTGCTGGTCGGCGTGGCCATGTTCGGCGGCACGGTCTTCCTGTCGCAGTACTTCCAGGTGGCGCTCGGCAAGTCGCCGACGGTCGCCGGCCTGCTGAGCCTGCCGATGGTGTTCGGCCTGCTCGTCTCCTCCACCGTGGCCGGCCAGCTCATCACCAAGTGGGGCCGCTGGAAGGGCTTCCTGGTGGCCGGCGGCGTCGTCATGCTCGCCGGGATGGGCCTGCTCAGCACCATCGACGGTCAGACCGGCATGGTGCTGCTCGGGATCTACATGGCGGTGCTCGGCATCGGTGTCGGCATGCTCATGCAGAACCTGGTCCTCGCCGCCCAGAACGACGTACCCGCCCACGACCTGGGGGTCACCACCTCGGTGCTGACCTTCTTCCGCAGCATGGGCGGCGCCGTCGGCGTCAGCGCCCTGGGCGCGGTGCTGGCCAACCGGATCACCGCGCTCATGACGGAGAGGCTCGGCCCGATGGCCGCCGGCGGCGGCGCGGGTGGCGAAAGCGGGGCCGTACCCGACATCTCCAAGCTGCCGGCTCCCGTCGTCCGCATCGTCCAGGACGTGTACGCGACGGCAACCGCCGAACTGTTCCTCATCGGCGTGCCGCTCACCGCGCTCGCGCTGGTGGCGGTCCTGTTCATCAAGGAGAAGCCGCTCAACACGCTGTCGGGCGAGGAGCGGCTGGCCCGGGAGCAGGCCGCGGCCGCCGGTCACTGAGCGGACCAACTGAAACGACGTCGGGGAGGGGCCGGAATCCGGTGGCGGGCCGTACTCACCGTCGGTTAACGATCTCTTAGCGTGCCCCTAGCAAAGTCTCCGCAAATCTTGACCCATGACACGAATCACCAGAATCACCGTCGGAGCCCTCGCAACCGCCGCCCTCCTCACCGGTGGAGGCGGCATCGCCCTCGCCGCGCACCAGACGGACGGTGCGGCGATCACCGCCACCGCGGCCACGACCGGCACGACCGGCGTGACCGCGGCCGGCACCACGGGTGCCGCCACCGCACCCGTCACCACCTCGGCGTACATCTCCTCCGGCCAGGCCGTGAAGATCGCCAAGAAGCGCGTTCCCGGCGCGCGCGTGAGCAAGGTCGAGCGCGAGTGGGAGCACGGCCGGCGCGCCTGGAAGGTCGAGCTGCACAAGGGTGCCTGGGAGTACGACGTCTACGTGTCCGCGAAGACCGGAAAGATCATCAAGTTGAAGCGCGACTACGACGACTGATCAGCAGGATTTGAGGACGTCCTCCATGGCGTCCTTCTCCCCCTGCGTCACCCACATCTCGTACTTGACCTTCACCTTGATCTGACGTTCCACATAGGGGCACCGGTAGGCGCGGTTCGGCGGCAGCCAGGTCGCCGCGTCTCCGGCGCCCTTCTGGCTGTTCAGCGGCCCGTCCACCGCCAGCAGGTTCAGCGGGTCGTTGGCGAGTTCCTTCCGCTTGGAAGCGGGCCACTGCTGGGCGCCCTTCTGCCAGGCGTCGGCGAGCGCGATCACATGGTCGATCTGCACCGCCATGCTGGTCCGTGTCCCGCGCTCGAACTTGATGGTCTTGCCGCTGTAGGGGTCCTCAAGAATTCCGGACTGCACGATGCAGCCCTCCTCGCCCTTCTTGAAGACCTCCTCCTTGAGGTCGCGAATGAGAATGTCGTTGCGGGTGTCACAGCCGTTCTTGTCGACGTCCGACCACGCGGGACCGAACTTGTCGCGGTTGAATCCCGTCATCGGGGCGCGCCCCTTGACCTCGAGTTTCCTCAGCTCCTTGAGCGCCTCGGAGGCGGAGTTCCTGTCCCCGGAAGCCCCTCCTGAGGACCGCGTCCCCTCGTCCACGCCTCCGTCGGGAAACGGGCCGCAGCCCGCCACCGTGAACGCGATCGTCGCGACGACCACGCCTCGTACCAGTGCCGTCCGCACCCTGCCACCTCTCACGTGCTCACCAACTGAAGCGGCAAATTACCTCAGATGCCGCCCTCAATCTTAAAAGCCTTAAGAAGCCTTTGGGAGAACGAGAGAATTTCTGACCCATCAATCCATGCCTTACCAGCATCTTTCTCACTCGATACGGACAAAAGCTACCAAAGACACTCCCCTCGGAGCAGCCGGATCAGGTGATCAGGATCCCGCCGTCGACAGGGATCACCGCACCGGTGACGTACGAGGCGGCGTCCGAGGCGAGGAAGATCGCGGCGGCGACGAGCTCGGCCGGGTCGCCCGCACGCTTCATCAGCACCCGCTGCTCAAGCTGCCTGGCCAGATAACCCTCGGCGTACTGCTCGGTCATCTCCGAGGCGAAGAACCCCGGCTCGACGCAGTTGACCCGGATGCCGCGCCGCTCCGTCCACTGCTGGGCGAGATCGCGCGTGAGACCGACGACCCCCGCCTTGGAGGCGCTGTAGGCGGCCTGCGGCAGACCGGCGGTCGTCTCGCCCAGAATGCTCCCGATGTTGACGATCGAGGAGCCGGGCCTCATCACCCTGGCACAGGCCTGCGCCATCCAGTAGGTGCCGTGCAGGTTGATGTCCACGACCTGCCGGAACTGCTCGGGTGTCTCCTTCAGCGCCGGGACCGCCGAGCCCACACCCGCGTTGTTGATCAGGATGTCCACCGCGCCGAGTTCGGCCACCGCCGTCTCGGCCAGTGCCCGGCAGTCCTCCGGCCTGGTCACGTCGGTGGCGAGGGCCACGCACCGCCTGCCGGTCTCCTCGACCAGGGCGCGGGTCTCCTCAAGGCGGTCCTTCCTACGGGCACCGATCACGATGTCCGCGCCCGCCTCGGCCAGCCCTCTCGCGAACGCGACACCCAGCCCCGAGGACGCACCGGTGACGATCGCGACCTTGCCGTCCAGCCGGAATCGTTCCAGCATCGGGGTCCTCCCTCATCCGTCCAACATGCCGAATGAGATTCTAGTGACCGTGCCGGAAACCGCTCGGGAGGGGTCGGTCCACTCGCGGGCGACGCGGTGTCCTGTGCTCGCCGGTGATCCTGGCGGGTCACCGGCGATACGGGCTCCGAGTGGGTCACGAATGACCGCGCCCCTCCCTTCCTGAGGCGGCGCGCGGACCACACCTCCCGAAGAGCGGGCGGCGCCACGGACCGCCGGGCACGGCCGTGGCGAGCCGTCCTACAGGCCGTACTCCTTGGTGATCCGCTCGTGCCGCTCCACCTCGACGTCGACGGCCTTGGCCAGGTCGAGCCAGGCCAGCGGGTGCACCCAGCGCTCGGTGGCGTCGTCCAGAAGCGCGTCGAGCTCGACCGGGCTGACATCCGGCGGGACCGCGATCCAGCCGAACACACCGGGCAGCGGCTCGCCCGAGGTCGGGTGGGTCACGGTGTAGTTGTCGTCGCTGTAGACCCACATCGGCCAGCCGCGCTCGACCATGACGTCGTTGAACTCCGTCCAGTCGGCCTGACTGGGAGCGGCGCCGTCGAAGAACCAGCTGGTGTAGCCACCCGGGCGGAGCATGCTGACCGCGGCGAAGGGCGGGACGAAGCTCTCCTGCTCCTCGGCGCTCTCCGGGATCGGCTCAAGCAGCTGCGGCTCGAAGACGACCAGGTCACCGGCGTTGTACTCCATACCGGGAGGCTGGGGGATGGCCAGACGCGCCGTCGCGGGGCCGGTGCGCACGCTCAGGACCTGGCGCTGGCTGCCGTCCGGGGCGGGAAGGATGATGCGCACCAGGCCCATCTCCTCCTCGATCGGCCCCTCGGTCGACTGCAGCGGCATCCCGATCTTGGCGGTGCCCAGACGGACGGTCTCCCAGTCCTCCGCGGCCGTCGCCATGACGATCATTCGCCAGATGTCCTGCTGCTCGATCTCCTCCGAGTCGAGGAGATCACGCAGCACGCCGGCGCCCTTGGCGTTGTCGCCGAGCTGCTGCGCCGCGGCCGACCACAGGCGGACCGCCTCGATGCCGCCGCCCGCGGCGACCGCCGCCTCGCCCTCGGCCGCCGCCTGCTCCCAGCGCTCCCGCGAGGTGTACAGGCGGCCCAGGGCCATGTGACGCTGCGCGGCCGGCAGCCGCTCCGCCACCTGCTCCAGGCGCTCGTCCTGGCGGGCCTCGATCAGCAGGCCGCTGAGGTACGAGGCGTCCTGCGGGTCCGCGGTCTCGATGTCACCGGACTCGACCAGCATGGTCCAGTAGATGTCGGCGCCCTTGGCCGGGTAGCCGAGGAAGCCCAGCGTGGTGGTGTGGCGCCGGGTGGCCTCCACGTCACGGCCGGACAGCGGGGCCAGCCAGCCCACCCAGCGCTCCGGGTCGGCGTTGAAGCCGTCTGCGGCGTCGAAGTAGCCGACCAGCTCGTCCGTGGGACCCGGGGCAGGAAGCGCGGTGGCGGAGTCCGCGGCGGCGCGCAGCTCGGTGATCCGCTCGGCGATGTCACCGGGGCTCCTGAGCTCCCCTGCCGCGGACTCCGCCAGGTCGGCCAACAGCCGCGCCTGCCAGATTCCCTGGCGCGCGACCGCCAGGTGCCCCGCGACGAGCGCCAGCTCGACCCGGGCGCGGTAGCCGCCCATCATCGCGAAGTAGTCGATCCACTGCTTGAGCACCCGGCCCAGCTGCCAGGTGTTGGTGATCTGCGTCGCTCCGGTGAGCGCGTGGATGGCGTGCGACCACTCGACCCAGACGCGAGGGTGGTCGCCGACCACGTCGAGGTCGGGCAGGGCGTCGACGGACTCCTGAACCCTGCCGAGGGTGGCGAGCACGAGTGAGCGGAGCACTCCCTCGCGGTGCTCCTTGGCCACCGGGTCGTCGGGCTTGAACCCGGTCGCGGCGTCGAGCGCGGTGAGCGCGTCCTCGGCTCGTCCGGCGGCGAGCAGCGCGCGGGCCGAGGCGGCCCCCAGCTCCCAGCTCGCCTCACGGTCCGCACCGCCGAGCGCCGCCACCGCGGTCTCGGCGTGGGAGACGGCCTCGTCGACGCGCCCCGCGTCGACGAGCGCCGCGACGTACTGCTCGGCGACGGAGGCGAAGGCCAGCGAGCCGGGCTCGACGTCCAGGGCCGAGAGCGCGGCCAGCCGCTCGGCGGCGTAACCCGGACCGTCCGCGTTCGCCTGCGCGATGGCCAGCGCCACGACGGCACCGGGCACGGACGGGCACTCGCGGACGTCCTCCCGCTTGGTGAACTCCACCAGCGTCTCGGCGTCGGCGATCGCGACCGTCCCCTGCGCGCGGTCGCCGACGCGGCCGATCAGGTGCCAGTAGCGGGCGTAGAACTCCAACCAGGGCAGTCGCAGGTTCTCCGCCTGCTGCGCGATGGCGGGCGCGAGCACGTCGAGCTGCCCGTACCGGCCTTCCAACGCCTGCGCGGGCACGTCTCCGATCGCCATAGCCAGACCGGTGTTGCCTGCCTCATGCAGTTGCCGCTGGGTGTCGCCCACCCAGGCCCAGATGTCCACGTCCATGGGACGTCAGTCTGCCAGGTCGGGGAGCATGCCCCAAACGGCTCGGCGATCCCGTGCACCTCCGAGGCCTCACGGTATGGCCCCGCACGTGCGGATGAGCGTGTCCCCGCCGGGCGCGGGGCCCGCCGCGACGCCACGAGGGTCACGAAAGATTCACCTCCGCGCCCCGGAGCGTGTCCCCGGCGGGCACGACGCGCCCGCGCGGGCGGCGAAGGCGGCGACGTCATGCGCACCGCTCGGAACGTGACCGGGACACGTACCACTCCGAACGCGACCACACAGGACACGGCCGAGGAAACGTGCCGTTCGACGCGTGACCCACACCGGACACGGCCCAGGACGCGCACCGCTCAGAGCGTGACCACACCTGAGGCGACCAGGACGGCGGGACCCGCCAGGTAACTGGTGTGTTCGTCGAGGGTGACGGTGACCGTGCCTCCGAGCACCTCCACCGCCCAGGTGCCGCCGCTCTCACCGGCCAGCCGCGCGGCCGCCACCGCCGAGGCGACGGCGCCGGTGCCGCAGGACCTCGTCTCACCCGAACCGCGCTCGAAGACCCGCATGACGACCCGGCGCGGACCCACCGGATTGAGCAGCTCGATGTTGACCCCGCCGGGGAAGGTCTCGGGGTCGAACGCGGGCTGGTGACTCAGGTCGAGCTGGGCCACCGGGTCGCCGATGACGCAGGCCAGGTGGGGGTTGCCCATGTCGACGTGCAGACCCTCGTACTCGTGGCCCGCGACGGTCGTGCGACTCGACCCCAGCACCCTGGGCGGGCCCATCTCGACGGTCACGTCACCCGTCTCCGCCAGCCGCACCCGCTTGACGCCCGCCCTGGTCGCGACACCGAACTCCCCGGGCGCGGCGAGTCCCGCGTCGACCAGGTAGCGGGCGAAGACCCGCACCCCGTTGCCGCACATCTCGGCGACGCCGCCGTCGGCGTTGCGGTAGTCCATGAACCACTCGGCCTCGCCCGCCTGGCCGGACACCTCCGGGCTGAGCTTCGTCCGCGTCACGCGCAGCACGCCGTCCGCGCCGATCCCCGCGCGCCGGTCGCACAGCGCCGCCACGGTCGTCGCGGACAACTCCAGCTCACCGTCCGGGTCGGGGAGGATGACGAAGTCGTTCTCGGTGCCGTGTCCCTTCACGAATCGCATTCACCAACCCTATCCGGGCACGCTTCCGCCCTCATCACCCCGACCGGTCACCCGCGTTTCCGTCCGCACCCCGGCCGGTCACCCACGCCCGTATCCGCTCCCCGGCCGGTCCCCCGGAGCGGTCAGCCGCGAATCGCGGCGAGCGCGCGCCCCAGAAGGTCGGGCTCCTGCTGAGGAAGCCAGATCACGCGAGGATCGCGGCGGAACCACGACTCCTGGCGGCGGACGAACCTCCGCGTCGCCCGTACCGTCTCCTGCTTCGCCTCCTCCTCGGTGCACTCCCCGCCGAGGAAGCGCAGCACCTGCGCGTACCCGAGGGCACGGCTCGCCGTACGGCCTCCGGCGAGCCCGCGCGCGGCCAGCTCCCTGACCTCGTCCACCAGCCCGGCCCGCCACATGTGGTCGACCCGCGCCTCGACCCGGGCGTCCAGCGTCGCCCTGGGCACCTCCACCCCCAGCTGGACGCTCTCGTAGACGGCGTCGTACGACGGCATCGTGGCCGAGAACGGCCGCCCGGAGATCTCGATGACCTCCAGCGCGCGGACGATCCTGCGCCCGTTGCCGGGGAGGATGGTCTCGGCGGCCTTCGGATCGCGCTCGCGGAGCCGCTCGTACAGCGGGCCGGGGCCTCGCAGGTCGAGTTCGGCCTCCAGCCGGGCGCGGACCTCCGGATCGGTACCGGGGAACTCCAGGTCGTCCAGGGCGGCCCGCACGTACAGCCCTGATCCGCCCACCAGGATGGGCACGACCTTCTTCGCCCGCAGGTCGTCGATGAGCGGCCGGACCAGCGACTGGTACTCGGCCACGCTCGCGGTCGTGGTCACGTCCCAGATGTCCAGCAGGTGGTGGGGCACTCCCCTGCGCTCCGCCACGGACAGTTTCGCCGTTCCGATGTCCATTCCTTGGTAAAGCTGCATGGAGTCGGTGTTGATCACCTCGCCCCCCAGTTCGAGGGCGAGATCCACGGCCAGGTCGGACTTTCCTGCCGCGGTCGGGCCGACGACGGCGATGACGGGTAGCTGAGGCACGAGGTAAGTCTGCCAACTCCCCGGGTATGGATGAGAGGCGATGTGTCCTCACATCGGAATTGGGGGATCCACCATGTCCATCCTCGACAAGGTCAAACACATGCTGGGCGGCAGCGCCAAGACCGAAGAACTCGCCAAACAGGGCATCGACAAGGCGGAGAAGTTCGCCAAGAAGAAGCTGGGGCCGAAACACGCCCAGCAGGTCGACACCGCCGCGCGGAAGGCCAGGGAGATGGCCGACAAGATCGACGAGCCGGACCGCACCACACCGCCGGGTACGACACCCGCGCCCGGACGCACCACACCTTCCGGACCTTCCGGGCGGGGAGACACCGCGTCCGGTCCCGGCACAACACCGCCGCCCTCAGTGCCCTAGACGAGCCACGGACGATCCGTCGACGATTTACCGTGGCCGATTCCGGCTCCCGGTCAGTCCCAGTCGAGCATCGGCTGCAGGTAGCCCTCCAGGGTCAGCAGCCAGCGCTTCGACTCCACGCCGTCGCCACCGCTGAACCCGCCGAGCCCGTTGCCCGCGACCACCCGGTGGCACGGCACGATGACGGGGATCGGGTTGGCTCCCATGATCGACCCGATGGCCCGCGCGGGAACACCCGTCCCGCTGCGGGCCGCCAGCTCCCCGTAGGTCACCGCCTTGCCGTACGGGACCGTCTCGTACAGCGTGCCGAGCACCCTGCGTTGCACCGGCGAGGTCAGCCGCCAGTCCAGCGGGACCCCGAAGACCTTCAGCCTGCCCGCGTAGTAGTCGCCCAGCTCGCCGAGCACGGCCGCCGTCATGACGGGATCGTCCGTCTCCTCCAACCCCAGCCGTTCGAGCAGGCGCGCCCTGAACCGGGACGGATCCTCCCAGCCGACGCTCACCACGCCGTCCTCGGTCACGGCGACGGCCATGTCCCCCAGCCGCGTCGGAATGCTCCCGAACGCCACGGTCCCCGCCATCGGCCTCGTCTTCCCTTCGCGAGATCGTCGTCCCCGACGCCCTTGGCGCCGTTCTCGTCCGCCACGGTATAGCCACTTCCCCGCGGGATCACTCCGTCCAGCGGGCGACGAAATAGCCGACGCCGTAGGGCGCGTCGTCGTAGAGGATCTCGCCGCGCAGGGCGCCTCGGCACCCGCCGAGAACCTGCAGGGCCGCACGGCCCGCGACCCACAGCCCGGCGGCCTCACCGGGGTCGAGCGCCGGGATCTCGGCGCGGGCCAGTGCCTCGACGATCGCCCGGTTGTACGGTTTCGCGCGGGGGTCCAGATATCCGGGGGACTTCTCGGTGAGGCAGGCCGAACCGTCGGCCATGACGAGCATCGCCACGCGACCGGCCGTGGCCGCCAGCCGCTCTCCCAGGGCCGCGCACTCCCCAGGAGAAGCGTCGAAGGAGATCGCGTGGAATCCCGAAGCGGTCAGGCGCTCCGCGTCGAGGAGGCGGCGTCCGATCGTCAGGGACAGCGGCAGGACAGGCTCCCCCTCGCCGCCTCGGACGTCGACGCCCCAGGGGGCGAGGCTTCCCGCCGCGTCCGCGCCGTACGCCGCGGTTCGGTCGGCGCCTCCCACCGCCACGATCTCGTCGGCTCCCGCGCCGCGCAACGCCCCGATCGCGGCCGCGCAGGCCGCCCTGAGGTCGTCGAGCTCCGAGGCCGCGGCCCCGGCCAGCTCGGGGACCAGCAGCGGGGGATGCGGGCACACGGCCGCGGCGACAAGCACCTCGCCAGACTAACGGAGCCCTCCCCCGGCGACCGTCTCGCGGCCTCGCGGCCTCGCGGTGAGGATGGTCGTACAAGATCCGGAAACACGCCGGGGCGCGGTGCTTCTCGCACCGCGCCCCGGCCGTACCGATCATCTTTGGCTCATCGCCCTGGGTCAGTAGCCGCCGACGGGCCCCTGGGGATGCACGTAGCCGGCAGGGCCGTCGCTCAGATCGCCCTCCTGAGGGCCCTGCGACTTCTGCGGGCTGCTCTGCCGCTGCTTCGACGTGTCCTCCGCGGGCCTCCCTGCGGCCGGCTCGTTCCCGCCCGTTCCGCCGCCCCCGGCGTTGGCGTTGGTGTTGGCGCCTGAGCCACCGCCTCCGGTGGACGTGTCGTCGCCTCCGGAGGCGACGTCCGCGCTCTTCTCCGGCTTCTGCTTCTCGTCCTGCGGCGGGCTCTGGTCCGGCTCGGGCTCCTGGGCCGCCTCCTGGGCGCTGTCCGGCACCGCCGGCACTCGGGGGTCGTCGCCTCCGGCGTTCACGTATGCGAAGACGGCACCTCCGCCCAGGAGCGCGGCGGCGAGCACGGAGAAGACGGCTATGGCCAGGCCGCTTCTCCGTCGGGGCTTACGGGATTTACGTGACTGTCTGGGCTCGTCGGCGGGTCCGACGATGATCTCTGGTTCCTCGGGACTGCCCGAAGATGGAGGGACGTGCATGGGGAAAACTCCCTGCGGTTCTCGGGGGGAAACCTCCACGGCTTCCGCGGGTGCTGAACCACAGTAGCCACAGCAGGGAAATGCTCGCACATCAATCACGGATGAATCACGAAATATCATCCGTTAAGAGACCGACAGCGACGCCGCGCACGTCCCCCCTGGCAGGAGCGTCGGCGTCACCGGAATCACCGCCCCCACCGGGGGTTCCGGCAATTCGATCATGGATTCGCACCACCTGGAGAAGCGTCCAGAAAACAATCAGAAGATCTCCCCCAGAGGGTGAGCATTCCGAAAAATCCCGGCCCAGGGAAGGAGCGCGTCACGAGGGTCGTCCTGAGAGGGCACTTCGGGCGCACGCCCTGGAAAACCCGCCGGGAGGGAGCGCCTCGGGAGAGTTGTCTCCCGTGCCCCTCTCAGGAAGGGCAGGGCCTCAGGAGACAGGCCGGGGCCTCGGGCCTCGAGAGACCGGACCGCGCTCAGCAGCTCGTGGAGCAGGGGCGAGCACCGGACCCCCGGACGCCCGGCCGGGAGACCGGATCTTCAGGAGACGGAGCAGCCCGAGGTCTCGGGGAGCGGGGCGGGGCGGCCGATCGAGGGCATGCCGAGCATGACCCCGGGACCGGCCCCGGCGGGGGTGCCCTGACGCGCCTGCCAGGCGTCGCCCGCGCGGGTGCGGCGGAGCCTCAGAGCCGGACCGTCGGCGACCAGGTGATGCGGTGCCGCGTACGTGACCTCGGCGCTCACCACGTCACCGGGACGCGGAACCTCCGCACCGGGGGTGAAGTGCACCAGACGGTTGTCGGGGGCCCGGCCCGACATGCGATGGGTCGCCTCGTCCTTACGGCCCTCGCCCTCGGCGACCAGCACCTCCAGCGTCCGGCCGACCTGCTTCTTGTTCTCCGCCCAGGAGATCTCGGTCTGCAGGGCGACGAGCCGCTCGTAGCGCTCCTGCACGACCTCCTTGGGAATCTGGTCGTCCATGGTGGCGGCCGGGGTGCCCGGCCGGATGGAGTACTGGAACGTGAAGGCGTTGGCGAACCGCGACTCGCGCACCACGTCGAGGGTGCCTTGGAAGTCCTCCTCGGTCTCGCCGGGGAAACCAACGATGATGTCGGTGGAGATCGCCGCGTCGGGCATCGCCGCGCGGACCCGCTCGATGATGCCCAGGTAGCGTTCGGCCCGATAGGAACGGCGCATGGCCTTGAGGACCCGGTCGGAGCCCGACTGCAACGGCATGTGGAGCTGGTGCATCACATTGGGCGTCTCGGCCATGGCCGCGATCACGTCGTCGGTGAAGGCCGCCGGGTGCGGGCTGGTGAAACGGACCCGCTCCAGTCCCTCGATGTCGCCGCAGGCCCGCAGGAGTTTGCCGAAGGCGAGCCGGTCGCCGAACTCCACGCCGTAGGTGTTGACGTTCTGACCGAGGAGGGTGATCTCCAGCACGCCCTGGTCGACCAGGGTGCGCACCTCGTTCAGGACGTCGCCGGGACGGCGGTCCTTCTCCTTGCCGCGCAGCGCGGGCACGATGCAGAACGTGCAGGTGTTGTTGCACCCCACGGAGACCGACACCCACGCGGCGTAGGCGGACTCGCGCTTGGTCGGCAGCGTGCTCGGGAAGGTCTCCAGGGATTCCTTGATCTCGACCTGGGCCTCCCGCTGGACGCGCGCCCGCTCGAGCAGCACCGGCAGCGAGCCGATGTTGTGGGTGCCGAACACCACGTCCACCCAGGGCGCCCTGCGGACGATCTCCCCCTGGTCCTTCTGCGCCAGGCAACCGCCCACGGCGATCTGCATGCCGGGGTTGCCCACCTTCGAGGGACGCAGGTGACCGAGGTTGCCGTAAAGCTTGTTGTCGGCGTTCTCCCGTACGGCACAGGTGTTGAACACGACCACGTCGGCCGTCTCCCCCTGGGCGGCCGGGACGTATCCCGCGTCTTCCAGGAGGCCCGACAGGCGCTCCGAGTCGTGCACGTTCATCTGGCACCCATAGGTACGGACCTCGTACGTGCGGGCGCTCTCCACGGTGGCAGTCATCTCACGACAAGGGTAGGCGCTCCGCGGAACCTTCAGGTACGCCCCCAGCCCACCGAACTCCAGGCAATCGAACGGTCACACAACGTCAATCATCTCGCTAAGCTGGGGCCCCAAAGCCGCATACGAGAATGAGGACTCGACCCACAGCCGAGAGTGGTGAGCCACGATGGCGATGCTCGCGCAGACCTCGGAGGCCCCGTTGAAGGCCAAGAAGCCCACCAAGAAGCCCCGCCAGAAAACAGCGGCGCCGAAAACGGCCATCTGGGAGACTCCCGGCGAACTCAGCCTCGACGAATGGTCCGAGCTCAACTCGCGAGACGACGGCGGTCGCTACGAGCTCGTCGACGGGAGCCTCATCGTGTCCCCCGCCCCACCCTTCAGACACCAGCGCATCGGAGACCGCCTCCAGACCTATCTGGAGACGGTGGCGCCGGAGGACTTGATCCCCGTTACCGCGACAGGTCTGCTCCTGGATCGCAAGCCCGGCGTCATTCCCGATCTGATGGTGGTGGAGGCGGCGCCTTTCGAGAAGGGCGCGGAGGTCGCACAGCCCGAGTGGGTCCACCTGGTGGTGGAGATAGTCGCCGGGTTCACCACGGCCACGGATCGGATCATCAAGCACGCGAAATACGCGGAGGTGGGCATCCCTCACTTCTGGCGCATCGAGATGAAGTCGTTCCGAGGGCAGGGCTCCGACGAGCTTCCAGTGATCTTCACGTACGCGCTCGACGAGAACGGCGAGTACCAGCTCATCCACCGTGTCGCCGCCGGGACGACCGTGGACCTGACAGAACCCTTCAAGCTCACCCTCGACCCGGCTACCCTGGGCAGGCTCCGATGATCAAGGCGTGAGCAGGACGTGATCTGATCGGTACCGCAGGGTTAGCCCCAGGTGCCCTTTACAGAATTACGTTGTCCAGCATGACGGAGAACGGGGACAAGACTCCTCTGGTCGTGCTTGAAGGTGTCAACAAGCACTTCGGCAGCCTGCACGTCCTTCGGGACATCAATCTGACGATCTCCCGCGGCGAGGTCCTCGTCGTCATCGGCCCGTCGGGCGGCGGCAAGTCGACCCTCTGCCGGACGATCAACCGACTGGAGGCGATCGACGAGGGGACCATCACCTTCGACGGGCAGCCGCTCGCGGTGGAGGGCAAGACCCTGGCCAAGCTCAGGTCCGAGGTCGGGATGGTGTTCCAGTCCTTCAACCTGTTCGCCCACAAGACGATCCTCGAGAACGTCACCCTTGGGCCGATCAAGGTTCGCGGCGTCGCGAAGGAGGCCGCGGAGCGGCGGGGCATGGAGTTGCTGGAGCGGGTCGGTATCGGCGCCCAGGCGTCGAAGTATCCCGCGCAACTCTCGGGAGGCCAGCAGCAGCGCGTGGCGATCGCCCGAGCCCTGGCCATGGACCCCAAGATGATCCTGTTCGACGAGCCGACCTCGGCACTCGACCCGGAGATGGTCCAGGAGGTGCTCGACGTCATGATCGGTCTTGCCCAGGAGGGGATGACGATGATGGTCGTCACCCACGAGATGGGCTTCGCCCGCCGCGCGGCGAACCGCGTGGTGTTCATGGCCGAGGGCCAGATCGTGGAGGAGAACACCCCCGAGGAGTTCTTCACCAACGCCCGGACCGACCGGGCCAAGGATTTTCTTTCCAAGATCCTCACTCACTGACGGCCTGCTCACCCCTGATGTTCCTGATGTCCCTGACGAAAAAGAGGTAGCAAGAATGCGTGTACGTCGTATTGGAGCCGTGGTCATCGCAGCCGCGGCGGCGCTGGCCGGCCTGACCGCGTGCGGCGACGACGGCGGCAGCGGAGGCGACAAGTTCGTCGTGGGAATCAAGGTCGACCAGCCCGGTCTCGGCCAGAAGCAGCCTGACGGCTCCTTCAAGGGTTTCGACGTCGATGTCGCCCGCTATATCGCCAAGGAGCTCGGCTACACGGACGACAAGATTGAGTTCAAGGAGGCCATCTCGGCCAACCGTGAGTCTTTCATCCAGCAGGGCCAGGTCAACGCCGTGATCGCGACCTACTCGATCACCGACGACCGCAAGAAGAAGGTCGCTTTCGCCGGTCCGTACCTGGTCACCGGCCAGGACATCCTGACCCGGGCGGACGACACCACGATCAACAGCGTCGAGGACCTCAAGAGCAAGAAGGTCTGTGGCGCCCAGGGCTCCTCCTCCCCCGCCCGCCTGGTCGAGAAGTTCGGCGACGAGTGGAAGAGCGGCTTCCTCACCGAGCAGCAGGGCTACGGCGCCTGCCTGCCGCTGCTGGAGAACAAGCAGGTCGACGCGATCTCCACCGACGCGACGATCCTGGCCGGCTTCGCCACCCAGTCTCCCGGCAAGTTCCGCCTCGTCGGCCAGCCCTTCTCCGAGGAGAAGTACGGCATCGGCCTGAAGCTGGAGGACACGGAGACCCGCGAGAAGGTCAACGCGGCCGTGGAGAAGATGTTCACGGACGGCAGCTGGAAGAAGGCCATCGACGCCAACTTCGGCGAGTTCGGCAAGTTCTTCACCAACCCGCCGACCGTCGAGCGCTACTGATTCGGTCACACCTCGGCCGGGGCGTACGGACGCCCCGGCCTGTGACCTCTGGAGGGATGAGTGCAGGCACTCTTCGATGAGTTCCCGATGATTCGGGACGCTTTCTGGTTGACGATACGGCTCACCCTCGCCAGCGGGCTGGTGGCGCTCGTGCTCGGGA
The DNA here is from genome assembly GCF_042898365.1 of Streptosporangium sp. NPDC000509. NCBI lineage: Bacteria > Bacillati > Actinomycetota > Actinomycetes > Streptosporangiales > Streptosporangiaceae > Streptosporangium > Streptosporangium sp. NPDC000509. Next base: position 182,333 of record NZ_JBIAYX010000008.1, on the reverse strand, counting down.
CGATCCTCGCGGGCATGCGGGTCAGCCCGCTGCCGGTCCTTCGCGGGATCGCCACGGCGTACGTGAACATCCTGCGGAACACCCCGCTGACCCTGGTGATCGTGTTCTGCGGGCTGGGGCTCGGCCTGGTCCTGGACGTCTCGTTCTCCGAGAGCCTGTCCACCAACTACCTGTGGCTCTCCATCATCGGACTGTCCGCCTACACGGCGGCGTTCGTCTGCGAGGCGATCCGCGCCGGGATCAACACGGTCCCGGTCGGCCAGGCGGAGGCGGCCCGTGCCATCGGGCTCACCTTCGGACAGAACCTGAGGCTGATCGTGCTGCCCCAGGCGTTCCGCGCGGTGATCGCCCCGCTGGGCAGCGTCCTGATCGCGTTGATCAAGAACACCACGATCGCCGCGGCCATCGGGGTGGGTGAGGCGTCCCTGACCATGAAGACGCTGTTCGAGGCGCACGGCGACGCGGTCATCCAGATCTTCGCCGGGTTCGCGCTGGGCTTCCTGATCCTGACCCTGCCGACCGGTCTGCTGTTCGGCTGGCTCGCCAAGCGCCTGGCGGTGGTCCGATGACCGCGGTGACCACAGAGCGGCCCCCGGCGCGCAAGCGGCGCGCCGAGAGCTCGGAACGCGTCAGCGTCCTGTACGACATTCCCGGCCCCAGGGCCCGGATCCGCAACAACGTTCTCACCGTGCTCGTCATCCTCGCCGTGCTGTTCGCGGTGTACGTGATGGTGACCAAGCTCGGCGAGAAGAACCAGCTCAGCGCCGAGTTGTGGACGCCGTTCCTACGCGGCGACGTGTGGATCAACCTGATCCTGCCCGGCCTGGTGAACACGCTCACCGCGGCCGCGGTCGCCGCCCTGATCGCGGTGCCCTTCGGGTTCGTCTTCGGCATCGGCAGGCTCTCCACGAACGCCTGGATCCGGCGCGCCGCCGGTGCGGTCGTCGAGTTCTTCAGGGCGATCCCGCTGCTGATCATGATCTTCGCGGTGATGTTCGGCGGCAGCGCGGTCTTCGGGCTCACCGTGACGCCGTTCTGGGCGGTGGTGATCGGCCTCGTCCTCTACAACGGCTCGGTGCTGGCGGAGATCGTCCGGGCGGGCATCCTGTCGATCCCACGGGGGCAGAGCGAGGCCGCGCTCGCGGTCGGCATGCGTCCTGGCCAGGTGATGCGGATGATCCTGCTGCCGCAGGCGGTCACGGTCATGATGCCGGCGATCGTCGCGCAGTTGGTGGTCCTCCTGAAGGACACCGCCCTCGGCTTCATCGTGTCGTTCGAGGACCTGCTGAACGCGGGGGCACGCGTGCTGCCCTCCAACTTCAACAACATCATTCCCGCTGTGATCGTCATCGCGATCATCTACATCATCATCAACGTGATGGTGGGCGCCGTCGCCACCTGGCTGGAGAGACGGAGCCGTCGCAGCAGGAAGACCGCGGCCAAGCCGATCGCCCGGCCCGACTCGCCGACGGCGGTCGAGGGCGGCCCCGGCAACCCCGCGCCGTAGGAGCCACGCCGTAGGAGTACGGCAGCCGAAGGGCGGTCACCGGATCCGGTGACCGCCTTTCCGTGTGACAGGTGGGTAAAAACCTCCGCAGGCCGATTTATGCCAGAGATCGGGCCAACCGCCCTCACCTCATCATTCCCCCTGATCTCACGGCCCGCTCGGTTCACCGACGGCATATCTCCGATGACGCGAGCGTGATACCGGCGACACGCGACGGGTTATCGGGCAGGATTACGCCATGTCCCCCGAGCAGGTCGTCCTGCCGTACGCCACGTGGCCGTCGCCGGTCTCCACCTCCGACGTCGCCCGTTCCGGGCTGCGCCTCGGATACCCGACTGTTCTCGGCGAGGAGGTCTGGTGGACCGAGGACCGTCCCGCCGAGGGCGGACGGACCACCATCATGCACCGCAGCGCCGACGGAGCCCAGCGCGAGCTGCTGAGCGCGCCGTGGAGCGCCAGGACCAGGGTCCACGAGTACGGCGGGCGGTCGTACGCGGTGGTGCCCGGCGAGGGCGTGGTGTTCACCAACTTCGTCGACCAGCGCCTCTACCTACTGCCCGCCGGCGGTGAGCCCAGACCCCTCACGCCGGAGCCCGAGGAGCCGGCCGGCCTGCGCTACGCGGACCTGGTCGTCCACGACGGGCAGATCTGGTGCGTGAGGGAGCGCCACGACGACGGCCGGGTGAGCCGGTCGATCGTGTCCATCCCGCTGTCCGGCGAGGACGCGCCGCGCGAGCGGGCCGGCGGCCACGACTTCTACGCCTTCCCCACCCTCTCCCCCGACGGCGAGCACCTCGCCTTCGTCTGCTGGGACCACCCCCGGATGCCGTGGAACGGCACCGAGTTGTGGGTCTCCCGGCTCGCCGACGGCGCCGCCTGGAAGGTGCGGGGCGGCGTCTCCGAGTCGGTGCTCGCCCCGCAGTGGCGTGACGAGCAGAGCCTCTACCTGATCTCCGACTGGTCGGGCTGGTGGAACCTCTACCTGGTCGGGATATACGGCACCGAGCCAAGGGCGCTCTACCCGGCGGAGGAGGAGTTCGCGGGGCCGCTGTGGCAGCTCGGCGCGGTGCCGTACGCACCGATGGCCGACGGGAGCCTCGCGGTCCTGCATGGGCGGGGCAACCTGCGTCTGGGGGTCTTCGACCCGGACAGCGGCGTGCTGAGCGACCTGGACGTGCCCTACGAGGGCTGGGACGCGGTGCTCGCCACCGACGGGCACGCCCTGGTCGGAATCGGGTACGGTCCCGCGCTGCCCCGGTCCATCATCCGGATCGACACCGTGACCGAGCGGGTGGAGGAGCTCCGCAGGGACGTCAACGAGCTGCCCGACGCCGGTTACCTGCCGCTCGCCAGGCCCGTGGAGTTCGAGACCCGGTTCGGGCGCGAGGTGCACGCGTTCCTCTACCCTCCGTCCAACCCCGAGGCGCGTGGCGAGGGCCCCGCGCCGTACGTCGTGTTCGTGCACGGCGGGCCGACCGGGCACAGTGTCGGCGCACTCGACCTGGAGAAAGCGTTCTTCACCAGCAGGGGCATCGGTGTTCTCGACGTCAACTACGGCGGTTCCACCGGCTACGGCCGCGTCTATCGCGAGCGGCTGCACGGCCAGTGGGGCGTGGTCGACGTCGAAGACTCGATCGCCGCGGCCGAGTGGCTGGCCGCGGAAGGTCTGGGCGACCCGGCGCGGATCGCGATCAGGGGCGGCAGCGCGGGCGGATGGACGGTCATGGCGGCCTGCTGCGCGTCCGAGGCGTTCGCCGGGGGTGTCTCCTACTACGGCGTGAGCGGACTCGCCAACTTCAGCGCGACCACCCACGACTTCGAGTCACGCTACGTCGAGTGGCTGATCGGCCCGGAGGATCCCGCCCTGTACGCCTCGCGCGAGCCCGTCGGCCAGGTGGCGGGGGTGAGCTGTCCCATGCTGCTCCTGCAAGGGCTGTCCGACCCGGTGGTCCCTCCGGCGCAGTCTCAGGCCTTCGTCGACGCTCTCACCGAACGCGGCGTCCCCTGCACCTACCTCACGTTCGAGGGCGAGGCCCACGGGTTCCGCCGCGCCGAGACCCGTAGTGCGGCCCTCGCCACCGAGCTCGCCTTCTATCAGCAGATCTTCCACTCCTGACCGGTCGGCGAGGTCAGCGGCTCAACGGGTTTTCAGCGGTTCGGCGGGGTCAGCGGGCGAACTCGGTGGCCCGCGATTCACGGACGACCGTGATGCGGATCTGGCCGGGGTAGGTGAGCTCCTCCTCGACCTGTTTGGCGACATCTCGGGCGATCACCTGGGCCTGGATGTCGTCGACCGCGTCGGGCTTCACCATCACCCTGATCTCCCGCCCCGCCTGCATGGCGAAGACCTTCTCGACGCCCTCGTAGGAGGTGGCGATCTCCTCAAGCCGCTCCAGTCGCTTGACGTAGGCCTCCAGCGACTCGCGGCGGGCTCCGGGGCGGCCGCCGCTGATCGCGTCGGCGGCCTGGGTGAGGACGGCCTCGACCGTCTTGACCTCGACCTCGTTGTGGTGGGCCTCGATGGCGTGGACGACGTCCTCGTGCTCGCCGTAGCGTCTGGCGATCTCGGCGCCGATGAGCGCGTGGCTGCCCTCGACCTCATGGGTGAGCGCCTTGCCGATGTCGTGCAGGAGCGTGCAGCGCTTGAGCAGTGTCGTGTCGAGCCGCAGCTCGGCCGCCATGATTCCGGCGATGTGGGCGGACTCGATGAGGTGACCGAGCACGTTCTGGCCGTAGGAGGTGCGGTAACGAAGCTGGCCGAGAAGGGTGACCAGCTCGGGATGCATATCGGTGATGCCGAGCTCCACCAGGGCGTCCTCACCGGCACGCACGCACAATTCCTGGACCTCCGCCTTGCTGCGCTCGTGGGCCTCCTCGATGCGCTGCGGATGGATGCGCCCGTCGAGGACGAGTTTCTCCAGGGTCAGTCGCGCGGTCTCCCTGCGGACCGGGTCGAAGCACGACAGCAACACGGCTTCCGGTGTGTCGTCGATGATCAGGTTGACGCCGGTGGTCGACTCGAAGGCGCGGATGTTGCGGCCCTCACGGCCGATGATGCGCCCCTTCATCTCGTCACCCGGCAGGTGCAGAACGCTCACCACGGACTCGGCGGTCTGCTCGGTGGCCACCCGCTGGACCGCCAATGTGACGATCTTGGTGGCGCGCTTCTCACCCTCCTTGCGGGCCTCGCTCTCGATCTCCCTGATGATCAGCGCGGCCTCGCGCTTGGCCTGGTTCTCGATCTCTCGGACCAACTCGGCCTTGGCCTGGTCGCTGGTGAGTCCGGACACCCGCTCCAGGATGGTCTTACGCTCCTCGGCGACCCGTTCGAGATCCTCACGGCGGTCGGCCAGCTCGACCTCCGTCTCGGCGAGCTTGCGGGCCCGGTCGGTCTGGCGCCTGGCCTCCTCGTCGAGACGCTGCTCCCGCTCGGCGAGCCGGTTCTCCCTGCGTTCGAGGTCGGACCGGAGCTCCTTGAGCTCGTACTTCAGGATCTTGCCCTCGGCCTCGGCCTCCTTGCGCATCTCCGCCGCCGCCTCGACCGCCGTCTCCGACTTGCGCAGGAGCTCTCCGGCGTCATCCCTGGCTCTCGCCCGAATGTCGGCGGCCTCGCGCCTGGCCTCCTCCAGATGGGTCTCGGCCTCGGCCTCCTGCTCGGGGGTGGGGCCCTTCTGCACGGGCCCGGCTCCACCGATACGACGCAGCAACACGACCAGCACGGCTGTCATCACGGCGAGAGCCACAACCGTCACTACCAACATGACGACCACGACCGGATCCATGCGCGCCTCACCTTCCTCGCGTCGCAAATATCAGGCACACGAGGGGTCACACGCACGGCACGGAAAGTCCAGGTGGCGGCGCTGTCGGGACAGAAGTGACCCCAGAGGGGATCACCTACCGGCTCTTCCCGCCGGTCCGTCGTTCCGTCCTCATCCGCCAAGCCTGTTTGCCCGTACTACACCGCTATGACAATCCGCACTGCGCGGAGTAACTCCTCACTGCCGTTGAGATTAAGCGTCAGAGAGGTAACGAGCAAGCAAAGACCCGCTGTCAAGCTGCTTTGGACTAGTCAAGCGGATAGCCCGAATCATCCGTGAATGACGATGTTTCCGCACCCTCGTCCTCCAGCACTTCGCGGATGACGCGAAAGGCCAGGCCGGGGCCGTATCCCTTCCGGGCGAGCATGCCGGCCAGTCTGCGAGTCCTGACCGCGGGCTCCAGGCTTCGGGTCGAGGAGAGCTTGCGCCGAACGAGGCGGCGGGCGGTCTCCGCCTCCTCCTCGGGATCGAGCTGATCCACCGCTTCCTTCACGGTCTCCTCTTCCACCCCGCGGTGGCGGAGCTCCGAGGCGAGGGCCTTTCTGGCGAGTCCCCGCCCGGCGTGGCGTGAACTCACCCATGCCGCGGCGAACGCCTCGTCGTCGATGAGTCCGACCTCGGAGAAGCGGTCCAGCACGGCGTCCGCCGCCTCCTGTGGCACCTCACGCTTGCGCAGCGCCTCCGCGAGCTGGGCTCGGGTGCGCGGCGCCATGGTCAGCAGCCGCAGACAGATGCCTCGCGCCACCGCCTGCGGGTCGGCCTCGGACTTCCGGCTCGCCCCGGCCCGCTCGGCCGATCCGTCGGACCCGTCTGGCCCGTCGGGGCCGTCGGATCCTTCGGGAAGGAAACCCGGGGTAGCCCTCCCTGAGCGCCGCCCGCCACGACGGGAGGCACGTTTCCTCCGGCCGCGGGGTGCGTCACCCGCAGGTTCCGCGGTCTCCTCGCGGAACCATTCCTCAGAAGCGGACGAACCGAAGTCGCGCCCACCCCTGCCCGGTGAGGCCGCCCGAGGTTCGTCGGGCCAGGCGCCCCAGTCTCTCGGCCCGGCCTGGTCGGCCGGACCGGAGTCAGGTCCCGTCGTCATCGATCAGCCCGGACTCAGGCGTCACCCGGCTTGGGAGTGGCGGCCTTGGAACCGCGACCGGACCCGGCGGAGGACGCGGCACCGGCCGCACGGCCGGACGCGGCGGCCGGGGCCGAAGCCGCGGGGACGGGCGACGGGGCGGCCGGGCTGTCAAGGCGCGGGCCGACACCCAGCTTCTCCTTGATCTTCTTCTCGATCTCGTTCGCCATGTCCGGGTGGCTCTTGAGGAAGTTTCGCGCGTTCTCCTTGCCCTGGCCGAGCTGGTCACCCTCGTAGGTGTACCAGGCGCCGGACTTGCGGACGAAACCGTGCTCGACGCCCATGTCGATCAGGCCACCCTCGCGGGAGATGCCGACGCCGTAGAGGATGTCGAAGTCGGCCACCCGGAAGGGCGGGGCCATCTTGTTCTTGACGATCTTCACTCGGGTGCGGTTGCCGACCGCCTCGGTGCCGTCCTTCAGCGTCTCGATGCGGCGGATGTCGAGACGGACCGAGGCGTAGAACTTCAGCGCCTTTCCACCGGTCGTGGTCTCGGGCGAACCGAACATCACGCCGATCTTCTCGCGGAGCTGGTTGATGAAGATCGCGGTGGTGCCGGTGTTGTTGAGCGCGCCGGCGACCTTGCGCAGCGCCTGGGACATCAGGCGGGCCTGGAGCCCGACGTGGCTGTCGCCCATCTCGCCCTCGATCTCGGCCTTGGGCACCAGTGCGGCGACCGAGTCGATGACCAGCAGGTCGACGGCGCCGGACCGGATCAGCATGTCGGCGATCTCCAGCGCCTGCTCACCGGTGTCGGGCTGGGAGACGAGCAGCGCGTCGGTGTCGACGCCCAGCTTCTGGGCGTACTCCGGGTCGAGCGCGTGCTCGGCGTCGATGAACGCGGCGATGCCGCCGCCGCGCTGGGCGTTGGCCACCGCGTGCAGGGCGACCGTGGTCTTGCCCGAGGACTCGGGACCGTAGACCTCGACGATGCGGCCGCGCGGGAAACCGCCGATGCCGAGGGCCACGTCGAGCGCGATGGAGCCGGTGGGAATCACCTCGATGGGAGCCCGGGTCTCGTCGCCCAGGCGCATGATCGAGCCCTTGCCGAACTGACGCTCGATCTGAGCGAGTGCGGTCTCAAGCGCCTTCTCGCGGTCGTTAGCTGCCATGGGAGCCCCCTGAAGGGTCGCGGGTTGGATCGGTTGCCAGAAAGCTACGGGGTGCCGCCGACAATTTCGGGAGGGCACGCCAGGAGTGGTGGCCTGTTCAATATAGCCGAACGATTGTTCGATCGCCGCCCGTTGGCGCCACGGGTTGCGGGAGTCGCGAACCATCGCGGAGGTCACCCGCGCACGACCGGGCACGACCGGACGCCGACGAACACAGACGGACGCGGACGAACACGAGCGAGCGCGGACGCGGGTCCACCTTGGCGGTCCAGATGTCGCGTGGCGGTCCGACGAACACGGGGGCGCGGACGGCGGAGCCGCCGGCGAGGCGTGCGTGACACCGGGTGCGACAGGCATCATCGGGCACGAATAGCTACGAAACACATGAATAGCCGGTAACTGGCATGGAACGCCACAAGTCTACGCAACCAGGCACGGGCGGCGGGGCCGCCGACGAGGCGCGTGGCGCCAGGCGCTGTGGGCACCGGCGGCGGGAGAACCGCCCCGGAGAACCCGGAACCCATCCGAAAGGCGACATTTCCAAGAATTACCTGGAGCCTGTTGTAACCGGGCTGACCTGGGGTGATCCTGAGGGGAAACGACCCGAGGTGCCCGACGTGCCCAACGCGTTCACACAGCAACGCCTAGCCCATCTCGACTCCCTCGCCGCCGAACTGCGACAACGGGGGATGGTGAGCCGCACCCTCGGCGGCACCGCCCCCGTGCTGTGGGTGTGGCATCCCGACAGTCACCGGCAGACGATCGTCTTCGCCACGCCGGTCAAGGACGGCTGGCTGTTCCTGTGGGCACCGGACGGCGAGGAGAGCGCCGACGATCCCGCGCACGCGGCCGAGGTGGTGGAGAGGCTCCTCGTCCCGCTTCCCGAATCCTGACCGGCTCTCAGCGGAGCCTGGGTGAGACGTCGGTCACCCCGCACACGGCGTGCCAGACCTCCTTCGCCCCCACGCCGTCGGCCAGCGCCTGGACCACGGTCCGACCGCCGAGGTCGGCGATGACGTAGTCGTTGGCCCATGAGTCGGCGTACTGGTCACCGAAGTGTGACTTCATCCGCTTCCAGAATTCCGACAGGCGCATACCCCAAGTATGGGTCCACTCCGGGGTGGGGGAGCCCGTTCCGAGACGCCGCCTGACCGCGAACCACCCCGTCTCCCGATTTCCCGTCCAGGTCCGCCGGGACCTGGACGGGAGACGTACGGGGGAAGGCCCGTCGCCGGTGAGAACGCGGGCGGCCGAGGTCCGGGATGAGGAGGCGGAGTCGTCAGAGCACTCGGGAGCCGTACATCTCGCCGAGGGGGTCGGCGAGCAGCTCCAGGCGTGCGCCGTCGGGGTCGGCGAAGTAGATGGACGCGCCACTCTCGACCTGGTGCGGCACTCCCGCCGCCTCCAGCTTGCCCCGCAGGCGCTCCCACGTGGAGGGATCGACGGAGATGGCGATGTGGTGGAGCCCGCCGAGAACCTCTTTGTAGGGGCCGAGGTCCAGGCCGGGGAAGTCGAAGAAGGCGAGGAGGTTGCCGTTGCCGATGTCGAAGAAGAAGTGGTTCGACCCCCGGTAGTCGCGGTTCTCGAAGATCTCCGTGAGCGGGAACTCCAGGAGGTCCTGGTAGAACGCGATCGTCGTCTCGACGTCGGAGGAGATCAGCGCGAAGTGGTGCAACCCCCTCGCGCTGCTCGGCGGGCGGTGCTCCCTGAGGTGCTCCGCCTTGATCCGCTCGCGTGTCGCCTCGATGGCCTGATGGTCGATGCTCACCGTTAGCTCACCACTCAATGCGTCGTGTGTTCGTCGAAGTCGTGTCCGTGACGACAGGGGGCCAACCTATCCCGGACGCCATGTCATGGCCGCAGGGCGTCGGGAAGACCCCGGGAGGCGTGATCTCCCTCGTTCCCGCCGCGAGGCCGGTTCGTGTGTCCGCAGGTGACGCGCGGTCCGTCCACTCCCGCCCGCCGGTCGGCGGTGGCGGGTTCTGTCGGTGGGACCGTGCAGTATGGGCGGTGACCCGGTTGGTCGGCGGACCGGGAGCCAGGGGGGCGGCGATGAGCGAGGCAACGGGCACGGGCGGCGCGCTCGACCACTTCACCCGGATGACCAGAGACTGGTTCACCGGGGCGTTCTCCGCGCCGACCGCCGCGCAGGAGGGGGCGTGGGCGGCGATAGCCCGGGGTGACAACACCCTGGTGGTCGCGCCCACCGGCTCCGGCAAGACGCTCGCCGCCTTCCTGTGGTCGCTCGACCGGCTCGCCTCCGCCCCTCCCCCCGACGCCGAGACCTCCGGTACGGGTCAGGCGGGCGGTGCGGGCTCGCGGCGCGGGCGGGGACGTTCTCGCGGGGACGGCGAGCCGGCGAGGCGGTGCCGGGTCCTGTACGTGTCGCCGCTCAAGGCTCTCGCCGTCGACGTCGAGCGCAACCTCCGGGCCCCGCTCGCCGGGCTGAGGCAGACCGCGCGGCGGCTCGGTCTGCCGGTGCCGGAGATCTCGGTGGCGATCCGGTCGGGCGACACCTCCCCCGAGGAGCGGCGCCGGTTCGCGACCAGGCCGTCCGACATCCTGATCACCACCCCCGAGTCGCTGTTCCTGCTGCTCACCAGCCAGGCCCGCGAGGCGTTACGCGACGTGGAGACGGTCGTCGTCGACGAGGTGCACGCGGTGGCGGCCACCAAGCGCGGCGCGCACCTCGCCCTCAGCCTGGAGCGGCTCGACACCCTCCTGCCCAGGCCCGCCCAGCGGATCGGCCTGTCCGCGACCGTACGCCCGGTGAGCGAGGTGGCCGCCTTCCTGGGGGGGACGCGCCCGGCGACAGTGGTCCAGCCGCCCTCCGAGAAGGAGATCGCGGTCAAGGTGGTCGTCCCGATCGAGGACATGACCGAGCTCGACACGCCTCCCCCCGCCCCCGCCCCCGACGACGACCGCTGGCTGACGGAGACCCCGGCCAGGCGGTCGATCTGGCCGCATGTGGAGGAGCGGCTGTTCGAGCTGATCGGCGACCACGCTTCCACGATCGTGTTCGCCAACTCCCGGCGGCTCGCGGAGAGACTGTGCACCCGCCTCAACGAGCTGGCGTGGGAGCGACGGGACGACGGCGGGGAGCGGGCGGCGGCGGAGGGCGCGGGAGCGGAGCCGGTGCACTGGGCCGAGGGGTTCCCCGTGCCACCGGCCTCCATCTCCACCCCTGCGGCGATGATGGCGCAGGCCGGTGCGGCCAAGGGGGTCGTCCCTGAGATCGTGAGAGCCCACCACGGTTCGGTGTCGAAGGAGGAGCGCTCCCAGATCGAGGAGGCGCTCAAGTCCGGGCGGCTGCCCGCCGTGGTCGCGACCTCCAGCCTGGAGCTCGGCATCGACATGGGCGCGGTCGACCTGGTGGCGTGTGTCGGGGCACCGCCGAGCGTGGCGAGCGGCCTGCAGCGGATCGGCCGGGCCGGGCACCAGGTGGGGGCCGTCTCGCGCGGCGTGATCTTCCCCAAATACCGGGGGGACCTGGTCCAGACGGCGGTGGTGGCCGAGCGGATGAGGAGCGGGGAGATCGAGGATCTGCGCTACCCGCGCAACCCCCTCGACGTGCTCGCCCAGCAGATCGTCGCGATGACCGCGCTGGACGAGTGGACGGTCGACGAGCTGGAGGAGGTCGTGCGGCGGGCCGCCCCCTACCGGACGCTGCCCAGGAGCGCGCTGGAGGCGACGCTCGACATGCTCGCCGGGCGATACCCGAGCGAGGAGTTCGCCGAGCTGCGGCCGCGCATCGTCTGGGACCGGGTGACCGGCACCCTGCGGGGCCGTCCCGGAGCCCAGCGGCTCGCGGTCACCAACGGCGGCACCATCCCCGACCGGGGATTGTTCGGCGTGTTCCTGGTCGGAGAGAAGTCCTCCCGGGTGGGCGAGCTGGACGAGGAGATGGTCTACGAGTCGCGGGCCGGTGACGTGTTCGTGCTGGGCGCGACCTCCTGGCGGATCGAGGAGATCACGGCCGATCGGGTGCTGGTCACGCCCGCCCCCGGCCAGCCGGGAAAGCTCCCGTTCTGGCATGGCGACACCGCGGGGCGGCCCGCGGAGCTGGGGAGGGCCATCGGCGCGTTCCTCCGCGAGATGTCGGCGGCGGGCGCGGACGCCGGAGTGGGAGGCGGAGGCACCCGGAGCCCGGGGACGGGAGCGGCGGAGGCGAGAAGCGCCGGAGCGGGAGGCACGGGAGACGGAGAGAGGAGGAAAGCGAAAGCGGGGGACGGGAAGACGGGTAAGGCCGAAGCGGGCGACGCGGCGCGGGAGGGCGCCCTGGAGAGGATCAGGGCGGCGGGACTGGACGAGTTCGCCGCGGCCAACCTGCTCTCCTACCTGGCCGAGCAGCGGCAGGCGACCGGCTACGTGCCGGACGACAGGACGTTGCTGGTCGAGCGCTTCCACGACGAGCTGGGCGACTGGCGGGTGGTGGTGCACTCCCCGTACGGTGCCCGGGTGCACGCGCCGTGGGCGCTGGCGATCGGGCGGCGGCTGCGGGAGCGCTACGGCGTCGACGTGCAGGCCGTGCACTCCGACGACGGGATCGTGCTGCGTGTTCCCGACACGCTCTCCGATCCTCCGTCCGATGTCGCGATCTTCGACGCGGACGAGATCGAGCGGATCGTCACCGAGGAGTTGGGCGGCTCGGCGCTGTTCGCGGCGCGGTTCCGCGAGTGCGCGGGAAGATCCCTGCTGTTGCCGCGCCGCGTGCCGGGCAGGCGGTCGCCGCTCTGGCAGCAGCGGCAGCGCGCCTCGCACCTGCTGAGCGTGGCGGGTCGCTACGGGTCGTTCCCGGTGGTGCTGGAGACGATGCGCGAGTGCCTCCAGGACGTGTTCGACGTGCCGGGGCTGGTCCGGCTGATGCGTGACATCGAGGCGCGGCGGGTCCGGCTGGTGGAGGTCGAGACCGGCCAGGCGTCGCCGTTCGCGGCGTCGCTGCTGTTCAACTACATCGGCGCGTTCATGTACGAGGGCGACGCCCCGCTGGCCGAGCGACGCGCCCAGGCGCTCGCGCTCGACACGAGCCTGCTGGCCGAGTTGCTCGGCCAGGCGGACCTGCGCGAGCTGCTCGACCTCGATGTGATCACCGACACCGAGCGGGAGCTGGCCCGGCTGGACAGGCCGCTGCGCGACGCCGAGGACCTGGCCGACCTGCTTCGCTCCCACGGCCCCCTCGTGGCCGAGGACGTCGGCGTGCGCGAGGGCGACCCCGCGTGGCTGACCGCGCTGGAGGGCTCCCGGCGGGCCATCAGGGTGCGGGTGGCGGGGCAGGAGCGGTGGGCGGCGATCGAGGACGCCGCCCGGCTGCGCGACGCGCTCGGCGTGCCGCTGCCCGTGGGTGTGCCGCACGCGTTCCTGGAGCCGGTCGACGACCCGCTGGGCGACCTGCTCGCCCGGCACGCCCGTACGCGCGCCCCCTTCCTCGCGAGCACCGCCGCGGCCAGGTTCGGCCTCGGTGCCGCGGTCGTCACCGACGCGCTGCGCCGCCTGGCCGCCTCGGGGCGGGTGGTGAGCGGGGAGTTCAGGCCGGGGGGCCGCGGTGAGGAGTGGTGTGACGCGGGGGTGCTGCGGATGCTGCGCCGCCGGTCCCTCGCCAGGCTCCGCAAGGAGGTGGAGCCGGTCTCCCCGGAGACCCTGGCCGCCTTCGCGCCCGCCTGGCACGGCATCAGCGGCTCTCCCCCACGGGGCAGGCCGCCGATCGACGCGCTGGTGGGCGCGATCGAGCAGTTGCAGGGTGCGGCGGTGCCCGCGTCGGCGTTGGAGACGCTCATCCTGCCCTCGCGGGTGCCCGGATACGACCCGTCGCTCCTGGACGAGCTGACCGCCTCGGGCGAGGTGGTCTGGGCAGGGCAGGGGTCCTTGCCAGGCGGTGACGGCTGGGTGTCGCTCTACTTCGCCGACACCGCGCCGCTGCTGATGCCCCCTCCCGCCGACGTCACCCTGACGCCGGTGCACGAGGCGGTGCTGGAGGTTCTCGGCGGCGGGGGCGCGCTGTTCTTCCGCGAGCTGGGCAGCCGGGTCGGCGCGCTCCTGACCGGTTCCGTCCCGGATGACCGCGCCCTGTCCGCCGCCGTGTGGGATCTGGTGTGGTCGGGCCGGATCACCGGTGACACGCTCGCGCCGCTGCGGGCCGTCCTCGGAACGGGACGCCCCGCGCATCGCCCGGCCCCGACCAGGCGCCGTCGGGCGGTGCTGCCGACGAGGAGCGGCCCGCCCACCGTGAGCGGGCGCTGGTGGGCACTGCCCGCCCTCGCGGAGGACACCACCCAGCGCGCCCACGCCCAGGCCGAGGTGCTGCTGGAGCGACACGGCGTGGTGACCAGGGGGGCGGTGACCGGCGAGCGGCTGCCGGGCGGGTTCGCCGCCGTCTACCAGGTGCTTCGTGCCTTCGAGGAGAGCGGCCGATGCCGTAGGGGTTACTTCGTGGAAGGGCTGGGCGGCGCCCAGTTCGCCCTTCCCGGCGCCGTCGACCGGATGCGCTCCACATCCCTCTCCCCCACCGGGCCGGACACGGCGCCGGCGCCCGACCCGTGGAGCACGCGGAAGCCGGAGAGGGCGGAGGCGAGCACCCGGCGGGCGGTGGTGCTGGCGGCCGCCGACCCGGCCAATCCGTACGGCGCGGCCCTGCCGTGGCCCGCCCATCCCGGGGAGGTGTCCCACAAGCCGGGCAGAAAGGCCGGGTCCCTGGTGGTGCTCGTCGACGGGCACCTCGCCCTCTACGTCGAGCGCGGCGGCAAGACCCTGCTCTCCTTCTCGGGTGACGACCGTCTCCAGCCCGCCGTCGACGCCCTCGCGCTCGCCGTGCGCGACGGCGCCCTGGGCAAGCTCACCGTCGAGCGGGCGGACGGCACCGCCGTCAACGACTCCCCCCTGGGCGCGGCCCTGGAGTCCGCCGGCTTCCACCCGACCCCGAGAGGGCTGCGTCTGCGGGCATAGAGCACCGTGACCTGTCGTCCGGTCCCACCTCGCGTCGACACGCGTGCCACGTGACCTGTCATCCGGCCCTCGTATCGATACGTGCGCTCCATGCCCCGTTGTCCGGTCCCGCCCGTATCGATACGCGCGCTCCATGACCTGTCATCCGGTCTTGCCCGTGTCGGCGCGTGTGCTCGGCGAGGCGATTGCAGTCGTCCACCACTGGTTCGCAACCGGAGGTTGGGACATTGGCCGCGTTGTCAGATCGAAAGGGGAAACAACGATGGCCAAGGCCAAGCCTCAGCTGTCCGAGCTGGCTGGGATCGGCACCGAGCTGGAGGAGAGCCAGCTCGCGCAGGTCAACGGTGGGTACTACTGGGACTTCTACCACTGGGAGGACTTCGCCCCCGGTGGCTGGGCGTACTGACGCCGCGCGGGTAGCCGGACAGACATGAGAGGACGGGGCGTGGTCGTCGACCGCGCCCCGTCCGTTTTCTCTTCACCCGTTCCTTCCGGCCCTCTCCGAAAGAGGGCCGGGGTCACGCCGCTCAGGACGGGGTCGTCGTCTTCCTGATCGGTTCCGGGAGTAAGCCATCCGGCGGACTCCCGGTGGTGGCCGCCGACAGGTGAGCACTCTGTGTTCCCGGGCCCTGAGTCCTGATGAAAGACCGCGCCTCTGCCGGCCGGCCGGGAGAAGTGATCGCTTTCAGCATGGAGACCCCGCCTTCGGGCGTGGGAAGGACGTCATCTCCGAATCGAGATCACCTCGGCGGTCGGCTCGCCGCGCTCGCGTTCCTCACGCTCGCGCTCCTGGCGCCTCTGGATGGCCTGGAAGCCGACCAGGTCGTCCGGGAGCGCGTCGGGGACGTCGGTGTCGAACCTGGACAGCGTGCGGGTCCGCATCGCGACCAGCGCCGTGACCACGATGGCGACGGCGAACAGCACGTACATCAGGCCGACGCCCCGGCCCTCGCCGGTGCCGAGCACGAGGCCGACCGTGTCGGCCAGCGGCCCTCCGGGGAGCATCAGCGGTTCGAACAGCTCGCTGCCGTACGGGGCGACCAGGCCGAAGCCGACCGGCAGGGTCGACCAGGCGACGAGCGTGTTGAGCGCGATGACGCGACCGTGGAAGCGTTGCGGCACCTTGACCTGGATGATCGTCGCGTAGACGCCGTTGAGCATGGTCAGCCAGAACGACATGCCGAAGGCGCCGATCCCGATCAGGATCAGGTTCTGCTGCAGACCGGTGACCAGGCAGAAGACGCCGAGCACGAGGGTGGAGAGCATGACGCCGCGCAGCCGCTGCCGTCGCGGGCCTCCCCAGACGGTCATGGTCAGGCCGCCGAGGAAGACGCCGAGACCGCCGAAGAAGGAGATCCGGCCGACGTCGTCCAGGGTGGCGAAGCCCAGGACGAGCGGTGAGATGAGCAGGAACAGCGGGGACAGGAAGATGTTCAGCACCGCGAAGAAGAACAGCATGCCGCGGAAGCCCCGGTTGCCCCAGGAGAACTTCCAGCCCTCGACCATCTCGGCGACCAGCGACTCCCTGCGCTTCCACGCCATCGTCTTCGGGAAGCGGACGAAGAGCAGCACGCTGATCGCGAAGACGTACGCGGCGACGTCCAGGACGAGGATGCCCTCCAGCCCGATCGCGGCCATCAGGCCGACCGCGGCCAGCGGGACGACGAGCTGAGCGGTACCGGTGACCATCTGGACCACACCGTTGGCGTGCCCGAGGAAGCGTTTGGGCACCAGTTGCGGGATGGCGGAGTTGTAGGCGAGGCGCTGGAAGGTCAGCGCGATCGACAGCAGCACAAGGAGCGGGTAAATGTGCCAGATCTGCAGGTTGCCGGTCCACAGCAGGATGCCCAGTGTCAGCTGGGTGCCGAACGCGCCGATGTCTCCGGCGATCATGATCTTACGCCGGTCGTGGCGGTCGACGAGGGCTCCCGCCAACGGGGAGACCAGCATGCCGGGGACGAGCGCGAGGACGGAGAAGAGGGCGAACCTGGCGAGCGAGTCGGTGGTGATGTAGATCCACAGCGGGATGGCGAACTCGGTGAGCGACGACCCGACGATCGAGACGAGCTGCCCGCCCGCCACGACGGCGAACCGTTTCATGCTGGGCGGAGGTCCCGAGCGTGCCGGGGTGCCCGTCGCGAGCGGGTCTGTCGTCCCCGGTGGCGCGCCGCCCGTACCGGAGCCGGGAAGGGCGGACGCCGCGGAGTCAGGACCGGTGGAGTCAGGACCGGCGGGGGCGACCGGTCCCGCACCGGTGATCGCGGGTGCCGTCGTCGCCGGGGCGACTTCGGCGAGGTCGTCCTGGGTGGAGACGCCGCCGAGCCACCAGGTGGACCGGTCGGTGCGGGCCAGCTTGGCCGTGTCACCCGAGGCGATGGCCCGGTGGGTGCCGGTGACGATGGTCGCGAGCTCTTCCGCCCGATATTTCAGGAAAAAGTGCCCGGCCTCGTCGAGGACGACCACGGCCGTGGAGCCGGTGAGGAGATGCCACTCGCGGTAGCGCTCCTGGTAGAACTCGGTGGCCGGGTCGCGGTCGCCCGCCACGGAGATGATCGGCGCCTTGAGCGGCTCGACGCCCTCCTCGAAGAGGCGGGTGAAGTAGCGCTCCGCCTCCTTGGTGCCCTTGCGACGGTTGTCGATCATCAGCTTGAGCTGGTCGCGCTCCAGGTCCTCCACGTCGAGGCCCGCGGCCTGCAGGGCGTTCGCCCAGACCTGGTCGCTGCGGAGGCGGTCGGTCAGGTTCGACAGCTTGGCCAGCACCGAGGTGGGGCGGGCGAAGGGGAAGATGCCGCCGAGGTAGATCGCCTCGACCGGGCGGCCCGCGGCCTCCAGACGGCGAGCGATCTCCACGGTCAGCATGACGCCGAGCCCGCAGTGCCCGTACAGCGCGAGCGGGCCTCGGATGTCCTTGAGGATCTCGTCCACGCAGCCCTGCGCGACCTCCGCCACCGGCCGGGTCTCCTCGATCAGCCCCATCTCCTGGCCGGGGACGGCGACCGCGTGCAGCGCCCAGTTCTGGGGCAGCCTGTCGGCCAGCGGCTGGTAGATGGCGGCGCTGCCGCCGCCGTACGGCACGCAGACCAGGGTCGAGGTGGCCGCGCGGGCTGGGGTGAGCCGGTGCAGCAGCATGCGCGGGCCGTCGTCGGCCGTCTCGACGAGCCGCGCCAGCTCGCGGACGGTCCGGTGCTTGAACAGGTCCAGGATCGTGACCTGGCGCCCGCCTTCAGGAATGGCTTTCCGAAGGCGGGCGACCACCTGTGCGGCGAGCAGCGAATGACCGCCCAGGTCGAAGAAGTCGTCCAGCACGCCGACCTGTACCAGGCCGAGCACCTTCGCCCACACCTCGGCGATCGCCTCTTCGAGAGGCGTCTCCGGCGGGACGAATCCGGCTTCCTGGTCGGGCCGCGCCTCGTCGGGTTCGGGCAGCCTGGCCCGGTCGACCTTGCCGTGCGACTTCAGGGGCAGCTCGTCCAGCCAGACGAACCGCCCGGGGATCATGTACTCGGGGAGCCGTTCACCGAGCCGCGCCCGCAGCTCGCTGACGCTGATCTGGTCTCCGGCGACCTCGCCGACCACGTACGCGACCAGCCGGTCCCCGCGCAGGTCGACGACGGCGTGGGCGATCCCCGGCTGGTCGGCGAGCACCGACTCGATCTCCGGCAGCTCCACCCGGTAGCCCCTGACCTTGACCTGCAGGTCGCGGCGGCCGAGGAAGCACAGGTCGCCCGAGGGCAGCCACCGGCCGAGGTCACCGGTCCTGTACATGCGGGCGCCGGGCCCGCCGTACGGGTCGGGCAGGAATCTCTCGGCCGTCAGGCCGGGCCGCCCGAGATATCCGCGGGCGAGCCGGTCGCCGCCGAGGTAGATCTCGCCGGTCATGCCGGGCGGGACCAGCCGCAGGTGCTCGTCGAGCACGTAGACCGCGGCCCCGGGCAGCGGTCTGCCGATCGGCAGGTTCAGCGCCCGCTCGTGCTCGCCGGTGACGGCGTGGGTGGAGATGCCGACCGTCGCCTCGGTGGGGCCGTAGTGGTTGACCACCGTGGTGTGCGCGGTCAGCTCGCGGGCCCAGCTCCACCGGGAGGCCTCTCCGCCGAGGACGAGGAGCTTGCGCGGGAGCAGCTGCGCGGGGTCGTCCACCGCGGCGAGCAGCGAGGCGAGGTGGGAGGGGGTCATCTTCAGGTAGTCGGTGCCGCTCAGCAGCCCGGCGAGCTCCTCGGCGGGGGCCTGCGGGTCGGCCAGGTGCAGCTCTCCGCCGGTCATGAGCGACAGGTAGAAGATCGTCACCCCGAAGTCGAACGAGAGCGACTGCAGCAGGGTGTAGACCCCACCGGGTTCGACCTCGAAGCGCTCCTCGACCCCGGCGAGATAGTTGAGCACCTGCCGGTGCTGCACCCCGACGCCCTTCGGCCGCCCGGTGGTCCCCGACGTGTAGATCACGTACGCGAGATGGCCGGGCGACACCTCCGGTGGCTCGAACCCGGTCTCGTCAAGCGCCTCGGAGTCCAGGCGGATCGTCGGCGCGCCGGCGACGTCGGGAAGCAGGTCGCTCAGGGCGGAGGTGGTCAGGACGGCGACGGCTCCGGCGTCGGCGAGCATGTACGCCAGCCGGTCACGGGGCTGCTTGGGGTCGAGGGGCACGTAGGCGCCACCGGCCTTCAGCACGCCGATGACGGCCGCGGCCAGGTCGGTGGACTGGTCGAGGAAGACGCCCACCCTGGTGTCGGGGCCCACGCCGTGACGGTTCCTCAGCAGGGCGGCGATCCTGGTGGAACGCTCGTCGAGCTCGGCGTACGTCAGCGAGCCGCCCGCCGTCGACGCCGTACCCGGCCCTGAGCCGCCGCGCGTGGCGGGCAGCGTGGTCGAGACGGGCGAGCCCTCGTGGACCACGGCCGTCGCACCGGGCGTGAGCGCGGCCCGCGCGGTGACGAGGTCGTGCAGCAGGTCGTGACCCGACGGCCGGAGCGCGGGACCCGAGCCGAAGCCCAGGACCCTCTCCCGCTCCTCGTCGGAGAGCAGCGACAGCTCGCCCACCCGCGTGTCCGGGTCCGCCACGATCGAGCGCAGCAGCGTCTCGAAGCGCGCCGCCAGCAGTTCCACGGTCTCCGGGTCGAAGAGCGCGGTGCTGTAGGCGAGGTGGCCGACCAGCCCGTCCGGGCTCTCGAACAGGTAGAGGCCGAGGTCGAAGCGGGTCGTCCTCGCCGGGAGCGTGAGGTAGGAGACGCGCCCGTCCTCCTCTCCCGCCTTGAAGTTCTGCAGCGCGAAGGTGACCTGCGCGAGCGGCGACCGGCTCACGTCACGGATCACGTTCAGTTCGTTGACCAGCTGGTCGAACGGGAGCTCCTGGTGCGCGTAGGCGTCCAGCGCGCTCTCGCGCGTCCTGGCGAGGAAGGTGGTGAACGACGGGTCGTCGGCCAGGTCCGCGCGCAGGACCAGGGTGTTGACGAACATGCCGACGACCCCGTCCAGCTCGGGCAGCCCGCGCCCGGCGACCGGGGAGCCGACCGCGAAGTCCGTCTGTCCCGAGTAGCGGGCCAGCAGGACCTGGAAGGCGGCGAGCAGCGTCATGTACGGCGTGGCGCCGGCCTCGGCACCCAGCTCGGTGAGCCGCCTGGTGAGGTCGGCGTCCACCCGGACGTCGAGGGCGGCTCCCTCGTGGCGCTGCTCGGCGGGGCGCGGTCTGTCGGTGGGCAGCTCGATCGCGGGCAGCCCGGCGAGCCGGTCGCGCCAGTGGTCGATCTCGCGGCGGTGGTCGCGGCCCCGCTGCCAGAGGGCGTAGTCGCCGTAGCCGACCGGTGCGGGCGGCGGGGTCCCGCCGTCGTGCAGGACGAGCAGCTCGCGGATGAGCAGGTCGCTGGACCAGCCGTCGATGACGGTGTGGTGGGCGGCGATGAGGAGGACGTGGTCGTCGGGCGCGATCCTCACCAGCACGGTGCGGAAGAGCGGGCCGTGCTCCAGGTCGAACGGGACGGCGAGGTCGGCGTCGAGCAGCTCGATCGCGGCGTCCACGCCGTCCGCCTCGACGACGCGCAGCGCGGCCGGACCCGGCTCGTCGATGACGAGTTCCGGGGTGCCGTCGTCGGTGGTGAGGAACCGCGTCCGCAGGGCCTCGTGGCGCGCGACGAGCTCGTCCAGCGCCCGGCGCAGCGCGTCTTCGTCCAGCTCACCGCGCAGACGCACCGCGACGGGGACGGTGTAGGTGGTGGTGCCCGGCCGGTACTGCTCAAGGAACCACAGGCGTTCCTGGGCGTGGGACAGGGGCGGGACGGTTCCTGAGGCGCGGCGGGCGACGGTGGCCCGTGACTCTCCGCGGCTCTTGAGCCGCCTGGCGAGCAGCGCCTTCTTGGCGTCCGACAGTGTTGTCTCGGTCACGCTTGTAACTCCATCCGGAGGGCCGCGAGGAAGAGCGCGGCGTCCCGTCCGTTGATCAGCCGATGGTCGTAGGCGAGGCCGATGTTGGCGACGGTTCTCATCGTCACCGTGCCGTCCTCGGCGAGTCGCGGTTCGGGCTGCGGCGAGGTGATCGCGAGAGCGCAGACCGTACCGGGGAAGATGAGGGGGATCGCGAGGATGACGTCGGCGTCGGTGTGCAGGGTGACGGCGATGTTGGCACCGGTGAGGTCCTTCTCGCGGAAGTCCCCCTCGGTGGCGGCGAGCCGGTAGCGCATGAGCGCGTCGGCGATGGCCTTGAGCGAGCCGGTGTCGTGGACGACCGGCACGTACAGGCCCTCTCCCATGTCGAAGGTGACGCCGACGCGCGGGGCGTCGGCCGGATGTACCCGGTCACCGTCGACCGAGGCGAAGAACAGCGGGAACGCCGGGTGCAGTGCGGCCACGGCCTGGACGAACAGCTCCGCCGGCCCGACCGGCCTGCGTACCTCCCTGCTCAGCCCCTTGGCCCGCTCCAGCAGCGGGCCCACCTCGAACTTCACCACGGTGTACGCGGCGGGGATGGTCGCGTGCGAGGTGGTGACGGCACGCGCGACGGCACGCTGCACCCGCGAGAGGCGGTGCGCGCCCGGGTCCGCGGCCGGTTCCCGCGCGTCCTGCCGCTCCTTCCGCGCGCCTTCGTGCACGTCTTCGTGCACGTCGGAGGCCGTCTGCCCGGTACGGCGGCGGACCAGGGCCTCCACGTCGGTCCTGCGGACGACGGCGAGGCCCAGGGACGCGACCTCGGCGTGGGAGACGCCGAGTTCCTCCATCGCCACCCGCGCGGGAGCGGTGACGACCGGCTCGGCCACCGGCGCGTCCCGCTGCCGCACCGCGTCCTCGGAGACCACCGGGGCGGGCACGCCGGTGACCGGCGCGGGTACGTCGGTGACCGGGGCGGGCTGCGGAACCGCCTCGGCGGTGATGCGGGCGAGGAGCGCGCCCGGAGCGATCCAGCTGTCGAGGGCGGCGACGTGGTGCAGGTAGCCGCTCTCCCCCGCCTCCAGCTCGTCGGCCGCCTTGGAGGTCTCCAGTACGGCGATCGGCTCTCCCGCGACGACGGGCTTTCCGTTCCCGACGAGCCACTCGACGACCAGGTACTCGGTGTCGTTGTTGTTGAGTTTGGGAACGTGGATGTCAGCCACGCAGAGCCTCCCGTACGGCGTGGTGGATCGTGGACTCCCCGGCCAGGACCTCGTTCTCCAGGTGCGCGGCGGTGGGGATCACGGAGTCCCGCGAGTGGACGAGGCGGACGGGTCCTCGCAGACGGTCCCAGAGACGGGCGTGCAGCAGGTGGGCGACCTCGCTGCCCCAGGTGCCCCCGGCGGTGCTCTCCTCCGCGACCAGGACGACGTCCCCGAGGTGGGGCAGCAGCGTGCCGACGTCCAGCGGGTAGAGCCGGGAGGGGACGAGCAGCCGGGCGGAGATCTCCTCCTCCATCATCAGGGAGCGCATCGCGCCCAGCACCCGGTGGACCATTCCGCCGGGAGCGATGACCACGCAGTCGGGACGGTCACCCGCGTCGCGGATGTCCACCACGGCCAGGTCCCCGTCGCGGCGCATCAGGAACAGCGGGTCCACCCGTTCCATCTGCCGGGTGTAGAGGACCTTGTCCTCGAAGAACACGCACGGCTCGCCCCGTTCCAGCATCGCCGCGAACACCGCGCGGTTGTCATGGAAGGGGGACATCTCGTACAGCGACAGTCCCGGCATGCCGACGAAGTGCTTCTGCAGGCTCTGGCTGTGCGTGGGACCGTAGCCCCGGCCGCCACCGGTGGGGCAGCGCACCACCATTCGCAGCGGCAGCCGCCTGCCGTACATCGACACCGACTTGCCGGCGAAGTTGCACAGCTGGTCGAAGGCGAGCGCCACGAAGTCGCCGAACATGATCTCGGCCACGGCCGTGTTACCGGCGAGCGCCAGTCCCGCCGCGACGCCGGTGAGCGCGCCCTCGCTGATCGGGGTGCCGATCACCCGCTCGGGAAAGCGGGTGGAGAGCCCCTTGGTGATTTTGAAGGCGCCGCCGTACGGGTCGAGGATGTCCTCGCCGAGCACGTAGGCGGTGTGGTCGTCGTTCAGCAGCCCGTGCAGGGCCGCGTTGAGGTTCTCCGCTACACGCACGATCCCTCCCAGCGGGAGAGGGGGCGCGCGGCCACCTCGTCGGCGACGGCCTCGACCTCGGCCTTGACGACGCCGTCGAGCCGGTGGAAGTGCTCGGGGTGGTCGTGGGCGTAGCGGGCGTACCAGTCGTTCTCCCTCGCGGCCTGTACGACGTCGGCCGGGCGGATGTCGTCGCCCTTGCTGTGCGGCCCGAGGCGGTGGGTGACGAACTCGACCACCAGAGGCTGCCCCTCGCGCACCCGCGCGATCTCGCGTTCCAGCGAGAGGCGGATCTCGTTGACGTCGGTGGAGACGACCAGCCGGTGCGTGATGCCGAAGGCCGCCGCCCGGCCGGCCACCGTCCCGGCCATCTGCGAGGCGGTCGGAGTGGACTGGGCGATGCCGTTGTTCTCCACCACGACGAGCAGCGGGAGCCGCCAGAGCGCGGCGAGGTTCAGCGCCTCGTAGACCGCGCCCTCGCCCCAGGTGCCGTCGCCGATGTGGACGCAGGCGAGGGTGCCGGGCTCGGAGCGCTTGAGGTGCAGCGCGACACCGGCGGCGACCGGCATGCTCTCACCCTGAACGCCGGTGGACATGTAGCGGTCGCGGTGGATGTGCTGGCTGCCGCCGACACCCCCGCAGACCGCGCCCTCCCTGCCCATGATCTCGGCGAGCAGGCCGTGCGGGTCGCGGAACCTGGACAGGTAGTGGCCGTGTCCCCGGTGGTTGCTGAAGACGTGGTCGGCCGGGCCGAGCAGGGATCGCAGCGCGACCGGGACGTACTCCTGGCCGAGGCAGGTGTGCGTGGTGCCGTTGAGGTCGCCCCTGCCGTACAACTCCAGGAGCTTGAGCTCGAAGTGCCTCACCAACAGCAGGAGTTCCAGGTCGTCGTCGGCGAGGCGGGAGAGACGGAGGCCGTCGAGGATCTCAGTCATCGCCGAGGGAGTCCACGATCCCGGCGATTGTCGGGTTGTCGAAGAAGTCGTCGAGGGAGACCTCGATGTCCAGGCGCTTGCGCATCCGGGCGATGATCTGCGTGATGGTGAGGGAATGGCCCCCCAGATCGAAGATGTCGTCGTCATCGGCGATCGGTGATATGCCGAGCACCTCTTCCCAGATCTCGCGTACCTGGTCGTTCAGCGTGGTGACGGAACCCATCTCGTCCTCCAGAATTTCGTGCAGTGTCAGGTTGGGGTTGTGCGTGGCGCGTTCCAGAAGGAGACGCAGGTCGTCGGCGACCCTGGCGGCGTCGGGCACCGTCTCGGGGTCGTGGCGCAGGCTGATCTCCAGCCCGCCGGGACCGTCCACGCACTGCAGGTGCAGCGCGCCGCGTACCGCGTGGTTGAAGACGGTCCACTCCACCGACGCGTCGAGCCCGGTGAACACCGGGTCCGCGTCGCGGCGGGTGCGGTAGCTGACGGAGACGGGGACGAGCGCGGCGTGCGGTCTGAGGCGGGGCATCGCCCGGGAGAGCGGCACCTGGCGGAAGCGGTAGATCTCCCTCAGTTCGGTGCGCAGCGCGGTGGCGAACTCGCGGAAGGTCGCCTCGGGGGACGGACCGGAGGCGACCGGGAGTTCGTTGACGAACAGACCGACGTGTCCCGCGGCCTCGGGGGTCCGGGTCGACAGGTCGACGGCGGTGGTGACCGCGGTGTTGCCGTAGCCGAGGAGCAGGGTGTGCAGCGCGGCGAGCAGCACCTCGAACCGGGTCAGGACGGGGGTGGAGGAGAGGTCCCGCGACGGGTCCGGCTCGATCGACGGGTTCACGGTGAACCGCAGCACCCGGCCCTCGGCCGCTCGCCGGGATCTCAGCGCGCGGCCGAGAACGACGGTCTCGCCGGGATCGCGCCAGCGGGGCTTCCAGAACTCGCGCGCGGCGGGAAGCAGGGCGGCCACCCGGTCGCGCTCGGCCCGGCCGTGGTCGATTTCCGGCAGCGGGGGCGGCGGCGCGCCGTTGTAGAAGGCGGCCAGATCGCGCACCAGGATGTCCTTCGACTGCCCGTCGAAGATCAGATGGTGGGCGACGAAGAGCAGGAGGTTCCGTCCGGGGCCGATCTCGAACAGGGTGAACCTGGCCAGCGGCCCCTTCTCCAGGTCGAACGCGCGCAGGATCTCCTCCCGCACGGCCCGCCCGTACCGCTCGCCGTCCTCACCGCTCTCGCCGTCCCGGGAAGGCGAATGCGGCGAGGGCGAAAGGTCGCGCGTGTCCCCCGCCGCCCCCGCGGCGACATCGGCGGAAGAGGGGATCGTCACCCGGCGTACGGGAACCTCGGCTCCCGGCACCAGCCGCAGCTCGTTGTCCACCTCCGCCACCACATCGCGCAGCATCGGATGCCGGGCGACCACCGCCGCGCAGGCCGCCAGGAGCGCGCCGGTGTCCAGATCGCCGCGCAGGTGGACGAGTATCGGCATGTGATAGGCGGCGCCCCCGCCCACGGTCTGCTCGGTCACCCACATTCCCTGCTGGGTGAACGTGACCTCCGGCAGGCCCGCGGACGTGTTCTCCCGCGAGGTCTCCGAGGTCTCCGCCACCTCGTTCCGTGAAGTGTTCTCGGCGGGGAGACCGGCCATCACTCGCTCTCCGTCATCCGGCGCAGGGCCTTCTTGTCGACCTTGCCGCCGGCGTTGCGCGGCAGGGCGTCGACTGTGATGACGTGCGCGGGCAACTCGTGCGGGGCGAGGCGGTCCTTGAGAAAGATCCGCAGATCCTCGGGCGCGAGGGCCTTTTCGGTGACGAGGGCCACCGCGACGACGGTTCCGAGCACGGGGTGGGGAACCCCGAACGCGGCGGCCTCGATCACCGCGGGGTGCCGGTAGACGACCTCCTCGATGTGGATCGTGGAGACCTTGAAGGCCCCGGACTTCACCACGTCGCTCTCGCGGTCGACGAGGTAGAGGTAGCCCTCGGCGTCGATGTAGCCGAGGTCGCCCATCCGCACCCAGCCGTCGCGGAAGGTCCCGTTCTCGGGGTCGCCGTAGTAGGCGCGCGGTGCCGCGGGGGATCGCATCCAGACCTCCCCGGTCTCTCCCGCCTCTAGTGGCTCCCCCTCCGCGGTGGCGATCCTGACCCGTCCTCCGGCGATGGCGCGGCCGACGCTTCCCGGCCGGTCCGGGTCGAACATCATCACCGTCTGGGCCGGGGCCGCCTCGGTCGAGGTGTAGTAGTTGGTGATCGTCGCTCTGGGGAAGGCCGTGGTCAGCGCCTGGGCGACGGCCGAGGGCAGCGGCGCGGCGGCCGAGCCGAGCAGCAGCACGCTGGACAGGTCGTGCCGTTCGGCCACCTTCGCGTTGATCAGCTCGATGGCCATCGCGGGGACGAGGAAGACCGTTCCCGCGCGGTAGGACTCGATCAGCGAGGCGAAACGGGCCGGGGTGAAGCGCGGCAGCGTCACGACGGCCGGATGGGCGTCGAGCGCGTTGATCAGCATCGCCTGTCCGGCGTTGGTCCCGATCGGGAAGGCGTGGACCAGATGCCGGGAGTGCGCGAACGGGCGGCGTTTGGCACCGCAGCCGTAGGCCAGATTGGCATGGGTCGCCGAGACCCCCTTGGGACGGCCCGTCGTACCGGAGGTGTAGAGGATCTGGGCGAGATCTCCGGGCTCCGGAGGCGCGATATCGGCCTTCTCATAGGAGGTTTCGACGTTCAGACCGTCGACCGTGGCGCTCCAGCCGACCTCGGGCACCGCGAGACCCGGGGCGTGCACGACGCCGGTCGCGCGGCAGTTCTCCAGCATGAGGCGCAGGTCATCGAGGGCGAGGCGGTCGGAGAGCGGTACGCCCACCGCCCCTGCCGCCAGCACCCCGCAGAACGCCACGGCGTAGTCCGCCCAGTCCGCGGCTCCGAACACCAGACCCACCCGGTCGCCTCGGGTGACGCCCCGTGCGACCAGGCTGTTCGCGAGCGCGGTGGACCGCTCGTGCCACTCGCGATAGGTGAGCCGAGCCGAGCCGTGCACGATCAGCGCGACCCCCTCGGGGTCGGCGAGGGCTCGATCCCTGAGCAACTGGGGGACGGTCAGGTTCACCAAGTGAACCTCCCATTAAAGATCGGATGTATGCGCGTTCGGTGTGTGCGAGCACCGAAGGCGCAACAGGAAAGAATCTTTACTATTTAAAATCGAGCGCTAGTCTTACATGATCGTAAGGCTCACACAAGACTTTGGGGAGGGGGTTCACAAAGGAACTGAAAACGCGCGAAAGTGACCCTTGCGCCCTCAGGACGAAGGTGTAACACTGACGACCGCGGAGCTAACTGAAAGGTTTCTTTCCAGAAAGAGACCTTTCCCGACGCCCACTTAACTGGTCAAATAGGCACAGAGTGGGTTTTTTGCGTACCAACCTCCAACGCGATTGCGTGAACTAACGGGCCCGTGGCCGGCAAAGGAGCCCTTTGTGTTCCCACCGGAGACCGTTCCAACCGGTCAAACAGGGACGGAATACCCCCTGTCGTACGGTCAGCAACGGCTTTGGTTTCTCCACAAGCTCGACCCCAGCGACTCGGCCTACAACACATCCTATGTTTACAGGTTGAAAGGTCGCCTTGACAAGATCGCTTTGGCCGCTGCTTTCACCGCCGTGGCGGCACGGCACGAGAGCCTGAGGACCCGGTTCCGTGAAGTGGCCGGGGAGGCCGTCGCGATCGTCGAGCCGCCGTCGCCGGTGACGGTCGAGCACCTCACCGCCCCCGACGAGCGGGAAGCCACGGCTCTGGTCTCGACGCTCACCAACACGGCCTTCGACCTGGCCGCCGCGCCGCCGTTCCGCGTCTCGCTGATCCAGCTCGGCCCCGCCGATCACGTGCTCTGCGTCGTCCTGCACCACATCAACGGCGACGGCTGGTCGCTGAGCGTGCTCCGCTCCGAGGTCGCCGTCCACTACGGAAGCCGGGGCAGCGCCCCGCTGCCCGAACTGCCCCTGCAGTACGGCGAGTACGCCCGCGCCCAGCGTCCCGAGGACTCCGAGCTGCGCTGGTGGACCGAGCGGCTGGCCGGGGTGCCTCCCCTGGAACTCCCCACGGACCGGCCGCGCCCGGCCCGGCGGACCGGCGCGGGCGCCCAGGTCGACTTCCGGATCGCCCCCGACCTGACCGCCTCGATCGGCGACCTCGCCCGCCGCACCCGGTGCACACCGTTCATGGTGCTGCTCTCCGCCTACCAGGTCCTGATGCACCGGCACACCGGCCAGAGCGACTTCTGCGTGGGCACCCCCTCGGCCGGTCGCGGCAGCACCGAGCTGGAGACCATGATCGGTTTTCTCTCGACCACCCTCGCCCTGCGCTGCGACGTCTCCGGCGACCCCACCTTCGAGGAGCTGCTCAGGCGCACTCGCAGGGTCGTGCTGGACGGGCTCTCGCGGCAGGACGTCCCCTTCGAGCGCCTCGTGGCCGATCTCGACGTGGAACGGGACCTGAGCCGCACTCCCCTGTTCCAGACCCTGTTCGCCTTCCACACCCACGGCGAACCGGACGAGCCGCTGCCCGGCCTCGACGCCACGTACTTCCCCAACGGCTGGGCCCGCGCCCGGCTCGACCTCTCGGTGGACCTCTACCGTGGCGAGGACGGCGCCCTGAACGGCACCGCCATCTACAGCACCGACCTGTTCGACCACGAGACCGTGGAACGGATCATCGCCCGCTTCCAGGAGCTGCTCACAGCCGCCGTGGCGGACCCGGGCGCTCCGGTGAGCTCGCTGCGGATGCTGCCGGACGCCGAGCTCGACCTGCTGGAGGAGTGGAACGACACCGCGACCGAACTACCGGAGCTCACACTTGTCGACCTGCTGCTCGAACAGGTCGCGGCGACCCCCGACGCGATCGCGGTACGCGCCACACCCGCCCCCGCCGCGACACCGGCCGGAACCACCCCGCTCACCGCGAACGAACCGGTGCGCGAGGGAGCGCCGGTGGACGGACCCGCCGCGCGGGAACTGACGTACGCGGAGCTGGCCGGACGGGCGGCGGAGCTGGCAGGGCGGCTGAGCGCGGCCGGGATCGGGCGCGGCTCGCTCGTCGCGGTCCGGATGGAGCGCGGCGCCGACATGCTCGTCGCCCTGCTGGGCGTGGCGATGAGCGGCGCGGCCTACCTTCCCGTCGACCCCGACTACCCCGAGGCCCGCGTCTCGTACGTGATCGAGGACTCCGCGGCGGCGCTCGTCCTGACCGGCCTCGACGACCTCCCCCCGATGACGGGCGCGATGACGGGCGAGGCGACCGGCCCGGTAACCGGCACAGTGACCGGCGCGCTGGTCCCCGCGGCACCCGCCCGGCCGCTTCCCGACGACACCGCGTACGTGCTCTACACCTCGGGATCCACCGGCCGGCCGAAAGGCGTCGTGGTACCCCACCGGGCACTGACCAACTTCCTGCTGGCCATGCGTGACCTGGTACGGTCCTCGCCGCAGGACGTGTGGCTCGCGCTGACCTCGCTGTCGTTCGACATCTCCGCCCTGGAGCTCTACCTGCCGCTGGTGACGGGAGGACGGGTGGTCGTCGCCGACGCGGAGACGGCCCGCGACGGGGTGCGGCTCGCCCGGCTCGTGCGGGACGAGGGCGTGACCCACGTCCAGGCGACGCCCTCGGGGTGGCGCGTCCTGCTCACCGGCGACCTGCCGCGCGTGGTGGGCCTGACCGGCGGCGAGCCGCTCGCCCCCCGGCTCGCCCGCGAACTGCGTCCCCGGGTCGACCGGCTCGTCAACGTCTACGGGCCGACCGAGACCACCATCTGGTCCACGGCCTGGGACGTTCCCGAGGACCCCGGCGAGATCGTCATCGGCCGCCCGATCGCCAACACCGTCGTCCACGTCGTCGACCTCGGCGGCCGGTCGTGCCCGATCGGGGTGGCCGGGGAGCTGCTCATCGGCGGCGAGGGGGTCGCGACCGGTTACCTCGGCCGCCCCGCCCTGACCGCTGAACGCTTCGTCCCCGGCCCCGGCGGTTCGCGGCACTATCGGACGGGAGACCGCGTCCGCCTGCGTAACGACGGCACCCTGGAGTTTCTCGGCCGGACCGACAACCAGGTCAAGCTGCGGGGTCACCGTATCGAGCTGGGCGAGATCGAGGCCGTGCTCGACGCCTGCCCCGGCGTGCGGCAGGCGGTCGTCGTGGTGCGCGGAGACCGCCTGGTCGCCTTCGCCGTACCCGCCGTCCTCTCTGAGACGGACGCCGCGCCCACCGGACCGGACCGCCCGGAAACGGGCGGCGCGGAAACGGGTCGTGCGCGAACGGGCGGGTCCGGAGCAGACCGCATGGGAACGGACGGCGCCGAAACGGGCCGGGCGCAGGGCGTGGGAACGCTTGACGGTCTTCGGGAACACGCCGCGCGCGAGCTGCCCGGCTACATGGTGCCCAGCGTGTTCGTCGAGGTGGAGACGCTGCCGCTCACCCCCAACGGGAAGGTCGACCGCAACGCGCTCCCCGACGTGGACGCGGCGCCCTCACCGGACGCGATCGCCCCCCGCACCCCGGGCGAACGGATGGTCGCGCAGGTCTTCGCCGAAGTGCTCGGGACCGCGGAGGTCGGGGCGTACGACGACTTCTTCACCCTCGGCGGCCACTCGCTGCTGGCCACCATGGTCACCGCGCGGCTGACGGCGCTGTCCGGGATGGAGGTGCCCGTGCGGGAGGTGTTCCTGCGTCCGACGGTCGCCGCGCTGGCGGACCTGATCGCCACCGCGTCCGTGGCAGAACTGATCGCCACCGCGTCCGGCGACAGGAGCGACGGGCCGCGGCCTCGGCCGGAGGGAACCGTCCCGCCGCTCTCCTTCGGGCAGGAGCGGCTCTGGTTCCTCAACCGGCTCGATCCCGATGACGCGTCGTACAACATGTGCCTGGTCAGGCGGCTGCGCGGGCCACTGGACCGGAACGCGCTCGCCGGTGCCCTCGCCGGGACCGTCGCGAGGCACGAGAGCCTGCGCACCCGCTTTCCCGAGGTGGACGGGGTGCCGGTCGTGGTCGTCGACCCGCCGGGGCCGGTGGCTGTCGAGGAGACGGACGCGGCGGGCGAGGCCGGGGCGTTGGAGCTGGTCGCGACCCTGACCAACGCGCCCTTCGAGCTGGGCGCCAGGCCGCCGCTGCGGGTCACCCTGATCAGGATCGCCGAGGACGACCACGTCCTGTGCGTCGTGCTGCACCACATCCTCGGCGACGGCTGGTCGCTCAACCTCATCTTCGACGAGGTGTCGCACCTGTACTCCGGCGCCGGCGCCCTGCCGCCGGTCCCGCTCCAGTTCGGCGACGTCGCCCTCTGGCAGCGCGGGCGCGATCTCGGCGACCTGCTCGGCTACTGGCGGGACAGGCTCGCCGACCCCACCCCGCTGGACCTTCCGGTCGACCGGCCGCGTACCGCGGGTGCCGCCAGGCGCGGCGACGTGGCGAACGTCCGGCTGGACGCGGCGGAGGCCGCCGCCCTCGCCCGGCTGGGCAGGGAGCACGGCGCGACCATGTTCATGGTCCTGCTCGCCGCCTACCAGGTCCTGCTGTCACGGCACACCGGGCACAGCGACATCCTGGTCGGTACGGCCACCGCGGGCCGGGACCGGGTCCAGCTCGAACCGGTCGTGGGCTATCTCAGCGACACCCTGGTCATGCGCGGCGACCTGTCTGCCGACCCCACCTTCGCCGAGCTGCTCCGCGAGACCCAGATCGGCGTCCTGGACGCCTTCTCCCACCAGGGCGTGCCGTTCGAGGAGCTGGTGGCGGCCCTGAGGGTCGAGCGCGACCTCACCCGCACGCCGCTGTTCCAGACCATGCTCATCCTGCACACCCAGGACGTCGGCCGGCCCCGCGACGCCTTCGCGGGGCTGACCACGACGGGGTTCGAGCACGGCATGCGGCAGGCCAAGCTCGAACTGATGCTGGAGGCCTGGCAGGACGAGCACGAGCTCACGCTCAGCTTCGTCTACGACGCCGAACTGTTCGACCGGTCCACGATCGAGGCGATGGCCGCGCGGTTCCGCCTGCTGCTCACCGCGCTGCCGGAGGCGTCCGGCGACCGGATCTCCGAGCTTCCGTTGCGCACCGGGGAGGACGACGCCCTGCTGCGGCGCCTCTCGCGGGGACCCGCGCGACCCCCCGCGCTCCCGGTGCCCGCCCTGTTCGCGGCGACCGTACGGGACACGCCGGACGCGACGGCGATCGGATGCGGGGGCGCCACGCTCGGCTACGCCGACCTGGACGCCCGCGCGGACGAGCTCGCGGCGCTGCTGCGGGGGCGGGGGGTCGTGCCCGGCGACGTGGTCGGCGTCTGCCTGGACAGGTCGCCCGACGCCGTCGCGGCCCTGCTCGCCGTCTGGCGGGCGGGGGCGGTCTACCTGCCGCTCGACCCGGACCATCCCGCCGAGCGGCTCGCCTTCATGCTGGACGACAGCGCCGCCTCCCTCGTCCTCACCTCGGCGGACCTGGGCGACCGCCTGCCGCCGGGAACGCCACGCGCGCACACGAACGAACGCCCTCCCACCATGCTGAACGGCACGGTGAACGTCCCGACGAGCGTCCCCGCGCCCGGCTCGGCCGCTTACGTGATCTACACCTCCGGATCCACCGGAACGCCCAAGGGGGTCGTGGTCTCGCACCACAACCTGGCCGCCCGCGTCGCGTGGATGCGCGAGGCGTACGAGCTGGGCCCCGAAGACCGGGTGGTCCAGTTCGCCTCGCTGAGCTTCGACACCCACGCCGAGGAGATCTATCCGGCGCTGGCCGCCGGGGCCCGGCTGGAGTTGCTGCCCGAGGGCGGCGTCACCCTGCCCGACCACCTCGACCAGGTCACCGTGCTCGACCTGCCGACGGCGTACTGGCACGCGCTGGTCGACGACATCGACGAGATCTCCTGGCCGCCGACGCTGCGGCTGGTGATCCTCGGCGGCGAGCAGGTGCACGAGGCGGCCGTGACCCGCTGGCGGGAACGCTTCGGCGACAAGGTGCGGCTGGTCAACACCTACGGCCCGACCGAGGCGACGATCATCGCCACCGCCGCCGAACTGGACGGCTCCCCCGGACGCCCGCCCATCGGCGTCCCGATCGCCGACACCTCGGTCCTGCTTCTGGACGGCTCCGGTGAGGCCGTGCCGCCGGGAGCGCCGGGTGAGCTGTGCGTCGGCGGGGCCGGGGTGGCCGTCGGCTACCTGGGCAGACCGGACCTCACGGGCGAGCGCTTCCCCACCCTCGGTGTCTCCGGTGATCCCGGTGTCCCCGGCGTTCCCGGTGCCCTCGGCGGAGAGCGGATCTACCGGACCGGCGACCTGGCGCGCTGGCGGTCCGACGGGCGGCTGGAGTTCCTGGGCCGCCTGGACGACCAGGTCAAGGTACGCGGCTTCCGGATCGAACTCGGCGAGATCGAGGCGCGGCTGCTCGCCCACCCGGGCGTCGGCCAGGCGGCGGTGGCGGTCCGCGGGGAGACGCTGGTCGGCTACGTCGTCGGCACGGCCACGGGAGACGAGCTGGCCGGATACCTGGCGGCGACGTTGCCCGCCTACATGGTCCCGGCCGCCTGGGTGGGTCTCGCCGTCCTGCCGCTGACCGCGAACGGCAAGCTCGACCGGGCCGCGCTGCCCGCGCCCGAGGCCGGCTCCCGGATGAGGACCGCCCCGCGCGGTGACGCCGAGGAGCTGGTGGCCGAGATCTTCGGCGAGGTGCTGGGCGTCGAGGAGGTCGGCGCCTTCGACGACTTCTTCGCGCTGGGCGGGCACTCGCTGCTCGCCACCCGCGCCGCCGCCAGGCTCCGCGCCGCCGTCGAGGTGGAGGTGCCGATCCGCACCCTGTTCGCCAGAAGCACCGTGGCCGACCTCGCGGCAGCGGTGGAGGAGCTGCTCGTCGCCGAGCTGGCTGAGATGTCCGACGAGGAGGCCGAGCGCCTCATGGAAACCGGGAGCTGAGATGGGTCACCGCGTCGTGGTCAACCACGAGGAGCAGTACTCGATCTGGCCGGACGGCCGGGACCTTCCCGACGGCTGGCGAGAGGAGGGCGTCTCCGGCAGCAAGGAGGAGTGCCTCGCCCACATCGACCGCGTCTGGACCGACCTGCGCCCGCTCAGCGCGAGAAGTTCATGAAAAGTCCGGAAATGTTCGACAACTGGATCCGGATCCCGGCGAGCGGCGCCGGAGACCGCAGGAGAGGGGCCCGCAATGGTTAGGGAACGGCTGGCGGCGATGGTCGCCTCGGCGTCCGACGGAGCGGTCACGGCCGGGGAGGCACTCGCCGCCACGGTCCCGCTGTCCGCGCTGGGAGTCACCTCCCTGGCGCAGATGCGGCTGATCGACGCGGTGGAGACCGAGTTCGGGATCGAGATCGACCTGTCCGGCGACGGGTTCGACCTGCTCGACGACCTGGACGCGCTGGAACGCCACATCAACGAGGCGCGAAGCGCGCGTTCCTGAACCCAGCTCCGAACGGGGGAGACACATGGACATCCGGTTCTCGGGGAGCCGCTCGGGAATGGCACCGCTGACCTGGGGGCAGCGGGCCATCTGGGACACGATCAGAAAGACGGCACCGGACGACCACTACTTCAACTTCGGCCGCGTGCTCGCCGTACCCAGGAGAGCCAGGCCGCTCACCGTGGCGGGAGCGGCCGAGGTGCTGCGCGCCCTGGTGGAACGGCACGAGTCCCTGCGCACCAGGCTCGGCGAGGCGCCGCGCGGAAACGCGGCGCACGCGGGCGGCACGACGCCATACGGAAAGGCGGTCCACGCGAGCGGCACGACACCCCGCGAAGGCGGCTCCCGCGCAAACGACGGCGCGGAGCCGTGGCAGGTGCTCATCGCCGGCGGCTCCATCCCGGTCACCGTGTCGGAGGGCGACCCCGAGCGGCTGCGGGACGCGCTGGCGAAGACCGCGTTCGACTACGGCGGCGAATGGCCGCTCAGGATCGGGCTCGTCGTCGACCGCGACGAGGTCACCCACATCGTGCTCGTCTTCTGTCACCTGGCGGCCGACGGCCTCGGCGCCGAGGTGGCGGTCACGAACCTGCGGCTGCTCCTGCTGCGCGGCTCCGTACCCGGCCCGACCCCGCCCTCACCGCTGGAGCTGGCCCGCTGGCAGAGCTCGCAGCACGGTCTGAAGGTCGCGGCGGTGGCCGCGGAACACTGGGCGAGCGAGTACCGGCGCATCCCCCCGACCGTGTTCGAGCGGCGGACGGACGGCGCCGCCGAGGATCCCCCGATCTGGCGGGCACACCTGGTCTCACGGGCGATGGACCTGGCCGTGCGGCGGATCGCCGCGGTGCGCGGCGCGGCCACCTCGACCGTCCTGCTCGCCGCCGCGTCCGCGCTGGCCGGAAGGGTGACCGGCCACGACCTGGGCGTGATGCTGCCGATCGTGAGCAACCGCTT
The DNA here is from genome assembly GCF_042898365.1 of Streptosporangium sp. NPDC000509. Classification (NCBI taxonomy): domain Bacteria; kingdom Bacillati; phylum Actinomycetota; class Actinomycetes; order Streptosporangiales; family Streptosporangiaceae; genus Streptosporangium; species Streptosporangium sp. NPDC000509. Next base: position 146,983 of record NZ_JBIAYX010000008.1, on the reverse strand, counting down.
CCGCGGCGACACCGTCAACGCGGTCACCACGCTCTCCCAGGAGGGCCTGTTCGTGCTGGACCTGCGCGAGGGCGGCTTCACCGAGCTGCTGCGCGCGGCCAAGCCCGCCGCGCTGCGCGCCTACCGGTCCGCATACCACGACCCGGACGACCGGGACCGGCTCACCGAGCGGGCCGGCCGGGAGCGGGGGGTGCGGATCCACCCGTACTGCTGCTTCAACGACATGCGCTTCACCGACCGGGTGGACGCCTCCCCCGACGAGCGAAGCGTGCGGCGGGCGCTGGACGAGACGACCCTCACCTGGCCGCTCAGCCAGGAACGGCTCAACTGCCGCTTCTGCCTGCACGTGACCGACGAGCCCGGCGGGCTGGGCGTCTCGCTCACCGCCGACACCGGCTGTCTTTCCCGCCCCGCCATGGAACGCTACCTGCTCGACCTGGAGTCCTTGCTGGTCGAGGCCGCGTTCCGCGAGGTGCTGGAGCCGGTCGGTTGACGATCCACGCCTACGCCGAGTCGACGTCCTGCGTCCAGGGCGGCGCGCTCCGCTTCCATCTCGCCCGCGCCTCCCGCGCCCCGCTGCGCGGCTCGGTGCTGGTCGAGGACGTGGCCACCGACCTGGCCGTGCTCGACGGGGAGTTCACCGGGCCGCTGTGGACGCTGGAGGTCTCCCCCGGCTGGCGCAGCTCGCTCTACCGGGCGATCTTCAGCGCCGACGAGGAGAGCAGCGAGGTCTACTTCGTCGTACGGGCCGCCCGTCCCCGCTCACCGGTCCTGCTGTCGATCCCGTTCCCGACCTGGCAGGCCTACAACCGGGCGGGCATCCCCGGCGAGTCCGTCTACTGGACCGAGCAGCCGACCCGCGCCGCGCGCGTCTCCTTCGACCGGCCGGGCGGCGGGCCGCCGCCCGAGCGCTGGGAGGAGGGCATGATCCGCTGGCTGGGCCCCGCCGGGTACGACGTCGACTACTGCTCGGCCCTGGACCTGCACTCCGGGCGCGAGCTGCTCTCCGGTTACCGGCTGCTGATGATCAGCGGACACGACGAGTACTGGTCGGCGGGGATGCGCGACAGCGTGGAGGAGTTCGTCCGCCGGGGCGGCAACATGGCCGTCTTCTCCGGCAACACCTGCTGGTGGCAGTTCCGGCTGGAGGACGAGGGGCGCACCATGGTCTGCTACCGCGACGCGGTCGCCGACCCGATGGCCGCGGTGGATCCCGCCCTCACCACGGTCGAGTGGTCGAGCGCGCCGGTGAACCGCCCCGAGAACGGCCTGACCGGAGTCAGCTTCCGGCGCGGCGCCGGGACGTGGGGCCCGTACATGCGGCTCATGCACGAGGAGACCTACACCGTCCGCTTCCCCGAACACTGGGTGTTCGAGGGCACCAAGCTGGACGAGGGCGACACGTTCGGCAAGGGCGCCATCGGCTACGAGACGGACGCCTGCGACTTCGTCGAGGAGGACGGCGTGCCGGTGGCCACCGGACGCGACGGCACCCCGCCGTCCTTCGTCATCCTCGCCACCGCCGACCTGCGCCACTGGCACCGGTACGGCCAGGGCGGCATGGCGACGATGGGCGTCTTCGGCCTCGGCGCCGGGACGGTCTTCACCGCCTCCACCGTGAACTGGGGAAACACCCTGCACGACCCGGTCGTGGACCGGATCACCCGCAACGTGCTGGACCGGCTCTCGGTGCGCGCGGACGGCTGGGAGACCATCGGCGCCGCGGACGGGATCCGGGCGCTGACCGTGTTCGACTCCCTGCTGTACGGTGCCACCTCCGGCGGCTCGCTGCTCGCCCGCGAGGTCTCTGGCCAGAACCTGCGCTGGCGCCCCGTCGGCACCGCCCCCGCCCTCGTCGCCCTCGCCACCCCCAGAGAGGCCACCGCCGTCCACCCGATCGGCCTGTACGGTCTCACCGCCGACGACCGGCTCGTCTACCGCGACCCCGAGCACGGCTGGATCACCCTCGCCGACGGGCCCCGCGACGGGGTCGGCCTGGGCATGGTGAACGGCGAGCTGTTCGCCGCCGCCGCGGAGGGCCTGTGGCTGCTCGACCCGGAGACCTCGGCCTGGAACCTGGTCGAGGCCGGTTCCGGCGCCGTGGCCCTGACCGCGATGAACGGCCGGCTCTACCTGGCGGACGCGGACGGCGGGATCCGCACGCGGCTGCCGGTGGCGACCCCGGCCGGATGGACCGACCTGTGCGACGCGGGCGGCTGTACCGTGCTGACCGGGCACGCGGGCACCCTGATCGGCACCGCCCGCGACCGCCCCCTGCTCCGGCGCGCGAACCTCCTGAAGAAGGCGGCACCGACCCCGTGACCCCTTCGCGGCCACCGTCGTTCATGTCGCGGCGGAGGTCCCGGCGAGCGCCGGGTAGCCCTTGAGCCTGATGTCGGTGGCGAACCTGTCCGTCAGCCTGAGCGACGCCCGCAGCAGGAACCGGCCGTACTCCTCCAGACGCGTGGCGATCTCCTCGACGGTGAAGGAACGCAGCCGCGCGGCCGCCGGCTCGATGGCCAGCGGCAACCCGTCCAGCGCCGCGCCGATCCGGACGACGCCTCCACGTTGTCCTGCCACACCTCGAATCCCGGCCGTACGGCCGCCGCCCGGTCGGCGAAGAGCCGCACGGCCGGACATGCCAGGGCGACGGACGGCGGGGAGTCCGGCGGCGGGCTCTCCAGCGGTGCCAGCGGCACCAGCGTCTCGCCGATGATGCCAAGAGGCTCACGGCCGGTGGCCAGCACGGCCAGCTCGGGGCATTCTCCCAGCAGCCTGCGGGCCGGCACGGCGACGGCGGCGTTCACGTGCTCGCAGTTGTCGAGGACCAGGAGCAGCTCCTGCCCTGCGAGCACCGCCACCAGGTGTTCCACGAGATACGGAATGATCTCCAGGCTCACCGGCCGAGCCGGAGTGAGGGCACGAACGAGCGCACCGGGAGTATCAGGTCAGACGGATACCGGGCCGTAGAGAGCGGCCGGGGAGCCGGTGGTGAGGGCCCAGTAGCGGTCGCCGTAGGACCAGTGCCACCACTCGGTGGGGTAGTTGACCAGTCCTGCCGCCTCCAGGGCGACGCCGAGGAGCTTGCGGTGGTGGCGGGCCTCAGGCGACAGGCCGGGGGCGTCGGTGTAGCAGGCGCCGCCGCTCTGCTCGGGGGTGGCGTTGAGCCGGGTGCCCATGTCGATCTCGGTCCCGTCCTCGGTGGACAGGGTGAGGTCGACCGCCGCTCCCGCGGTGTGCGGGGCGATCTCGACGGGCGAGACGTAGCGGCTCGCCGCAGCTCGCAGCTCTGCGGGCGACATTTCCGGATACAGCGTTCTGAGCTCCGCCGAGTAGCCGTCGAAGATCTCCTTCTGCGTCGCCGGTGGCCGGTACCCCTCCACCACCAGCAGCCGGTATCCCTCCGGCAGCTGTGCCTGGGCCTCCTCCAGCCGGGTGAGCAGCCCGAGCCTGAGGTGGGCGAAGGCTCCCGCGGGGTCGGCGAGCCGTCCGTCCGTCCGCAGCCGTCCCCGGACGTCTACCAGCCGCTCTCCTGACTCCTCGACGGGGATCGAGGCGACTCTGGCATCGGAGATCAGAACGATGTCGCGCATGGCGGTAATTCTTCCCCAAGCATCACAGTGCGCAGACCCGCTCACGGGGGAACAGAGGTGCCGAACCGTGCCCGGGAACACCCGCTCGCAGTACGCCGGTCCGGCACCGGCCCCGTCGCACGGGACAGCGGTCTGCGTTTCGCCGCCAAACCTCCACCCGGACCAACGAACCGGCCGAGCCATTCGACGACATAAAAGTATAAATAACGCCTAAACGGCCGCCCTATGGCGAGAATTTGGGCGCATCGCTTGAGGTTCCAGCGGGTGGAAGGTGCAGATTCGAGCCATGAGCGACGCGACGGATCTCTACACGATCGGGCAGCTGGCCCGGCGCACCGGGTTGCAGGCGCGCACGATCCGCTTCTGGTCCGACAGCGGCGTCGTCCCCCCGGCCCGCAGGTCGAGCGGGGGATACCGGCTTTATGACGCGGAGGCGGTCGCACGGCTGGACCTGGTCAGAACCCTTCGCGATCTCGGGCTCAGCCTTGATGCCATCCAGCAGATCCTGGAAAAGCAGGCCCCACTGAGGGAACTGGCGGAGACACACGTCAAAGCGCTCGACGCGGAGATCCGCACCTTGAAGATACGGCGTGCCGTCCTGCGTGTTCTCGCCGAACGTGACAGCACCACCGAGGAGATCACCTTGATGCATGCACTGGCCCGACTGTCGGCGCGGGAACGCCAGCAGATCATCGACGAGTTCGTCAACGGGGCATTCGCCGACGTCATCGACGAGGACGCCACCCTCGTCGCGGAATGGATGCGCGACGTCCCCTCCGAGCTTCCCGAAGAACCGACGTCCGAGCAGGTGGACGCCTGGATGGAGCTGGCAGAACTGGTCGCCGACGAGAGCTTCCGGCGGACGGTCCGGCAGATGGTCCTGAGCGGAAGGCAGGACAATCGCCTTGAGTTCGGGCTCAACCTCCGGCCCCTGGTCCTCCAGCACGCAGCCGACGCCCTTGAGAAGGGGATCCCACCGGAGTCGCCTGGCGCAAGCGTGATTCTGGACCGGATCATCCCCGTGGAGCTTCCCGCCGAGGAGACCGTCTCCCTGACGGACTGGCTGGAACTGGTCGCCGAGCCCCGGGTGGAGCGGTACTGGCAGCTTCTGAACCTCCTTCGGGGGCTGCCGCCGGCCCCGGAGGCGGTGCCGGCCTTCCAATGGCTGCTCGCCGCGCTGCGCGCCCACCGCTGAGCCAGTCCCGTCCTTCCTCGTCGGGGACCCCGCGGGTGAGGGCCCGCTGACCGGGAAGCGGGAGGAGGCGGTGAAGGCCGTGTGCAGGCCGGCCCTCGCCTCGTAGGACCCCGTCGGGCCGGGCTCCGCCCAAGCGGCACACCGGTTCCCACGACCGAGGCCATGCTCCCCGACATGACCTGGGGAAAGTCCACAGGTGACCGGCGTCCCCGACCGCGATCTCGGAGGTTGAAGAACGAGATCAGACCGTGTCCGAGAACACCTGCTCACGGGCCTGGTGCAGCGCCGACACCAGGGCTCCGCGCAGCACGGGGTTCCCCCTGACCCGGGAGACCATGACCCTGGGCCGGCTCGGGCAGAACCGGGCCACCGCGTCCTGCACCCTGTCGGCGAGCGCGTCTCCCCCGGCCCTGCCGACGTCACCGCTGAGCACGATGAGCCCGGGGTCCAGGACCACCGCGACGGCGGCGACGCCGATAGCGAGCCGCCCGGCCAGCTCGTCCAGGAACGCCTCGGCACCCTGGGCGACGGCCGTACGGACATGTTCTCCCACGGAGTCGGCGTCGGGGTCGGCCCCGGGGGCGAAGCCGATGCCGTGGGCGCTCGCGAGCCCGGCCACGGCGTCACCGCCGACCAGGCGCTGGAACGAGCCCGACTGGGGCTCGCTCACGTCGGTGGGGAGCGGTTCGCCGGGGACGGGGAGCCAGCCGATCTCGCCCGCACCGCCGGTGAAGCCGCGGTGCAGCCGTCCGCCCAGCATGACGCCGAGTCCCTGGCCGACCCCCGCCCAGACGAGCACGAAGTCGTCGACGCCCAGCGCCGCCCCGTACGAGCGTTCGGCCAGCGCGGCCAGGTTCACGTCGTTCTCTATCGTCACCGGGACCCCGAGGTCGCGGCGGAGCTCGGCGAGCACGCCGTTGTGCCAGGAGGGCAGGTCGAAGGAGAAACGCACGTCACCGGTGCCGGGGTCGACGACGCCCCGGGTGCCGATCACGAAGGCGCGCAACCGGTCGACGCCGATGCCCGCCGCCTCGCACGCCTGGCCGAGCGCGCTCCGCACGAGCCGTACGGGGTCGTCGTGCCCGCTGGGATCCGCGGCGACCTCGGCGACGAGGGTGCCGGTGATGTCGGCGACCCCGGCGCTGATCCTGCCGGGCAGCACGTCGAGCCCTGCCACGTACGCGCAGGAGGGCACCACCCCGTAGAGGGCGGCGTTGGGTCCGCGTCCGCCCGCCTGCTCGCCGACCACCGCGACGAGACCGCGATCCTGGAGTCTGGACAGCAGCTGACCGGCGGTCACCTTGGAGAGCCCGGTATATTCTCCCAGCTCGGCCCGGGTGAGAGGGCCGCTGGACAGTAGGAGTTCCAGCGCTGCGCGGTCGTTGAGCTGGCGCAGCAGCCGGGGGGTCCCCGGGCGTGTGGGCAAGGCCGTCCTCCCCGTCACGATCCGCTAACGATCGTTTCTTTTAAGAAAGTTTCTTGTTAGTTTAACCCTAGTCAGCCCGCAGGCAAGCGATCGGAGCCGCGGGTTGCGGTAAACCCGACAGCTCCCAGTGCGTGCAGAGGGTCACGGGGACCCCGGCCATAACAGATGAGCGCAAACCCCGGCGAAAGCCTGAAAGGGAGAACTCCAGTGAAGTTCGCGAGAATCGCCACCACGACGGCCACCACGGCCGCCCTCGCCCTGGGTCTCGCCGCGTGTGGCAGCAGCGAGCCTGCCGCTCCGGCCGCCGGCTCCGACGCGACGGCCCCCGCCGCGTCCGGCCCCAAGTTCGCAGGTCAGACGCTGACCGTCTGGCGCCTCGGCGCTCCGGACGAGAAGCAGGACAAGCTGATGGCCGACCTGAACGCCAAGTTCAAGGAGACCACCGGCGCAGATGTCAAGGTCCAGTGGGTTCCCTGGCCCGACGCGCAGGCCAAGTGGACCGCCGCCCTCGCCGGCGGTGAGGGCCCCGACGTCACCGAGTTCGGCAACGACCAGGTCGCCGCCTGGGTCGCGCAGGACGCGCTGACCGACATCACCGACGTCGTCAAGAGCGCGCCCGACTTCCAGCAGATCCCGCAGAACCTGTGGGGCTACGAGACGGTGGACGGCAAGATCTACGCCGCCCCGTGGGGTGGCGGCACCCGCGCCGTCCTCTACCGCAAGGACTGGTTCGAGGACCTGAAGATCGAGGTCCCCAAGACCTGGGAGGACCTCGTCGCGGCGGGCAAGAAGATCGTCGCCGAGAAGGGCAAGGACGTCGACGGCTTCGCCTTCAACGGCGGTTCCGACGCCAACATGTCGCTCTCCCCGTTCGTCTGGTCGGCCGGTGGCGACTTCGCCGCCTTCGAGGGCGGCAAGTGGGTCGGCAAGCTGACCGAGCCCGGCTTCAAGGAGGGCTTCCAGTACTACACCGACCTGGTGACCAAGCACGGCGTCTCGCGCAAGTCCGCCCTCACCCAGAACTCGGTGGACATCGCGACCCGCTTCGCCAACAGCAAGGTCGGCATGTACGTGACCGGCGGCTGGGACATCACCACCATCAAGGAGCAGAGCGGCGGCAAGGTCGACGAGTCGAAGATGGCCTTCTTCTCGCTCCCGGCCAAGGACGGCAGCGGCCCGGCCCCGGCCTTCCAGGGCGGCAACGACATCGCCATCTGGAAGGACACCAAGAACGCCGAACTGTCCGCCGAGTACGTCAAGCTCGCCGCCGGCAAGGAGTTCGGCACCCGCTACGCCAAGGAGGGCGGTCTGCTGCCGCTCTACCCCGAGGCTCTGGCCGAGTACGCCGCCGACCCGGTGCAGGCGCCGTTCGCCGAGACCTTCAAGGTCGCCAAGGGCTTCCCGAACGACACCAACTGGGCCGAGGCGAACGACACCAAGGCGGTCCTGCAGAGCGCGGCCCGCTCGGTCATCGAGGGTAAGAAGGACGTCGACACCGCGCTGACCGACGCCAACAAGGAACTCGAAGAGATCCTGAACCAGTAACCATGGCGAACACCTCAACCATCGCCCGGGACGGGGGCTCCCCCTCCGTCCCGGCGCGGGGGCACCGAGGCACCACGCCCCCGCGCGGGTCCAGGGGTCTGCCCGCCTGGGCAGTCCCCTACGCGCTGCTCGTCCCCGGCCTGATCGTCATTGCCGGCCTGCTGCTCTACCCGCTGTACCAGATGGTCGTCATGTCCTTCCAGAACGTGGGACTGCGGCAGATCCGGGGGGTACCGGCCGAGTTCGTCGGCGTCGAGAACTACCAGAAGCTGGTCGAGTCCGAGCTGTTCTGGACGTCGCTCCGCAACACCGTCGTCTTCGCCGTCGTCACGGTGGCGTGCACCCTGATCCTCGGCACGCTGGTCGGCCTGCTCCTGCACAAGCTGGGCAAGAAGATGTCGACCTTCCTGATCGTCGGCATCATGGCCGCCTGGGCCACCCCGCAGATCGCCACCGCGATCATCTGGCGCTGGCTGTTCGACGCCGAATCCGGCGTGATCAACTGGGCGCTCAACGCGCTGCCCGACTGGTTCTCCTCCCTGCTGTTCGGCCGCTCCGACTGGACCGGCGAGCCGTGGCTCAACGACGCGTTCACCATCTACGTCGTACTGATCATCGCGGTGGTCTGGGCGTCGTTCCCGTTCATCGCGGTCTCGGTGCTGGCCGGGCTGAAAAGCATCTCCCAGGAGCTGTACGAGGCCGCCAGGGTGGACGGCGCCTCCGCGTGGCGGATCTTCTGGAGGATCACCTTCCCGCTGCTGAAGCCGGTCTTCGCGGTGCTGACGGTGCTCTCGGTGATCTGGGACTTCAAGGTCTTCACCCAGCTGTTCGTGCTCGCGGGCGGCACGTCCAACCGGGAGGCGTTCAACCTGTCGCTGTTCGCCTTCACCCAGGCCTTCAGCGCGCCGCCCAAGATGGGCATGGGCGCGGCGATCGCCGTGGTGCTGACGCTGATCCTGCTCGTCATCACCTTCTTCTACGTCCGCCAGATCGTGAAGACGGAGGACGTGCGATGACCACCTACGACACACGGGCACCCCGGCGACGGCGGCCCGCGTCCGGGACGCAGATCGGTCTCAAGCGGCGCAGGACGCTCGGCAAGATCGGCCTGAACACCATGGCCGTCCTGGTGTTCCTGTTCGCGGTGTTCCCCGTCTACTGGATGGTGAGCACGGCCTTCAAGAGCAGCGAGCAGATCTTCACGACGGACTTCATCCCGTTCCCCACCGATCCCACGCTCGAACACGTGAAGCGGGTCTTCACCGAGGGCGTCGCGGGCCACTCCATCTGGCGCTACCTGCTCAACAGTTCCATCGTCGCCATCGGCACCGTGCTCGTCGGCGCGGTGTTCGCCCTGCTGGCGGCGACCGCGGTGGCCCGCTTCCGTTTCCGCGGACGCACCTCGTTCCTCATCCTGCTGCTCATCGTGCAGATGGTCCCCGGCGAGGCGCTGCTCATCCCGCTGTTCCTGATGGTCAGGCGGGCCGGGCTGTACGACCAGCTCCTCGGCCTCGTCGTGGTGAACGTCGCCATGACGCTGCCGTTCGCCATCTGGATGCTGCGCACCTTCGTCGCGGCGGTGCCCAAGGAGTTGGAGGAGGCCGCCTGGATCGACGGCGCGAGCCGGTTCGCCACCTTCTGGAGGGTGTTGTTCCCGCTGGTGGCCCCCGGGCTGGTGGCGACCAGCATCTTCTCGTTCATCACCGCGTGGAACGAGTTCGTCTTCGCGCTGACGCTCATCGGCGACCAGAGCAACTTCACCATGCCCGTGGCGCTGCGCTACTTCGTCAGCCAGCGGTCGGTGGACTGGGGCGGCATCATGGCCGCCTCCACGCTGATGACCATCCCGGTCATCGTCTTCTTCCTCCTGGTGCAGCGGCGGATGGTCTCCGGGCTCGTCGCGGGCGCCGTCAAGGGCTGACCCCATCGGTGCCGGCACGGCACGCACCCACAAGGCGCGGGCCGTGCCGGCCCTGCCCGTTTTCCTGTTGCTCACTTCCATGTCCGACACCCCCACATCTCAGGTAAGGAACACCTACCGCCATGTCTGAGTTCATCGCGGATCGCGGCGACCAGGGGCTGCGTCGTCTCGCCGCCGGCACGCTGCTCGCCGCGTTCCAGGGCACCGAGGCACCCGAGTGGGTCCTGCGGGAGCTGGAGAACGGTCTCGGCGGCGTCACGCTCTTCGGCTTCAACGTCGCCGACGCCGCCCAGCTGTCCGCTCTCACCTCCCGGCTGCGCGCGTCCGCCGATCCGGTCATATCGCTGGACGAGGAGGGGGGTGACGTCACCCGGCTCGCCTACCACGTCGGCAGCCCGTACCCCGGCAACGCCGCCCTCGGCGCGGTGGACGACGTCGAGCTCACCCGGCGGGTCTACCGGTCCATCGGCGACGAACTGGCCCGCTGCGGCATCAACCTGGACATGGCGCCGTCCGCGGACGTCAACACCGCCGCCGACAATCCGGTTATCGGTACCCGCTCGTTCGGGTCACAGACCGCGCTCGTCGCCCGGCACACCGTCGCCGCGGTCCACGGCCTGCAGGCGGCCGGAGTGGCCGCCTGTGTCAAGCACTTTCCCGGCCACGGTGCGACCCGGCAGGACTCCCACCTGGAGGTCCCGCTCGTCGACGCCTCCATGGAGTTGCTGCGCGAGCGCGAGCTCGCCCCCTTCCGCGCCGCGATCGAGGCCGGGACCAGATCCATCATGACCGCGCACGTACGCGTCCCCGCCGTCACCGGCGCGCTTCCCGCGACGCTCTCCCCCGCCGCCCTCACCGGCCTGCTTCGCGGCGAGATGGGCTACGAGGGCGTGATCATCACCGACGCCCTCGACATGGGGGCCGTCACCGCCGCCTACGGTCTCGCCGGGGGCTCGGTGCTCTCCCTCGCCGCCGGAGCCGATCTGCTCTGCCTCGGCCCGATCCCCACGGAGAGCGACGTCCGCCTCATCGTGGACGAGATCGTCGCGGCCGTCCACGACGAGCGGCTTCCCGTGGCCCGCCTGGAGGCGGCGGCCGAGCGGGTCGCCGCCCTGCGCGCCTGGTTCGGCACGCCACGCACCGGCGAGGCCGAGCGGGACGTGATCGGTCTCACCGCCGCCCGTCGCGCGGTCAGCCTCACCGGCTCCGCCCCGTCCCCGGTAGACCCGCTGGTGGTCGAGGTGGACACCCCGCCGACCATCGCGGTCGGCGACGTACCGTGGGGCTTCACGCCACTGCTGCCGCAGGCGGAGGTGCTGCGGGTCAAGCCGGAGATGGCCGACGTGGCGGACATCCTGGAGCGCGCCTCGGGCCGCTCCCTGATCGTCGTCGTCAAGGACGCCCATCGCTACGAGGCCAGCCAGTCGGTGGTCTCCGCGTTGCTGGCCGCCCGCCCCGACGCCACGGTCGTCGAGATGGGTCTGCCGATCTGGCGTCCCGAGGGTGTCACCTACCTGGCCACCTACGGCGCCGCCCGCGCCAACGCCCAGGCCGCCGCCGAACTCCTCGGCGTCTGACGGCACCGGCCACCCTCGCCTGCGGGGTGATCGCCCCTTCCCTCACGGACGGTTACGTCACCTTCCCGAGGTCCGGGACGAGCGGGCCGGTCGCGGGAGGCTTCTCCTCAAGCGTGGCATCGGCCGATTCTCCGGGCATGGAATCGGCCGATGCCACCAGATCCGCGACCTTCGCACGGGGGTGCTCGGAGACGGCGCGCAGCAGCACGCGCAGGTGACCCGCGATCGCGGACACATCGTCGTGGCCGATCGCGGTGGGGTTGAAGCGCAGGCCGAGGGTGAGGCTCGACCCGGCGTCCACGGCCTGGACGTGCAGCGCGCCGTGGGCGGCCCCGTTGAAGACGGTCCACTCCACACCCGCCCCGACACCGGGGAACTCAGGGACGGCCGTCCTTCTGCGGTAGCTGAGCAGCACCGGTGAGGAGGGCGGCTCGGGAGGCGCGTGCCGGAAGCGGTACATGGCCTGGAGCTCGGTCCGGACCGTACGCAGATAGCCGGGAAAACCCTCTTCGAGGCCGGGGTGCGGAACGAACGGCACCCTCGCCACGAAGGGCCCGACGCGGTCGCGCGTCTCGCGCGTGCGGGTGCCGAGATCGAGGGCGAGCGGTGACGCGGAGGCACCGTAGCGGCGCAGCAGCACGCCCACGGCCGCGAGCAGCAACTCGAACCTGGTGGCGCCGAGCTCTGTGGCGGCCTCGGTGAGGGCCCCGGACTCCACGCCGCCGAGGACCATCTCGACGATCTCTCCGGGGCCGGTGCCACGCGGGACGGCGCGCAACCCGGGCAGGATCGGTTCCGCAGGCTCGCGGTCGCGCTCCTTCCAGAACTCCTCGGCTCCGCAGGGCGTCGCCGGAGACGCCTCGTGGTCCGCCTCCGAGCCGCCGTGCCGTCCCGTCCGCGTGGACGGGACGGCCTGCGCCGAGCCGTACGACGGCGAGACCGGTGAGGAGTGCGGCGTCGGCACCGGCAGGGTCGCCCGGGAGAAGTAGGCGTCGGCGAGGTCGCGGACCAGGATGTCCTTGGAGGCCGCGTCGAACACTCGTCCGTGCGCGGTGAAGAGCAGCCTGACGCGCTCGGGACCCACCGTGACCAGCGTGAACCGGGCGAACGGGCCGCGTTCCAGGTCGAAGGGGCGCGTGGCCTCCGCCGTGGCGAGCTCGGGGTAGCGCTCCGGGGTCGACTCCGCGCGGGTGACCCTGACGCGCCCGAGCACCGGATGCCTGCCGGCCACGTCGGCGCACGCCTCCGTCAGCGCGAGGACGTCGACGGGGCCGTTCAGGTGGAGCGCCAGCGGAATTCCCCGCAGGTCGAAAGGACTGTGCGACATCCTGTCCGTCTCCCTCGGGGGTGGCTCACCTCGGGCAGGCGCCGGGGCCTCCTCGCCTCCGACATGCGATCTCGACGCTTAATTATTAGGAAAGTTTCTTGTTTATTTAAACAACCAGAATGCTACACACGAGACACGCCTGAGACAAGCGACCTGCCACGAACCGGTCAGGGCACGGTGACGACCGTCCGCGATGCCCGAAAGAGCGCACCGGACGGCGCGAGCCCCGAACCGGCCGGACTCATCGGCACGGGGGTCGCGGGCAGGGCGATTCCGGCTCCGGGAGCCCGGACCTTGGAAACTTCCGGCCAGGGATTCCGACTCCAGGAACCGGACCTTGGAAACTTACGGCCAAGGACTTCCGCTCCAGGAACCGGCCCCAGGAACTCCCGGCCAAGGAATCGCCGAGGACTCAAGGCCCGGCGACAGAACCCCGGGCCCTCAAGAAGTCAGAAGGATCAGGAGGTGAAGATCTCTTCCCTCGCCTGTTCCAGTGCGGCGATGACGGCCCCGCGCAACACCGGGTTGCCCTCCACCTCGCTCGCCACCACCTGCGGCCTGACCGGGCAGCTCCTCGCCACCGCCTCCTCGATCCTGGAGGTGAGCTCGTCGCCTCCGGCCCTGCTCACCTCCCCCGCGAGCACCACGAGCCCGGGGTCGAGCACGACGCACACCGACGCCACCCCCAGCGCGAGCCGCCCTGCGATGTCGTTGATCAAGGGCTCCCCCCGCTCCCCCGCCGCGACCGCCGCCGCGACGCACTCGGCGGCGCTCTCCCCCTCGAAGCCGTACGTCGCGGCGAGCTCGGCGACCGCCTCGGCGCTGACCAGGGACTGCAGGCCCCCGGCGAGCGACGGCAACCTGCCCGGCACGGCCCGCACGTCCTCGGCCAGCGGCACCCCGGGCACCGGCAGGTAGCCGATCTCGCCCGCGCTGCCGGAGCGGCCCCGGTGCAGCCGGCCTCCGAGCACGACACCGAGACCGATGCCGCGCCCCACCCACAGGAGCACGAAGTCGTCGACCTCGCGGGCGGCACCGAGGGTGCGCTCGGCGATGGCGACGAGGTTCACGTCGTTCTCTATCCTGACGTCGCGGCGCAGGTCACGGGCGAGCGCCTCGTGGATGCCCTCGTGCCAGCCCGGCAGGTCGAAGGAGAACCGCACGTCCCCGGTGCGGGGGTCGACCACGCCGGGGGTGCCGATGACGACCGAGCGCAGCTTGGAGAGCGCGACCTTGGCCGACCGGCACGCCTTGACCACCGCGCTGTGCACGAGGGCCACCGGATCGTCGTGTCCTTTCGGTGCCACCTGCACCTCGGCGATGATCTCCCCGTGGATATCGGCGATGGCGGTCGTGACGAATTCCGGGCCGACGTCCAGACCCGCCACATAGGCCGAGGAGGAAATAATCCCATAAAGGGCGGCATTGGGCCCCCGGCCTCCCGCCTGCTCCCCCGCCACCTCCACCAGCCCGCGCCCTTCCAGGCGGGCGAGTGTCTGCGACGCCGTCACCTTGGAAAGGCCCGTGAGCTCGCCGATCTGCCCCCGCGTCAGCGGTCCGGAAGCGAGCAGCAACTCCAGGGCGGCCCTGTCGTTGATCTCCCTCAGTAGCCTGGGCACGCCAGGACGTCGCTCCATACGCATGCTCTCTTGCTCGCCGCTTCCTCTTTTGCTCGTCGCTTCCCCGTCGCGATTACTTTCAATCAAGAATAAGAACTCTATTCTTAATAAGGCTTCCTGACAGTTTAGCCCCGCCCTCACCCCGCGAGGGCTGCGGAGGACACGCCGGCGCCGCCTCTCCCGCTCGTCGCCGTTTCACCGCACGTCTCCCGCACCCGCCGCCGCGACGCCCGTAGGGCGAGGGGCCGCGACGCCTGCCCGGTGCGTGGAACGCTCCCAGAAGCGGCAGAGATTCTTTCCGGCAAGCCCTCACGGCCGGGGTGCGGCAGACTTCGACACGGACACCATCGCCACGATCCGGTCCGGAGCCGGGGCGGAGGTGTCCACGCTTCCGACATTACGAATATATCGGGAATTTCGCCTATCTGGCACGATCTGGAACGGATCACACCGCCCCCTATCGAGTGAGCCGCGGCGCGGTGGTGCCACTGGGCCCACGAGAGCACCCAAAGGCGTCTCATCCTCGTGACACACACCCCCGACACACCTCTGAGCTGCGACATCACTTCCGAAAACCCGAGGAGATCCCCACCGGCCGCCTCGCTCCGCCGCCGGACCGTACCCCCGCGACGGCACCTCACCACCGTGTCACGCACCCGCCGGGACACACCGGCGCGTCGCTCTACGTGCCCGTCGTCACCGAGAGCGACGGGGGTGATTTCACCTCCTTCGGCCCCTCGCGCGTAAGGAACCAATAGCAGGCGGGATAATCGGCTACATGCGCCTATCCGCTCGTGTCGACTATGCCCTCCGTGCCGCCGCCGAACTCGCCGCCGCGGGTGACGGCCCTACCACGGTGGGTGAGCTGGCCAAAGAGCAGGACATGCCTCCCAAGTATCTTGAGAACATCCTGCTTCAGATGCGCCGCGCCGGACTGGTTCGCGGCCAGCGCGGCCCGGAGGGAGGCTACGTGCTGGCCCGCCCGCCCGCCGAGATCAGCCTCGCCGATGTGATCCGCGCCGTTGACGGCCCGCTCGCCAATGTCAGGGGGGAACGGCCCGAGCACGTCGGATACCGAGGTCCCGCCGAATCACTGCAGCAGGTCTGGATCGCGCTGCGTGCCAGCGAACGGGCGATCCTGGAGGAGGTCACCCTGGAGAACGTGGCCACCGGAGCCCTCCCCGAGCGGGTCCGCAGCCTGTCCGCGGACCCCGCGGCCTGGGACTGACCGTGCCGGGGTGGCCGCCCACAGGGTTCCGGCCGGCCGGGTCCTTCCGGAACCGGCCTCCCGTCCGAGACCGGCTCATCTCAGGAGACCTCGTCTCACCCGCCCGCCCCGCCACCCGGGACAGGTCCGGCTCGCGGGATCCATCCGTCTCACTCGACCAGCTCACCGCACGGGAGCGGCCCACGTCTCGGGGCGGGCGCCGTGCCCGAGGGTGACGTCGTCCACCGCTCCGCACTGCGGCTCGGCCGGGCGCTCGACGGACGGGTGCTCACCCGCTCGGACTTCCGCGTGCCCCGCCACTCCACCGCCGACCTGACCGGACGCGCGGTGCTGGAGACCGTCTCGCGCGGCAAGCATCTGCTCACCAGGGTCGAGGGCGGGCTCACCGTCCACACCCACCTGCGGATGGAGGGCCACTGGCAGATCTCACCCGCGGGACGTGGGCTGCCCGGCGGCGATGTCGTCCGCCTGGTGCTCGCCAACGCGAAATGGCAGGCGGCGGGGATACGGCTGGGCATGGTCGATCTGGTGGCGACCGAGCGGGAGGAACTGCTCGTCGGGCACCTCGGACCCGATCTGCTCGGGGAGGACTGGGACGAGACCGAAGCCGTACGGCGGCTGGCACGGCGGCCTGAAACGAGCATCGGGGTCGCGCTGCTCGATCAGCGCAACCTGGCGGGAATCGGCACCATCTATCGCGCCGAGACGCTTTTTCTCGCCGGAGTGTCGCCGTGGCGACCCGTAGGGGCCATTGAGGATCTGGGGGCGATCGTGTCGATCGCACGGCGACTACTGGACGCCAACAAGGAACGCCCGAGTAGAACGACGACGGGCGACCTCCGTCCGGGACGGAGCACCTGGGTCTACGGCAGAGCCGGGCGGCCTTGCCTGCGCTGCGGGCGTCGGATCAGTCGTGGGGAGATGGGCGAACAGCCGCAGGAACGGCTGATCGTCTGGTGCCGTCACTGCCAGCCGGAAGAACCGACCGGCTAGGCGGCGACCATGTCGTTGACCTCGGGGAACACGGAATCAGGCACGGTTTCGGGGATCGGCAGACGCTCCCGTTCGGGAACATCGTTGGCCAGGACCGGAGCATGCTGCAGCTCGGCCAGGGCAAATTGATCGGAAACCTCACGGAGAACCTGTGAAAGCGGCACGCCCAAGGCACCGCAGATCGACGCGAGCAGCTCCGAAGAGGCCTCCTTCTGGCCGCGCTCCACCTCGGACAGATATCCGAGAGAAACCCGAGCCAATGTGGACACCTCACGAAGGGTGCGACTCTGGCGCACCCTAAGCCGCCGCAGCACGTCACCGAGCAGCTGACGCAGCAGGACCATCTGTCGCTCCCTCCCCGGCGCGGGCGTCTTCACGACACTCCGCGCTATCGGTTCGTGCCGCCCGTTCTTCGAACGCGACCCTTGGTACATACTCCTCGCCGTCATCATCGCTTGACCTTTACCTCACTCACAGTTCCACCGTACCTGTATCCACCGACAACGCGGCAGACCATGTGGAGCATGTTCGCTGGGGACGTAACGCGGTAATCATCCCGAATGTTCCCTCACGTTCGCCTCCAGCACACCTCGGAGGAGGTCTACGGCCTCATTCACGGTCGCCTCCCGGATCTGATCGCGCGTCCCGGAGAGCCGCGGATCCCGGTGCCATACCCGCCCTCCCGGACCGCTAACAGCGAGATGCACAGTGCCGACCGGTTTACCATCCTGCGGCTCAGGGCCGGCCACCCCGGTGACCGCCAGACCGTATGTGGAACCGACGAGGAGGCGTACCCCTTCGGCCATGGCGGCGGCGACCCCTGGGTGCACCGCCCCCTCACGGGCGAGCAGGTCCGCCGGAACGTTCAGCAGCCGGTGCTTGAGTTCGGTGGCGTAGGAGACGACCCCGCCCAAAAAGGCCGCCGAAGCCCCGGGAGGGCCGGTGAGGGCCGCGCAGATCAGCCCGGCGGTCAGCGACTCGGCCACCGCCACCGTCTCGCCCCTGCGGACGAGAAGGGAGAGGATCTCGGCGGTCACGGGCGGGCGTCGGCTCATCCGGCCCACCTCACAGACTCGGCGCCCGTCCTCATCTGGCCCGCGCCCGCTTCGCGACCTGCCGCAGCTTGATCGCCCGGATCACGTAGTCGAGGCCGGTGACGACGGTGACGAGGGCCGCCGCGCCCATCACGACCCAGCGGATCAGGTCGGGCACGCCCGGCCAGATGTAGGAGACGATCGCGGCGATCTGCAGGACGGTCTTCACCTTCCCGCCGTAACTGGCCGGGATGACACCGTGCCGGATGACCGCGAACCTCAGCGTGGTGACACCCAACTCCCTGCCCAGGATCACGGCGGTGACCCACCAGGGCAGCTCTCCCAGGATGGAGAGACTGACCAGGGCGGCGCCGATGAGGGCCTTGTCGGCGATCGGGTCGGCGATCTTCCCGAAGTCGGTGATCAAGCCGTAACGGCGGGCCAGTTCGCCGTCGAGCAGGTCGGTGAGCGAGGCCACCAGAAAGACCACCAGCGCCGCGGCCCGCCAGCCGGTTCCGGGGAAGAAGAGGCAGGCCGCGAAGAACGGAACCATCGCCAGCCGTATCACCGTCACGACGTTGGCGATGTTCCAGGCGCTCACCTTGGGGCGCGCGGATGCCGCTGTCGAGTCGGTGCCGGTCTCTGGCGTGTTGGTCATACGCTCTCCCGGCCCGGCGGCGCACTCATGGGGCCGCCTTGATGCGGGCGATCAGGTCGACCCCCTCCGAGTCGACCACGACGGCCCGGACGATCTGGCCCGGCACCAGCCCGATGCCCTGGACCGTCACGGATCCGTCCACCTCGGGCCCCTGGTGAGCGGCGCGGCCCTCGTAGCCGCCGTCGCCCAGGTCCTCCTCGATCAGGACGTCGACCTCGGTCCCGATCCGCTCCTCGGCCCGCTGAGCCATGAGCTCCTCGGCCAGTTCGGTGAGGGCGGACACCCGGGCGTCGACGATCTCCTGGTCGAGCTTGCCGGGGAGCGAGGCCGCCTCGGTGCCGTCCTCGTCGGAGTAGCCGAAGACGCCGATGACGTCGAGCCTGGCCTCCTCCAGGAAGCCCACCAGCTCCCCGAACTCCTCCTCGGTCTCGCCGGGGAAACCCACGATGAAGTTGGAGCGCACACCCGCCTCGGGCGCGTGGGCACGAATCGACTCCAGGAGGTCCAGGAAACGCCGGGGGTCACCGAAGCGGCGCATCCGGCGCAGCACCGGGCCACTCGCGTGCTGGAAGGACAGGTCGAAGTAGGGGGCCACACCCTCGGTCGAGGCGATGATCTCCAGCAGTCCCGGGCGGAGCTCGGCGGGCTGCAGATAGCTGACGCGCACCCGCTCGACGCCCTCGGTCGCGGCGATGGAGGGCAGGAGCTTCTCCAGCGCCCTCAGATCGCCCAGATCCTTGCCGTAGGAGGTGGAGTTCTCGCTGACCAGCACCAGCTCCTTCACGCCCTGCTCGGCCAGCCAGGCGGCCTCGCCGAGGAGTTCCTCGGCACCGCGCGAGACGTAGGCTCCGCGGAAGGCGGGGATGGCGCAGAACGTACAGCGCCGGTCGCAGCCGGAGGCGAGTTTCAGTGACGCCACCGGGCCGTCACCCAGACGCTTGCGGAGCGGCCGGGGACCGCTCGCGGGGGCCAGGCCCTCGGGCAGCTCGCCGTGGCCCGGAATGCCGGTCCTGGGGGCCGCGGCGCGTTCCACCGGGGAGATGGGCAGCAGGGTCCTGCGGTCGCGGGGACTGTGCGGGACGAGCGGCCTGCCCTCCAGCACGTCGTCGAGACGCGTGCCGATGTCGGTGTAGTCGTCGAAGGAGATGACGGCCGCGGCCTCGGGCAGCGCGTCGGCGAGCTGGTCGCCGTATCGCTCCGCCATGCAGCCCGCGGCGACCACCTTGGCCCCGGAGTCGGCCGCGGCGAGCAGCGTGTCGATGGAGTCCTTTTTCGCCGAGTCGATGAAGCCGCACGTGTTGACGACGACGACGTCGGGATCGTCGTCGCCCAGCTGCCAACCGGCAGCCTCAAGGCGAGCGGCGAGTTCCTCGGAGTCGACCTCGTTGCGTGCGCAACCAAGCGTGATCAGCGATGCGGTTCGGCGGGATGACATGGTGAACACTACGGTATCGGGAGTTGGCCACTACCCGATGCACCTCCCCCCATTGAGGCCCCCATCGAGGCCCCGCCCAGGCCTCCGTTCAGGCACCGCCCCACCCCGGGCACGCCGCCGTCGCGGGCGGTCCCGGGGCTCCGCGGGCCTTCCCGGACGCGCGGCGCGTGAGGCGTTCCCCCATGGCCTGACCTAGCGCTTCTTGGCCGCAGGAGCCTCGTAGGAGCGGTTGACGACCTGTCCTCGGCGGCCGGGGGCACCCACGTCCTTACCGTTCACCTTCAGCGAGACGGCTCCTCCGTCACCGAAAGTGACCCTCATGCCGACCTTCGCCTTCCAGGTCGAGGTCTTGCCCGCCGCGAGCGTCCCCGAGAAGATCCTCCGGCCGCCCGCGTCCTGCACGTCGAGCCAGGAGGTGCGCTTCGCCTTGACCTGGAGGACGACCATGTCGCGCCGCTTCCCCTCGGCCAGCGACGCCGCCCGGCGCGGTGAGTCGTGACCCGAGCCCGCCGAGGGCGGCGGCACGGCGGGCACCGGCATGGGACGGAGATCCGCCACGGGAGTGTCTCCCCCGCCCATGGTCCGCACCACACCGAAGATGACCACGATGCCCAGCGCCACCGCCATCGCCGTCGTCCAGTTGGGCGAGCGGCGCTCACGGATCTTCAGGGGCATGTCGGCCTGGAAGACGCTGGAGGCCCGCACCGGCAGCGGCACGCCCCCGTGCTGCTCGTCGTAGCGGTGCACCAGCGTCTCGGGATCGAGATCGACGACCTTGGCGATGTTTCTTATATGGCCTCGCGCGTAGAAATCTCCCCCGCATTGCGAGAAGTCGTTCCTCTCGATCGCCTGGATGAGAACCTCGCGAATGCGTGTCCGCGCGCTCAACTGCCCGACGGTCATCCCCATCGACCGCCTGGCATCCGCCAGATCGCTTCCAATGCCCATGGCGCACGCCTCCCAGCCCCCGACGTTGCGTAGCGATACCTATTCAATCAGTAACCGGGCGGAAGGTGTGCGGCGGGGGTGCCGTTCCCGTACGGTGCCGTCAGCCCCCGCGCAGGTCGGCCAGGAGACCGGGCAGATCGTCGGGTTTGACCATGACCTCCCTCGCCTTCGACCCCTCGCTGGGCCCGACGACGTTCCTGCTCTCCAGCAGGTCCATCAGGCGACCCGCCTTGGCGAAGCCGACCCTGAGCTTGCGCTGGAGCATCGAGGTCGAGCCGAACTGGGTGGTCACGATGAGCTCGGCCGCCTGGACCAGCAGGTCGAGGTCGTCGCCGATGTCCTCGTCGATCTCCTTCTTCGCGGTCGCCACGACGGACACGTCCTCGCGGTACTCGACCGTCATCTGGGCCTTGCAGTGCCCGACGATCTCGCCGATCTCCTTCTCGGAGACGAAGGCGTTCTGCAGCCGCATGGGCTTGCTCGCACCCATCGGCAGGAAGAGCGAGTCGCCCTGCCCGACGAGCTTCTCGGCACCCGGCTGGTCCAGGATGACCCGGGAGTCGGCCAGTGAGGAGGTGGCGAAGGCGAGCCGGGAGGGCACGTTGGCCTTGATCAGACCGGTGACCACGTCCACGCTGGGGCGCTGGGTGGCGATGACCAGGTGGATGCCCGCGGCGCGGGCCAGCTGGGTGATGCGGACGATGGAGTCCTCGACGTCGCGCGGAGCGACCATCATCAGGTCGGCGAGCTCGTCGACGATCACCAGCAGGTACGGGTAGGACTGGTAGACGCGCTCGCTGCCCGGCGGCGCCACCAGCTTGCCGGTGCGGACCGCCTTGTTGAAGTCGTCGACGTGCCGGAAGCCGCTGGCGGCGAGGTCGTCGTAGCGGCGGTCCATCTCACCGACGACCCACTCCAGCGCTTCGGCGGCCTTCTTGGGGTTGGTGATGATCGGCGTGATGAGGTGCGGGATACCCTCGTAGACGCTGAGCTCGACCCGCTTGGGGTCGACGAGGACCATGCGGACCTCGTCGGGGGTGGCGCGCATCAGGATCGAGGTGATCAGTCCGTTGACGCAGACCGACTTGCCCGCGCCGGTGGCGCCCGCGATGAGCAGGTGCGGCATCTTCGCCAGGTTGGCCACTATCGTGCGCCCCTCGACGTCCTTGCCGAGTCCGACGATCATCGGGTGATGGTCGGCCTGGGCCACCGGGGAGCGCAGGATGTCGCCCAGCGAGACGAGGTCCTTGTCGGTGTTGGGGATCTCGACCCCGATCGCCGACTTCCCGGGGATCGGAGAAAGGATCCGGACATCGGCCGACTTGACCGCGTACGCGATGTTCTTGGTGAGCGCGGTGACCTTCTCGACCTTGACCGCCGGGCCGAGCTCGATCTCGTAGCGCGTCACCGTCGGCCCCCGGGTGAAGCCGATCACCTGGGCGTCGATGGCGAATTGCTCCAGCACGCTGGTCAGCGCGTTGACGACGACGGTGTTGGCCTTCGTCTGCGGCTTGGGCGCGGTGCCGGGACGCAGGAGCTGCGGCTCGGGCAGGGTGTACGGGCCGGCCTGGGAGGACAGGACGAGCTGCTCGACCTTGCGCGGGGCCGGGGACGGCTCGGGCGGCGCGGCCCTGACCACCGCCTCCTCCGCCGCCTCGTCCTCCATCAGGCCGGGCACGATCTCCGGGGAGTGTTCCGGTGACCCGCCGGGCGTCTCGGCGACCAGGGGCGTGTCGTAGGGCTTGACGTGGTCGCCGAGCTCGTCGCCCTCGGACTCCGGCTTCTTGCGGGTGGAGGGCTTCTTCCTGGACACGCGCGGCGCGGGGGGCATATCCCGGTTGAAGAGCATGTGCCGGATCTCTGCCAGCCGTTCGGGGACCCGGTGCACCGGCGTCGCGGTGATCACCAGGATGCCGAAGCCCGACAGGATCAGCAGCAGCGGGATGGTGATGAAGGACGGCAGGATGCTCGCCGGGGGCGCGGAGACGATGAAGCCGACCATGCCTCCGGCGGCCGAGACCTTGTCCATGCCGTCGGATTCTCCCCCGGACGGGTACGGGGTGTTGTGGACCACGTGCACGACGCCGAGCACGCCGATGGTCAGGGCGGACCAGCCGATGATCATCCGGCCGGTGTCGGCGTTCTGGTCGGGGTGGCGTAGCAGCCGCCAGGCCAGCAGCACGAGCAGGATCGGGATCACCCAGGTCAGCGAACCGAAGACGCCGCGCATGACGCCGTCGACCACGGTGGAGACGGTGCCGGTGTTCTTCCGCCAGGTCATGGCGGCGAGCACGACCGCTCCGGCGAACACCGCCAGGCCGAGCCCGTCGCGGCGGTGGACGGGGTCGAGCTCACGCGCGTTCTGCCCCAGCGCCCGCGCGGCGCTGCCGATGCCCCCCGCCAGGAGCATCCAGATGCCCATGAACAGCTTGCCGATCATGATGAGCACCCAGCTGATCGGGTCGTGCTGGGGCGAGGGCCTGCGGGCCTGGCTCGTGCTCCTCTTCCGGGCGGCGGGCGGCCGCCTGGCGGAGGCCGTACGGGCCTGGGAGGTGCCCGAACGACCGGAGGACCCCTTCCCGGGGGGCTTTCCTGAGGATCCTTTAGACGTACGGGTGGCCATGCTAGGGAGGTTAACGAGACGGGTGGTGGATTGCGCGCCGACTCGCCGGAGCGATCGACCCTCGGCCGCATTTCGCCATATCGGTCGATACTTCACAAAAAGCAATGAAGAGCAACGAATGTCCCATTGGCCTGCTGGAAAGCGCCTTCCATGCCCCGGCAGGGCCCCGTACGACGGCCGGTGAGGCCGCCGTACGGGGCGAAGGTCAGACCTCGACCACCACGGGAATGATCATCGGGCGACGGCGGTAGGTGTCGCTCACCCAGCGCCCCACGGTCCTGCGGACCACGCGGCGGACCTGCTGGATGTCCACCACCCCGTCGGCCGCGTTCTCCTGCAGCGCCCTCTCGACCTGCGGAAGGATGTCGTCGAACATGGCCGGGTCGATGCCGGATCCCCTGGCGTGGATCTCCGGGCCCCCGGCGAGCTTGCCGGTGGCGGTGTCGACCACGATGACGATGGAGATGAAGCCCTCCTCGCCCAGGATGCGGCGGTCCTTCAGCGCGAAGTCGGTGACATCGCCCACCGAGGTGCCGTCCACGTAGACGTAACCGGCGGGAACCGCACCCACGATCTTGGCCCGGCCGTCGATCAGGTCCACCACGACGCCGTCCTCGGCGATCACGATGTGGTCGTCGGGAACCCCGGTCAGCGCTGCGAGCTTGGCGTGTGCCCGCAGGTGACGCCATTCACCGTGCACCGGCATGAAGTTGGACGGCCGCGTCAGGTTGAGCACGTACAGCAGCTCGCCCGCGGCGGCGTGCCCGGAGACGTGCACCTTCGCGTTGCCCTTGTGCACCACGCGAGCGCCCCAGCGGGACAGCCCGTTGATCACGTTGTTCACCGCGGTCTCGTTGCCCGGCACCAGCGAGGAGGCCAGCAGGACCGTGTCGCCTTCGGCGATCCGGATCGGGTGGTCGCGGTTGGCCATGCGTGACAGCGCCGCCATCGGCTCGCCCTGGGACCCGGTGCAGATCAGCACCACGTCCTCCGGCGGACGGCCCTCGATCTCCTTGGCGTCGACGATCAGGCCGGGTGAGACCCTCAGGTAGCCCAGGTCGCGGGCGACGCCCATGTTGCGCACCATCGAACGGCCGACCAGCGCGACCTTGCGGCCGTGCTTCTCCGCCGCGTCGATGACCTGCTGGACGCGGTGGATGTGGGAGGCGAAGCTCGCCACGATCACCCGCTTGCTCGCGGTGCGGATGACCTCGTCGATGACCGGCGCGATCTCCCGCTCACTGGTGACGAAGCCCGGCACCTCGGCGTTGGTCGAGTCGGACATCAGCAGGTCGACGCCCTCGGCGCCGAGCCTGGCGAACCCGCCCAGGTCGGTCAGCCGCCCGTCACTGGGCAGCTGGTCCATCCGGAAGTCACCGGTGTGCAGGACGATGCCCGCGGGCGTCCTGATCGCGACGGCGAGCGCGTCGGGAATGGAGTGGTTGACGGCGAGGAACTCGCACTCGAACGGCCCGAACCTGTGCCGCTCGCCCTCCACGACCTCACGTCTGGTCGGCTGGATGCGGTGCTCGGTGAGCTTGGCCTCGATCAGCGCCAGCGTCAGCTTCGATCCCACGATCGGGATGTCGCGGCGCTCGCGCAGCAGATAGGGCACGGCACCGATGTGGTCCTCGTGCGCGTGGGTCAGGACCACGGCCTCGACGTCGTCCAGGCGGTCCCGGATGTATTCGAAGTCGGGCAGGATCAGGTCGATGCCGGGCTGGTCGGGCTCGGGGAAGAGCACCCCGCAGTCGACGATCAGCAACCGGCCTTCGTACTCGAACACGGCCATGTTGCGGCCGATCTCACCGAGCCCGCCCAGCGCGACGATGCGCAGGGCACCGTCGACGAGCGCGGGCGGCAGCCCGAGTTCGGGATGGGGGTGACTCATCCGGCCACACCTCTCTCAGAGGTCTCACATGCGACGGAAGCCCTCGTGGGCAGCAGGACCACTCCCTCGCCGAGCACTCCGTCCCCCAGCGGACCCTTGTGTCTTCTCTCGCGCAAACTCTCGTTCCTCCCGAATGCGGCCGGTGAGGGCCGCGGCGTCTTGTCTCATGTCACAACTTCGTCGGGCAGCTTCACACCGCCCGCGATCAAGTCTTCGCGCAGCCTGGCGAGCTGCTCCCCCGTCGCCTCCACCAGGGGTGGCCGCATCGGCCCCGCGGGCCGTCCGACCAGGGAGAGCGCCGCCTTCGCCATGATCGCGCCACCGGCCTGCATCATGATCCCGGAGACCACGGGGAGCAGCCTGCGGTGGACGGCGAGCGCACCCGCGACATCCCCCGAGCGGTACGCCTCGATCATCGTGGCGATCTCCGCGCCCGCGACATGGCCGATCACGCTGACGCACCCCACGGCTCCCACCGACAGCCACGGCAGGTTGAGCGTGTCGTCACCCGAGTAGTAGGCGAGGCCGGTGGACGCGATGACCTGCGTCCCCTCGAACAGATCGGCCTTGGCGTCCTTCACCGCGACGATCCGCTCGTGCCGGGCGAGCCTGGCGAGCGTCTCACTCAGGATCGGCACGCCGCTCCGGCCGGGGATGTCGTAGAGCATGGCCGGCAGGGCCGTCGCGTCCGCCACGGTGGCGAAGTGGCGGTAGATCCCCTCCTGGGGAGGCTTGCTGTAGTAGGGCGTCACCAACAGGAGACCGTGGGCTCCGGCGCGCTCGGCGGACCTGGCGAGCTCCACGCTGTGGTGGGTGTCGTTGGTCCCGGCTCCGGCGACGACCGTGGCGCGATCACCGACCGCCTCGACGACGGCGCGCAGGAGGCGCTCCTTCTCGTCGTCGGTGGTCGTCGGGGACTCCCCCGTCGTACCGCTCACGACGATGCCGTCGTTACGCTGCTCGTCCACCAGGTAGGTTGCGAGGCGACCCGCTGTCTCGTAGTCGACCGCTCCGTCACGTGTGAACGGTGTGACCATGGCGGTCAGCATGCGGCCGAAGGGGGCGTCGGAGGTTCCAGTTGGCGCTGCCATAGACCGAACGCTACCCGGATCCGTCGAAACGGTGGACCCCGCCACCCCGCCTAACCTCCGTCCACCGATGGGCCCAAGAGCGAACATCCCCCCGAGGCGCCCGCTGCACACCGTACACGTGGATATACCCCGTCACGGCGACGGACCCCGGCGATCACACCCCTGACCCATTTATAGACAAATAAGGCTTTTGTCTACTTTGGTGGCGACACGGACTTCCCTGAACGAGAAAGAGGCCGCCGATATGTGCTCGGGGGTACACACATCGACGACCTCTACCGTTGAATCGGCGGTCCTTACGCGGGCGTTACAGGGTCTCTGAGATATTTTTGGATCCCTCTGGGGACAACGGTAAAGTTGGAGCTCCAAATCGGGGCCATTACCCTGCGTCGCGTATCGAATACGGCAGGATGGGGCAACGCCCCAGACCCCCAGGGATGGACACGTGGCAAGCTCCGATCCTGTCTACCTGCGCGTCGTCGCCGACATCCGGCGCCAGATCGTCGACGGCTCCCTTCCCCCCGGCGCCTCGATCCCCTCGCGCGCCCAGCTGACCAGGAAGTACGGCGTGGGCGAGACGGCCGCCCGGCACGCGCTGCGCGTGCTCGCCGCCGAGGGCCTCATCGTCGGCCGCGTCGGCTCGGGCCACTACGTACGGGAGCAGCCGGTGCTGCTCCCGCTGCACCGATGGCGTTTCCACGACCACCCCACCCCCTTCGGCGCCGACATCCAGCCGCAGGGCACCCGGGCCACCTGGGACTGGCGGGCCGAACCCGCCGACGCCACCCCCGACATCGCCCACCGCCTGCGGCTGGACGAATCGGCCCCGGTCACCCGCACCCACTACGTCTTCCGCGGCGACGGCAAGCCGATCCAGCTCGCCACCTCCTACGAGCCAGCCGAGTTCGGTGAGATCACGGAGGAGAGCCCCCGAAGCCTGATCGCCCGCCTGTCGGCGATCGGCGTCAAGGTCACCGAGATCGTCGAGCAGGTCTACACCCGCGTCCCGCAACCGGCCGAGAGCGACGCCCTCGCCCTGCCCGCGGGCGTCCAGGTCCTGCACGTCGAACGCACCCACTGGGCGGGGGACCGCCCGGTGGAGACGAGCGACATCGTCATCCCCGGCGACCGCTTCCGCCTCGTGTACACCCATCCCCTGCACCCCTGACCGCCGCGTCCACCGCGGCGGTAGGGCACCGCGGGACCCGTGAAGGTCAGGGACGTGGGCGGGAGCGGAGGGCTTCGAGCGCGTGGTCGGCGTGCGCCTCCGGGGAGGTCTCGCTGTGGATCACCTCCAGGAGGCGGTGGTCCACGTCGATGACGAAGGTCATCCGGCGGGTGAGAAACGGTCCCACCGCGACGGTACGGCGGGCGCCGAGGCGACGGGCGACGGTGCCATCGGGGTCGGAGAGCAGGGGAAAGCCCAGCTGGTTGGACGTGGCGAACCTCGCCTGCCGCTCGACCTGGTCGCGACTGATCCCGATCCTGGTCGCTCCCTCGGCCGCGAACTCGGCGGCCAGGTCGCGGAAGTGACAGCTCTCGAGCGTGCACCCGGAGGTCATCGCCGCCGGATAGAAGAAGAGCACCACCGGCCCCTTGGCCAGAAACTCGCTGAGCCGCCTCGGCGTGCCCGTCTCGTCGAGGAGTTCGAAGTCCTCGACCACATCTCCCACCGCGAGGCCCATGCCCACGAGTCATCTCCTTAAGTTCACCGGAGGATCTCCGCTCACCTTGGCCGTCGTGATCGGCGAGGCTGAGAGTCGGAGTCCCAACCCCATTTCTAAGCGATTCACCGTTCGAGCGACAGGCCCACAACCGACCCACCGTGGAATATCCGTTCTTCCCGTCCGGAAACCGGAAAACGGCGGATCATCACCGGCTCCCCCGGTCCGGTCGTCCCCGGAACCCGTACGGGTGCGCGACGGCGAGCGCGAGGAGCGTGAAGGCCGGGGCGACCACACCGGCCCAGGGCGGCGCGAAACGCAGGAGCAGGGACGCACAGAGGGCACCGAGGACGAGAGCGACGACGATGGCGGCGCGACGCCGGTTGTCGGTGGACCAGCCCGACGCCGAGCTCTCGAACAGCGAGGTGAGGGTGCCCGTGACGAACGTTGCCGTGATACCGGCGAGGTCGACCCGGCGGGCCGCCGCGGCCTGCATGCCCATGGCGCAGGATCCCACCCCGATCAGCGCGAGGATCACGGCCGGGCCGGGTGCGCCCCCGCTGAGCGCCCAGCCGGCGAGAAAGACGCTCTGGAGGGCCAGGTCGGCCCGCAGGAGCCTGATGACGGCCAACGGCCACAACGCGTTCCCCTCGTGACGCCCGGGCATCGTGAAGCCGATGAGAAGTCCCGCGCAGAACCCCACGCAGGCGAGGCCGGACCGCAACGCGTGGAGCACCCAGTCCTCGCGGCCGACGAGGGCGAAGAGGATGAGGTTGCCGGTCATGTTCGCGGTGAAGACGCCACCGAGCCCGAGGAAGGCGACCGCGTCCATCGCCCCCGCCGCCAGCGTCAGCAGCACGAGAGCGGCATGGCCGCGCCGCTGTACGCACCTCGTCTCGGGTGTTCGCGCCGGAACGGGCTCACCACCGCGCGTGGAAGCCGGAACGGGCGCGGACGACGGGCCGCGCAGGGGGTCCGGAACGGGCTCGCCGGACGCGGGAGCCGAAACGGATTCGGAAGGCGCGTCGGGCGCGGGCGAGGAGGACGGGCCGGCGGGTGACACCGAGGGGTCCTCCCCCTCACGGTGGGTCATGGGGCTGATCGGCCATCTGCCGTCCTCCGTGGTCATGCGGGTGCGCGCATGGTGGATCTTCCCAGCTCAGAGCGGTTTCACCCGGCTTCTCACCTTCGCAGGCAGCCGGTACGACGCCTCCCTGGCGAGATCCGCGTCGCGGGCGTGCTCCACCAGGACCCGATGGTCGTGCAGGAAGCACGGCGGGAGCGCCTGGAAACCGCCCTCCTGGATCGTCGGGTCCGCCATGGCCGCACCACTGTGACAGCTTCGTCTCACTTTTCGCAGCTGTGCGTCACATCCGTCAGGGACGCCTCAGGAGCGGGCCCGCTGCGTCAGGGCCACGCACGCGAGGACGGCCAGAGCCGCCGCGATGGTGACGGGACCGAAGAGCTCGCCGAGCAGCAGCCAGGCCCACAGCAGCGTCAGCAGCGGCTGGGCGAGCTGGGTCTGCCCGGCGCGGGCGATGCCGCCCATGGCCAGGCCCGCGTACCAGGGGATGAAGCCGAGGAACATCGAGACCAGGCCGACGTACGCGAACCCGGCGAGTGAGGCGGTGGTGGGGCGCGGATCGGTGGCCAGCGCGAGCGCGACGGTGATCGGCACGGTCAGCGGTGCGGCGAGGACGAGGGTGTGGGAGATCACCCTCCAGCCGGGGGTGTCGCGGGACAGGCGCCCGCCTTCGGTGTAGCCGACGGCGGCCGACAGCAGCGCACCGACGAGCAGCAGGTCGGCTCCGGTGATGTGACCGCCGCCCATGCTGAGGGTGAAGACGGTGATCGACACGGCTCCGAGGCCGCAGGACACCCAGAACAGCGCCCTGGGCCGCTCCCACGCCCGCAGCACCGCGCAGGCGGCGGTGGCGGCGGGCAGCAGCCCGATCACCACTGCGGCGTGCGAGGTGGAGGCCCCGGCGTGAAGCGCGAGACCGCTGAAAAGCGGGAAGCCGAACACCACGCCCGCCACGATGACGCCGTAGGACCGGAGCTGGGACCTGGGCGGCAGCAACGGCACTCTCGCCGCGAGCAGGAACAGGGCGGCCGCGACCGCGGCGACGACGGCCCGGCCGACGGCCACCAGGTAGGGGTCGAAGCCCTCCATCGCGAAGACCGTCGCCGGGAACGACCCCGAGAAGGCCAGCACCCCGAGCCCGGCCAGCAGGGTCCCCCGCCACGCCCTGCCCGGCGCCTCCGGCGGCGTCGCGCCCCCCGGCCGCCGATCGTGACGCGCCTTTGCCGGTGAGGCGAGGCCGGACAGCACCTCTGCGGGCGGGACCGTACCCGCCGCTATCCGATTTGGCACGATAGCGCTACTCTTTTCACTCATGAATGACGATAGCAGTATCGTCCGGCTCACCGCCACGCTCCGTGAGGAGGTGTCGCGGCTCCGTCCGGGCGACCGGCTGCCGTCGAGCCGGGAGCTGGTCCGGCTGCACCACGTGAGCCCGGTGACCGTGTCACGCGCGATCGGCAGGCTCGCCGCCGAAGGACGGGTGATCACCAGACCCGGCAGCGGGGCCTACGTGGCTCCGGCGATCACACGGGGCGGCGACAACACCGACATGTCATGGCAAACGGTGGCGCTCGGCGACAGGGTGGTGGACGACAGCGAGGTGAGCGGCCTTCTCGCCTCGCCGCCCGAGGGGGTCATCCCGCTCACCGGCGGCTACCTCAACCCGGCTCTGCGCCCCTCCAGGGCGCTGTCGGCCGCCGCCTCCCGCGCGCTGCGACGTCCCGACGTCTGGGAGATGCCGCCGCTGAGCGGTCTGCCCGAGCTGCGCAGGTGGTTCGCCCAGGAGTTGGGAGGTGACGTCACCCCGTCGGACGTCCTGATCGTCAGCGGCGGGCAGACGGCGCTCATTCACGCCTTTCGCGCCCTCGCGGCCCCCGGGACCCCCGTACTCGTCGAGACCCCCACCTACCCGGGCGCGCTCGCGGCCGCGCGGGCCGCGGGGCTTCGCGCGACGGCCGTGCCCATGGACCGCGAGGGGGTGCGGCCCGAACTCCTCGCGGAGGCGTTCGCCGTGACCGGCGCGCGGGTGTTCCTCTGCCAGCCGACCCTGCACAACCCCACGGGCGCGACCCTGCCCCTGGAGCGGCGCGAGCAGGTGCTGGCGATCGCCCGCGCCGCCGGGGCGTTCGTGATCGAGGACGACTACGCGCGCTACTTCACCACCGCACCCGTACCCCCGCCGATGGTCGCGCTGGACGCCCACGGAACGGTCGTGCACATCAACTCCCTGACCAAGGTCCTGTCGCCGAACCTGCGGGTCGCCGGGGTCGTCGCCCGAGGTCCGGCTGCGCGGCGCCTCCGGGCGAGCCAGCTCGTGGAGTCGTTCTTCGTCGCCAGGCCGCTCCAGGAGACGGCGCTGGAGTTCGTCGGCTCGCCCGCCTGGCGGCGTCACCTCGCCGCGCTCGGCACCGAGCTGGCGCTCCGCAGGGACACCCTCGCCGCGGCCCTCACCGCCCGGATGCCCGGCGCCACGATCCACCTCGTTCCTCGAGGCGGCCTGCACCTGTGGGTACGGCTCCCCGAGGACCGGGACGAGGAGAGTGCGGTGGAGGCCGCCAGGAGGGCGGGAGCCCTGGTGAGTCCCGGGCGCATCTACTACCCGGCCGAGCCTCCGGGCCCGCGCATCAGGGTGACCCACTCGGCGGCCGTCCACACGGCCGAGCTGGTCGAGGGCGTACGCAGGCTGGCGACGGCCCTCAACGACCACTGACCGTCTGGTCACCCTCGCGGGGACTCGGAGGCGCCCCCTGCCCCGAACCCCCGCGAGAGTGGTCAGCCGACCGCGAAGACCTCCTCTTCACACCCTCATGATCATGATCTCTCCTCCGGTACGACGTGCGCCTGCCGGCCTCCTTGAACGCGAGATAGACCAGGTACCACATGCGCACTTCCCATCAAAACACCATCTATCGCGTTATGCAGGTGTTGAAAGTAACACAACCCCCTAATGCCGTACAGTGGTTGCGAAGAGGGAAGAGGTGAGCGACGCCATGGGCAACCCCTCCGACCTGGTGATCGACTTCGTGAACACGTACGACGTCGAGGAGCGGACCGACTCGATCCCCTCCCCGGCCGCGCTCACCGCCTGGCTCGCCGGGCGGGATCTGATCGGCCCCGGGGACACCGCCGACGAGCGGGATCTGGCGACGGCCGCCGATCTTCGCGAGGCACTCCGCGAGGCGCTCCGTCACAACCACGACCGCCCCGGCGAGACCGGCGACGGTCACGAGGCGGAGCTGTCGAGGCCCTTCGCCGCCCTCCCGCTACGCGTCGCCCTCACCGCCTCAGGGCCGGTGCTCGAACCGGTCGCGACGGGGGTGCCCGGAGGGCTGGCCGGGATCGTCGCCGCCGTGATGGGCACCCGTTCCGACGGGATGTGGCCGCGCCTGAAGGTCTGCACCGAGAGCACCTGCCAGTGGGCGTTCGTCGACTCCTCCAAGAACCGCTCACGCTCGTGGTGTTCCATGAAGGTCTGCGGCAACCGTACGAAGACAAGGGCATATCGGGCCCGACGGCAGATGGAGCCGGGTTCACGTCATCTCTGAGTCGGATTCCCCGATACGGTGTAAGAGCCTGTCTCACGGATCCACCCGCCTGATGCCCGCTCGCGTGGCACGAGATCCATGAGACAGCGCGTTCCGAGGCGACGGCAGACGGCAGAGAAGGAGCGGGCCGAGATGGCAGACGTAGGCGTGCGGGCGGCTCGGCACGATGATGTCGCCGCGGTGACGGGCACCCAGATCCGCGCGTGGAGATACGGCTACCGGGACTTCCTTCCCGAAGGACCGCTGGAGCAGATGACCGGCCCCGCGGCCGAGAACATGTGGCGACAGCAGTGGGACGACGCGATCACCTCGCCGCCCAGCCGCCGGCACCGCGTACTGGTGGCCGTGGAGCAGGTCGTCCTCGACACCGACGCCTTCCCGGCGCTCGGCCCGGGCGGCATCGAGGCCATGGCCGCGCTGCAGGGCGCGGAGAAGATCGCCGGTCTGGCGTCACACGCCCCGGCGGAGGATCCCGACCTCGACCCGACCACCGCCGGAGAGATGCTCACGTTCCTGATCGACCCCGACCACGTCCGGCGCGGCCACGGCAGCAGGCTGCTGAACGCCACGGTCGACTACCTCCGTGACGACGGCTACCACACCATCGTGACCTGGGTCTTCGCCGAGAACTACGCGGTGCGGGGCTTCCTGGAGTCCGCCGGGTGGGGCGCCGACGGGGCCGAGCGGGTCATCGACATGGGCCGTACGGTGCGGATGATCCGCCTGGCGACCGACATCAGCTAGAGCCCGAGAGGAACGCCGCAACGCCATGGCCACCCCGAGCCAGTGGATCGCCGGAGCACGCCCGCGCACCCTCCCCGCCGCCGTCGTCCCCGTCGCGATCGGCACCGGAGTCGCGATCGGATACGGCGGAGGAGTGTGGTGGCGGGCCCTGCTGGCCCTGTTCGTGGCCCTCGCCCTCCAGGTGGGCGTCAACTACGCCAACGACTACAGCGACGGGGTGCGCGGCACCGACTCCGACCGGGTCGGTCCGATGCGCCTGGTCGGCTCGGGCGCCGCGCCCCCTCGTCAGGTCCTCGTCGCGGCCCTCGCCTGCTTCCTCGCCGCCGCGGTGGCCGGCCTGGTGCTCGTCGCGGTCACCGGGGCCTGGTGGCTGCTGCTGGTCGGCGCGGCGGCGATCGCCGCGGCCTGGTTCTACACCGGCGGTTCCAGCCCGTACGGCTACCGGGCGCTGGGCGAGGTCTCGGTCTTCGTGTTCTTCGGCCTGGTGGCGGTGACGGGCACCACCTACGTCCAGCTCGAACACCTGCCCTGGCTCGCGGTGGTGGCCGCCGTCCCGGCCGGCCTGCTGGCCTGTGCGATGCTCGTGGTCAACAACCTGCGCGACATCGTGACCGACGGCCCCGCGGGCAAGCGCACCATGGCCGTGGTGCTCGGTGACACCCGCACCCGCGTCCTCTACACCCTCTGCCTCGTCCTGCCCCTGGTGATCGCGCTCGCGCTCGCGCCGTGGCGGCCCTTCGCGGCCCTGGCACTGCTCGCCGCCCCGCTCGCCGTCGCCCCGGTCAAGGCGGTCCGGGCGGGTGCCACAGGTCCGGCGCTCATCGCGACGCTCCAGCAGACGGGCCGCTTCCAGCTCGTGTACGGCCTGCTGCTCACCGTCGGCCTCGCCCTCTGATCTTCAAACGCTCCCCGGCCGCACCCGGCCGAGGCCCTTCACAGGATCCGGCGCATCACGACGCGGGGGACGATCTCGATACCCAGTTCCCGTTCGTGGCGCACCAACTCGGCCATCTCCGGCCCCCACTCGGCCGGGTCGAGCACGACGAAGCCGCGCCGGGCGTACCAAGGTGCGTTCCAGGACACGTCGCGGTAGGTCGTCAGCGTCACGGCGGCGAAGCCGGTCGAGGCCGCGTGCTCGCAGACGGCCTCCAGCAGGCGCCCACCGGCACCCCTGCGCCCATGGTCGGGATGGACGGCCAGCTGGTCGAGGTGGAGTTGCCCGTCGACCAGGCCGACCATGGCGAACCCGATCGGCGGGTCACCCGCGACGAGCACCCGTCCTGGGTCCTCGGTCTCCTCGATCATCGTGGTCCCCGGCGGAAAGGTGATCCCGACCTCGGCGAACAGCCCGTCGGCCGCCAGTTCCACCGCCGCCAGCCCGGACAACTCCTCCGGCCGCGCCCAGCGAACCTCAGTCGAAGTCGAAGATCGAGTGTTTGTCATGGAACTGGAGGATATTGCGGCATCGCTCGCAGATCATCAGGGTTAACCGGTGCGAGGTGATGCCCCAGCGACTGTCGAGCCTGCCCGTCTCCTTGCGGAACTCCGTGCCGCGACAGAGCGGGCAGGCGAGCTCAGGGTGCGTCATACTCGCGCGACGAACGGCGCCAGGCCGGGGGCCAGGGCCCCACGGGGCGGGTGCTCAGAGGTCGAGAAGGGGCTCCAGGCCGACGGTCAGGCCGGGCAGCTCACGGACCCGGCGCACGCCCAGGAGCACCCCCGGGGTGAACGACGAGCGGTTCATGGTGTCGTGGCGGATGGTGAGGATCTCGCCGTCGCCGCCCAGGATCACCTCCTGGTGGGCGATGAGCCCGGCCAGCCGCACCGCGTGCACCCGGACCCCGTCGACGTCGGCGCCGCGCGCCCCGTCGAGCTCCGTGCTGGTGGCGTCGGGCATCGGCGCGGAGCCCGCCTTGCGCCGGGCATCGGCGATCAGCTCGGCCGTGCGGCGGGCGGTGCCCGAGGGCGCGTCGGCCTTGTTCGGGTGGTGCAGCTCGACGATCTCGGCCGACTCGAAGTAGCGGGCGGCCTGCTGGGCGAAGTGCATCATGAGCACGGCCGCGATGCCGAAGTTGGGGGCGATCAGCGCGTTGACGCCGGGGTTGGCGTCCAGCCAGCCCTTGACGGTCGCCAGCCGCCCGGCGTCGAAGCCGGTGGTGCCGACCACCGGGTGGATGCCGTGGGAGACGCACCATTCGAGGTTGCCCATCACGACGTCGGGGTGGGTGAAGTCGACCACCACCTCGGCGCCTTCCAACGCCTCGATCGGGTCGCCCTGGTCGACGGCCGCGACCAGCTCCATATCGTCCGCCGCCTCGACGGCCCTGCACACTTCGACACCGACGCGCCCTCGGGCGCCGAGAACTCCAACCCTGATCACGGCCCCAAGGCTATACCGTGCGGGCCCGCCGGGCTGTCGCGGACCACCGGGTCCGGCCCTCCGGGAGCGCCCCCGAAGACACGGGCGGCCCCCGCGCGGGATGCGCCGGGGCCGCGACAGGCGGGGTCGTCAGCCGGTGACGACCGCGCTGAAGTCCCTGTCCTCCTCGTAGGGGCCGATGACCGCGAGGGACATCGGGCGGGTGAGGACGTCCGAGGCGACCTCGGCGATCTGCTCCGGGGTCACCGCGTCGATCCTGGCGAGCAGGTCGTCGACGGAGAGCAGCTCGTCGAAGACCAGTTCGCCCTTGCCGATCCTGGACATCCGGGAGCCGGTGTCCTCCAGGCCGAGCACGAGGCCGCCGCGCATCTGGCCCTTGCCGCGGACGATCTCCTCCTCGGTGATGCCGTCGGTGACCACGCGGAGCACCTCCTCACGGCAGATCTTCAGCACGTCGTCGATCTTCGACGGCAGGCAGCCGACGTAGATGCCGAACTGTCCGGTGTCGGCGAGGGCGGAGGTGTAGGAGTACGCCGAGTAGGCCAGGCCCCTCTTCTCCCTGATCTCCTGGAACAGCCGCGAGGACATGCCGCCGCCGAGCGCCGCGTTGAGCACCCCGAGCGCGAAGCGGCGCTCGTCGGTGCGGGTCAGCGCGGTCGTGCCGAGGACCAGGTTCGCCTGCTCGGTCGGCCGGTGGACCACCCGCGTGCCGGAGCGCAGCTCCACGCCGGGCCCCGACACGCGCGGGGGCACCGGCGAGGCGTCCCCGCCCAGGGCCCCGGCCCGCTCATAGGCGGCGGCGACGAGAGCCACGACCCGCTCGTGGTCGACGTTGCCCGCCACCGACACCACGGTGTGGGTCGGCAGGTAGAAACGCCGGTAGTACTCGGCGATCCGGTCGCGGGTGACCGCGGTGATCGAGTCGACCGTGCCGAGGATCGGCCTGCCGACCGGCGTGTCACCGTACAGCTCCGCGGAGAACTGCTCGTGCACCACGTCGGAGGGGTCGTCGTCGTGCATGGCGATCTCCTCCAGGATCACGCCACGCTCGGCCTCGACGTCCTCCTCGGTGATGAGCGAGGAGGTCACCACGTCGGCGAGCACGTCGATCGCTACCCGCAGGTCCTCGTCGAGGACCCGCGCGTAGTAGCAGGTGTACTCCTTGGCGGTGAAGGCGTTGATCTCACCGCCGATGCCCTCGATGGCCGCGGAGATCTCCAGGGCGTCCCGGGTCGGCGTGCCCTTGAACAGCAGGTGCTCAAGGAAGTGGGAGGAGCCCATGTGCTGGGGGGACTCGTCTCTCGATCCGATGCCGACCCACATGCCGACCGCGACGGAACGCACGGTCGGCATGGACTCGGTCACCACCCGGAGCCCACCGGGAAGGACGGTGCGCTTCACGACCCCGGCGCCGTCCTTGCCGGGGTGCAGAGTGGTGGTGATCACGAGTTGCGGTCTTCCCCTCCGCCGCCACCGCGGTTGCCACCGCCGCTGTTGCTGCTGCGGGTGCGGGTGCGACGGGGCCGCTCCTCGCGGGGCCGCTCGTCGGCGGACGCCTCGGCCGCCGGGGCGGCCGACGTCTCGGTGTCGCCGGACTCGGCCTTGGCCGCGGCCTCCTTCTCGATGACCTCGACGGGCACCAGGGAGAGCTTGCCGCGGGAGTCGATCTCGGCGATCTCCACCTGGACCTTCTCGCCGACGTTCATGACGTCCTCGACGTTCTCGATGCGCTTGCCGCCGTGCAGCTTGCGGATCTGGGAGACGTGCAGGAGGCCGTCCTTGCCCGGCATGAGGGAGATGAAGGCGCCGAAGGCGGCGATCTTGACGACCGTGCCCAGGTAGCGCTCGCCGACCTCCGGCATGTGCGGGTTCGCGATGGCGTTGATCGCCGACCTGGCCGCCTCGGCGGACGGGCCGTCGGTGGCGCCGATGTAGATGGTTCCGTCGTCTTCCAGGGTGATCTCGGCGCCGGTGTCGTCCTGGATCTGGTTGATCATCTTGCCCTTCGGGCCGATGACCTCTCCGATCTTGTCCACCGGAATCTTGATCGTGATGATGCGCGGAGCCGTCGCGTTCATCTCCGCCGGGGAGTCGATGGCCTCCTGCATCACGTCGATGATCGCCAGGCGGGCGCCCTTGGCCTGCCTCAGCGCGGCCGCCAGCACGGAGGCCGGAATGCCGTCCAGCTTCGTGTCGAGCTGGAGCGCGGTGATGACGTCCTTGGTGCCGGCGACCTTGAAGTCCATGTCGCCCATCGCGTCCTCGGCGCCGAGGATGTCGGTCAGCGTGACGTACTGGTCGCCCTCGTTGATGAGGCCCATCGCGATGCCCGCGACGATGCCCTTGAGCGGGACACCCGCGTCGAGCAGCGCCATCGTCGAGGCGCAGACCGACCCCATCGAGGTCGAGCCGTTGGAGCCCAGCGCCTCGGAGACCTGGCGGATCGCGTAGGGGAACTCCTCGCGCGCCGGCAGCACCGGCAGCAGCGCCCGCTCGGCGAGCGCGCCGTGCCCGATCTCGCGCCGCTTGGGCGAGCCCACCCGGCCGGTCTCACCGGTGGAGTAGGGGGGGAAGTTGTAGTTGTGCATGTAGCGCTTGGTGCGCTCGGGGTTCAGCGTGTCGATCATCTGCTCCATACGGAGCATGTTGAGCGTGGTGATGCCCAGGATCTGGGTCTCGCCGCGCTCGAACAGGGCCGAGCCGTGCACCCGGGGTACGACGTGGACCTCGGCGCTGAGCTGCCTGATGTCCTTGACGCCGCGGCCGTCGATGCGGACGCCCTCGGCGATGACCCGCTCGCGCATGAGCTTCTTGGTCAGCGACCGGAACGCGGCGCCGAGCTCCTTCTCGCGGCCCTCGAAGTCGGGGCCGACCTTCTCCAGCACCAGGGCCTTGACCCTGTCGAGCTCGATCTCGCGCTCCTGCTTGCCGGCGATGGTGAGCGCGGCGGCGAGCTCGCTGCGCACCGCGCCGGTCACCGCCTCCAGGACGTCGTCCTGGTAGTCGAGGAACAGCGGGTATTCGGCGGTCTCCTTGGCGGCGACCTTCGCGACCTTGGCCTGCGCCTCGCACAGCACCTTGATGAACGGCTTGGCGGCCTCAAGGCCCTGGGCCACGGTCTCCTCGGTCGGAGCCACCGCGCCCTCGGCGACGAGCTTGAGCGTGTCGCGGGTGGACTCGGCCTCGACCATCATGATCGCGACGTCGCCGTCGTCCAGGACCCGGCCCGCGACCACCATGTCGAAGGTGGCACTGGCCAGCTCGGTGTTGGTCGGGAAGGCGACCCACTGGCCCTCGATCAGCGCGACGCGGACGCCGCCGATCGGGCCGGAGAACGGCAGCCCGGCGAGCTGGGTGGACAGGGACGCGGCGTTGATCGCCACGACGTCGTACAGGTGCTCGGGGTGGAGCGCCATGATGGTGGCGACCACCTGGATCTCGTTGCGCAGGCCCTTGACGAACGAGGGGCGCAGCGGCCGGTCGATCAGGCGGCAGGTGAGGATGGCGTCCTCGGAGGGACGGCCCTCACGCCGGAAGAACGAGCCGGGAATGCGGCCCGCGGCGTACATTCGCTCCTCGACGTCCACCGTGAGGGGGAAGAAGTCGAGGTTCTCCTTGGGATTCTTGGACGCGGTGGTCGCTGAGAGGACCATCGTGTCGTCGTCGAGATAGACGACGGCGGAACCCGCCGCCTGGCGCGCGAGCCGTCCGGTCTCGAACCGGATGGTACGTGTGCCGAATGAGCCGTTGTCGATGACGGCTTCGCTGCTGTGGACACCCTCCACGGGGGACCTCCTTGTGGATCGGTCGCCCGCGTCCGGCCAGACGCACGTGTCGCGCCTGGTTCGTCGTGTTTTGCCGGCTCCCCGTAGGTGCAGCGCCGGTCTTCGATCGAAGCGCCCGGTTCCGTATGGCTTTGTGCCATGATGACCGGGGGCCACTACCGAGGACCGGCCCTCCGACGCCGTGGGGCGCGCTTGCTTGCGGACGCGGGGCACTGTCTCGGCTATTCAGTTTGCTCACCGGGGCGACGTCTTCGTGGCGCGACGCGCCGACATCGTCCCCCATGAGATGAGGGAGCGGCGCGGACGCCACTCCCTCACAACACTATCGGCGCAGGCCGAGCCGCTCGATGAGCGAGCGGTAGCGCGCGATGTCCTTGCTCTGCAGGTACTTCAGCAGCCGGCGGCGGCGGCCGACGAGCAGCAGCAGGCCACGGCGGCTGTGGTGGTCGTGCTTGTGCACCTTCAGGTGCTCGGTGAGCTCGCTGATGCGCTTGCTCAGCAGCGCGATCTGCACCTCGGGGGAACCGGTGTCGGTCTCACCCTTGGCGTAGTCACCGATGATCTTCTTCTTTGCTGCGGTGTCGAGAGACACTTTTCTCCTTGGACCTCTGCGGGCACGCGCAATTCCGGCTCCCCGAACGACCGTGCGTGCCTACAGTCGCCGTGGCGAGATCAGCACCGGGATCATACGACACCGGTTACAGAGCTGACATGCCAGGCTACCACCGGCTTCGCGACCCCCGCACATCCTGTGAGAGCCCGGCGAGTCTCACCCGAAACCCCTACAGGACCGGCATTTCGGCCTCCGAGGTCCACGTGACGCGAGGGCCGTGTGACACGGGGGCCGGGTGGGACCGGACATGAGATCGAGCACAGGATCGGGCACGGAATCGCGCACGGAACCGGGCAGGGGATCGGGCACGGAACCGGAATTCCGGGGTCGGCGTGGCATGAGGACCGGCCGGGACCCCCGCGGGCCCCCTCCCGGAGGTGGTCAGCTCGTCAAGCGCCGGACCTCGTCCACGTCGGCGTGGATCTGCGCGACGAGAGCCTCGATCGAGTCGAACCTGGTGTTGCCGCGCAGCCTGGGCCCGAAGTCGACGGCCACGTGCGCGCCGTAAAGATCGAGGTCGTCGCGGTCGAGGGCGTACGCCTCGACGGTGCGGGGCACCCCCTCGAAGGTCGGGTTGGTGCCTACGGAGATCGCTGCGGGCCAGCGCTCGCCGCCGTACACCGCGGGCAGGTTGCCGGTCTCGACACCCTGCAGCCAACCGGCGTAGACGCCGTCCGCGGGGATGGCGGTGAACTCCGGCGACTCCAGGTTCGCCGTCGGGAAACCGAGCTGCCGGCCGCGCTGGTAACCGCGGACGACCACGCCCTCGACCCGGTGCGGACGGCCGAGCGTCTGCCGGACCGCCTCCATGTCGCCGGAGGCGATCTGCTCGCGGATCAGGGTGGAGGAGATCGTCTCCCCGTCGCTGACCAGCGGGACCGCCTCGGCCACGAAGTCGTACTTCTCCCCCAGGGTGCGCAGCGTCTCCACGTCGCCGGAGGCCTTGTGGCCGAAACGGAAGTTCTCCCCCACCACGACCCCGGCGGCGTGCAGCCGGTCGACGAGGACGGTCTGCACGAACTCGTCCGGGCTCATCCGGGAGAACTCCAGCGTGAACGGCAGGACGCACACCGCGTCGACGCCCAGGCCCGCGAGGAGCTCGGTGCGGTGCCTCGCCGTCGTCAGCCTCGGAGGGTGCGTACCCGGCCGCACGACCTCCTCGGGATGCGGGTCGAAGGTCACCACCACCGAGGGAACCCCGAGACGAGCGGCCATCCCGACGGCACGGGCCACCATCTGCTGGTGCCCGCGGTGAACGCCGTCGAAGACGCCGATCGTGACGACGGACCTGCCCCAGTCTTCGGGCACGTCGTCCAATCCGTGCCAGCCTCGCACCGCAGCCTCTTCCCTCGTAGCGGATGAACCCCTAAAGCCTGCCATGCTCTGAGCCCTTCCCCCCAATCGGGGAGCCCCTTGCCCGTGGCGCGCCCCTCGCCGCGAAAGGTCCGGGACAACACCCGAGACGACGACGGACGGCCCGTCAGGGGACGAAGACGGCCAGGGACCTGGCGACCTGGCCACGCTCCTCCATCAGCGCCACCAGGGTGCCGTCGGGGGCGAACACCCCGATCGGCCCGCTCCCCGCGCCCAGCGCGGGCAGCCGCCCGCCGTGCGCGACGGTGGCCGCCTCTTCGGCGGTCACGTCCCGGCGGGGAAAGGCCGCCGCGACCGCGTCGGCCATCGGCAGGATCACGCACTCGGCGGCGAGGTGCTCCAGGGTGTGGGCCACCGACAGGTCGTAGGGACCCACCCGGGTACGGCGCAGGGCGGTCAGATGACCGCCGACGCCCAGGTCGGCGCCGAGATCACGGGCGAGCGCGCGGATGTAGGTGCCACTGGAACAGGACACCGAGGCGTCGACGTCGACGAGGTCGCCGAACTCACCGTGCCGGCGCACGGCGGTGATCTCGAAGCTCGACACGGTCACCTGGCGAGCCTTGAGCTCGACCTCCTCCCCCGCCCTCGCCCGTTTGTAGGCTCGCTCGCCGTTCACCTTGATCGCGCTGACCTGCGGCGGGATCTGCATGATCGGGCCGGTCAACGTGGCGACGCCCTTCCTGATGTCCTCCTCGGTGACCTGCCCCGCCGGCACCGACGCGGTGATCTCGCCCTCGGCGTCGTCGGTGTTGGTGGTCTGACCGAGGCGGATCGTGGCGTCGTAGCCCTTCTCGGTGAGCGCGAGGTGGCCGAGCAGGCGGGTGGCCTTCTCGACACCGACCACCAGCACGCCGGTGGCCATCGGGTCGAGGGTGCCCGCGTGACCGACCTTGCGGGTGCCCGCGATGCCGCGGAGCTTGGCCACCACGTCGTGCGAGGTCCACTCGGCGGGCTTGTCAACGATGATCAGTCCGCTCGGCGGCGGGGTGCGCTTGGCGCGGGCCGTACTCATTGTGGTCCTCACAGGCGTGCGGTGAAGGGCTTACAGCAGTGCCCGGAGACTCGCGATCGTCTCCTCGACGGGCTGGTGGGAGGTGAAACCCGCCGCCTTGGCGTGCCCGCCGCCTCCCAGCGCGACGCTGACGCGCGAGACGTCCACCCCGCCCTTGGAGCGCATGGAGACCTGCCAGACGCCGTCGTCGTCCTCCTTGAGAATCGTGGCGACGTCCGCCTCGTCGGTGCGCCGGATCACGTCGATCATCCCCTCGACCTCGTCGTACGGCAGCCCGTACGCGGCGCGGTCGGCTCGGGTGACGAACGTCCAGACCAGGCCACCGCCCACCTCGGGCTCCAGGCGCACCCTGCCGAGCACGACGCCGAGCACCTTCAGGTAGCCGAACGGAGAGCGATCCCACAGCTCGCGGGAGATCTTCTCGGGATCGAGCCCGGTGTCGAGCAGCCGGGCGGCCATCGCGTGCGCCTCCGGGGTGGTGGAGGAGTGCCTGAAGGAGCCGGTGTCGGTGACGAGCCCGACGTACAGGCAGGTCGCGATGTCCTTGTCGATCGGCAGGCCGAGCCGGTGGATCAGCTCCTCGGCGAGCACGGCGGTGGCCGCGGCGTCGGGATCGACCAGGTTGAGGGTGCCGAACCCGGTGTTGGACGGGTGGTGGTCCAGCACGACCAGCTCGTTCGCCTTGACCGTGTTGCCGGTCAGCACGCCGAGACGCCCGACGGTGGGGACGTCGAAGGTGACCATCACCTCGGGCGCGGCGGGATAGTGCGCGGGGTCGGCCAGCAGCTCCTGCCCCGGCAGGAAACGCAGCAGCCTGGGCACACTGAAGCGCCGGTCGCCGAAGGAGGCGGTGACCCGCTTGCCCGCCGCGCGCAGTGCGAGCCCGACGGCGAGCATCGAGCCGAGCGCGTCACCGTCGGGTGAGACGTGACAGGCGAGCGCGATCTCGTCCGCGGCGGAGATGAGCTCGACGGCCCGTGCCCAGTCCTGGCCGGACACCGGACCGGCCGAGCCGTCGTCACGCGAGGCGGGCGTCACGTCGCGGAGCGTCCCGCGCGTTCCGGGGATTCGTCTTCCTCGTCCCCGGATTCGTCGCCGTCTTCCCTGTCCTCGGGCTTGCGGTAGGGGTCGGCGTCCCCGGCGTGCGACGCCCCTTCGGCCCGCTTGGCGATCTCCACGTCCCTGGCCTTCGCCTCGGCGAGCAGATCCTCCAGATGACGGGCGCTGTCAGGGAGCGGGTCGTGGGTGAACGTCAGCGTCGGCGTGTGGCGCAGCCCCGTCTGGCGGCCCACCTCCGAGCGGATGAGCCCCTTGGCGCTCTCCAGTGCCATGGCGGAGTCGGCCCGCTCGGCCTCGGAGCCGAACACGGTGTAGAACACCGTGGCCTCGCCCAGGTCGTTGGTGATGCGGGTGTCCGTCACGGTCACGAACCCCAGCCTGGGGTCCTTGATGCGGCGCTCCAGCATCTCCGCCACGATCTGCTGGATCCGATCGGCGATCTTGCGCGCGCGTGCGGCGTCCATAGCTCCCCCCTTCTCACGGGGATGGCCGGTGGCGGTAGGGGTTCTTCCGCGACCGGCCGTCTCCGTATCTAGTCTTCGTCCTCGTTGTAGAGCCGATGTCTGGCGGACAGCAGCTCGATCTCCGGGTGGAAGGCGATCAGGCGCTCGCAGTCGTCGAGCACCTCACCGCAGTTGGCGGCGGTGGCGGAGACGACCGCGATCCCGATCTCGGTACGGCGATGCAGGTCAAGATGACCGGTCTCCGCGACGGCCACATTCGGGAACCGTCGCCGCACCTCCGCGACGATGGGACGCACCACCGAGCGCTTCTGCTTCAGCGAGTGGACGTCGCCGAGCAGGATGTCCAATGTCAGTGCACCTACATACATGGTGGGTCACTCGCCACGATCGACACCGTGCCACGGGCTCGGGTCCCGCCCACCGGCCGCGCACCCGAGGGTGCGCGGCCGATGGAACGGTTTCCCTGCCTGCCGAGGCATCAGGTTCGCGGCTTCTCCCGCATCTCGAAGGTCTCGATGAC
Organism: Streptosporangium sp. NPDC000509; assembly: GCF_042898365.1. NCBI lineage: Bacteria > Bacillati > Actinomycetota > Actinomycetes > Streptosporangiales > Streptosporangiaceae > Streptosporangium > Streptosporangium sp. NPDC000509. The sequence continues at coordinate 102,632 of NZ_JBIAYX010000008.1, read as the reverse complement.
GTCATCGATCTTGATGTCGTTGTAGCCGACACCGATACCGCACTCGAACCCTTCGCGGACCTCGGTCGCGTCGTCCTTGAAACGGCGCAGCGAGGAGACGGTGAGGTTGTCGGAGATGACGACCCCGCCGCGGATGATCCGGGCCTTGCTGTTGCGGACGATCGTGCCCGAACGGACCAGCGCACCGGCGATGTTGCCGATCTTCGGCACCTTGAAGACCTCGCGGACTTCGGCGGTGCCCATCTGGACCTCTTCGAACTCCGGCTTGAGCATGCCCTTGAGGGCCGCCTCGATCTCCTCGATCGCCTGGTAGATGACCGAGTAGTAGCGGATGTCGACGCCCTCGCGCTCGGCCAGATCGCGCGCCCTGACCTCGGGACGCACGTTGAAGCCGATGATGACGGCGTTGTCGTCGGCGACCGCCAGGTTGACGTCGTACTCGGTGATCGCACCGACGGCGCGGTGGAGCACCCGCAGGCGCACCTCGTCGCCGACATCGATCTTGAGCAGCGCGTCTTCCAGGGCTTCGACGGAACCGGAGACGTCACCCTTGATGATGAGCTTGAGCTCGTCGACCTGGCCCTTCTCCATCTCGCTGAAGAGCTCTTCGAGGGTGCGGCGACGGCCGGACCTGGCCATGTCCGCGATGCGCTTGCGCGCGGCGCGCTGCTGGGCGATCTGGCGCGCCATCCGGTCGTCGGTGACGACGATGAAGTTGTCACCGGCTCCCGGCGTCGCGGTCAGACCGAGGACCTGCACCGGACGGGACGGGTCGGCCTCCGGGATCGCCTCGCCCTTGTCGTCGAGCATCGCCCGGACGCGGCCGAAGGCCTCGCCACAGACGATCGAGTCTCCGACGCGGAGCGTGCCGCGCTGGACCAGCACGGTCGCGACCGGGCCGCGGCCCTTGTCGAGGTGCGCCTCGATGGCGACGCCCTGGGCGTCCATCGTGGCGTTGGCCCGCAGGTCGAGCTCGGCGTCCGCGGTGAGCAGGATGGCCTCGAGCAGCTGCTCGATGCCGATCCCGTTCTTGGCGGAGATGTCGACGAACATCGTGGTGCCGCCGTACTCCTCGGCGACCAGACCGTACTCGGTGAGCTGGGCGCGCACCTTGCTCGGGTCCGCCCCCTCCTTGTCGACCTTGTTGACCGCGACGACGATCGGCACGTCGGCCGCCTGGGCGTGGTTGAGCGCCTCGATGGTCTGCGGCTTCACGCCGTCGTCGGCCGCGACGACCAGGACGGCGATGTCGGTCACCTTGGCGCCTCGGGCACGCATGGCGGTGAACGCCTCGTGACCCGGGGTGTCGATGAAGGTGATCTTCCGCTCTTCGTCCTCGTGCGTGGTGGCGATCTGGTAGGCACCGATGTGCTGGGTGATGCCACCCGCCTCCCGCGCCACCTCGTTGGTGTTGCGGATGGCGTCGAGCAGCTTGGTCTTACCGTGGTCGACGTGACCCATGACGGTCACCACCGGCGGGCGGGCGACCAGGTCGGACTCGTCGCCCTCGTCCTCGCCGAACTCGATGTCGAAGGTCTCCAGGAGCTCGCGGTCCTCCTCCTCCGGGCTGACCACAAGCAGGTTGTAGTCGAGCTCGGCGGCCAGAAGCTGGAGCGTCTCCTCGTTGACCGACTGCGTGGCGGTCACCATCTCGCCCAGGTGCAGCATGATCTGCACCAGGGACGCCGGGATCGCGCCGATCTTGTCGGCGAAGTCCGACAGGGAGGCGCCGCGCGACAGGCGGATCGTCTGCCCGTTGCCGCGAGGAGCCTGCACGCCGCCGATCGCCGGGGCCTGCATGTTGTCGAATTCCTGACGCCGCTGGCGCTTGGACTTGCGACCGCGGGTCGGGCGTCCGCCGGGACGGCCGAACGCGCCCGCGGTGCCTCCACCGCGACCACGGCCACCACCACCGGGACGACCGGCGAAACCGCCGCCGCCACCACCGGGGCCACCGGTTCCGGTGCCGGGACGACCCGCGCCGCCACCGCCACCCGGGCGACCGGCGAAGCCGCCGCCACCACCGGGACGACCGCCGCCACCGGGACGACCGGCGCCGCCACCCGGGCGACCGGCACCCGCGCCGCCACCGGGACGGCCGGCGCCACCGCCGCCGGGACCGGCGGGCCGGCCCTGGGGCATCATCATCGGGCTGGGACGCGGACCACCCGGACGCGGGCCACCGGGACCACCGGCGCCGCCACCGGGACGCGGGCCACCGGCGCCGGGCCCCGGACGCGGGCCACCCGATCCGGGCGGGCCGGAACGGGCGCCGGGCGGACGGGGACCGGCGTTGTCGCGGTCCTGGCGAGGACCGCGGTCCTCGCGGGGGCCGGGACGCGGGCCTCTGTCGCCGGGGCCGCCGTCACGGCCGGGGCCACCGGGACCACCGGGGCCGCCACCGCGCGGCGGACGGGCCTGGCCCATGCCGCTCGCGTTCGAGGAGAACGGGTTGTTACCGGGGCGCGGACCGCGCGGGCCCGGACGCGGGCCGGGCTTGGGCGCACCGGCGCCGGGGGCACCGGCACCGGGCCTGGGGCCCGAGGGTGCTCCACCGGGACCGCCCGAGGGACGACCGCCCTCGGGGCGCGCCTCGGGGCGCTGTGCGGGACCCGGACGCGGGGCGGGCCTGGGACCCGGCTTGGGGCCGGGGGTCGGGCGTCCGCTCTCGGTGCGGGGCGCCTCGAACCGCGGTGCCTGCACCTGCGGCGGCTGCTGACGCGGCGGCTGCGGGGGCTGGACCGGCGGAGCCGGAGGAACCACCGGCGGGGCCGCCTGCGGCGCGGGGGCCGCGGGACGGGCCTGCACGGGCCCCGGACGAGGACCCGGCCTGGGGGCCGGACCCGGCTTGGGGATGGATGTCGGCGCCGAGGTGGCACCGTTTGGCTGGCCGTCACCCGGCCGAGGGGCCGCCTGAGGCGGCCTGGGGCCTCTGCCCCTGTCGGACGAGCCCTTACTGGGGCCGCCCAAAGCTTCCGTGAGCCTGCGGACTACCGGTGCTTCGATAGTCGAGGACGCCGAACGCACGAACTCGCCCATCTCCTGGAGCTTGGCCATCACGACCTTGCTCTCCACACCGAACTCCTTGGCGAGCTCGTATACCCGGACCTTCGCCACTGCACTCCCTTGTCTCGGCCCGGGAGGCGGTGCCGCCGGACCGTCGTTACGTTGACGTACTCATCGCCGCATGCTCATCAGGCGCTCATAGCTATCTGACCAGCCCATCAGTTCGGCGTCCTACATGACAGTCGGTAACCATTTCACCCGATCCTTTCAGCCTGTTGCTCTTCCAGGTGGCCGCGCAGTCGCGACAGGTCGAGCGATTCCGCGACGCGAAAAGCCCGCGAAAACGCTCGGCGACGCTCTGCGAGTTCGAGACAGCTCAAGGTGGGATGCAGTGAAGCACCACGCCCTTGGAGCCGTCTTCGCAGGTCAGGGACGATAACGCCCTCGACCACCACCAGGCGGAGCAGCTCGGAGGAAACCGTGCGAACCCGGCACCCCACACATGTTCTTCGTAGGGCAGCCTGGCCACCATATTCCAGCTTACCGTGTGGGCGCATCTGCGGCACCGGCCGCGTCCCCCGGCTGGGTGTCGGGACGGATGTCGATCCGCCAGCCGGTGAGGCGGGCGGCGAGCCGGGCGTTCTGCCCCTCCTTGCCGATGGCGAGGGAGAGCTGGTAGTCAGGCACGGTCACGCGCGCGGCGCGGCCGTCGAAGTCGATCACCTCTACGTGGGAAACGCGGGCCGGGGACAACGCATTCCCCACGAACTCCGCGGGATCCTCCGACCAGTCGATGATGTCGATCTTCTCGCCGTGCAACTCCGTCATCACGTTGCGTACCCGCGAGCCCATCGGGCCGATGCAGGCACCCTTGGCGTTCACCCCCGGGCGCCGGGACCGGACCGCGAGCTTGGTGCGGTGACCGGCCTCGCGGGCGACGGCGGCGATCTCGACCGTGCCGTCGGCGATCTCGGGCACCTCCAGCGCGAAGAGCTTCTTCACCAGGCCGGGGTGGGTGCGCGACAGGGTCACCGAGGGACCCTTGTGGCCCTTCTTGACCTGCACCACGTAGCAGCGGATGCGGTCGCCGTGGACGTATTCCTCGCCCGGGACCTGCTCGCTGTGCGGCAGCACCGCCTCGATCTTGCCCAGGTCGACCAGGACGACCCTCGGGTCCTTGCCCTGCTGGATGACCCCCGCCACGAGTTCGCCCTCACGGCTGGCGAACTCACCGAAGTTGATCTCGTCCTCGGCGTCGCGGAGCTGCTGCAGGATCACCTGCTTGGCCGTGGTCGCGGCGATGCGGCTGAAGTTGCCCGGGGTGTCGTCGAACTCCCTGAGCACCTCCCCGCTCTCGTCGTCGAGCTCGGCCGCGAAGATGGTCACGTGCCCTGACTTGCGGTCGAGCTCGGCGCGCGCCTTGGCCGCCGCGCCCTCACTCCGGAAATACGCGATCAGCAGCGCGTCCTCGATCGCCTTGACGACCAGGTCGAAGGAGATGTCCTTCTCCCTCTCCAGGCTGCGCAGGACGCTCATGTCGATGTCCACGAGGCTTCCCCCTTAGCCCTCGTCGCCGTCTTCGCCGTCGTCTTCGGCGTCGTCGAGCCGGCGGAATTCCACCTGTACCCGTCCTCGGGTCAGGTCCTCATAGTCGATGCGGCGCGGTGTGCCGTCGACGTCCAGCTCCACGCCGGTCTCGTCGGTGGCGACGATCCGGCCCTCCACGGCGGTGCCGTCCCGCAGGTCGGCCTTGACCAGCCTCTTCACCGCGCGGCGCCAGTGACGCGGCTCGGTGAGGGGGCGGTCGACTCCTGGAGAGGAGACCTCCAGCACGTACGGGGTGGTTCCCATCGCCTCGTCGGCGTCCAGTGTCTCGGAGACGACGTGGCTGATCTCCGCGACGTCGTCGAGGCTCACGCCGCCGTCACGGTCGACCACGACACGCAGCAGCCGCCGCTTGCCCGCGGGGGTGACCGTGACGTCCTCCAAGTCGAGCCCTCCGGCTCCGACGACAGGTTCCAGAAGCTTCATCAGGCGGTCGCGGGATGTGGCGCTGCCCATGCCGACCTCCCATTGTCACGATCTCAGCCGGGCGGACCTCGCCCATGCGATTAACCAGCCTATCCACACCAGGGCGTAGAAACAGCGCCACTCGGTGTGGCGGAGCCGCCCGAGAAGCGAGGTGAGTGCCATTATTCCAAGCCCGTACGATGCTAAGTGCGTCAGCTGCCCGACACAGAACCGGAGGTCGTCGTGCGTTCCGTCTCCCGGCGCGCCCTGCTGAGGGGCGGCGCTCTCGGGGTGGCAGCCGTGACGGCCGCGGGGTGCGCCACCGGTGAGCCGGTGCCGCCCGTGGCCGCGCCGCCCGACCCCGAGACGCTGCTCCTGCGCGAGCTGATCGCGGGCAAGGAGCGGACCGTGGCGCTGTACGCCTCGGCCGCCTCGCCCCGGCTGGAGCCCTTCAGGCAGCGGCACGAGGCCCATCTCGCCGAGCTCCGCCGCCGTCTCCCGCCCGCTCCGGCGTCCACGGCCGCGCCCCCCTCTGCTTCGCCCACGCCGTCCCCGTCGGGTGGCCCGGCTCGGAGCACGTCGGTGCGGGCCCTGCGCGACCTGGAACGCAAGGCCGCGGCGCTGCGCACCCGTCAGATCGAGGGGGTCTCACCCCCGCTCGCCCAGTTGCTCGCGTCCATCGGCGCCTGCGAGGCCGCGCACGCCCTCGCCCTGTCGAGGCCGCTGTGAGAGGCGCGCGGGGGTCCGCAGGGGCCGATCAAGGGCTCGGCGCGGCGCTGGCGGCCGAGCACGCCGCCGTGTACGCGTACGGGATCCTCGGGGCCAGGACCACGGGCAGGCTGCGGGCGGCGATGACGACGGCCTACAACGCCCATCGCGCCCGCCGCGACCAGCTCCGCACGATGATCACCACCGCGGGCGGCACACCCGCCGAGCCCAAAGCGGTCTACGAGCTTCCGATCACGCCCTCCGGCCCGGACCAGGCGGTGGAGCTGGCCGTGCTGGTCGAGCGCGGGGTGACCGGCGCCTATCTGGAGCTGGCCGCGACCACCGACACCACGCTGCGCAAGATGGCCGCGCTGGTCATGCAGGAGTGCGTCACCCGCTCCTACAGCCTGCGGCCCGAGATCGACGCCTTTCCCGGCATGCCGCCCAGGACCGCGCCGCCGAACCCGGAGCCCACTCCCACCCCGGCCACGTCCCAGTGACCTTTCCTTTCGCATTTCACGGGTGACCCCTTCCGGCACAACGGACTGGTCAACGTGGAAATCGATCTCCAATGAGGGTCGCCCGGGGCGCGAGTCGCGAATCAAACCCGATTTCGACCACGTTTGCACCGTGCCTGCCGGGTAGTTGGATCTCGCCGAATACGCCTAAGGAGGAAGTAATGGGCTGGGGATACCGGAAATCCATGAAGTTCGGTCCGTTCCGTCTTAACCTTTCGCGGAGTGGAGTGGGCCACAGCTGGGGAAACCGCGCCTTCAGGGTCACCAGAACGGCCGACGGGCGCCGCACGCTGAGCATCAATCTTCCCGGTGGCTTCCACTGGCGCAAGACCGTCAGCAGCAGCCGTCGCTGATGGGCATCACTCCGGAACCCTTCGCGGACGCCGCTCGTTCTCACGAGACGACACGGCGTTTCCGCGAGTCCGGGGAGAAGGCATTGGGCTGGGGATACAGAAAGTCAGTCGAAGTCGGTCCTTTCAGGATCGACCTGTCCCCGCGCGGGATCGGCCACAGTTTCGGCGGTCGCGGATTTCACGTCAGCAGAACTCCCGACGGCCGCACATACGTGACCGTCAACCTGCCCGGCGGGTTTCACGTGGGTAAGGCGATCGGCCCGAGCTCCCGGCGCCGACACCACCACTACTGACGCGCGGCCACACACTCGAAAAGAGCGGCCCGCCCCTTGGAAGGGGCGGGCCGCTCTCACGCGTTCGGGGATCACCCGCCGCGAAGCCGTGCCGCGTGTTCGGAAATCATCCCCGATGGGCCGTTCTCACCCCTGGCAGGCCGCCACGACGCGGTCGACGGCCTCGGCGAGCGGGATCTCCTCCTTGGCGCCGGTGGCGCGGTCGCGCAGCTCCGCGACCCCCTGGGTGAGACCTCGGCCGACGATCAGGATCGTCGGCATGCCGAGCAGCTCGGCGTCCTTGAACTTCACCCCCGGGGAGACGCCGGCCCGGTCGTCCACCAGGACGCGCAGCCCGCGGGCCTCCAGCTCTTCGGCGAGGCGGGTGGCGGCCTCTATCTGGCCGTCCTTGCCGGTGCCCACGACATGGACGTCGGCGGGGGCGATCTCACGGGGCCAGACCAGGCCGAGCTCGTCGTGCCTCTGCTCGGCCAGCACCGCCACGGCCCGGGAGACGCCGATGCCGTAGGAGCCCATGGTGACGCGAATGGGCTTGCCGTCGGGGCCGAGGGCGTCGAGCTTCGCGGCGTCGGCGTACTTGCGGCCGAGCTGGAAGATGTGGCCGATCTCGATGCCGCGGTCGATGGACAGGCCGGAGCCGCAGACCGGGCAGGCGTCGCCCGCGCGGACCTCCGCGGCCTCGATGGTGCCGTCGGCGGCGAAGTCACGGCCGGCGACGACGTCCACGGCGTGCTTGCCCGGCTCGTTCGCGCCGGTCACCCAGGCGGTGCCGTCGACCACGCGGGGGTCGACGAGGTAGCGGATGCCGAGATCCTTGAGGACCTGGGGGCCGATGTAGCCGCGGACCAGGCCGGGGTGCCTGGCGAAGTCCTCGGCCTCGAAGATCGCGGGCTCACCGGGGGCGAGGGAGGCCTCCAGCCGCTTGAAGTCGACCTCGCGGTCTCCGGGAACGCCGATGATCAGGGTCTCGGTCTTGCCGGTGCCGGGAACCGTCACCTTGACCACGATGTTCTTGAGCGTCTGGGCGGCGGTGATGCCGAGGCCGTAGTGCTCGTTGACGTGGCCGACCAGTGACTCGATGGTCGGGGTGTCGGGGGTGTCGAGCACCCGCGTCGCGGGCCGCTCACCGGTGACCGCGGCCGGCGCGGGGGTGACGACGGCCTCCGCGTTGGCCGCGTAGCCGCAGTTGTGGCAGGCGACGAAGGTGTCCTCACCGGTGGCCGCGGGAGCGAGGAACTCCTCGGAGGCCGACCCGCCCATCGCCCCCGAGGTGGCGAAGCAGATCTTGTAGGCGATGCCGAGGCGGTCGAAGGTCTTGATGTAGGTCTCGCGGTGGCGCTCGTAGGAGCGCTTGAGGCCGTCGTCGTCGAGGTCGAAGGAGTAGGAGTCCTTCATGACGAACTCGCGCCCGCGCAGGATGCCGGCCCGGGGACGGGCCTCGTCGCGGTATTTGGTCTGGATCTGGTAGAGGGTCACCGGATAGTCCTTGTAGGAGGAATACTCCCCCTTGACCATGTCGGTGAACATCTCCTCGTGGGTGGGCCCGAGGAGATAGTCGGCCCCCTTGCGGTCCTTGAGGCGGAAGAGCGTGTCGCCGTACTCGGTCCAGCGGCCGGTCGCCTCGTAGTATTCGCGGGGCAGCAGGGCGGGGAAGAGCACCTCCTGTCCGCCCATGCGGTCCATCTCCTCGCGCACGACGCGCGTGACGTTCTCCAGGACCGTCTTGCCGAGCGGCAGCCAGGAATAGACGCCGGGCGCGACGCGGCGGACGTAACCGGCGCGGACGAGCAGCTTGTGGCTCGGGACTTCCGCGTCTGCCGGGTCGTCCCTCAGCGTTCGAAGAAACAGCGACGACATGCGCAGCAGCACGGCTACTCCTAGCTAGCGAGGTTCGATGCCCTACAGGCTATCGAGTCTCGCAAGCCGATTGTCTGCGGTCGGCGGCTTCCGAACCCCCACAGAACCCCACTGCGCCCCTCAGAGCCCGGTGAGGAAAACGAAGTACGAGGCACCGAGGACGAGTGCGATCAGCGCGGAGCAGACATGGTCGCGTCCGCGCCCCAGCGAACCCAGCATCCCCACCGCGATCGCGACCACCGCCGCGACGCCCCACGGCCAGAAACCCGAGACGTACTCGGGCCCACCGGGCATCGTCTTGTCGATCCCGTCGAGCAGCGCCAGCCCGGCCGCGCCGCCGGCCGCGGTGGTCCCCCAGCGGTCGCGGCGTTTGGCGAGGTAGGAGAGGATGCCGATCGCGACGAGGTTCGTGATCATGAGGTTTATCGAGATGCCGTCGTCGCCGAGGCTCATGCTCCAGGCACTCGACTCGAAGATCGCGGCGACGAGCAGCGAGAGTATCGGCCCGAACGTGGCCAGCACGCTGGAGAGCACCGCCCAGCCGAAGCCGGTGGCGGTCCGCCCCACGACGACGACGAGGAGAAGGTAGGCGTACGGGTTGTAAAGCGCGTACAGCAGATCGGGCCCGTAGGCCGCCAGCGCTCCGACGCCCCCGAGCAACATTCCCACGAAGAGCGAGAGGAGCATGTGCCGAAGGATGGCGCGGTCCCGGCGGTCTCCTGCGGCGAAGTCAAGCGTGTAATTGCGTTCCACCAAAGCCACTGATCCCCCGATCACATTTGCTAGTGGCCACCGGCAGTCTATCTGACCTGCGACAACACCTTGAACAAATCAAATTCGCAAAGCAGGTGGGCGCTTGGTCACGCTGCCCGCTCCCGGCTTTCCTTGAGCGTTTGATTAATCTTTCACAGAACTCCGCCGAAGCTCCGCGACGCCGCCCGCGTCTTTCTCCGGCGGTATTCCGGCCTCCGGACACCCCGGACCGGTCCACCGTCGGGTGGGCGGGGTCCACTCGGGAGAACACGGGAACACGCCCCCGACGCTCCCCTGGAGGATCTTCCAACGACGGGAGGCGGAACCCGGCACCGGATGACATCTTGATCACCGCATCCGCCGTTCACCGAAGAAAGGCTCGATCATGTCGGCGCGTGAGTCTGGCAGTCGCCCCCCTCGGTGATACAGAATCGAGCAGGGCGTCGCGTTCATGACATCCAACGCCGAGGAGGCGATATGTCACTGCGAGTCGCGATCGTGGGGTCAGGACCCGCCGGGATCTACACCGCGGAGGCTCTGACGAAACAGGCCACCGTGCCTCTCAGGGTGGACGTGCTGGAAAGGCTGCCGACGCCGTACGGGCTGGTGCGGTACGGAGTGGCTCCCGATCACACCTCGATCAAGTCGATAGCCGGATACCTGCGCGGCGTGCTGGAGCTTCCCGAGGTGCGGTTCCTCGGGGGCGTCGAGCTGGGCAAGGATGTCGACGTCGCCGACCTGCTCGACTGCTACGACGCCGTGGTCTACTGCACCGGCGCGATGGTGGACCGGCGGATGGGCATTCCCGGCGAGGACCTGCCGGGCAGTGTGGCCGCCACCGACTTCGTCAACTGGTACTGCGGTCACCCCGACATGCCCGCCGACCGTTTCGTCCTCGACAGCCCCGAGGTCGCGGTGATCGGCGTGGGCAACGTGGCGGTCGACGTGGTGCGCGTCCTGGCCAAGACCGCGGAGGAGTTGCGCGCCACCGACGTGCCCGAGGAGGTGCTGACCCGGCTCGCCGCCAGCGAGGTGAAGACCGTCCACATGATCGGGCGCCGGGGGCCCGAGCACGCCAAGTTCACGTTGAAGGAGCTCAGGGAGCTGGGCGAGCTGGCCAACGCGGACGTGCGCGTACGGCCCGAGGAGTGCGTGGCGGACGTCACGGCGGCTTCCCGGCAGGTCCGGGGGAACGTCGAGGTGCTGCGGAGCTGGGCGACCCGCCCCGCGAAGGGCCTCCCCCGGCGGCTGGACGTGCGGTTCTGGATGCGCCCGGTGGAGATCCTCGGCGAAGGGCGGGTGGAGGCGCTCAGGCTGGAGCGCACCCGGCTGGAGGACGGCCGGGTGGTCGGCACCGGCGAGTTCGAGACCCTCCCGGTCGGCATGGTGCTGCGCTCGGTCGGCTACCAGAGCGTGCCACTGCCCGGTGTCCCCTTCTCGGAGACCACCATGACCGTGCCGAACGAGGCCGGCCGGGTCCGCGACCGCGAATACGTCGCGGGCTGGCTCAAGCGGGGTCCCACCGGTGTGATCGGCACCAACAAGTCCGACGCCGCGGAGACGGTCCGCACCCTCCTCGCCGACCTGGCCGACCTCGATCCTGTCCGCCGCGCGGACCCGGACGAGCTTCTCGCCTCCCGGGGCGTCTCGCCGATCACCTACGAGCACTGGCTCGCCATCGAGGCGGCCGAGGCGGCTCTGGCCAGGTCCCTCGACCGAGGAGAGCGGGTGAAGCTCCTCGGTCTCGCCGCCATGCTCACCGCCTGTGATCTGGAGCTACGGCCGGGAGGCGATCTGGAGGCCGGCCGAACCGGCCAGGCGGGCTGAACCGGCGACCGGCCGGGCAGCCCTTACCGACCGAACCGACCAAAAGCCGGGAATGGCCGGTGAACCGGGCGCTTTCGTACTCGCGCCCCGGTCGAACCGGCACGCCCGCCCCGAACCGGCCCCCGCGCGAACCAGCACGTCCAGGAGGAGCACCAGCATGCGCGTCACGCTCGCCGACCCGTCCGCCCTGATCTCGGGTTTCGAGCAGACCCACCGTGAGCAGTCCGCGCTGTACCCGTACCGACCGGCCGACTGGCAGCCCGTGCACACGGTCTACGTCCCCGCCGACCGGTTCGACGCCGGGACGACGCGGGAGTGGGGGGACGCGGCGCTGGAGCTGTTCCGGCGGCACCTGCCGGCGGGCGACCTCGCCGTGATCCTCGGCACGACCCCCGGCGTTGTTCTCGGTGCCCCCCTCGGCGTCCCCCTCGGTGCGCCCTTCGGCTCGGGCGAGGACGTCGCCGGAGCCGTGCACCGGATGGTGGCCGCCAAGCTCGCCGGGGAGCCCGTCGAGGACCTGCGGATCGACTTCGAGGACGGCTACGGGACGCGCCCCGGGGAGGAGGACGGCCACGCCTCCTCCGCCGCCAAGGCGATCGCGGCCATGCACGCGGCCGGGACGCTCCCCCGCCGCTGGGGGCTGCGGGTGAAGTCGTTCGCCGACGGCGACCCGGTCCGCGCCGTCAGGACCCTGGACGGTTTCCTCACCGGCGTGCTCGATCGGGCCGGGCACCTGCCCGAAGGTTTCGTGGTCACCTTCCCGAAGGTGCTGATGAGGGACTACCTGTACCAGTTCGCCGACTGCCTCGACGCGCTGGAGGACGGACTGGGTCTCGGCCGGGGCGCGCTGAGGTTCGAGATCCAGGTGGAGGCACCGCAGACGGTGCTGTTCCTCGACGCGGGCCTGGTGACCAGCCTGCGGGGCAGGCTGGCCGCGGCCCACTTCGGCGTCTTCGACTACACGGCGAGCTGCGCCCTTCCACCGCACGAGCAGCGGCTGGACCACCCCGCCTGCGACCACGCCAGGCACGTCATGCAGACCGTCTTCGCCGGGACCGGGGTGGAGCTGTCGGACGGCTCGCTGGCCGCCTCTCCCGCCTCGGACGGCGGGAGTGACGTGCGGGCCCTGTGGCGGCGCCACGCGGAGCTCGTCGGGCACTCCCTGAAGCACGGCTTCTACCAGGGCTGGGACATGCACCCGTCACACCTGGTCAGCCGGTACGCGGCGGTCTACGCCTTCCACCTGTCCCGGTACGGGGAGTACGCCCACCGGGTACGCGCCTGGGAGGAGCGGCGCGACGCCGGTGAGGGGGTGATGGACGAGCCCGCCACGGTCAAGACCATGGCCGCCGCTCTCCGCCGCGCCGACCTGGCGCTGGACGACGGCCTCGCGAAGCCACCGGCCTGACCCGGTCACCTCCAGGGTCCGGTCTCGGCCACGGGTGCCGGGCACGGGTTCCGCCGGGGGAGGCCCGATCCGGGTGGCACGGCGGGGATCCCACCGTCTCTCGCGGCCGATCATCGCGCCCCCACAGGGCCTCGTCGAGGCCCGACGAGGCCCTGTGGGGCTCAGTCGATCAGGGTGCGCCACTCGCGGACCCGGCGGGCGTCGACAGGGTCCGACCAGGACGCCCGCACGGCGCTGCCGACGTGGAAGGCCCGCACGCCGTACTCCATCAGCGCTCCGACGTGGCAGGGCCGCAACCCACCCCCGGCCATGATCAGCGGGCCGTCGCCGGCCTCGCACCGGGTCTTGAGCACCGGCAGCCCGTCCGCCACGCCACCGGGCGCACCTGAGGTGAGCACGGTGGCGAGGTTGGGCAGGAGACGGACGGCACGCCAGCTCGCCTGGATGTCGGCCGCGTGGTCCACCGCCCGGTGGAAGGTCCAGGGCAGCGGCGCGACCGCGTGGATGAGCGTCTCGGTGGCGGCCAGGTCGACCGCTCCCGCCTCGTCGAGGAAGCCGAACACGAACCCGGCCGCGCCCGCGTCGGCGAGGGCCCTGGCAGCGCGGCTCAGGGCCTTCAACGACTCGGGCGTGGCCAGGAACGACGCCTCTGCGCGCAACATCACCATCTGCGGAAGCGCGCACTTCCTGGAGATCGCCGCGACCGTCTCCACCGCCGGGGTGACCCCGTCGGAGGTCATGTCGGCGACGACCTCCAGGCGATCGGCGCCGCCCGCTTCCGCGGCGACGGCGTCACGCACATCGAGCGTGATCACCTCAAGTAAGGATCCGGTCATGGATGGAGGTTATCGGATGGTTTTGTCCTGGGATCGCCGTGGTTCAGACATGCTCGGGGACGAACGCTCCGCGCCGGTCCGAGAAGGGCAGCGCGAGGCCGGACGCGCGAGCGCGCAGGCCCCCCGGCCGCTGGAACAGGGCGCCGGAGGCGCGGTGCGGCAGGTCGACCGTGCGGAGATGCGCGAAACGCTGTCCCCGATAGTAGTCCTGCAACCTTGAGTTGTCCTTGGAGCAGTCAAGCCTGAGCCATCTTTTCCCCAAGGCCAGGGCTCGCAGGCCCGCCCAGTCGAGGAGCGCCTCTCCCAGGCCCGTACCGGCGTGGTCGCGCGCCACGGCCAGCTTGTGGACATAGAGCGCCGAGGAGGGATCGTCGTCCCGGCTCCAGAACTCGGGGTCGGCGTGGCCGTCCAGGGCGAGGGTGGCGACGGGGCCGCCCTCCCGGACGTGTCCGTCGTCGGCGTCCAGGTCCGGCCTCTCCTCCTCGGCCTGCCTTTCCAGCAGGTACAGGACCCCCTCGCCGATCAGCGGGGTGATGCGCCCGGCGGGGAAGCCGTCCGCGGGCCACTGCCGCACGCCGCGGCCGTTCAGCCATCCGGCGGTCTCGGCGAGGAGCGCGAGCACTCCGTCGAGGTCACCGTCCGTGGCCCTGCGCAGCGTGAACGGGCGCGTGGCGGTGGAACTGGCGGTGTTCGAGTGCATGGTTCATCCCTTCGTTGCGTTTGGTGCGTGAGATGACACGGAGCGTGACCATGTGATGGCGCACGGCAGCCATGTCGGGCTAGGCGGATGCCTAGGGGTCTGGGGTGAGCGGCGGGGCCGCGCCGGGGAGAGGAGGCGGGGAGAGGCCCAGCGGAACGAGAGGTGCGGGCGGGCGCGGAGAGCGGCGTCTAGCCACCCGGCGGGCGCGACCCTGTGTTCGCCCGCGGCGCGGGCGGAACGGCGGCCGGCCCGTCAGGGCGGTCACGGAGACGTCAACGGCTTTCCAGCTCGTACCGGATCAGGTGCTTGTCCGCGGGCAGGACGGAGACCGCCACGCGCACGGGGGTGTCGTCCTCGTCGTAGCCGACCCGGATGTAGACGACGACCGGCGTGCCGAGCTGGAGTTGGAGTCGTTCGCTCTCGGCGCTGTTGGGCATCCGCGCCCAGATGTCGTCCACCACCCGCACCTGACGGTGGCCGAGTTCCTCCAGGACCTTGTTCGCCCCGCGCTTGATGTCACCGGGGCGGGTGATCTCGGAGTCCGCGACCAGGGCGAGGGGGAAATAGGAGTCGTTGGTGTTGTACGGCTGGCCGTCCACGAAGCGCAGCCTGCGGCGGACCACGGCGAGCTCCTCGTCGGAGAGCTCCAGCCTGCTGGCGATCTCCTCGGCCGGCTGCACGATCGAGACCTCGATCTCCTGACTCGGCGCGCGCCCCTCGCGGGAGACGGCCCAGGCGAAGGCCTCCATGGTCTCCTCGCGCCGCGGCTGCAGCTCGCGCTGGGGATGCATGAGCAGC
This sequence comes from Streptosporangium sp. NPDC000509, assembly GCF_042898365.1. NCBI lineage: Bacteria > Bacillati > Actinomycetota > Actinomycetes > Streptosporangiales > Streptosporangiaceae > Streptosporangium > Streptosporangium sp. NPDC000509. Next base: position 87,565 of record NZ_JBIAYX010000008.1, on the reverse strand, counting down.
GGGCGGCGTTCCCTCACGACGGTGCCCCTGCGGGGGGTGCGGGTGACCAGGCCCTCGTTCACGAGCTCGCCGAGGGCGAGCCGTACGGTGTTGCGGCTCACCTGGTGCACGAGCATGAGTTCCGCCTCGGTCGGCAGCTGATCTCCCGGTCCGAGCGCACCGGAGTAGATGGTCCTCCGCAGGTCGGAGGCCACCTGTTGATACAGCGTTGACCGTGCCATTAAGTCCCCTTTGTGCCAACAAAACTAGACGATCTGGTTCTAGTGGGGAACAGCCCCTTGACCCAACCTCCCAAGACCCGCATCATCCAATCGTTGGTACAAATCCACCGAAAGGTCTACGAGGGGGTGGAAGCCGGTGCTGTCGGTCCGCACGAACACGCCGCACGCGCCCTGGCGTGAGCCCCGCGAGGCGACGCGTCTGCTGCGTTACGCGTTGCACCGTCAGGGATTCACCCACACCTACCAGAGCAACGGAAACGGCATGTCCGTGCTCTCGGTAATGACCGATCTAACCGTTTGGTGCAAAAACGGGTTGTTTGTCTGGAATGAGGACGGCATCGAGTCGTCCCACCCGGCCGACGACCCGGCGGGAGCGGCCCGTCTCATCTCACGGCACTACCGGCGGCCCACACCCGACGACGACCTCCCGGAGGAGGCGGCGGACCTTTCGGTCCACGCCTTCGCCGCCACAGGCTCCGAGCGCGACTAGCGGACCGAGGACCCCATCCCTCGCCGGGGTCCTCCGTCGCCGCGCCGGGGGCGGAACGCGTCCTGGCGGGTCCCCCACGCCCGCCAGGGCGCGCTTCCCATCACGGAAACGCGTCCTGACGGGACAGGGACCCGCCGGGACGTGATCGCTCGCCTCCCACCTCCCCGCGAGGCGCACCTCGCCATGCCCGGCCGGGAGGCATCCGGCGCGATGACGCACGTTGCCACCGCGGCCCGGTTGAAGATTCCCGTTTAATGTGTGCAATATATTGCATGCCCATTCCGAGGGACCTGCCCGCCATCGACCGGCGCCTCCTGCGTGACGACGTCTACCACCGTCTGCGCGACGCCATCGTCGACGGCAGCCTCGCGCCCGGCGAGCAGTTACGCGACGTCGAGCTGGCGACCTGGCTCGGGGTCAGCCGCACCCCTGTCCGCGAGGCGCTGCTGCGGCTCGCGGAGGCCGGGCTGGTCGTGGCCCAGCCAGGACGCTCCACGACGGTGAGCTCGCTGAACCTCCGCGACATCCGTGAGGCCCGCGACGTGGTGGCGGCGATGCACGAGCTCGCCGTCCGTGAGGCGGTGGGCGCTCTCACCGAAACCGACCTCGATGCGATGCGCGAGGCCAATGACCGGTTCCGCGCGGCGATCGAGCAGGGCGACGTCGAGGCGGCCCTGCGCGCCGACGACGAACTACACGGCATCCCCGTGCGGGTGGCCTCGAACCGGGCCCTGGCCTCGGTCCTCGACCAGTTCACGCCGGTGCTGCGCCGCGCCGAGCGGCTGCGCTTCTCGTCACTGGGCGGACGCGTCTCCCTCGCCCGGCACGACAACCTGATCCGGCTCTGCGCGGCCGGAGACACGGACCGGGCGGCAGCGGTCGCCTTCGACACCTGGCACACACTGCCCGCCACCGAGGAGTGAGCATGACCCTGTCCGATTTCCCCCGCCACCGGCTGACCTTCGGGCCGAGTCCCGTCCATCCGCTGCCGCGGCTCACCCGGCATCTCGGCGGGGCGTCCATCTGGGCGAAGCGCGAAGACTGCAACTCCGGGCTCGCGTACGGCGGCAACAAGACCCGCAAGCTCGAGTACATCGTCCCCGACGCGCTCGCCCAGGGTGCCGACACACTGGTGTCGATCGGCGGATACCAGTCCAACCACACCCGCCAGGTCGCCGCCGTCGCCGCGTCGCTGGGGTTGAAGGCGGTGCTGGTGCAGGAGAACTGGGTCGACTGGCCCGACTCCGTCAACGACCGGGTCGGCAACATCATGCTGAGCCGGATCATGGGCGCCGAGGTCAGGCTCGACCCGGCCGGCTTCGGCATCGGCTTCAAGGACTCGTGGAACCGGGCGATCGAGGACGTGAAGGCGCGCGGCGGCACGCCGTACCCGATCCCGGCGGGCGCCTCCGACCACCGGCTCGGCGGGCTCGGGTTCGCGAACTGGGCGTACGAGGTGGCGGAGCAGGAACGCGAGCTGGGCGTCTTCTTCGACACCGTCGTGGTCTGCGCGGTCACCGGCTCGACCCAGGCCGGCATGATCGCCGGGTTCGCCGCCCTGGAGGAGGCCGGCGGCCGGCCGCGCCGGGTGATCGGGATCGACGCGAGCGCGAAGCTCGAGGAGACCCGCGACCAGGTGGCCCGGATCGCGAGGGCCACCGCCGAGCTCATCGGCGTCGGCCGTCCCCTGAGAGAGGACGAGATCACCATCCTCGACGGGTGGGCGGGCGACCTGTACGGGATCCCCGTCCGGTCGACCCTGGACGCGATCCGGCTCACCGGTGAGCTGGAGGGCGTGATCATCGACCCGGTCTACGAGGGCAAGTCGATGGCTGGCCTGATCGACCTCGTCACCGGCGGGGAGATCCCCCGTGACTCCACCGTCCTGTACGCCCACCTGGGCGGCCAGCCGGCGCTGAACGCCTACAGCGCCCTGTTCACCCACACGGGTCCGGTCACCTGACCCCGCTCACGGCTCGCGCTCGGACCTCTCCTCGACGTCGTGGACCGCGCGGCTCAGCCGAGGCCGCCGTTGGCCTGGAGGTTCTGGCCGGTGAGCCAGCGGCCGTCGGGTCCCACCAGAAAGGCCACGACGTCCGCGATGTCCGAGGGGGTGCCGAGGCGGGAGAGCGGGGTGAGTGCGGCCATCTCGGTGAGGACCTTCTCCGGGTTGGTACCGCGCAGCAGGTCGGTGTCCGTCGCGCCCGGGGAGACCGTGTTGACGGTGATGCCCCGCCCGCCGAGCTCGCGGGCCGCGACGGCGGTCAGCTGTTCGAGCGCGCCCTTGCTCGCCGCGTAGGGGGCGATACCGGCCGCGGGGCGGACGGTGTTGAGAGTGGAGATGTTGACGATGCGGCCGCCGTCGCGCATGTGCCTCGCGGCGTACCGGATGGTGAGGAAGGCGGCCTTGGCGTTGACCGCCATGGCGCGGTCGTACAGTTCCTCGCTGGTCTCCGCGATGGAGACCGGGGTGAAGCTCAGCGCGGCGTTGTTCACCAGGATGTCGAGGCCGCCGAGGACCTGCCCGGCGGTCTCCATCAGCCACTCCGCGGCGCCGCGCCTGGCGAGGTCCACCTGGACGGCGCGGGCGCTGCCGCCCGCCTCCTTGACGGTCTCCTCCACCTCGCTCGCGGACACGGCGGCGTTCGCGTAGCCGAAGACGACGTCCGCCCCGTCGCGGGCGAGGCGCTCCACGATCGCCCGGCCGATGCCCCTGGACCCCCCGGTGACCACCGCCGTCCTGCCTTCGAGCACCGCCATGCCGACCTCCGCCTCTACCGCCAACTCCACGACCGCGCCTTCGCGTCCGCTCCCCGTCCGCTCCCCTCGGCTTCCCGCGAATCTATGATCAACCGGCGTGCCTGTCGATGCCTCTCCGCCTTTCGGACAGCCGTGCCGGAGCCCGCGCGCCGGATGGGAGCGGGAGCGGTTCCTTGGCGCGTTCCAGATCCGTAATACTCCGGCCCTGGCGGAATTTCGGTCCCGCGACCTAATCTGCCCACCATGACCACCGATGGGCGCTCGGCGCGCATTCTCGACGTCCTCATCACCGAGTTCGGTGACTCCATGAAGCGCGACCCCGCCGCCTTCCGGCGCAAGTTCCGGAAGATGGCCGCCTCGCCCTTCGCCTTCTACCGGGGCAGCGCCTGCCTGTTCTACGCGGACATGACCGGCGAGTTCGCCGACGACACCTTCCTCGACGACCAGACGCGACGCGTCTGGATCCACGGCGACCTGCACGCCGAGAACTTCGGCACCTACATGAACGCCTCGGGCGTCCTGGTGTTCAACGTCAACGACTTCGACGAGGCCTACGTCGGCCCGTACATCTGGGACCTGCGGCGGTTCGCGGCCAGCGTCGCGCTCATCGGGTACGCCAAGGCGCTGTCGGACGACGTCATCGGCGAGCTGGTGACCGGGTTCGCCCACTCCTACCTCTCCGAGCTGCACGGCATCTCGGAGGGCGGGGACGACGCGATCGGCTCGCTCACCCTGGAGACCACCACCGGCGTGCTGCACCGCGTGCTGCAGCACGCCCGGCTGAACACCCGGGTGGCGCTGCTGGAGCTGGAGACCACCATCGAGAACTTCGACCGCAGGTTCGCCGTCATGGACGGCCGCTACCCGGTGGACCAGGAGACTCGCGAGGCGGTGGAGGTGGCCTTCCGCGACTATCTGACGACCCTTCCCGCGGTCTCCGAGATCGAACACACGATCAAGGACTTCGCGCTGCGCACCGGCGTCGGGATCGGCTCGGCCGGGCTGCCCTCGTACAACATGCTTCTTGAGGGCCACACCCAGGCCCTGGAGAACGACGTCATCCTCTACATGAAGCAGGCCCAGGTGCCGGCCGTCGCGCGGTACATCACCGACGAGAAGGTGCACGGCTACTTCAAACACCAGGGCCACCGCACCGCCGAGTCGCAGCGGGCACTGCAGGCGTACGCCGATCCGTGGCTCGGCTACACCACGCTGAACGGCGTCGGCCAGATGGTCGCCGAGGTCTCCCCCTACTCCGCCGACCTGGACTGGGGCGACGTCAACGAGCCGGACGAGCTGTCCTCGGTCATCCGCGACCTGGGCCGGGCCGTGGCCAGGATGCACTCGGTGGCCGACGACGAGTCCAGTCACGACCTGGTCGACTTCTCCACCGAGGACGCGATCGTGGCCGTGATCGACGGCGACACCGAAGGCTTCACCCGTGGCCTCGTCGAGTTCGCCCACACCTACGGGGCGCGGGCGAGGGCCGACCACGGTCTCTTCGTCGACCTGTTCAGGAACGGCCGCCTCCCCGGTCTGTGACCTCTCCCGGTCACCGTCTCCCGTTTTCGACCTCCGCCCCTCGGCGGGCCTCGGCGTGGTGGCAGGCGACCTGGGCCTCGGCCGAGGAGGGCAGGACGGGCAGCGGCCGTGACGCGCACAACCCGTCGACCCCCGCCTCGGCCGCCGCGCCCGAGGCGAGGACCTGGCAACGCGGATGGAAGCGGCAGCCCGGCGGGACGCGGGTCGGGTCCGGCGGCTCGCCGCCCAGCACCACGGGTGACGGCGACTCCGGCAGGACCGAGAGCAATGCCTGGGTGTACGGGTGCGACGGCGCGGTGAGGATCGTTTCCACGGGTCCGGCCTCGACGATCCTGCCGAGATACATCACCGCGACACGATCGGCGATGTTCCAGGCGAGCCCGAGATCGTGGGTGACGACCAGCGCCGCCAGGCCGAACTCGTCGCGGAGGCGGAGCAGCAGGGCGAGGATCTCGCCGCGTACCGACGCGTCCAGCGAGGCCACCGGCTCGTCGGCGACCAGCACCCTGGGCTCCAGCGCGAGGGCTCCCGCGATGACGACGCGCTGGCGCTGGCCGCCGGACAGCTCGTGCGGGTAGCGGCCGAAGAACCGTTCGGGGGGGCGCAGCCCGGCGCGCGACAGCGCGGAGGCGACCCGGTCCGCCTCCGCGGGCAGCCGGTGGATGCGCGGTCCCTCGGCCACCGCCTCGTAGACGGTGTGCCGGGGGTTGAGCGATCCCGTGGGGTCCTGGAGCACGAGTTGCACCTCGCGCCGGTGGGCCCGCAGCGCGCGTGAGGAGTAGGCCAGCGGTGCCCCGCCGTACCGGACCGCCCCCGAGGCGGGCCGCTCCAGGCCGAGCAGGGTGCGAGCCAGCGTCGTCTTGCCGCAACCGGACTCGCCGACCAGCGCGACGATCTCCCCCTCGCCCACGGCGAGGTTCACCCCGTCCACCGCGCGGGCGCGGCGCCCGCGCGAGACGAACTCCACGCGCAGGTCCCGCGCTTCGAGCAGGGTCATCGGACCTCCTCGGGGACGCCGTGGACACACGCGTCGCGCGGGATCATCGGGCCTCCTCGGGAACACAGGACGCGGACGACGAACTCCGCGCTCCGCGTTTCCGGCGGGGTCATCGGGCCTCCTCGGGGACGTGGACGCACGCGGCGGTGTGCGGCACCTCGGCGCCACCCGGCCCGGTACGGCCCACGACCCTGAGTTCGACCGGCTCCGACGCGCACGAGACGAGCGAGACCGGGCAGCGGGGATGGAAGGAGCAGCCCGCGGGCAGGTGAGCCGGGTCGGGCGGGTCACCGCCCAGTCCTCTCGGCGCCATCCTGGAGGCCGGGTCGCCGACGGTGGGGAACGCCTCGGCCAGCGCGTGGCCGTAGGGGTGCCTCGCGTCCAGGAAGACCTCGCGCGAGGGACCGGACTCGACCACGCGGCCCGCGTACATCACCGCCAGCCGGTCGCACGTCGCGGCGAGGACCGAGAGGTCGTGAGAGATCATGATGAGGCCGATCCCGTGTTCGGCGATGAGCGAGCGGATGAGCGAGAGCACCTGCGCCTGGATCATCACGTCCAGCGCGGTGGTCGGCTCGTCGGCGATGATCAGGCGCGGGGAGCAGGCGAGCGCCATGGCGATCATCACGCGCTGGCGCTGCCCGCCGGACAGCTCGTGCGGGTAGCCGCCTGCCCGCCAGGCGGGCAGGCCGACCTGCTCCAGCAGCTCCGCCGTCCTGCGCCGCGCCGCCGCGCCGGTCGCCATGCCGTGCACCCGCAGCGGCTCGGCGATCTGGTCGCCGATCCTGCGCACCGGGTTCAGGGCGTGCTGTGCCCCCTGGAAGACCAGGGAGGCCGACGCCCACCGGACCGCGCGCAGCCGCCCCCAGCTCATCGTGAGCACGTCCTCGCCGTCCAGCAGGATCTCCCCAGACACCAGCGCGTTCTTCGGCAACAGCCGCAGCAGCGACATGGCGAGCGTCGACTTGCCCGACCCCGACTCCCCCGCCACGCCGAGGGCCTCGCCCTCCGCCAGTCCGAGTGAGACCCCGCGCACCGCGGGGACGTCTCCGGTCGCGCTCCGGTAGGTCACCGCCACGTCGCGCAGTTCGAGCAGGCTCACGAGACCTCCGGAGACCATCGGTCGAGTACGGTCACGAGACCCCCCGAAGACGTGGGTTGAGTACGGTCTCCAGAGCGCGCCCGCAGAGGGTGAACGCCAGGACGACCAGGATGATGCACAGCCCCGGCGGCAGCACGTACCACCAGGCGCCCGAGGTGGCCGCGCCCCAGTCGTAGGAGGCGCGCAGCATGCCGCCCCACGACACCTGGCCGGAGTCGGCGCCGAGGAAGGCGAGGGTGGACTCGGTGACGATCGCGCCGGCGACCGTGAGGGTGGTGTTCGCCAGGACCAGCGGGGCGACGTTCGGCAGCACGTGCCGGGTCATCACGTGCCAGTGCCCGGCGCCCAGCGCCCTGGACCTCTCGATGTAGGGCCTCGCCTCGACCGCGAGCGTCTGCGCCCGGATCAGCCTCGCCGTGGAGGCCCACGAGGTCACCCCGATCGCCAGGATGATCGTGGAGGTGCCGCCGCCGAGTACTGCCGCGAGCACCAGGGCGAGGACCAGGGCGGGCAGCACCAGGAACCAGTCGGTGACGCGCATCAGCACGGCGGAGACCCAGCCTCGGAAGTGCCCGGAGGCGATGCCGAAGACCGTACCGATCACCATGCTGAGCAGCGCGGACATGAACCCGATGAGCAGCGAGACCCGCGCGCCCCACAGGAGCATGAGCAGGACCGAGCGGCCGGACTCGTCGGTGCCGAGCGGGAAGCCGGCGCTCGGCGGAGCCATCTTGGCGCCCGTCGCCCTGGTCACGTCCAGGCCGGACGGGTCGGTGACCAGCGGCGTGACGAGGGCCGCCAGGACGGCGATCAGCAGGATCGCCGCGCCGTACAACCCGGCCCTGTCGCGGCCGTACGCGCGGCGGAACCGCGCGAACGCGGCGCGGCGGCGCGTCCTGGCGATCGTGCGCGGAGTCGCGGAGTCGTCATCGGCGGTCGGCGACGTCATGGCGGCTCCATCGGCGGTTACCGGTGAGGCCGCCTCGCCTGCCCGCCTGCCTCTCGTGTCCTCTTTTTTCGTGCTCACGCCGACCTCACCCTCGGGTCCAGGACGTGGTAGACCACGTCGGCCAGCGTGTTCATGACGATCACCGCGACGCAGACGAGCATGAAGGTCCCCTGCATGACCGCGTAGTCGGGTCCCCTGATCGCCTCGACGAACAGCAGGCCGAGGCCGGGCCAGGAGTAGACGAACTCCACCGAGACCGCGCCGCCGACCACGAAGCCGATCTGCATGAACACCAGGGTCACCGTCGGCAGCAGCGCGTTCGGCACCGCGTGGCGCCGCCGCACGTCGTCGTCGCGCAACCCCTTGGCGCGGGCGGTGGTCACGTAGTCCTGGCCGATCTCGTCCAGCAGCGAGGAGCGCATGACCAGCAGGTACTGCGCGTAGACGACGGCGACCAGGGTGAGGCACGGCAGCACCAGGTGGTGGGCGACGTGCAGGAGGTAGAGCGGCCCGTCGGGCGCGTCGACGTCCCGCATGCCCCGGGTGGGGAACAGGCCGGGTATCGGGCCTGCCCCCGCGGCGAGGACCATGAGCAGCAGCAGCCCCAGCCAGAAGGTCGGCACCGACCACAGGGTGAGCGCGGTTCCCGTGGAGAGGCGGTCGAACCGCCCTCCGTGCCGCCAGGCGGCCCTCGTGCCCTGCCACATGCCCAGGCCGACCGCGACGGCGAGCCCGGTGCCCACCAGCAGCAGTGTGGGCCCCACCCGCTCGCCGATGAGTTCGGCGACCGGCCTGCGGTACTCGTACGAGGTGCCGAGATCCAGCCGCAGGGTTCGCAGCACGAAGTCCAGGAACTGCTCGCCCAGCGGCCGGTCCAGGCCCATCTGCCGTCTGAGCAGGGCGAGCTGGTCGGGGGTGACGGGCACGTCGCGGGTGTAGGCGATGGTCGGGTCGCCGGGGATCAGGCGGAACAGGAAGAACGTCGCGACGATCACCAGCCCGATGCCGAGCAGCGCCCCGCCGAGCTTGCCCAGCGCGTAGCGGACCACGGCCCGGCGGGCACCGCCCTCCTCGGTGCCGTCCCTCGTCTCCCGCGGTGTTGTGAGCATCGGCTGCTACTCGCGGTCGTCGACGGAGGCGCGGCGGCGCCGCAGGAGGAAAGCTCCGGCGCCGAGAGCCAGTACAACGGCCGCCGCGACGGCCACCACGGTGCCGGTTCCCGAACCGCTCCCGGCCGGGGCGGCGACGCGCTCCACCGCACGCAGCGAGTAGACCGGCCAGTAGCTGCTCCCGCCGTACAGGATGCCCCTGTCCTCGGGGATCGGGGTGATGGCGGCGATCCGGTCCTTGCGGTAGCCCTCCAGGTTGTTGGGATAGTAGAGCGCGACGACGGGGGCCTCGGTGTAGAGCCGCTCCTGCATCCGCTTGATCAGCTCGACCCTGGCGGCCCGATCGAGTTCGGCCAGCTGGGCCTGGTAGAGCCGCTCGTACTCCTTGTCACAGAAGAACGACTCGGTGCCGCCGCCCTGGCCGCTCGCGGTGGGCCTGCGGCTGCACAGGTGGGTGGCGAGGATCTCCTCCGGGTCCGGGTTGACCGACCAGCCGCTGATCGCGATGTCGTAGAGGGCCGTGCTGCCCGTCTCCTCGGTGAACTTGTTGGAGTCGAGCTTGCGGGTGGTGACCTGAATGCCGATGTCCTTCAGCCAGCCGGTGAGGAACTGGGCGATCTTGTCCTCGACGGGTTCGTCGGTGTGGATGCTGAAGCGCATCTCCAGCCTGCGTCCGCCGTCGGGCATGGTGCGGATGCCGTCCGCGCCCTTGGTGTAGCCGGCTTCGTCGAGGATGCGGTTGGCCTCCGCCAGGTCGAAGGCGACGGCCGCCTCGCCCTCGGCCTTCCAGAAGAACTCCTGGTACATCGGCGGGACGATCGAACCGTCCGCCGGTACGGCGAGACCGTTCTGCGCCTGCTCGACGAGGGTCTTCTTGTCGATCGCGTGGTGGATGGCCCGGCGCACCCTGACGTCCTTCAGCGCGGGGTGCCCGTCGCCGATCGGCTCGCCGTCGGCCGTCGCGGCGCCCGGGTTGAACTGCAGGTAGGCGGCCCGGCGACCCTGGGTGTTCCACTGCGTGATGTTCGCGTCGTTCGCGAGAGCCTGGAACTGCGGGCCCTGCAGGCGGCCGATCCAGTCGATGTCGCCCTTCTTCAGACCGGCGATCGCCGCCTCGGGATTCTCGTAGAAGACGACGTGCAGCTCGTCGATGCCGGGGGCGCCGCGCCAGTACGACGGGTTGGCCTTGAGCCTCACATAGGCGTTCTTCCTGTGCTCGACGGTGATGTAGGGGCCGCTGCCGACGGCGGGGTAGGTCTCGTTCTCGTAGGTGCCGATGTCGGGGACGCTCTCCCAGACGTGCTTGGGCATGATCGGGATCGGCAGCTCCAGCATCGATGCCTGAGGCTTTTTGGTGGTGATGACCAAGGTCCGGTCGTCGGACGCGGTCACGGTGTCGAAGTTCTCCACGGCGGGGCCGTTGGCCGTCTTGGCCCCGTCATCCGTCATGATCTTGTTGAAGGTCCACGCGGCGTCCTGGGCGGTGACGGGCCTGCCGTCCGACCAGGTGGCTCCGGCACGCATGGTGAAGGTCCAGGTCAGCTTGTCCGGTGAGGTCTCCCACGACTCGGCGAGGTCCGGGCTGGGCTTCAGGGTCTTGGAGTCGGGCACCGTGAGGAAGCCGTACATCCAGCGGTGAATCGACGTGGAGACCACCCGGACCGCCAGGAACGGGTTCATCGAGTCCACGCTCTGCGTCGCGCCCAGCCGGACGATCCTCTTCTGCCGCTGTGGCTGCGACTGCGACTGCGACGCCCCCGCGGCGGAGAGCGTGAGGGGCTGGGGAGAGGGAGGGCGTTCAGGAAGTGGGGGGAAGTGCCTTGGAGACGACGGGAGGTGTTCCGAGGGTTCCGAGGGTTCCGGGGGTGAGGCGTGCGCCATGGGAAGTGCCGTTGTCGAGAGTGCCATTGACAGTCCCAGGCTCAGCGCCGCCAGGCGCGCACCCCTTCTGAGCATGCCGTACCCACCTCCGGATCGGTGACTCCCTGACAACGAAGGCACACCATACAAACAGCGCGTGTCAACGGGCGGTGGAAGATTGTTTCACTCTCGTTTTATTTGGCGACATTATTTTTCAGATTCCCTGGGACGAATGTCGACAAAAGGGATTTTTATTCGAGAAAAGGGCGGCCGATGCGCTGCACCGACCGGCTGGTATGGACGAGGTCGGCGGGGTGCGGCATGCTGCGGAACATGACTCTGTTCTCGGTGGAAGGCAAGACGGTCGTCGTCACCGGCGGATCCCGGGGAATCGGCCGGATGATCGCGTCCGGGTTCGTCGACGCGGGGGCCACGGTCTACATCTCCTCACGCAAGGCGGCCGAGGTCGGCAAGACGGCCGCCGAGCTGGGGTGCACCGCGATCCCCGCAGACCTGTCCACGCAGGAGGGGGTGTCCACGCTGTTCGAGGCGGTCGCGGAGCGGGAGTCGCGGCTCGACGTGCTGGTCAACAACGCCGGGGCGACCTGGGGAGCGCCACTGGAGGAGTATCCCGAGCACGCCTTCGACAAACTCTGGGGGATCAACGTCAAGGGCGTTTTCCACCTCACCCAGCGGTTCCTGCCGCTGCTGCGCGCCGCCGCGAGCCCGGAGGACCCGGCCAGGGTCATCAACATCGGCTCGGTGGACGGTCTCCGGGTGCCCGCGATGGAGAACTACGCCTACTCTGCGGCGAAGGCGGCCGTGCACATGCTCACCCGGCACCTGGCCCAGCGGCTCGCGGGAGAGTCGATCACGGTCAACGCGATCGCTCCCGGGCCGTTCGAGTCGAAGATGATGGCCTTCGCACTCGACGACCCGGCGATGCGCGCGGCCGTCGCCTCGCACGTCCCGCTGGGCAGGATCGGCAGCCCGGAGGACATGGCCGGCACCGCGATCTTCCTGTCCTCACGCGCCGGCGCCTACCTCACCGGGACCGTGATCCCCGTCGACGGCGGCATCTCCGGCTGCGCGTAGCCCTCCGCCATCGGACCTTGGAGCATTTCCGGCTTCGAAGCACCGGAGGAATGTGGTCCGGAGCCGTTGAACAGGAGCGTTATGGGTCCACACCAACGCGATCGGTCAGATCGCCTTGGCCAGGGCGGTCGCCAGGTTCGCGGCGGCGTCGGGCGCGTAGCACAGGAACAGGTAGGGCTCGGCGAGCTCGATCTCGATGAGCGCCGGGCTGCCGTCGGCCAGCCGGACCAGGTCCACCCGGGCGTAGAGCAGTTCGGGAAACTCGCCGAGCACCTGCTCGGCGAGCGCGAACTGGTCGGGGTCCGGGGTACGGAGCTCCCCGTGGCCGTCGCCCTGTCCCGGCCTGGTGGCGTTCTCGGTCAGCATCGGGCTGCGCCGGACGGCATGGCTGAACCGGCCGCCGAAGTAGAGCAGCGAGGTCTCCCCCTCGCCCTCGACCATGTCCAGGTACGGCTGGATCATCGCGGTCCGGCCGTTGGCGGCCAGCTTGGCGGCATGCTCCTCGGCCAGTGCGCGGTCCGTGGTCCTGATCGTGTCGCGGGCTCCGGCCGAGATCGACGGCTTGACCACGTACTCGTCGAGGTGCGGGAGGTCCGCGGCCTCGCCCGGCGCGACCCAGAAGGTGGGGATGATCGGCGCCTTCAGGTCTTTCAAATAGACCTTGTCGGTGTTGCGTTCCAGTACGGCGGCCGGGTTGAGCAGCCGGGTGACGGACTCCACATGGCGCGCCCAGTCGAGGAATTCCGCCCGCCTCGTCACATAGTCCCAGGCGGTGCGGACCACGACGGCGTCGAACGCGGCCCAGTCGACCTCGGGGTCGTCCCAGCGCACGATGTGACCGGTGATCCCCTGGTCGGCCCAGGCGGCGACGGCGATTCCCTTCTCGTCATCGATCTTGTCCGGATCCGTGAAGGTCACGTACGCCGCGGAAGCAGGCATGGGGCATCCCTTTATGTCAGCATCAATTGGACATAAGGCACCTTACCTATGGCCGCGTTGTCGGCTGCGGGCCGGTCTGGGTCGTGGTTCTTGGGTGGCGGGTGGGTTGGGTGTGTGCTGCGACTGTTTCCGGCTGATCCGAGGTGCGCGCTCCGGTGGGTGGGTGCTCCGGCCGGCCGTCTCAGTTGCTCCCCGGTGTTTCAGGCCTCCGGCCTGCTCGGGCGCGACGGTTGCGGGCTTTTATACGCCGGCCGGAACACCCACCCACCTCCGCGCTCCCCCACCTCGCCGTACCGTGTGCGGACCGTAGTCGCTCACTCTCCGGCCGCCCAGCCTGCTCTCCGATGCTGAAGCCCTCGCGACGGGACCGCCCAGAGTCGACCGCCGTAGCTGACGCGTATCTCACGCACCACTTCAGGGTCGATCAGGTACGGGCAACATGGTCGATGTCGTCGGAGCAGGCGAAAGACGCCGACCGGACCGGCCCGCTGTGGAACTTTGGTTGCGCTACGGCCTAAGCACCACCTCCCCCTGTCGAGCACCTGACCGGCCTGCCCAAGGCTGGTGTGCATGGCCTTAGATCAAGTTGTCGAACTCGCCGTCCTTGATGCCGTTGACGAAACCACGCCAGTCGCCGGGTGAGAAGATCAGCGCGGGGCCGTTCGGGTTCTTGCTGTCGCGGACGGCCACGATGCCAACGAGGTTGCCGGCCACCTCGACGCACTGGCCGTTGCCCCCGCTACGGCTGCTCTTACGCCATTTCGCGAGGGACAGATCGGGTGCGATCATCCCGCCTCCTAATATCAGGTCTTCCATGCGAAGTCGGCAGCCAGTTCGTGTGAGGCTTCCAGGCTGAGGGCGAGGTCATGGAGGTAGTCAAAAATCAGGTTGTATCGCTTGATCTCAACCTCGGCCTCCATGAAAAGATCACCAGCCATGCTTTCGAGATACACAACATCCGGATCGGGTTCCGAGAAGCGGAAGACGGCAAATGAGCCTTGCATGCCAGAGTGGGGGTCGGCCGGACCAGCCCGTTATAGAACCCTGGTTGCGCTACAGCCTAAGCACCGTTTTTCAGGTCGGTCACGAATGCTGTCCAGGCGTTACGGGCGAAGACGAGCTTGGGGCCTTCGGGGTCCTTGGAGTCCCGGACGGCCACTGCATCGCCCAGGTCCGCGACTTCGACGCAGTCTCCGTTGCCTCCGCTGAGCGAACTCTTTCGCCACATGGCTTTGGTCGGGTCTACCGGGTTGGACATCGCACGGCCCTTCCGCTGGACACTCACACCAGGTTGTTTGACGCGTTCATCAGCATAACCGCCGTATCCGCCGGACTGAGTGCCGCCGCTCTGAGGTAGTCGAACACTGCGACGTAGCGTCGGACGTCAGCGCTGTCCTCCAGGTACAGCCCGCTGGACATGTTCTCCAGATAGATGACGTCCAGGTCACTCGGAGCAGGAAAGCCCACAATGTTAAATGATCCGGTCATCGCCTGATGCGCCCCGGCCCGGTAAGGGAGGACCTGGATCATGATGTTGGGTCGCCGGCCGACTTCGGCAAGGTATTTGAGCTGAGTGGCAGTGATCTCGGTTGTTCCCATGTGCTGACGCACCACCCCTTCTCCGAGAACCACGGATAGTTCCAGCGGGTGGTCGTCCGCGAGTCGCTTCTGACGCTCCATACGCACGGAGACCCTGCGTTCGATCTCCTCTTCCGCGTCTCCGGGGCGAGTAGCCGCGACAACCGCCCACGCGTACTCCTCGGTCTGCAGTAGACCGGGGACCAGCGTCTGCTGATAGGTCCTGACGGATGCCGCCTCGGCTTCGAGGCCGATGAGCGTCGCGTACTCGCCAGGCAGTACGTCCCCGTAGTTCTGCCACCATCCCCGTTGCCGCGCTTCCCTGGACAGGGCCATCAATGGCTCCCTGTCGACCTCGGGGACCTCGTACATGTCGAGGAACGCACGCAAATCTCGTGGCCGGATGCCCCGGCGGCCCGTCTCGATCCGACTGACCGAGGCCGCCGTCAGATCCATGCGCTCGGCCACCTCCTGCATGGACAGACCGCGCTCGACGCGCAACCGGCGCAACTCCGACGCCAGGCGACGCCTGCGGACGGTGGGACTCGTGTCGGCAGCCATGACCGCACCTTCCTGGAGGTCTTACGTCCGAAAACTATCTTTGGAAACTTCCTTAGGTAACTACCAAGAACATACGACCCGAGGTAGCTTATCGGAGTGTAATCGAACGACTACAGAAGTGGTGGGGTGATGGAGATACCGGCGCGAGAGCGTGATTCGCAGCAAGTGCAGTACATCCATCTCGTGCGGCTCGGCTGGGGTCTGCGAGGGCTTGGGGTGTCCACCTCGCTGGTCGTCCCCGTCGGCGGGGCGCCGGTGCTGGAGATCATGTCTCCTGGTGGGGTGCGGGTTCGGATCCAGGTCGTTCGCCGCACCTGCGGCTGGGTCTTCGTCTGGCGTCCCTGGTGGTCGAGGGTCTGGCGACGCGACTGGATCTGGGCCGAGGCCGACAACGCGGCCGACATGGTCGCGTCGGCGGTGACCGCGTGAGCGCGCCGGAGAAGGACGTCTCCGGTGCGGTGGATACGGCGGCCGGGCGCTGGGACGGGCTGCGGATCGTGGGTCAGCGGGAGTTTCCCGGCATCGCGCAATCAGCGGGGGCGGCTCGTAGGTGGGCTTTGGAGCTTCTAGAGGGCCACGCGTCCGCTGAAAGACTGGAAACGCTCGAACTGCTGATCAGCGAGGTCGTCACCAACGCCGTCCTGCACAGCGACTCGGCCAGGCCCGGCGGGCTGGTGACGGTCAGGGTGGGGGTGGGCGACGACCTGATCCACATCGAGGTGATCGACGACGGCTCGGCGACCAGCGTGCCCGCGATCCGGACAACCGACGACGACAGTCTCAGCGGGCGCGGCCTGAGCTGGGTGGACCGTCTGGCCTGCGCCTGGGGCACCGATCGCGACGACGAAGCAGGCGGGGCCGTCTGGTTCCGGCTCGGGCACAGCCCTTCTGATCAGGACACGCCTCCCTTTCCTCACGGTGAAGGCGGCCTGGGGTTTCCCCGGTAGGCCGGACGCCGGAGATGCGCCGTCAGGTCCGGCCTTGTGAAGTGCACGAGGGGCACGTCTTGCGGGGTGTGCCGACTATGAGCCGGGCTTGGCCTGCGTCACCTGGCGGGACGACGCAGGCGATACCTCCCCTTCGAACCGGCCTGGCCCTGGAGAGCCGGTCTCGGTAACCGCTCGAATCACGGATTGGTTCGAACTCAGGCGCCGGCGCCGCCGTCCACCGGCACGATCGCGCCGGTCACCATCGAGGCCCGGTCACTGAGCAGCCACGCCGCCACCTCGGCGACCTCGCGAGGCTCGGCCATCCGGCCGAGCGGGATGCTCGCGTTGATGCGCTCGACGACCCCCGGGGACACCGCCTCCCACTCGTCGATCATCTGCGTCGCGGTGCCGCCGGGGGTGATGCCGTTCACGCGGACCCCCTGCCGTCCCCAGGTCACGGCGGCGGTCTCGGTGATGCTGTTGAGCGCGCGCTTCATCGCGCCGTACGCGGGGAGCTCCGGGTTCGCGCGGCGGCTGCCGATGCTCGAGGTGTTGACGATCGCCCCGCCACCGCCCCGGCGCATGAGCGTGGCCTCGGCTGTCATCGCGGTCCAGTGCGCGCGGAAGTTCACCGCGAACTGCTGCTCGATGTCCTCGTCGCTCGTCGTGTCGAGCGGCCCGGGCTGCTGGATCGCCGCGCCGTTGTTGAAGGCGCCGTCGAGCCGACCGTGCAGCTTCTCGACGTGGTCGATCGCCGCGCGGAGCTCTCCCGGTCGGCGAGGTCCACTGTCACGGCGTCCGCCACGCCGCCGTCGGCACGGATCTCGGTGACGATCCGCTGGAGGGCATCGGTGCTGCGGGCGGCGAGCACGACGGCGGCCCCCTCGGAGGCGAAGAGCCGGGCCGCCGCCGCCCCGATGCCGCGGCTGGCACCGGTGATGAACACGACCTTGCCGGTGAGCAGGCCGATGGGTGCGATGTCGATGGTGTTCGTCATGACGGCAGTGTCAGGTCGGCCACCAGGCCGGATACAGGCACAGGCAGTACCAGGATCGGCCGCCGCGCGGCGTGCAGACTGGGAGTATGGACAAGCAGGAGCTCGGAGCCTTCCTCCGGAGCCGCCGCGAGCGGCTCCAGCCGCGTGATGTCGGCCTGCCCTCGGGCTCGCGACGCCGGACACCGGGTCTTCGCCGTGAGGAGGTGGCGGTCCTCGCGCACATCTCCACGGAGTACTACGTCCGGCTTGAGCAGGGCAGGGCGCCACGCCCGTCCGGCGAGGTCCTCTCCGGGATCGCCGGCGCGCTGCGGCTGACCGACGCCGAGTCCGATCACCTTCATGTTCTGGCGGGCACCGCGCCAAGCCGTAGCGGACTGCACCGGCGCGACGTCCGCCCGAGCATCCTCGCGCTCCTCGAACGGCTGCCGCAGACGGCCGCTTTCGTGACATCCGCCGCGTTCGAGGTGCTCGCGTGGAACGACCTCATGGCCGCGCTCATGGAGGACTTCTCCACACTCGACCCCAAGGACCGTAACCTCGCGCGCAAGGCGTTTTTCGGATCGGCGCACGCCGACGCGGCGCTGTACGGGGTCTCCGACGCCACAGAGTTCCGGCACCACGTCGTCATGGGACTTCGATCCGCCCTCGCCCGGTACCCGTCCGACCCCGCGGTGATAGAACTCGTCGACGAGCTCCGCGACGGCAGCCCCGAGTTCGCCCGGCTCTGGGAGCGGCACGACGTGCAGGCCGCGCCGACGCTCACGAAGACCTTCCGTCACCCGGTCGTCGGAGAGGTCACCGTCGACTGCGACTCGCTCACGCTCGCCGACCGTGACCAGAACCTCGTGCTCTACAGCGCGCCACCGGGATCCCGTGACGCCGAGATTCTCGCCCTTCTGAATGTATTGGGAGCCGAGAGCTTCAATGCGAGCAGATAGCGCAGATAGCTCTGACGAAGCCGGAAGTCCAGGCGTTCGTTAGGTGCGCACGGTCGACCCCCTGTCGGGTTTCGGGGGCAGCAGCGTCTGGTCAAGGTTCACCGATTCCCGCTCGACAAGGGTCGGGTGTCACGGCTCCAGGTGAGTGCGATCGAGGTGGGCCGGCCGGTTGGGGCCGGTGTGTCTGGTCTGCGGTGAGCCTCCGTCAGCCCACGGTCAGGCCCCGGGAGGCGAGGATCAGGGCGGCCTGGGTGGGACTGACGATCGCTCCGCGTAGCGAGCGGAGCCGGGTGTCGTCGACCTCGCCGAGGTCGGCGCCGCGCAGGTCCGCCTTGGTGAAGACCGTCTCGACGGTGCGGGCGCCGATCATGCGGCAGTCCTCGAACACGCTCTTGGTGAAGTCGCAGCCCGACAGGTTGGCGTCGTCGAAGCGGACGCCCCGCAGGTGGAGACCTCGCATCGAGCAGCCGGTGAGGTCGGCCAGTGCCAGGTTGGAGCCGTCGAACCGGTAGCCGGTGCCCCGGCAGGAGGACAGCACCGCGCCGATCATGCGGCAACCGGTGAAGGTGACGTCGGTGAGCAGGGCCAACTCGAAGCGCGCGCCGGACAGGTCGACGTCGGTGAAGGTCGCGTCGACCAGCTCGGCGTTCGTGAACCTGAGCCCTGCTCCCCCGCCGCCGGAGAAGCGTGCCCCGTCCAGGTCCGCGCGGCGGAAGTCGGCCCGCTCCAGCACGCACTTCTCGAACGAGGCCTCCACCAGCGACGCCCCGGCGAGGTCCGCGCCGGTGAGATCGCACTCCCTGAACACGTAGGGTCCTTCACCGGTCAGATGATCGCTGAGCGAGAGCCCCGCCAGATCGACCCCGTGGATCTCCCGCTGCTCTGTCAGCAACCGTGCCGCATTCATGCCGCGATTCAAGCAGCCCCCACCGACAGAATTCTCAACCCCTGCTCCGGGAGACCACAGGGCCTTCCGGAGACTCCGGAAGGCCCTGTGGTCCAAGAGGTCCCGCGGTCCGCGAGGCCACGGCGCTCCGGGGCCGTCGTGGTCGGTGGGAGCGCTCCCGCTCAGGCCGTGCCCTGATCCCCGGCGAGGAGTTCGGCGGCGGCCTGGCCGCAGACGCGGGAGGCGCCGTGGGTGGCGATGTGGACGGCGCCGAGGTCGGAGCGGCCCGGCAGTCCCATCTCGACCACGACCGCGTCGGCGCGGGCGGCCAGCAGGTGCAGGAGCGCGTCGGCCTGCCAGGGGTGGCGGTGGGCGTCGCGGACGACCACGACGAGAGGGCGCTCGGCCGCCGCGGCGAGTGCGGACTCGATGGCGCCTCCGGTGGCGCCGGAGGCGGTGAGCCGGGTGACCGTGGTGCCGGGGAGGAGCTTGCCGAGCGGCTCCCCGACGCCCCACGGAGTGTCCTTCTCGATGGCGAGGTTCATCTCGGGGGCGAGTTCGACAACGTGCGGCGGTGCGGACAGCGGGATGGGCGCGGTCGCGGAGCGGCGGGTGATCCGCAGGGCTCGTCGGGCGGCGGTCAGGCCGATCGACGGGGTGCCGGAGCCCGCCGACGCGCTCCGACGGGTGGCCGTGCTCCAGAGGGCGAGTTCGCAGACGCGCCGGGAGGCGTCGGCGAGCCGTTCCTCGGAGAGCCTGCCCTCGATCACGGCGTCCACGATCGCGTCGCGGATCCCGATCGCGGTCTCCTCGTCGGCGTGCTCGCCGCCCACGCAGATCGCGTCGGCACCCGCGGCGACGGCGAGGACCGAGGCACCGCCGATGCCGTAGGGGCCGGAGACGGCGGCCATCTCGATGCCGTCGGTGACGACGACGCCCTCGAAGCCCAGCTGGACCCTGAGCAGGTCGTGCAGGACCGGGCGGCTGAGGGTGGCGGGCATCGCGGGGTCCAGGGCGGAGACGAGCAGGTGCCCGGTCATGACCGTGCGTACTCCCTGCTCGACGGCGGCGCGGAAGGGCCGCAGCGCCACCTCGCGCAGTTCCTCGGGGGTGGCGGCGACGAGCGGCACGCCGTGGTGGGAGTCGACGGAGGTGTCTCCGTGGCCGGGGAAGTGCTTGGCGCAGGCCGCCACTCCCGCCGACTGCATGCCGCGGATCCAGGCCACGGTGTGTCTGGCGACGAGGTCGGGGTCCGCGCCGAAGGAGCGCAGGCCGATGACCGGGTTGTCGGGGTTGGAGTTCACGTCCGCCGAGGGGGCGAAGTTGAGGTTGACGCCGGCGAGGGCGAGGTCGCGGCCGAGGTCGGCGGCGAGTTCCTCGGTGAGGTCGGTGTCGTCGACCACGCCGAGGGCGAAGTTGCCGGGCCGGGTGCTCCCGCCCGCGGCCTCCAGGCGGGTGACCTCGCCGGACTCCTCGTCGATGCCGACGAGGACCTGGGGGTTCTCCCCTCGGAGTACGGCGGTGAGCTCGGCGACCTGGGAGGGGGTGGCGATGTTCCTGGAGAAGAGCACCACTCCGGCCAGTCCCTCGCCGATCCGGCGTCGGATCCAGTCCGGCGGCGATTTGCCCTCGAACCCGGGAAAGACGACCGTCTCCGCCAGACGGAGCAGCTCTGGGCCGCGCTTCATTCACCCCTCCTCGCCTGACGACCGGTCGGCGTCCCTGCCGGGAACGCGCAGGCACCGCGTTGTCACCGGACCTCCGGGGAAAGCGCTCCCACGGTGGCTCTGCGCAAATCTAATAGGAAAGTTTCCTAATTGCTAGTGGGCTGACCATAGGGCTTCCGCTCAGGATTTTGCGGATCGCGACGATGGACGAGCCGAAGGTCCGCTGATAGGCGGGCGGAGAACGAGAGGTCCCGCGCCCGGCGGGACCCGTCCGGCGACAAATGCGGTGAGCGTTCGGTCGCGGGAGATAACCGGGATGAGCTGGCGCGTTCCGGTGAACAAGCGATTGCGCAAGGGCTCATAATGGGGGCGTGAACACGCGAAAGAACTCCGGCGGCGCGACCACGACCCCGGTCAGGCGCCAGAGCGGGACCAGACGCGCGGCCACATCGGGCCCCGCCTCGGAGCGCCGTGACCATCTCGTCAAACTCGCCGCCGAGCTCTTCGCACGCAAGGGCTTCCAGGCGACGACCGTCCGGGAGATCGCGGAAGAGGCGGGCATCCTGTCCGGAAGCCTCTATCACCACTTCGACTCCAAGGAGACGATCGTCGACGAGGTGCTCACCACCTTCCTCGACGACCTCGTCGGCCGCTACCGCGCCGCCCTGGACCGCGACGGCGACCCCCGCACGATCCTCTCAGAGATGGTGCGCATCGGGTTCGGCACGCTGGAGCCCCACCGCGCCGCGATCACCGTCATGCAGAACGACTGGAGTTACCTGAGGTCGCTCCCCGGCGACCGCTTCGACTACCTGGTCAGGGCCGAGGAGGAGGTCGAGCGCATGTGGGTCGGGCAGATCAAGCTCGGCCAGGCCGCCGGCCTGCTCCGCGCGGACGTCGACCCCAAGCTCACCTACCGCATGATCCGCGACACCATCTGGGTGACGGTGCGCTGGTTCCGCCCGGGGGGCCGTCTCAACACGGCGGGCCTCGCCGAGCACTACATCACCATCCTGTTCGACGGCCTGGCGACCGGCGAGCGAAGTAGCCAGAACGAATAACGCCCACGGAACCGGCGCGGCGGGCGGCGCGGCCTGTGAGAATCAAGCGTCCGCGAAGCGAACGGGAAGTGGTGGGCAGCGTGGAGATTCTGCAGAAGGCCGTACGAATGGCGCTCACCGACGTGGCCGATCCCGCCAAGGCTCCGGTGATGCAGACCTACATGAGGTCGTCGATGCCGTTTCTCGGCGTGCAGGCCGCGCCCCGCCGCGCCGCGCTGAAGCGGGTCTTCGCCGACTATCCCGTCGACGAGGCGTCCGCGTGGCGAGAGGCGACGCTGACCCTGTGGCGCGGGGCCGAATACCGCGAGGAGCGCTACGCGGCGATCGAGCTGACCGGTTTCCGCCTCTACCGCTCCTTCCAGACGCTCGACGCGCTGCCGATGTACGAGGAGATGATCGTCACCGGAGCCTGGTGGGACTACGTCGACGAGCTCGCCATCCACCGCGTCGGCGGCCTGCTCGCGGCCTTCCCCGACACCATGCGCCCGCTCATGCTCCGCTGGGCCCGCGGCACCGACCTGTGGAAGCGCCGTACGGCCATCCTCAGCCAGAACCGCTTCAAGTCCGCCACCGACACCGGCCTGCTGTACGCCTGCATCGAGCCGAGCCTGTCCGACAACGACTTCTTCGCCCGCAAGGCGATCGGCTGGGCCCTGCGCGAGTACGCCAAGACCAACCCCGACGAGGTCGTCCGCTACGTCGACCACACCCGTATCAGCGGCCTGAGCCGCCGAGAGGCCCTGAAAAATCTCCCCAACCGATAGACCCGATACGCGCCGTCATGGCTCTCCTGGGAAGACCGCGCCCCATGTTGCCCAAGCCCGAATATGCCTGTTTCACGGCAGAACGACGATGTCGATGATCACTTTCGGTGGACCGACCCCTGCGGAAAGAGATCGAGCTTCGACACGAGACGTTCGCAGAAGTCAATGATCTCAGCGGTCCACGCGGTCGCCTCGTCGAGTTCGGCGCCGGTGACCGCCTCGCTGGGCTGGCCGGAGTATTCGAGGACATTCCTTCTTCGCCGCATATGATCGAGTCGACGGAGCGAAGCACCTTCCCTGGTCTGCCCGAACTGGGCCGTGACAGCCTCCCTGAGGGCGATGTGGCCACCGGCAGAAGCGCCGCTGATGCCTTCCTCGCGGCGTCGTAGCAGAGGGTGTAGGCACCGTCGGGATCGGTGTCACGGATCAACTCCACCGATTCGAGATGGCTTCGCGCCGATTCGAGCATCGACTCGGCCATGTGATCGGCCAGGGGAACCCGTTGGAGCTCACGATCGTCGAGAAGCTTGCGGATCGCGGCTTCCCCGATGGTCCACTGCACTGCCGAGTTCCCCCTAGACCTCCACGGTTACCGTCGGCCCGTTCGCGATCTCGCGGAGCAGGCCTTCGTCGCCAGACTCCCACGCGGATACGCTCCGTAACACCGGATTCACGGAAATGCCCAGACGGCGCTCGGCTCGCTCCGCCGCGTCGTAGACGTCCCCCCGGGAGGGGGAGCCGATGACCAGGAGGTCGACGTCATTGGGCTGAGGGCCGGAGTGTCCGTGATAACGCGCGGCCCAGGAGCCGAAGATGACGAGCCGCTCGATCCCCGACACCGACGCGAACTCCTCAGCGATGATCGCGGGAGGACCGAAGGTGACGGCCAGCAGTTGCGCCAGCGGCCGTGAGGCGGCGGCCTCGGCGTTGGCTCTGACAAGCCGCGCCCTGCCGATTCTGCGCTCCCTGAGGAGACCGGCGCGCACGAGGCGATGCACCTCCCGCTGGACCGTGGGAAGCGGAGAACCGAGGAGGTCGGCCAGATCGGTGATCGTGAATTCTTCGTCGGCGGCCAGGAACAGGCGTGTCAGAAGGCGGGCCTGAAGAGGTGATCGGAAGATGGGCATGAGTTCGGGAGCTGATGCTCTCATATAGTTGACGATAACTCTCGTTATACGAGAGCGTCAACGATGCCGAAGTGTCACGGAGATGGTTCCTGCGGGAGGCGACCGGGTGTCCTACTTGAGGGCGCCGGCGGTGAGGCCCTTCTGGATCTGGCTCTGGAAGATCGTGTAGACGATCAGCATCGGCAGGATGGCCATGCTGAGGGCGGCGAACAGGGCCGACCAGTCGGCGTCGTAGCCCGCGGCGGTGGAGATGTCGGCGATGCCCTGGGTGAGCACCCACTTGTCCCGGTCGGAGTTGAGCAGGACGAGGGGCAGTTGATACTGGTTCCACTGGCCGAGCACGTTGAAGATGGTCACGCTCACGATGCCCGGCTTGGCCATCGGCAGCATGATCTGGAAGAACACCCGGGCGTGCGAGGCCCCGTCCACGAAGGCCGCCTCGGCCACCGCTCCGGGCAGCGTCCTGAAGAAGGCCGCGAGGAAGAAGACGGTGAAGGGCAGCGAGTAGGCGATGTAGACCAGCACCAGCCCGCCGTGCGTGTTCAGGCCGATGAACGGGCCGATCACCGGGACCGCCCCCATGTTCTGCACGACGAAGAACAGCGGGGTCAGCGCCAGGTAGACCGGGAAGGCGAGGCCGGAGACGAAGAGCAGATAGATCGACCGGTTGCCCCGGAAGCGGTAGCGGGCGAGCACGTACGCGGCCATCGAGCCGAACAGCATCGTGCCCAGGGTGCCGAAGGCCACCACGACGATGCTGTTGATCATGTACTGGCCGATGTGCGCCTGCTCCCAGGCGCGGGCCCAGTTGTCGAGGCGGAGGTGGGCGGGCAGCGACCAGGCGTCGCCGAAGATCTCGTCCTCGCTCTTCACCGACGCGAGGAACGTCCACACGATCGGCACGACGACCAGAACCGTCCAGACGAGCAGCGCGACGTGCGTCAGGGCCGACAGGGGCCCCAGGCGCCGCCTGCGCTCCTCGCGGGCGAACGCCCTGCTCGGGGAAGTCACGACGTCGGCCACTAGAACTCGATCCGCTCACGCCGCGACAGGCGCAGGGCCAGCGCCGCGAACCCGATGGTGAAGAAGAACAGGACCACGCCCATCGCGGAGGCGTAGCCGAACTTGAAGTACTGGAAGGCGGTGCGGTAGATCTCCGCCGCCATCACGGTCGTGGAGTGGTCGGGGCCGCCGTGCTCGGCCGTCATCACCCACACGATGGCGAAGACGTCCAGCGCGGCGATGCCCAGATAGACCCAGCCGACCTGGATGGTGTCCCACAGCAGCGGCAGCGTGACCCGCAGGAACAGCGAGGGCCCTCCGGCGCCGTCGATCGCCGCCGCCTCGAAGAGGTCGCGCGGGATGGAGGCGATGCCCGCGGAGAAGAGCACGACGTAGAAGCCGACCGCCTGCCAGACCAGCACGGCGAGGATCGACCAGAAGGCGACGTCGGTGCTGGACAGGAAACCGATCGGCTCGAAGCCCAGGGCGATGAGCGGCGCGTTGAGCATGCCGCTGCGGTCGGGCCTGAAGACCTGCTGGAACAGTACGGCGACCACGGCGACGGCCAGCACCTGGGGGAAGAAGAACACCACGCGGTAGAACTTCGACCCCCAGATGCCCCCGGTGCCGCCCCGCCCGCCCGCGTTGAGCAGGAAGGCGAAGAAGAGCGCGATCCCGAGTGTGAGGATCGGCAGCAGGAGGAGCAGGACCAGGTTGTGGCTCACCGCCTGCCAGAACACGGTGTCGGCCAGCAGCCGCCGGAAGTTCTCCAGCCCCACCAGGCGCGGGGTCGCGTTCACCCCGCGCCAGTCGGTGAACGCGATGTAGAAGGCCTGCGCGTAGGGCGCGATCACGTAGATCAGGTAGAGCGTCAACGGGATCGCGAGGAACCCCGCGACGAACCGTGTCCTGCCGTGGTCCATCGCCGGCCTACCGTTTCCCCGGCGTCGTCACACCACCGAGGCAACGGCCCAGGACCGGTGCCCGGTGAGCGACGGGCCGGCCCCCGGGCGCCCCGTCGCCTGCCGCCGTCATCGGCTGAACTTCTTCACCGAGGCGTCCTTCTTGATGGCGTCCGCCTTCTTCTGCGCCCGGTCCGCCCACTGGTCGACGGTGAGTTTGCCCGCCATGAGCTGCCCGGTCGCGGCGGCCACCTCGTCGTGCAGCTCGACGTACCACTTGCGGAACAGGAACCAGACGGCGTTGTCGCCCGCCGCCTCCAGCGCGGCCGAGGCGCTCTTCAGTCCCGGCTGGAGGGTGCGGCCCGCGTCGGCGCCCTTGACGACCGTGAGCGTGGAGACCATCTCCATGAACCTGCCCGCGCCCTCCTTGGAGAGCATGGCGCGCATGTACTCAAGGCCCGCGCGGGGGTTGGCCGACTTGGCGGGGACGACGTACTCCTCGCCCGGCTGGGCGTGCAGGGTGCCGTACGGCAGGGCGTCGGAGGTGCCGAAGTCGGGGAGCGCGAACATCGCGTAGTCGAAGCCTTCTGGAGTGGAGTCCTTCTGCTCGTTCTCCAGCCAGGAGCCGCAGGGCAGCATCGCGACCTGGCCCTTGTTGTGCGCCGTCTGGGTCTGCACGTGGTCGAGCCCCGCGGTGCCCTGGAGCAGATACTTCGCCCCGAGCTCGACGAAGGCCCCCGCGGCCTGCCTGACCGGTTCGGCCTTCCAGGCGCCGTCCTGGAGGTTGTCGATGTTCTTCAGCACGTCCTTGCCGCCGATCTTCGCGGCGAGCGTGAGGATGGCCTCGTAGATGTAGAACGGGTGCTTGCCCGCGTAGGTGAAGGGCGCCATCTTGCCCGACTTCTTGATGGTCTCGCACAGGGCCAGGAAGTCGGCCCAGGTCTTGGGGACCTGCCAGCCCTCGGCCTCGAAGAGCTTTCGTGAGTACCAGATGCCCCAGACGGTGTTGGCGTAGTTGAGGACGTACGGCGTGCCGTCGTAGCTGCCCAGCTCGATGGCGTTCTGATCGATCGTGTCGCGTACCTTGACGGCGGGGTCGTCCCAGCTCGGCGCGTCGTACAGCGGTGTGAGGTCGGTGAGCTGGCCGTCCTGGACGAGGGCGCCGAAGTCCATCGCGTTGGCGCCGGAGTTGTTGACGAACTCCGGCGGGTCGCCGCCGGCGAAGCGCGGCTGGAGGGTCTTCGCGATCTCCTTGGTGGCGTTGTGACTGATCTCCAGGTTGGGGTGTTTCGTCTTGAGCAGCGGCTCGTGGACGTCCGTGGCGTAGGCGTCGCCGAAACCACCGTCGAAGATCCAGACCTCCAGGGGCCTGTCCTCGACGAGGCCGAGCGGGTTGGCCGCGCTGGTGGCCCCGACGACGGGTGCCGAGGAGGCGGCGCCGCCGTTGCCCGCGGGGGTGGCGCACGCGGACAGGGCCGGCACGGTGAGACCGGCCAGGGCGGCGGCGCGCAGGAGCTCGCGCCTGGATAGCTGGGTCATGCTTCCTCCTGGAAGTGGCCTGGGAGTGAGGGGCGGTGCTCAGGCACCTCGCCGGATCCTTCCGGCGTAGCGGTTCTCAAGGGCGCGGTTGTGCTCGTCACCGCCGGTCACGTTGGCGGAGCGGTAGATCGGCGGGGTGAGGCCCG
Source organism: Streptosporangium sp. NPDC000509 (assembly GCF_042898365.1). Lineage (NCBI taxonomy): Bacteria > Bacillati > Actinomycetota > Actinomycetes > Streptosporangiales > Streptosporangiaceae > Streptosporangium > Streptosporangium sp. NPDC000509. The sequence continues at coordinate 60,404 of NZ_JBIAYX010000008.1, read as the reverse complement.
CCTCACTCAGGTCGCGCACCACCTCGGCCACGACCATCTGGGCGAGCAGCGCCGAGGTGATGGTGGAGACCGCACCGAACGTGCCGCCGTCCGGGAGCGGCAGGACCGCGTCGCCGTACGGGGCGCGGTTGTCGAGCACCACGTCGGCGAGGTCGAGGAGCTTGCGGCCCGAGGGGTGGCGGGAGGTCATCGCGGTGCTGTGCCGCACCGATGTCAGGGCGATCAGGGGGTGCCCGTGCTCCTTGACGATCGAGGCGAGCTCGACCACCGATCCGTTCACCCCTGAACTGGAGATCAGCACGAACACGTCCTCGGGACGGACAGGAGCCAGGTCGTAGATCCGCCGGGCGACCGAGGGGTCGCGCTCCAGCTCGCCGGGTGCTCCCAGCAGGGTGGCGACCGGGGCGTCCCCGTACAGGACGACGTCGCGCAGGGCGAGGCGGTTGCTGGGCACCAGGCCGCCCGCGCGTCCGGCGATCTCCATCGCGATCGCCTCGGAGTGCCCGGAGCCGAACGCCTGGATCACACCGCCACCGCGCAGGGACTCGACGATCAGCGCCGCCGCGGCCCCCACCGCCTCCTGCTGGGTGCCGGAAACCTCGTCCACCAGTGCCTTGACCTCGTGAACGTACTCGGCAGCACCGATCCGCACGGTCAGCTCCTCTCCACGCGATGGCTCTCCAGAGCCCTGATCGTCAACTCGAAGGCCTCGTTGGTCTGCTCGTAGGTGCGCTGCGCGACCGCGACATAGACGGTGTCGAGGACGAAGAGCTGGGAGTGGACGGCGGCGAGGCCGCCCAGCCTGAAGGTGGTCTCGCGGCTCGCGGTGGTCAGCACCTGATCCGCCAGCTCGGCGAGCGGGGAGCGGGCGAAGGAGGTGACCGCGACGGTGAGCGCGCCCCGGTCCCCCGCCTCGCCGAGGGACTCCAGCACCTCGCGGGTGCGGCCCTGGTGGGAGATGCCGATCGCGACGTCGCCCTCGGCGAGCAGCGCGGCGTCGGCGAGCGCCTCGTGCGCGTCGGCGTGGCTCCAGCAGGGGATCCGGATGCGGCGCAGCCGCCCGCCCATCATCACGGCGACCGCCCCGCTGGTGGAGACCCCGAAGATGAGGACGCGGCGGGCCGCGACGATGGCGTCGGCGACCGTGGCGACGGTGCCCACGTCGAGCTGGGCGGCGGTCTCCTGGATGAGCCGGGAGTCGGCGGCGGCCATCACGCCGATCGCCGCGTCGAGCGGATCGGTGGGACCGATCTCGTGGCCCACCCCCGCGTCCCAGTTGGCCTGCGCGGCACGCCCGTTCTCCGTGGCGAGGGCGACGCGCAGCCCGGCGTACCCGGCGAAGCCGAACACCCTGCAGAAGCGGGTCACCGTGGCGGGCGAGCTGCCGCTCCGCTCGGCGAGCGTGATGATCGTCGATCGCGCGGCCTCGGCGGGGTCGGCCAGGATCGCCTCCCCCACCCGGCGCAGCGCCTCGGGCAGCGCGGGTGTCTCGGTCTGTATGCGTCCGAGCGCGCCTGCGGCCACAAGCATTCCTTTCATCAGAGTTCTTCTGGGTGAAAATTATTCTCAAGTCAAGCTCACGTCAAGGCCGTCGAGGGCACCGTTCTGGGCACCGCGCCCGCCCGTCCGGGGCTTCGGGGGAGAAATCGACAACCTCCGGCGCCTTTCGGGCGTCGTTTCTAGCAGAGGTTCCAGAAAAAGGAACCGCGCTGACGGAGGCGAACCCCACGATGACTCCACGTCCGGCCGACACGCCGCACCAGGTTTCCGGCGCGCACGTCCACGACGAGCTCGCCGCTCGGCGCGCCCGGCGCGCCCGGGACCAGAGACTGCGCAACGACCCGCACATCCGGCTGCTGGAACACGAGCACGGCATCCGCTTCACCGCCGAAGAACTCCAGGCCGCGGAGCGCCAGGCCCAGGAGCTGCTGACGTCGCCGCCTCACCAGGAGCCGCTCGTCGACGAGGAGACACGCTCCCTGCAGCTGCTCGTCTGGCGCCGTCTGGGCCCGCGGGGGTTCCAGGGGTTCATGCGGGAGCTTGAGGAGATGGAGAACGAGCTGGCCAGGGCACGGCACGACGGCTGGGGCGACGAGATCAGCTGAGTCCTCCCGCACCGGCCGCGTTCCGACGGATCGGCACCTCCGGGGTACGCGGGCGACCGCGCGCACCCGCCGGGCCGGAGCCCGCCGGACGAGCTCGGGAGCCCTGCCCGCCCCGCCTGCGGAAGCCGAAAAAACGCACGTTCGCCGCCCTGACCGCCCCTCGCGATCTCACCCGTCGCGGTGACGCGACCACCCCCCGGGCAGGCGCCCGCCCTTTCCTGGGCGGGCTAAAGTGGGCGTAGATCCACCGTCACGTGTTAGGCGACCATGCTCCACCAGCGACTCCAGCCCCCCACCCCCTACGCGGCCCTGATCTTCGACTGCGACGGGACCCTCGTCGACACCACCTCCGCCAACGAGAGCGCGTGGCGGACCGCGCTGGCCGGGTGGCAGGTCGATCTCGACTCCGCGTGGTACCGGGCGCGCACGGGCCTGTCGTCCGACCGTCTGCTGGCGGAGCTGGAGACCGAGACCGGAGCCGAGCTCGACTACCAGGCGGTGCGGGCGGCGGCGCTCGACGCCTACCAGTGGCTGATCCACACGGTCACCCCGCACCGGCCGGTCAGCGCGGTCGCCGAGGCTCACCGGGGACGGGTGCCGATGGCCGTGGCCTCGGGAGGTACCCGCCAGGCCGTGGAGGAGACCCTGCGGGTCACCGGCCTGCGCCCCCTCTTCGACACCGTGGTCACCAGGGACGACGTCCGCTACGGCAAGCCCGCCCCCGACGTCTATCTCCTCGCCGCGCGCCTCCTCGACGTCGCCCCGTACACCTGTGTCGCCTACGAGGACACCGACGAGGGAGTGGCCTCCGCCCTCGCCGCGGGGATGACCGTCATCGACGTCCGCCCCTCGCTGCGCTAGCGGCGCCCCCCACACTGGCCATCTGTACTATCCAATGATGCGGATATCCGAGCTCAGCGCCGCATCGGGCGTCTCCATCCCGACGATCAAGTACTACCTGCGCGAGGGCCTGCTTCCCGCGGGCGAGCAGACCTCGGCCACCAGCGCGCGGTACGGCGAGGGCCACGTGCGCAGGCTGCGGCTGATCCGGGCGCTGCTGGAGGTCGGGCGGCTGCCCATCGCCTCCATCGGCAAGGTGGTGGCCGCCGTCGACGACGAGAGCCTGGACCTGCACCACGTCCTCGGCGTCACGCAGTACGCCCTCGCGCCCGAGGCCGAGCCGGACACGCCCGACGAGGAGTGGACGCGTGCCCGCGCCGAGGCCGATGCCATGATCACCAATCTTGGCTGGCAGATCAAGCCCGAAGCCCCGACCCGCGACGAGCTGGCCCAGGCCGTCCTCACCCTCGGCCGGCTCGGCATGCCCGCCGACGGTGAGGCCCTGCGCCCCTACGCCGACGCCGCCCTGCGGCTCGTGACCGAGCACGAGATCGACACCGTCCCGTTCGACGGCCCCCGCGAGGAGGCGGTCGAGGCCCTCGTCCTCGGCACCGTCGTATACGGCAGGGTCCTCGACATCATGCGGCGGCTCGCCCACGAGTCGGTCTCGGCCCGCCTCCTCGGCGGCTGATAGCACATGCGACAAAGGTGACGAAAATGACTTGGCGCAATAGTCGGCGTCACCTGTGACGGATGTCTCAATCGTTCCAATCGTCCCACGAAAAGGCAGCTCACAGCCCTGGAAAACACCTGTGAGGATTTCAATACAGCCTCTGCCTGCTCGTATAGGCCCGAGTAACACTCTGTTCACATATGGGCAACAGATGCGAAATCGCGCCTTGCGAATCTTTGAGAGCAGAAGATCCCTCCATCCTCAAGGACTCCGCCGATGACCTTCAAGGCTGAATACATCTGGATCGACGGCACCGAGCCGACCGCCAAGCTTCGTTCCAAGACCAAGGTGATGGCGGACGGTGCGGAGCTCCCGATCTGGGGCTTCGACGGGTCCAGCACCAACCAGGCCGACGGCTCCTCCTCCGACCGTGTGCTCAAGCCGGTCTTCACCTGCCCGGACCCGATCCGCGGCGGCGCCAACGTGCTGGTGCTGTGCGAGGTGCTCAACATCGACATGAGCCCGCACTCCAGCAACACCCGCGCCGCCCTCGTCGAGGTCGCCGAGAAGTACGCCGACCAGGAGTCGTGGTTCGGCATCGAGCAGGAATACACCTTCTTCAAGGAGGGCCGCCCGCTCGGCTTCCCGATCGGCGGCTTCCCCGCCCCGCAGGGCGGCTACTACTGCGGCGTCGGCGCCGACGAGGTCTTCGGCCGCGAGATCGTCGAGAAGCACCTCGACTACTGCATCGAGGCGGGCCTGGCCATCTCCGGCATCAACGCCGAGGTCATGCCGGGGCAGTGGGAGTTCCAGATCGGCCCGGCCGGTCCCGTCGAGGCCTCCGACCACATGTGGATCGCCCGCTGGCTGCTCTACCGCACCGCGGAGGACTTCAACGTCGGCGCCACCCTGGACGCCAAGCCGGTGAAGGGCGACTGGAACGGCGCCGGCGCGCACACCAACTTCTCCACCAAGGCGATGCGCGAGGAGTACGACCCGATCGTCACCGCCTGCGAGGCCCTCGCCGCGAACGCCCTGGAGCACGTCAAGCACTACGGCGCCGGCATCGAGGAGCGCCTCACCGGCCTCCACGAGACCGCCCCCTGGAACGAGTTCAGCTACGGCGTCTCCGACCGCGGCGCCTCGGTCCGCATCCCGTGGCAGGTCGAGGTGGAGAAGAAGGGCTACATCGAGGACCGGCGTCCGAACGCCAACGTCGACCCCTACCTCGTCACCCGCCTCATCGTGAACACCTGCTGCTCCGCCCTGGAGAAGGCCGGCCAGGTCTGATCCGACCGCAGACTCGAAGGCCGCGGAAGCCCTGCCGGGGGTCTCCGCGGCCTTCGGCGTTCCGCTCGTCCGCTCCCCCACCCCCTTCGGCCGTGTCCGGGGTCTCTCGGGGAGAATCGACCCGCGAGCGCGGCCAATGCGGCGAGCCGAGCAAGACGATACGTTTCGACTCGTGAAATGATACGTTCGGGCACGTGAAGACCCCGAACCCGGCCCGTCGCAGCGAGCAGTCGCGCCGGGCCATTCTGAGCGCCGCCTTCGACCTGGTCGCCGAGTCCGGATACGCCAAGCTGACGATAGAGGCGATCGCCGCCCGCGCGGGAGTGGGCAAGCAGACGATCTACCGCTGGTGGCCTTCCAAGGGCGCCGTGTTCATCGACGCCTTCCTCTCCAGGACCTCCGACGAGGAAGGGAGCGTCGCACTTCCCGACACCGGCGACCTCGGGGCCGACCTTCGCCTCACGCTGCGGGCCATCGTCGACGAGTACCACGATCCCGAGCTCGACACGATGACCAGGGCACTCACCGTCGAGTCCCTGAACGACCCCGCGATCAGCGCCGAGATCACCGCGCGACTCCTGGGGCCGCACCTGGAGGCGACCAGGGAACGGCTGCGCAGTGCCCAGCGGGCGGGCCAGGTCGCCGAGGACGCGGATCTGAGCGTGGCCGTGGAGTTGCTGTACGGACCGATCTACCACCGCTGGATGCTGCGCACCGCCCCTCTCACCCACGAGTACGCCGACACACTCGTGGAGTTCGCCCTGCGGGCCCTGAAGCCCGCGTAGCGAAGCGGAGGTGCGGCGGCCGCGACCGAAATTACCGCGCACGCCACCCGAGCGGGACGGGCCCCGGCCCCGCGGCGCTCCCACCCGTGGAGGCCACCGGGACCGGCGGGTCCGGCCCCGGACAGGATCGGGCGGTGCCCCTCGCAGGCAGCTGAGCACGCATGATGACGTCGGCGGCCGGACGAGAGTGAAACGCCTCCCGGTGGAGCGCTCCCACGCTTCGTCGCCCCCGTTCCACGGGTCCGGACGACCTCACGTCACAAAAATCCTACAAAACAGGTGCTTTAGGACAGCGCTAAACGGGTAGTCGGCGCCGTACCATAACTGCGATGCGGGACGTAGTGGAGCAATTACAGCGCTTGGGCATGTCGGGTTACGAGGCCAAGGCGTACGTCACCCTGGTCGGCGCCGGACAGCCCCTCAACGGCTACGAGGTCGCCAAACGTTCGGGGGTGCCGCGCAGCACGGTCTACGAGACGCTTGGCAAGCTGGTGGCCAAGGGCGCGGCCTACGAGCTGCGTGGCTCCGACGACGCCACCGACTACCTGCCGCTACCGCCGCGATCCCTGCTGGAGCGCATGCGCAGGGAGTTCGCCGACTCGATCGGGGCACTGGAGGTCGCGCTGCCCGCGATCGTGGCGCCGCCCAAGGCCTATCTGATCCACAGCCTCAAGGACCCCGTGGCGCTGCTCGACCGGGCGGAGGACGTGGTGGCCGGGGCACGGAGCGACCTGTTCGTGTCGATCTGGCCCGAGGAGATGAAACCGCTCTCCCCGCTGATCAGGCGCGCCGTCGAGCGCGGGGTCGAGACCTCGGTGATGCACTTCGGCGCGGCGCGGGAGCCGGTCGGGAACCTGTACGAGCGCCGTTTCCCCTTCCCCGCGCCCCTGCACGAGGGCGAGGGGAGCGTGAAGGAGGACCAGGACCACCGGCTGCTCGTCGTCGCGGGGGACCGGCGGGAGGCCCTCGTCGGCGGTTTCGCCGGCGGCACCGCGTGGGGCGTCTACACCGAGGACCCGGCCGTCGTCGCGATGGCGGTCGAGTACGTCAGGCAGGACATCGCCCTGCAGATCGTCGCCGACCGGGTCGGGCACGAGGCCATGCGCGAGATCTGGACGACCGACTCCGAACTCAGACGCTTCCTCGGCGACCGCGACCACCCGGCCGTCCTGCTGCGCGCCGCCGGGATGCCCGGTCACCGTCTCCACGGTTCCCTCGCGTCCCCCGCGACTCCCACCCCTCATGACCACGCCTGATCAATGCTGGCTTTAACACGGATGTGACATCCTTCGGAGAGATTGTCCTTAATATCGGCTATCTCCATCTCGGGGGAAGGCAGGACATGGAAAAACCGGTCATCATGACGGTCGACGACGATCCTGGCGTGTCCCGTTCCATCGCCCGCGACCTGCGGCGCCGCTACGGCCACGCCTACCGCGTCATCCGGGCCGACACCGCGGTCGAGGGCATGGCCAGTGTCCGCGAGCTGCGGCTCAGGGGCGACGACGTGGCGGCGATCCTCGCCGACTACCGGATGCCCCAGATGAACGGCGTGGAGTTCCTGGAGCAGGCGATGGACCTGTATCCCTACGCGCGCCGCGTACTGCTGACCGCCTACGCCGACACCGATGCCGCGATCCAGGCGATCAACGTGGTCGATCTCGACCACTACCTGCTCAAGCCGTGGGACCCGCCGGAGGAGAAGTTCTACCCGGTGCTGGACGCCCAGCTCGACGCCTGGCAGCGGACGGATCGGCGCGAGTCCGACGAGCTGCGGGTGGTGGGCGCGCGCTGGTCGGCCCCGTCGTACGAGGTCAGAGAGTTTCTGTCGCGCAACCAGGTGCCCTACCGCTGGATGCTCGCCGACTCCTCTGAGGGCGCCGAGCTGCTCGCGGCGGCCGCGGAGGCCGGGGAGAAGGGGGCCGCCGGCCCGGCCAGGCTGCCGCTGGTCGTCACCGGCGACGGCACGAAGCTCACCGCGCCGAGCACCTCGGAGCTGGCCGAGGCCGTGGGGTTGTCCACCGCCCCGGCCACCGACTTCTACGACCTGATCGTGATCGGGGGCGGTCCCGGCGGCCTGGGGGCCGCGGTCTACGGCGCCTCGGAGGGGCTGCGCACGGTGATGGTCGAGCAGCACGCCTCGGGCGGGCAGGCGGGCCAGAGCTCCAGGATCGAGAACTACCTGGGCTTCCCCGACGGCGTCTCCGGCGCGCAACTCGCCGATCGCGCCAGGCGCCAGGCGCTGAAATTCGGCGCCGAGCTGCTCACCGCCCGCACGGTCACCAGCCTTGAGGTCAAGGGCCAGGCCCGGGTGGTCGGCTTCGCCGACGGCGGCTCGATCGCCGCGCACACCGTCATCCTCGCCACCGGCGTCTCCTACCGGCGGCTGAACGCCCCCGGCCTCGACGACTTCATCGGCTCCGGCTGCTACTACGGCGCGGCCCTCACCGAGGCGCCCGAGTGCGCGAACCGCGAGGTCTACATCGTCGGCGCCGCCAACTCGGCGGGCCAGGGCGCGGTCTACCTGTCGGGGTACGCCAGCAAGGTCCACCTGATCGTGAGGGGCGACGGGCTGGAGAGGACCATGTCGCACTACCTGATCGAGCAGATCTCCCAGATCCCGAACATCGAGGTGCACACCGAGACCGAGGTGGTCGGCGCCGAGGGCGAGGGCCACATGGAGCGGATCACGCTGAAAGGTCCCGAGGGCGAGCGCACCGTCGAGGCCGAGTGGCTGTTCGTCTTCATCGGCGCCCAGCCGTTCACCGACTGGCTCGGCGACACCGTCGAACGCGACGCGAAGGGCTTCGTCCTCACCGGTCCCGACCTGACCGCCGACGAGAACAGGCCGCGCAACTGGCCGCTCCGGCGCGGGCCGTACCACCTGGAGACGAACGTGCCGGGGGTGTTCGCCGCCGGCGACGTCCGTGCCGACTCGATCAAGCGGGTCGCCTCCGCGGTCGGTGAGGGCGCGATGGCCGTGGCCCTCGTCCACCGCTACCTGGAGAAGACGTGAGTGCCCCCGACGAGGTCTCCTGCGGCGCTCACGAAGGAGGTCAAATGATCGACATCGAGGTGCTCCGCGGGCTGTTCCTCTTCGAGAAGCTCGACGACGACAAGCTCCGGTGGCTCGCGAGGTACGGGGACGAGGAGGAGTACGAGGCGGGCGACCCGATCGTCAAGCAGGGGGATCCCGCCGACTGCTTCGCCGTGCTCGTCGAGGGCGAGGTGGTGATGGTCACCGAGACCACCGCCGGGCCCGTCACGATGACCCCCACCTCGCAGCCCGGCGCCTACGGCGGCGCGGTCCTCGCCTACCTCGGAGACCGCGCCCCGGCCACCTACGCCCACACGCTGCGCGCCACCAAGCCGACCCGCATGTTCATGCTCCCCGCCAGGAAGTACGGCATGATCATGGCCGAGTGGTTCCCGATGGCGGTGCACCTTCTGGACGGGGCCCGTCTGGGCGGGATGGCACAGCGGGAGCTCATCGACCGGCGGCAGCGGCTGACCGCGCTCGGCACGATCACCGCCGGACTCACCCACGAGCTCAACAACCCGGCCGCGGCGGCGGTGCGGGCCGTCGACGACCTGCGGGTCCGGATGAAGACCTCGCGCAGGCGGCTGGCCGTGCTGGCCGAGGACGGCATCGAGCCCCACCGGCTGAGCGCCCTGGTCGACCTGCAGGAGGCGTGCGCCGCCGGCCTCGCGGAGATGCCGCCCCGCTCCCCGATGGAGATCTCCGACGCCGAGGACGAGTTGTCCGACGCCATGGAGGACGCGGGGGTGGAGGACCCCTGGGAGATCGCCTCGCCCCTGGTGGCGGCCGGCTTCAAGCCGGAGAAACTGGACAAGATCCGCGAGGCGCTGGGCGAACGGTACCTGTCCGGGGCGATGCACTGGCTGGCGGAGGCCATCGAGATCACCCAGATGCTGAACGAGGTGACCGACGCGACCGAGCGGATCTCCTCGCTGATCGCCTCCGCCAAGCAGTACTCCCAGATGGACCGGGCGCCGTACCAGACGGTGGACGTGCGGGAACTCCTGGACAGCACCCTCACCATGTTCCGCGGCAAGATCCCGCCGGGGATCAGCATCGTCACCGACTACGACCCGGACCTGCCGCCCATCCCGGCCTACGCCGGGGAGCTCAACCAGGTGTGGACCAACCTGATCCACAACGCGCTGGACGCGATGGCCGGCACCGGCGTCCTGACCGTCCGCACCCGCCTCGAGCACGACACGATCGCGCTGATCGAGATCTGCGACAGCGGCCCCGGCGTCCCCGAGGCCCTGCGCGAGCGGATCTTCGAGCCGTTCTTCACCACGAAGGCGGTCGGCGAGGGCACGGGGCTCGGCCTGGACATCTCCTTCCGCATCGTCGCCGGCCGACACGGCGGCGACCTGCGCGTGGAGTCCAAGCCCGGCGACACCCGCTTCGAGGTGCGTCTGCCCCTCACCGAGACGGCCGCTCCCGGCTGACACCGGAACGTGGGGTCCTCCCGCCCGGCGGCGGGAGGACTCCACGGCCTCCATGGCGTCCGGCCGGTTACCGCGGTCCGGGAGGCGTGGGCGTTCGGTTCGGAAGGCGCGGGTGCTCAGGAGCCGTGGCCGCTCGGCGGTTATGAGCGCTCAGGAGCCGTGGGCACCACCCGCGATCTCCATCAGGCGGGCGAGGACCCTGCCGCCGGAGACCCTGACACCGTCGTGCTCCCACTCGTTGGTCACCCAGGTCCGCACGCTGCCCACCGCCTTCGCGGTGCGCATGGACAGGCCCTGATCGACGTACATGTCGTCGTAGTAGACGGCGGCGGTCACCGGAACCCGGTTGGCGGCCAGCCGGGCGGGATCGTAGAGGGCCGGCCAGTCCGAGACGGTGGCGAGAATCTCGGCGGCGCCCTTGAAGGGGCGGAGCGCGGCGATCTCGTCGAACATCCAGGGATAGATCATCTCTCCGGTGGGCAGGGTCGGCACGGCGTCCTCGCGGAACTCCTCGGGCAGCAGCCGGTGCGCGGCCCAGCCGGTGGCGGCACCCTGGGCGTAGATCGACTCGTGCAGGACCGCGTAGAGCGGGTTGCCGACGAAGCCGGTGGCCATCATGACCTCGTACAGGAACAGGTCGGAGAGCCTGCCTCCGCTCCAGGCCTCCTCCAGCACCCAGTGCAGGTATTCGGCCCCGTCGCTCATGCCCAGGCACATGCCGAGGGTCTGCAGGCGGCGCACGGTCAGCACGTCGCCGTCGGGCAGGAGCACCTCGCGAAGGCGCAGGTGGGCCGCGATCGCGTCCAGGCGCTCGGAGTCGTGCGGGTAGCGGGCGAAGTAGCGGTTCACCTTGTCGCGGACCCGCGGGTAGGTGCGGGAGTAGACGTCGTCGGCGGTGGCGTCGAGCCCGACCAGGCCACCGGTCACGTAGCAGGCCGCCAGGCCCTCGGGAGCCCGGGAGAGGTAGGTCAGCGTGATGAAACCGCCGTAGCTCTGACCGAGGGTCTCCCACGGCCGGTCACCGGAGAGCTCGCGCCGGATCAGCTCGGCGTCGGCCACGATCGAGTCGGCCCGGAAGTGCGCGAGGCGGGCGGCGAGCTCGGCGTCCGTGCCGCGTACGGTCTGCGCGGTGATGGGGGTGCTGCGGCCGGTCCCCCGCTGGTCGAGCAGCAGGACCCGGTGGGTCTTCAGCGCGTGTCCCAGCCATCCGTCGGCGGAGGCCGGGCGAGGCGACTTGCCTCCGGGGCCGCCCTGCAGGAACAGCAGCCACGGGAGATCCTCCCCCCGTCGTTCCGGGGCCACCGCCTCACGGGCGAAGACCTCGATCGTCTCGCCACCGGGGTCGGCGTGGTCGAGGGGAACGGTGAACACGTGGTCGGTGAGCGCCACACCGGGCAGAAGGACAGTCACCCACGGAAAGTTATCGGACCCGTACGCCCGTTCTCGCTTTCGCGTGCCGCCCGGGGCACGGCCTCACTGCGCCGGTTCAGCCGGACACGTGTCCCGCCGGGGCTGGGGCGAGGGGCGCGACGCGGCCCGCCGGGCGCACCGCGTGGCTGCGCAGCAGGAAGTCCTCGACGACCAGGGTGGCCGCGCCCAGGGCGACCGCCTCGGCGCCGAGCCTGCCCAGCTCGATCGACGTCTGTGCGAAGGGCAGCGGCAGGGCGTACCGGGAGGCCGCGGCGCGGATCTCGGGGAGGAACCTCTGCCCGAGGAGGGACCCGGCCCAGCCGCCGAGGATGACGCGCTCGGGGTTGAGGAGGTTGATGAGGTTGGCCAGCCCGGCCCCCAGGGAGCCGATGGCCTCCTCCAGCGCGGGCCGCGCGAGCGGGTCGGCGAGGAACTCGGCGAAGACGCTCTCCTCGTCGTCACCTCCCAGGTCCCTGCCCGCGCCGGCGAGTATCGCCTCGGCCCCGACGTAGGCCTCCAGGCAACCCTGGCCGCCGCATCGGCAGGGACGCCCACCAAGAACAATCTTGGTGTGTCCCCACTCACCGGCACCGTTCGCCGTTCCCCGGTAGGTGACGCCGCCGTTGACGACGCTCGCCCCGGCCCCCGTGCCGATGAAGGCCATGACCAGGTGCTGGGCACCCTTGCCCGCGCCGAACCAGAGCTCGGCCTGGCCCGTCGTCTTGACCCCGTTGTCGGCGAAGACCGGCAGCGAGGTGCCCTCGCGGATGAGCGCGCCCAGGGGAACACCGTCCCAGCCGAACGCGCGGGCGTGGATGAGCAGGTCAGGCCCCTGCTCGGCGACGCCGGGTACACCGAGGCCCATGCCCAGCACCTCGGACTCGGTGGCTCCGGCGTCGGACAGGACCGCCTCAAGACCGTCGAGGACGTGACGGGCCACCACCGCCGGCTCGTGGTGGCCCGGGTCGAGGGCGAACTCCTTTTTCGCCCGCTCCCGCAACGCCAGGTCGTACAGTTCCACGCGGACGCGTGTCTCTCCGACGCCCACCCCGACCACGTATCCGTACGAGGGATCCACCCTGAGCATGATCCGTGGCCGCCCGCCGTCCGAGTCGACGGAACCCGTCTCCACCACGATGCCGTCCGTGATGAGGTCGCCGATGACGTTGCTGACCGTGGCCGCGCTGAGCCCGGTCAGCCGGGCGAGATCGTGCCTGCTCAACTCGTCTGCGAAGTACAGAGTCCACAGGACCACGGACCGGTTGCCCTTGCGCACGTCACGAAGGGTCCCCCGCTGTGGACGGCTCATACTTCTCCCCCGGGGAATTAATTTCAGATGTTAGTACAACTATTCTAGTCACTGCCGATCCAGGCTTTCCCGCCGTGCCCACCTGTCCTGGAACGGTCCGCTCGCCTCGGGTACCGCGCGGGTTTCCCAGACCGCGACCACGCGTCCGCCGTTCCCGGCGATCCCCCGACCGAGAACCTCCGCGACTCCCTTTTCAGGAGTCGCATGACTCATTAATCTCATAAGCCACTAAATCGGCTACCGGCCATTATTCCAACGTCACTCTCCGCCAAAGTTGACCAATCGTGACAACCAACCGCAGGGGTGAGACCGTCGAACAAGTCGACGGCGCTCGGAAGGGGACGGGATGGTTCCGGGATACCGCGAGGTTCGGGAACTCGGCATCGGCGGAGGCGGGCGCGTGGTGCTGGCCACGTACGCCCCCACCGGCGCCTACGTGGCCATCAAATACCTCAACGCGACCCTCAAGGACGATCGTCGCTTCCTGGCGCGCTTTCGCGCGGAGGCGCGCGTCATGGTGGAGTTGCAGGACCCGAACGTGGTCCAGCTCTACGAGTACTACGAGGACGTCCTCGAAGCCGCGATCGTGATGGAGCTGGTCGACGGGGTCGCGCTCAGGCGGATCCTGTCCGAGCACGGCAGTACGAGCCCGGAGGCGGCGCTGGCCGTGCTCAAGGGCTCGCTGCTCGGTCTGGCCTTCGCGCACACCGCCGGCATCGTGCACCGCGACTACAAGCCGGAGAACGTGCTGATCCAGGCCGACGGCGGCAGCAAGCTCGCCGACTTCGGCATCGCGGCCCACGTCGGGGAGGCGGGGGTGACCGCGGGCACTCCCGCCTACATGGCCCCCGAGCAGTGGGAGGGGGCGCCGGCGAGCGCGGCGAGCGACGTCTACGCGGCTACGTGCGTCTTCTTCGAGTGCCTCACGGGCCACCGGCCGTACGCGGCCGATCACCGCGTCGTGATGATGCACCGGCACCGGCACGCGCCGATCCCGGCGGAGGAGGTGCCGGCGTCGGTACGCGGGCTGGTCACGCGAGGTCTGGCCAAGAACCCGGCGGACCGGCCGCGGAGCGCGCGGGCGTTCCTGGAGGAGCTGGAGACGGCCGCGCGGGCGGCGTACGGACCGGACTGGGAGCAGCGCGGGCGGCGGCACCTCGCCGAGCTCGCCACGCTGCTGGCGCTGGCGTTCCCGCTGGCCAAGCCCACCCCGAAGGCCGGCTCCTCGGTCGCCCAGACGGTGCTCGGCCGGGTGGGACGGGCGCGCCGCCCCCGGCTGGGCCCCCGGACCCTCGCCGGGCTGGGAGTGATCACCGTCGCGATGACCGCCGGTGTGATCGCGGCCAACCGGCCGCAGGACCGGCTCTCCGCGGACACGATCTTCACCCCGCCGCCCAGCTCCGCGATCATCCAGGAGACCCCCGCGCAGCGGCGGCAGAGCCGGGTGTCGGCACCGCCGGACCCCTCCCCTGAACCCGACACCCCCTCGCGAAGCGCCGCCGTCAAAAAGCCCGTCTCCCCCTCGGGTGGCGCGAACCCCGGCCAGGCCACCTCGCGCCCCTCCCTGGTCCCGGCCCCCACCCGGACGGTGGTCGCCCCACCCTCCCCACCCCCCACACCGACCGCTTCGCAGCCACCGCCCCCGCCGCCCACCTCCACACCCACACCCGCCCCCGAGCCCACGCCAACGGCGACACCGGGGCCCGCGCACACGGTGAGCGGCCTGAAGGTCGTGGGAATCGACGCGCACGGGACCACGGTCGGCTTCCGCGCCTCCACGACCGGGAACGTCGCGGTGACCGTCACCTTCGCCGAGGGACCCGACCGTGACCGGCTCGTCCGGGCGTCCTCGCGCACCTCCGTGATCGGCGGGCTGAAGACCTACTCCCACACCGTCCCGCACGCCTTCACCGTCCCCGCCTGCGGGCAGACCCTCTACCGTCGCGTCACCGTCTCCACCGTGCCCCGTTCCACGGACGGGACGGCCGGCCGCACGGAGCGGGTCCACGGCGAGCCGTGCGCGCCACCCGCCGTCTCGATCACCTCCTTCGACGGCACCACGGTCAGGTTCCGGGTGCGGACCCCCACCACCTCGGCGGTGACCGTGCGGCTCGGGTTCGCCCAGAGAGCCGGGGGCACGCGTGGGACCCCGACCGGCGGCGTGCGGGAGCTGGAGCTGTCCGGCGCCACCGAGTACGAACGGGAGGTGACCGGGGAGTTCCCCGACCTGCCCGAGTGCGGGGGGTACGTCACCCGGCTGGTGACGATCACCACCTCTCCCGAGGGGGACACCCCCTCCCGGACGGCCAGGATCGACCTGCCCTCCTGCACCCCCGATCCGGGCACCGGCCAGGACCAGGACACGGGCGCGAGCCCTGGGCCGCGGGAGCCGCGGGACTCCGAGGGACCCACAGGGAACGAGCCCGGCCTGATCGACCTGGACGTAGACCTCGACCTGGACGGCATCCTGTGAGCCGACCACGCCCGCGCCGCGTGGTCGGCCGCCGAAGTGATCGGCCGCCGCCCCCTCAGGGCCGCCCCGGCCCGTGACGCGTCCGCCCACCGGCTCCCTGCCGGGGAGGGCGGGCCGCCGCCTCGGGGAGCCGCGCCCACCGTACGCGAACGGGTCCCCGTCGGCGGGCCACCGCCCCGTTGGGTGCCCGCCCGACCACGGGGTGCGCGCGGGGAACGGCGTGCGCATAGTGTGGATTACGCCCACCAGATCCGGACATAAAGCGATCTGATTGATAAAACCGGCGTGGGGGTTGATGGGAGAGGTGGCAGCGGCCACCCCAAAGCGGCGGCAGGCGACGAACCTGCCCCCCGAGGTGACCAGTTTCGTGGGGCGTCGGCATGAGATGGCCGAGGTCAAACGCCTGTTGTCCGGGGCACCCGTGGTGACCCTCACCGGTCCCGGCGGCGTCGGCAAGACCCGGCTGGCCCTGCGCGTCGCCGCCGACGTCCAGCGGGCGTTCCCCGACGGGGTGTGGCTGGCCGAGCTCGCCGGGCTGGAGAATCCCGAGCTGCTCGCCGCGTCGTTGAACGAGGCCATGGGGATCAGGGACGTCTCCCACCGGTCTCCCCTGGATGTGCTCATCGACCACCTGCGGGAGAAGCGGGCGCTGCTGATCCTCGACAACTGCGAGCATCTCCTGCGACCCTGCGCCGTACTGGTGGGAGCCCTCGTACGCTCGGCCCCCTCCCTGCGGGTCCTCGCCACCAGCAGGCAGGCGCTGGGCATCTCCGGCGAGCAGACGCTGGTCGTCCCCACGCTGCCGCTGCCACCGGACCCCGATCTCCCCAGGCTGTCCACAGAGGTGCCGGCGTTGTCGGAGGCGGTACGCCTGTTCACCGAACGGGCCACCGCCGTCCTGCCGGATTTCACCCTCACCGAGGCCAACCGGTCCGCCGTGGAACAGATCTGCCGCCGCCTGGACGGCATCCCGCTCGCGATCGAACTGGCGGCGGTGCGGCTGCGCGCCCTCTCCCCCGGAGAGCTGCTGTCCAGGCTGGACCACCGGTTCCGGCTGCTCACCGGCGGCTCCCCCGCGGCGCTGCCCCGCCAGCAGACGCTACGCGCGCTGATCGACTGGAGCTACGCCCTGTGCGGCGAGGAGGAGCGGCTGCTGTGGCAGCGCGCCTCGGTGTTCGCCGACGGCCTGGACCTCGAAGCCGCCGAGGCGGTCTGCTCGGGGAACGGCATCGAGCGCGAGGACGTGGTCGACCTGGTGATCGGACTCGTGGGCAAGTCGATCCTGATCCGGGAGGACCCTCCTTCGGCCTCCACCGCGACCCGCTACCGGCTCCTGGAGACGATCAGGCAGTACGGGAGGGAGAGACTCGCGGCCTCGGGGCAGGAGGACGCCCTGCAGCGGCTGCACCGCGACCACTACCGGCGGCTCGCGGCGGAGGCGTACGCGCAGCGGTTCGGCCCGCTGCAGGTGTTCTGGTTCGGCAGGCTGAAGCTCGACCACGCCAACCTGCGCACCGCCCTGGAGTACTGCCTCGCCGACCCCGAGGAGACCCCCGTCGCGCTGGAGATGGCCGCCGACCTGCTCTATCACTGGACCACCAGCCACTATCTCAGGGAGGGACGCCGCTGGATGGACCTGAGCCTGCTCGGCGGCACAGGACCCGACGAGAGCCGGGGCCGCGCGCTGTGGTCCGACAGCTGGCTGGCGATCATCCAGGCCGATGTCGTCGCCGCCACGAGGATGCTGGAGGAGGCGAGGGAGATCGGAGAACGCCCCGGGTGCAAGCGGATCCTGGCCTACGTCGCGCTCTACTCGGGGATGATCGCCATGTTCCGTGGAGACGTCGATCGCGCGATCGGCCTGTACGAGGACGCGGCGGCGCGCCACCGCGCCGACGACGACCCGACCGGCCAGGCCCTGGCGCTCATTCGTCTCTGTCTCGCCCACTCCTTCCGGGGGGACTGGTCGAGCGCCGTCGCCGCGGGCGAGGAGTGCATCGCGCTGTGCGACGCCCACGAGGAGGGCTGGCACCGGGCGTACGCGATGATGGCGCTCGGCCTCGGGGTCTGGTGCCAGGGCGACGCCCGGCGCGCCACCGAGTTGGAGAAGGAGAGCCTGAGGTTCAACCGCTCGCTCGACGATCTTCTGGGCATCGGCGTGAACCTGGAGGTGCTGGCCTGGATCGCCGCCGCGGAGGACGACCATCGGCGGGCCGCCAGGTTGCTGGGGATCCTGGAGCAGGTCTGGCAGGTGATCGGAGCGCCGCTGTCCGGTTTCGGGCACCTGAGGCGCTACCACGACGAGTGCGAGGAGCGTACGCGCGAGGCTCTCGGAAGGCAGTCCTTCGACACCGTGCTCAGACAGGGCTCGAAGATGCGGTGCGACGAGGCGATCGCCTTCGCCCTTGAGGAGAGCGCGCCCCTCGGCGAGCCCTCGGGCGAGGCCGAGGAGCCTTCGCCGCTGACCCGCAGGGAGACGGAGATCGCCAGGCTCGTCGCCCAGGGACTGAGCAACAAGGAGATCGCGGCCTCGCTCACGATCTCCCAGCGCACCGCGGAGGGTCACATCGAGCACATCATGACCAAGCTCGGTTTCCACTCGCGGGCCCAGATCGCCGTATGGACCGGCGAACACATCCTGAATGTGGACGGGGAGCGCCCGCCCGGCACCTGACGGACGGGGCGGAGAAGCCGGGACGCCGGAGCCGACGAGTGCGATGATCTCGTCGGCTCCGGCGTCCTGCCGAGGCCGGGTCGGGGGACCCGGCTCCGGCGCTCGGCCGAGGTCGAGTCGGGGGACTCGGCGTCGGCCCTTCGGAGATGGTCTGTGTGGCCGGCTCCCGAAGGAGCCTCGCGGGAGGGCTTCCTCACCCGGCGCTCCGGGTGGTCTCGCGGTCAGGCCGCGAGCGCGTCCGCCGTCGTGAGCTCGAACCAGACGGCCTTGCCCTCGGTCGTGCGGGCACTGCCCCAGCAGCAGGCGAGGAGTTCGATCAAGTGAAGCCCTCGTCCCCGCTCCTCGTCGTCGCGTGCCCGGCACGCGCGGGGCAGGAAGGGGTCGGCGTCCTCGACCTCGCAGCGCAGCAGACCGTCCTGGAAGGAGAGGAGGAGCCCGATGGTCCCCCGCGAGTGGCGCAGCGCGTTGGTGACCAGCTCGCTGACGAGCAGTTCGGCGACCTCGCTGTGCTCGTCCAGCCCCCAGTCCGCCAGGTGGGCGCGAGTCAGGTGGCGGGCACGGGGCACCGACGCCGGCTCGGGCGCGAAGGAGTACGACGTCTCCCGGCCGTCCAGCTCTTCCTGCTCGTACGGCTTTTCGAGGAGCGGGTTCATTGTCCACCTCCCTGGTCGTCGGTTACCTCGATCGGATGCGGATCGCACGCGCGTCCCCCGCCGGAGACCATCGGCCGCCGCGGAACCACTCGTCCGCGTGGCGCGTTCGGTCCCGGCACGGCGGGCGCGCGGCGCGAGATCACGCCGCCTGGCCCAGGGTGACCCGGTGGAGCGGGAGCGGCATGGCGTGGACAGGAGTGCTGCGGCCGTCAGGCATGAGCGCTCCGGTGTCGTCGAAGACCACCACACCGTTGCAGAGCAGACCCCACCCCTGCTCGGGGTGGAAGGCCACGAGCGACGCGGCTTCGTGGTCGGGCGCGCTGGCGACTGGGCATCTCGGCTGGTGCTGACACATGGCTCGTACCTTTTTTAACCTTCTCTGACTGCTGCTGAGCCTTACCTGGTGTGACCAGCATCTCCCGTGACCACTACCTACATATCGGGAGAAATACCCCCATGTCTACCTATTTCTCCGAAAGGTAAAGAAATCGGGCATCGAGGCAAAGGGGGATCGACAAGATCGAACGGCGCGGCCACGGCGGTCCCGGCCTCCGCCCGCGACCTCCGGTAGATCCTTTTCGTGGGCGCTTTACCACTGAAGGTCACCCAGAGACGCCCTGACGTCGCCTTTTGTCCGTCTATGCAACGTTGATCGACTTGACGCGCCCTTTAGTGTGTCTTGACCTATCCTTGGGGGCGGGTAACCTCCCTCGTCACGGAAGACAACCGGTCAGTGGTGCCGCCACACGCGTCCCTCCTCACCCCTCGGTGGGTTCGCGTGAACGCGCCGTCGCTCAACCTCGTCTCCCGATAGCCAGGTCGCGAGGTGGAGCGACCATGCCCGCACGGCCACCGGGAGCCCCCCTGAAATCCTCTGTGACACCTGAGATGCGCAAGTTCATCGAGCTGCTGGAGAGCCAGCTCGGCTACTCCGAGAAGAGCGGCGGCTACACCAAGTTCGGTGACTGGTACGGCAAGAACGTCGAGTTCGACGCCGACTACACCTCGGCCCCCTGGTGCGACATGTATCTGTCGTGGGCGGCGGAGAAGCTGGGCTACCAGGAGTGGATCGGCCAGTTCGCCTACACCGTCCACCACGCCCAGTGGTTCCGGCAGCAGGACGCCTGGGGCACCGTTCCCAAGCCGGGCGCCATCGTCTTCTTCGACTGGCGCGGCTCGGACAAGATCAGCCACATCGACCACGTGGGGATCGTCACCAGGGTCGAGGGAAACAGGATCCACACGATCGAGGGCAACATCGACGGCGGGGTCGCCAAGCGCAAGGAGCGCGACACCGGCAAGGTCGTCGGTTACGGATACCCGGAGAAGATCAAGGCCCGGCTCGACCGGGAGGCCACCGAGAAGCAGACCATCCTCACGCCCGCCACGGCCGGGGACAACGCGGTGGTGATCGGCCCCGGGCCCAACCTGATCGCGATGGCCCCCGCCCCCGTGCCGACGCCGGAGACCTCGGCCTCCACGGGGCCGGGCAGGAATTCCGAGGGAGTGACGAGCAAGCCGGCTCCCGGGCACACCGCCGCGACGGCGAAGGGGAAGGCCGCTCCGGGCGACGACGCCCACGCCGTGTCCGGCGGGAACCCCGCCGCGAACACCCAGCGGAGCGACCGGACGACCACGAAGGCGCCCGGCGAAACCCGGGCGCCGGCCACCGGCCGTACCTCGCCGGGCAAGCACGCCAAGGCCTCCACCGCCGACACCAGCGCGCTCGCCGTCACCCCCACCGCCACCGCCCGCGACCTCGCCACGCCCGTCCCCGGTTTCGACTCCCCCGCCGTACTCGCCCCGGTCCTGCTCGCCGCGGCCGCGATCCTCGCCCACGGCAAGGCGAGGCAGTCGAGGGTACGGCTCCTCGCGTCCGCCTCGGGGCGCGCCGCGGTGGCCCCCGCCTCCTCGCCCCGCCGCGCCCCGGGCCGTCGTCGCATGCCCAGGAACGTCTCCGCCCGCGACCTCTCGTACGCGCCGACCCCGGCCGGCACCCCGGAGGACACCCTCGCCTCCCGCGACCTCTCGTACCTGCCCACCCCGGCCGGCACTCCGGAGCACACGCCCGTCGACCCCGGCCTCGGGAACGCGCCGATTTCGCCCAGCACCCCGGAGAACACCCTCGCCTCCCGCGATCTCCGGTACGCGCCGATCCCGGCCGACGCCTCGGAGCACACGCCCGTCGCCCCCGACCTCTGGGACGCGTTCCTCCCCTCCCGCGGGGCCACGAGTCCCAGGGAGAGCGTTCCGGAGAGCACGTTCGCCCCGACCGCCACCACCGGGTTCCCCTCGGTCACGACCTCCGTCGCCCACGTCGAGGAGCCCTCGGGGCGCCCTGCCGCGCTCTCCCCCGTACCGCGCCCTCGCGACGACCGCCCCCGGGCCCCCTACCGGGGCAGGCGCCGCCTGCAGGAGCAGGCCGTGGCGGAGTCGTCGACCTGGGTCCAGGACTCCCCGCCGCGCGGACGCCGTCACCGCCGGGCCGACCCCGTGGTCACCACCGTCCCGGTCACCCCGACGCGCCCCGCCCGTCCTGTCCGTCCCATCGCCCCCACCCGGTCCACCACGTCCGCCCGCCCGGTCCCCGGACCGAGAACGGCCGTTCCGGTCTCGACGGTACGGACCGGCCGGGGCGAACCCGCCGTCCCCGCCGGTTCCGCCACACTCCTCGCGGAGCCGGGCGACATCCTGGTCCACAGCGGCTACCGGGGGCGGCGCCGGGCGAGGACACCGGTCTAGGCGACGTCGCCGAAGTGGCGGCCGAGCCTCGTGGCGCCCCCGCCACCCGGCCCGCCCGACCGAGGTGGCCGTGACACCTCGACGGCGAGACCTGGGACGCCCCGGGCGGGCGCGCGGGTCCGTACCCGCGCGCCCGCTCATGCGAGGAACACCAGCTGCGCGGCGGTGAGGATGTCGAAAACGCCGCACCACTCCGCGTACGAACGCGACACGACCGCGTTCCTCCTGAGGTGGACGAAGTCCCAGGCGCCGTGCAGGAGCCAGCCGGCCGCGACCAGATATCGGCCCAGGTCGGGCTCCACCATCAGCGCGGCCAGAACCAGCGCGCCGAATCCGATCATCCCCAGGGACTGCGCCCGGAACGAGCCCGAGCGGCGCAGGTCGCCGGAGACGGCGCCCCACACCAGGACGGCCAGCGCCACGACGGCGAACACGACCGGTACGGCGACCACCTCCAGTGCCCGCAGAACCACATAGAGGACGGTGAAGACGAGGAGCGCCGGCCACGACGCCTCCCGTCGTCGGACCTTGGCCACCACGAGGTAGACCAGGGGCAGGAGCAGCAGGATCTCGGTGAGCGAGGTGATCTCCTCCGCCGAGGAACCTCCGGCCGACACCGCAGACACCGCAGACACCGCCGCCGTCCCGACCGCCAGGACGGTCGGCCGGCGCCGCAGCACGGCCTTCCAGCGAGTACCGCGCGCCATGACGTCAGACACGGGAGGGACCCCCGTACTCGTCGCGGCGGCGGAGCATCACCAGGAGCATGAGCGGGAGCATCAGGACGTGTTCCAGCAGGAGCAGCGCGTCACCCGAGATCACCCCCATCCACAGCAGCGGGAACAGCGCGAGGGCGGAAACGATCATGACCCCGGCCATCTCCAGCGTCGCGGCCCAGCCGTGACCTCGATACCGCATCCAGACGATCATCCCGGCGGACATGTCGACGGCCATCTCCAGGGCGACCACCTCCGGTCGCGCCGGTAACTCCAGGCCCGCGAGCGCCAGCCCGGCGCGCACGGCGGCACCGAGCACCACCATGCCGACGACCATCGCCGCGAGCATCTCCAGGTAGTGGCGCCAGAACGGCCACCAGGCGCGGACGTGGACGGCTCTCACTGTCATCTCGTGCTCCTCCGGTATACGGGGTCGGGGTACGCGACACCCAGACTGCGGGAGGGCGGCAGCCGCCAGTAGTGGCGAACCGACACGTCCCGGCATGGTCGTGTCACGAGATTTCGTGACATTTGTCATCCGGGCAGCCCATGGCCGCCACCTCGCGGGGGACAATGTCCGCGTGCGTGACGGGCCGAGCGAGCAACCGAGCGAGCAGCCGAATCAGCGGCCGGGTCAGCACGGAACGGGACTGAGCGGTTTCCGCCGCTACACCTGGTGGAGCCTCACCGGGGGCATCACGGTCTCCCTGGTGCTCTTCGTCAGGGCCTGGGCGATGGACGAGGGCGTGCCTCCCTGGATCAGGGGCGTCACCGGCCTCGCCCTCGCCGTGCTGATCGTGTCCGTCGGCGTGCTGCTCGGCCGTCGGCTGCCGCGCGTACCCGGTGACGCGCGGGACCGGTTCCGCGTCTCACCGACGCGCGAACGGGCCGCCGGGCCGCCGGTGGGCTGGTTGGTGACAGGAGGGCTCGCGACGACCGTGCTGGGCGCGGTCCCGCTCGCCTCACGCGACGACGGGCTGTGGGCGGTGGCCCCGGCGGTGATGGTGTCGATCACGGCGATGTTCCTGCGGCCGGCGCACCGGCGCACCCTCATCGCCGGCGCGGTGGTCGTCGCGGCGGCACTCGGCGGATCCGTGGCCCTCGCCTCGGAGGACTCCGACCGGCTCCTCGCGGTGGCCTTCCCCGTCGGCACCGTCGTCTCCTTCGCCTGGGTGGCGCTGGGCATGCTGTGGGCCTGGGACATCGCCGACCGGCTGGACCAGGCGCGGCACCTCGCCGCCGAACTGGCGGTCAAGGACGAGCGGCTGCGGTTCGCCGCCGACCTGCACGACATCCAGGGACATCACCTGCAGGTGGTCGCGCTCAAGAGCGAGCTCGCCGAGAGGCTCGCCGAGTCCGACCCCGCCCGGGCCGCCGCCGAGATGCGGGAGGTACGGCGGCTCGCGTCCGACGCGCTCCGCGACACCCGTGCCGTGGTGCAGGGATACCGGCGCACGACCCTGGAGGACGAGATCGCCAACGCCGCGAAGGTGCTGACCGCCGCCGGCATCGACACGGCCGTGGAGCACGGCCGGGCCGGCGGGGCGGACACTCTGCCGGAGCCCGCCCGCCACATCCTGGGCCTGGTGATGCGCGAGGCCACCACCAACGTGCTGCGCCACAGCCGGGCGCGCCGGGCACACATCGCCTACGACGTCGAGGACGGCCGCGCCCGGCTCCGGATCGGCAACGACGGCGTCGAGGACGGTCGTCTCCAACGGGAAACGGACACCGGCACCGGGCTGCGTTCCCTGACCGAACGGCTGGAGCGGGCGGGCGGCACGCTGGACCGGCGGCGCGACGGCGACCGCTTCGAGGTGGTGGCCGCCCTGCCCGCCGACGCGCACGCGTACCCGGCCGAGGCGGGCGCACGGTGATCCGGTTGCTGGTCGCCGACGACGAGGACCTCATCAGAGGGGCCCTGGCGGCGCTGCTCTCACTGGAGGACGACCTGGACGTCGTCGCCGAGGCGGCCACCACCACCGACGCGGTGCGCCTGGCACGCGAGCGGCGGCCGGACATCGCCGTGCTCGACCTGGAGATGCCGCCCGCCGACGGGCTGCGCGCCGCGCAGGCGATCCGCGCCGAGTTGCCCACCCGGATCGTCCTCGTCACCCGGCACGCCCGGCCCGGCGTGCTGCGGCGTGCCCTCGCCGCGGGGGTGAGCGGGTTCGTGCCCAAGACCACGCCCGCCACCCGGCTGGCCGAGATCATCCGCGATGTCGCCGCAGGCCGGCGCTACGTGGACCCCGACATCGCCGCCTCCGCGCTGTCGGAGGACGACTGCCCGCTGTCCGAACGAGAGTTGGAGGTGCTGCGCGCCTCACGGGCGGGCGCCTCGGTCAACGAGATCGCGGCGCAGGTCCATCTCGCGCCCGGCACGGTCAGGAACTACCTGTCGGCGGCGATGGCCAAGCTCGGTGTCGGCTCCCGCCACGCCGCCGCGCACCGCGCCTGGGAGGAGGGCTGGATCTAGGTCTGGCCCGCCGCGTCGCGGTGAACACGTCGCCCTTGGGACCCCTCCGCCCAGGTGAGGCAGGGGTCTCTCCCGGGCCGGGAGATGGGTCGGTCCCCGCCGGCGTGACACCGGCGGGGACCGCGTTCACCAGGGCCGGAGGCCGGGCCCTCGGCGCGTCCGGGAGGGCGCGCTCAACGCTGCTCGGGCGGGCGCTGCCCCATCGAGCGGCGCAGCTGCTCCAGCTCGGCCTCCAGACCGGCGATCCGGGTGTTGGCCCCCGGGCCCCCCGCGCTCCCATGGCCGGGCTGGGGGTTCGGCGGGCCGTAGGGCGAGTGCGGCCGGACCGCCCGGGTCTCCTCCGGCGCGGCCGGGAGCGGATAGGGTGCCCGCTGCTGGTACTGCTGCGGCGCGCCGTACGGCTGTCCCTGCTGTCCGTACTGCGGCTGCCCGTACGCGGCACCGCCGTGCACCTGCGCCGCGTAGCCGGGCTGCCCACCGTAGGGGGTGGGCGGGAACGGGGCCGGTCCCCTGGAACGGCGCCTGCCCCTCGCGACCGCCGCGATCGTACCGATCACGAACAGGACGGCCAGGCCGCCGCCACCCCACAGCAGCCACGGCAGGATCGGCGTGCCGCTCTCGTCCTTGCCCGCGGTGATGGCCTGCTGGGAGTCGCTGATGTACTTGGCGACGTACGGGTGGTTCGGCTGCAGCGCCTGCACCTCGCGGAACCTGGGCAGCGCGTCGGAGTACCTGTTCTGGAAGAACAGGTCGAGCGCCTCGTTGTAGGCCTTCGTCGTCGTCGACTCGACCGGCTTGATGTTCTTCTCGTTCAGCTTCTCCTTGACGATGCTGACCGGCAGCACGAAGCTCTCCGCCTCGGTGGAGCCGCCGTCCTGCTGGACCAGGCCGCCGACGAGGACACCGATCACCTTGCCGTTCTTGGCGAACACCGGTCCGCCCGAGTTGCCGGGATAGGAGGGCGCCTGGGTCTGGATGTACGGCACCCCTTCCGGGGTCTGGCGGGCGGCGTTGTAGGGTCCCTCGGTGAAGGCCGGATCGAGCTTGGACTCCAGGTTGAAGATCGAGGTCTGCGTCACCGTGCCGGGGAACCCGCTGATGTAGAGGGTGTCGCCGACGCGCACGTCGGAGTCCTCCCCCAGCGGCACGGTCGGCAGATTGCTCTGCCCGTTGGCCTTGAGGATCGCGACGTCCTTGCCCGGGTAGACCGTCCCCTTGGCGACGAGCTCGATCGGCACCGTCTTGGTGGTCTTGTCGACGCCGCCGCCCGGCAGGCTCTGCAGCAGCGAGAGCGAGCTCTGGACGTTGCGGATCTTGATGTTGTCCGCGTTCCAGATCTGGAAGATCTTCGTCGCCGTCCTGAGGATCTCCTCGTCGGAGGCGACGTCCCCGAGCTCGGCGACCAGGTCGGCCGCGTCCTTCTCGTTGATCTTCGTGAGTGCCTGGGCCGCGAAGGTCTGCGCCAGTTCGGTCTCCTCCTGGCCGACGCAGTGCGCCGCGGTCACCATGTAGCCGTCCGGCGTGACCCACCAGCCGGTGCACAGCCCGCCCGCCGTCGCCTCGACGACCCGCTCACGCCCGCCGGGCGAGAAGTAGCGGCCGGGGTCCTTCGCCATCTGCTGGACGACCCAGCGGTAGATGCTGTTCTCGTCGGAGGAGATCTTGCCGCTCTGCACGGCGTTCACCCCCTGCTGGGTGAGGACCCTGATCGCCTCCAGGTTCGCCTCGGGCGTCGGCACGGCCACGTCGGCCGTGTAGGACACCGAGGTCAGCTGGACGGCCGGGTGCGTCCTGGCGGCCAGCCACGTCCCGACGGGGACGTCGACCTCCTTGGGTTTCGCCACCGCGGTGCCCGGCAGCGCCAGCGTGCTCGCCAGCACCAGGCCGGCGACGGCGCTGATTCTTCCCAACATCTTCGTACTCTCCCCAAAACTCGCTTCCCAGGCGAGAGCATGGCGGAGGCCACTTGGGGAGGACTTGGAAGCGACTGGGACGGCGTTCCGCCCCTCAGCCGCGACCGGCGCCGACGAGTTCCCTGTCCGGCTCCTCCGCCTCCTCGTCCTCCTCGTGGCCTTCGACGGAGAGGTTGGGCAGGATGCGGTCCAGCCAGGCGGGGCACCACCAGTTGGCCCTGCCGAGCAGGGCCATGGTCGCCGGGACGAGCAGTCCCCGGATGATCGTGGCGTCCACCGCGATGGCCACCGCCAGTCCGACACCGAAGATCTTGACCATCGGGTCGGGGTAGGCGATGAACGCGACGAAGACCGCGACCATGATCAGGGCGGCGGAGGTGATGACCCTACCGGTCGACCCCAGCCCCTCGGCCACCGCCCTGCGGTTGTCGCCGTGCCTCAGGTACGCCTGCCTCACGGCCGTGAGCAGGAAGACCTCGTAGTCCATCGACAGGCCGAACAGGATCGCGAACAGCATCAGCGGGATGTAGCTGTCGATCGGCACCGTGAAGAACACCGTGCTCAGGTACGAGTCGTCCGCGCTGACCGGCGTGTCCATGCCCACCAGGCGGCTGCCCAGGCCCAGGGAGAAGACCAGCGAGAGCGCGCCGAACGCGGCGCCGAGGGAGATCAGGTTCATCAGCGCGGCCTTGATCGCGACGACCGGCGAGCGGAACGCCAGCAGCAGCAACAGCGCGCTCAGCAGCACCACGACGCCGACGACCATCGGCGTGCGTCCGGCGATCCTGTCGCCGGCGTCGGCCATGCCGGCGACCTGACCGCCCACGTGCACCTGGGCGCCCTCGACGTCGAGGGCGCGCACCGCCCTGACCACGTCGAGCGCCCGGGGGTCACTCGGAGCGTAGTCGGGGATCGCCTGCACCAGCGCCGCCGTACCGTCCTCGTTGAGTACGGGATCGCCGACGTGGGCCACCCCCTCGACGTCCGCGACGCGATCCTTCAGGTCGCGCAGCACGGCCGGGGTCGGCTCCCGGTCGACGACCTTCGTGTCCAGGTCGGCCACCACGACGAGCGGGCCGTTCATACCGGGCCCGAAACCGGCCTGCAGGAGTTCGTAGGAGCGTCGCGCGTCGGTGCCGCGGTCGGCGTAGCCGTTGTCGACCGAGCCCAATTTGATGGCGAGGGCGGGTGCCGCCAGCGCGCCCAGCAGGACGACGCTGAGCGCGAGCACGCTCCACGGCCGCCTGGCCACCCAGTCGCCCAGCGAGGCCCAGCCCGACGAGCCGTGGCTGCCCTGCCGTCCCATGAACGGCAGGCGCAGCGCGTTGACCCGGTGCCCGAGCAGGCCGAGCAGCGCGGGGACCAGCGTGACCGAGGTGAGCACCGCGCAGACCACCGAGATGCCGGTGATCCAGCCGAGCGTCTGCAGCATGGGGAAGCCCGCGAGCATGAGCGCGCTGAGCGCGATGATCACTGTGGCCCCGGCGAACACCACCGCGCCGCCGGAGCTCGCGACCACCCGGCGGACCGCCTCCTGGGGCGGCAGGCCGTCGGCCAGCAGCTTGCGGTGCCTGCTGAGCAGGAAGAGCGCGTAGTCGATGCCGACGCCGAGACCGATCATCGTCGCCATGATCGACGCCTGCTTGGGCACGTCCACGACGTGGCCGAGCAGGCTGACCACGCCGAGCCCGGTCGCGATGCTGACCAGCGCGGTGAAGATCGGGATCATCGCGGCGACCAGGGTGCCGAACGCCAGCAGCAGGACCAGCAGCGCACAGATCACACCGATGATCTCGCTCGTCCCGGTCTTGATCTCCTTGTCCGCCGGGTTGGCCGAGGCCGCGGGCACCGCCTCGATGCCCGCCGCCCGTGCGGGCTCGGCCGCCTCGGAGAGGAGTTTGGTGGTCTCGGCCAGCTTGGTGGTGTCGTTCCCTTCCAGTTTGACGGTGATGATGCCGATTGCCAGGCTGGGGGCGAGACCACCTCCCTGATGGGGGGACTTCACCTCCACCACGTGCGGCACCTCGCGGATCCGGTCCACGGCGCGCTCCACCGCGCGCTTCCTGGTCTCGGAGATGAGAGGACCGTCGGGCGAGTAGAGGACGATCTGTGCGGAGCCGCCGGCTCCGTAGCCGGGGCCGAAGCCGTCCTTCATCAGGTCGACGGCACGCTGGGCGTCAGTGCCGGGAATGCTGACGTTGTTGCTGACCGGTCCCGGGAAGAACACCGAGCCCGCCGTCAGCGACACCGCCGCGATCACCCACAGGGCCAGCACGGCCTTGCCGTGTCGCGCGCACCAACTTCCGAGCCGCCCCAGCAAACCAGACATCGGTGACCGCCCCGCTTTTGGAGTCTCAAACACCCTGAAAAGTCGTACTGTACGCTCGTACAGTACCTATGGTAGAGCGTAGGGGGATAAATCGGTAAATGCTGTAAGCAGCGTGGGACTGAGACGATGACCACACCTGAGCACGGGCACGAAACGCGGGAGCGAATCCTCGACGCCGCCCGTCAACTGTTCGCCGAGCGCGGTTACGCCGCGACCTCGCTGGCCGACATCGCCTCCGTCGTCGGCCTGACGAAGACGGC
This sequence comes from Streptosporangium sp. NPDC000509, assembly GCF_042898365.1. Classification (NCBI taxonomy): domain Bacteria; kingdom Bacillati; phylum Actinomycetota; class Actinomycetes; order Streptosporangiales; family Streptosporangiaceae; genus Streptosporangium; species Streptosporangium sp. NPDC000509. Next base: position 31,274 of record NZ_JBIAYX010000008.1, on the reverse strand, counting down.
CGTCGCCTACCACTTCCATCCCAAGGACCGTCTGGCCACGGAGCTGATCGCACCCGCCGGCCAGGAGATCGTGGCCCTGATCGAGGACGACTTCGCCGACGACCGCGCCTTCGTCGAGGCCCTGGTGACCTTCACGGTGAGGCATCGGGCGATCATCCGGCTGATCATGGAGGACATCCACTGTGCCGACGACGCGCCCCCCGGCTCCCCCGGCGAGGCCATCCGCGCCTTCCGCGACGCGATCTACAGCCGTCTGGCCGGACCCGACCCCGGCCTCGCCCGCCAGGTCTGGGCGTGGGCCACGCTCGGCTCGCTCCAGTCGGTGATCAAGACGATCGACCTCCCCGAGGAGGAGGTCAGGAAGACCCTCCTCGCCACCGTCCTCGCCTCCCTGGACGCCCCGGGCACGGCGCCGCATGCCATTCCTCCCGGACCCGGCCTCGCCGGACGGCACTGAACTCTCCGCGCCGGCCTCCGAAGGTCCCGCCCTCCGGTCGCCTCACACCGGGCCGGGACGGCGAACCCGCACCGCGTTCGACCGTCCCTCGGGTGCATCCGGCCGAAGGGGCGCCTCACCCGGAAGGAGCGGCCTCCCCGGGAACGGGCGTCGGCGGGACCGTGGGGTCGGGGGGCTCGACGGTCTCCCCCGGGTCCGGCCCAGGTCCCGGTCCCGGGCCGCTCTGCCCCTCGACACCGACCGTGAGCACGATCGTCGCGCCGGGCCTCGCGCAGGTGCCGGGCGCCACGCTCTGCGCCAGCACCACCCCGTCCTGGGCCTCGTTGGTGACCAGACGCGCCCGCGTGCGCACGGCGAAGCCCGCCCCGCCGAGGGTGTTGGAGGCGTCGGTCGCGCCCTGACCGGTGACCGGCGGCACCGGGACACCGTGCCTGGAGACGACGAGCGCCACCGCGCTCCCCGGAGAGACGCGCCTGCCCGCGCCGGGAGTGCTCGCGAGCACCCGCCCGGCCGGCTGGTCCGAGCAGCGCGTGCTGACCCCGCCGGAGACCAGCCCGGCCTGGGCGAGCGCCGCCTCGGCGCCTCCCCTGGCGAGACCGACCAGCGTGGGCACCTGGATGCCACCGGAGACCTGCAGGTCGACCCTGCCCTTCTTCGGCAGGGCCGTCCCCGGCGCCGGGCTGCTCGCGAGCACCTCCCCGAGCGGCCGGGTGGAGTCGACCGCCTTCACGGCCCCCGCGACCAGTCCGGCCCGTTTGATCAGGCGCGCCGCCTCGGAACGATCCAGCCCGATGAGCGCGGGCACGACCACCGTGGCGGCGGGGGGCGGCAGCGGGGAGGACTTGACGCCCTCCGCTCGTGGGGGCCCGGCCGGGACGGTCGGCACGACCGGGAGCGGTTTGATCGGAGCGCTCGCCCTGCCCTCGTGCGACGTGGTGCCGCCCTGGGCCGTGGTCTCCACCAGGGGGACGATCGGCGGCGCGGGCGCGCCTCCGGGCGTCACACCGCTCAGCGCGGGGACCAGCACCCCCACCAGCACGGCGGCGCTGACGAGCAGCGCGCCGGAGACCGCGACCGAGGCCCTGGTCGCCGCACGCCCCGGGTGGGTCCGGGGCTCGTCGAACTTCTCACCCTCCGCGGGAAACGCGCGCCCGCCGGACCTCGCGCCCGCCGAGGACGCACCGCCCGATTCGCCGGACCCGCCGCCCCCGGCCCGCCAGGCGGACCCGGAGTCGCTCCATCGGCCGGAAGCGCCCGTGAGACCGGTCCGTCCCGAGAAGAGCGAGGGGCCGGAGACGTCGGGCCCGCCGAGCACGGCCGGGAACCCCGGCACCGGCGAGGAGCGGGCCCCGGCCACCGAGCGGCCTCCGTCGTCGCCGAGCAGCGCGAGCAGCAACTCCCGGCTGGTGGGGCGGTTGCGGGGATTCTTGTCCAGGCAGTCGACCACCAGCGCGCCGAGCAGCCCGTCCAGACGGCCCAGTCGCGGAGCCGCGGTGAGGATCCGGTTCAGCACGGCCGCGATCGAGTCCTGCCCGAAGGGAGCCTGGGCGTTGGCGGCGAAGCACATCGTGGCGCCCCAGGCGAAGACGTCGGCCGCCGGGTCGATCTCGGCGCCCTCCACCTGCTCGGGCGCCATGTAGGCGGGCGTGCCCGCGCCGCGCCCGCTCTGGGTGGCCGCGGCGTCCAGCGCCCTGGCCAGCCCGAAGTCGATCACCCTCGGCCCGTCGGGACCGAGCAGCACGTTCTGGGGCTTGAAGTCGCGGTGCACGATCCCGGCCCGGTGGATGGCCGCCAGCGCGGTCGCCGTGCCGATGGCCAGGCGCTCCAGCCTGCCTCCCTCACGGGGCCCGCTCACCGCGACCTCTCGGTGCAGCGACGGGCCGTCGACGTACTCGCTGACGATGTAGGGCCGGTCACCGTCCAGCCCGGCGTCGATCACCTGGGCCGTGCAGAACCTGGCGACCTGCTTCGCCAGCTCGACCTCGCGCAGGAAGACGTCGGGATCCTCCCCCACCGAGCCGTGCAGAAGCTTGACCGCATAGGGCTCGGAGCCGGTGCCGGGGCGCACCCCGACATAGACCACCCCCTGCCCACCCTCGCCGAGACGCCCGATGATCTCGTACTCACCGAGCCGTGCCGGATCCCCCGTTTTGAGCGGCTGCGCATACGGCACGCGAGCCTCCCCTCGCCGCCACCCTTCTCACTCAAGAAGAAGCATCGCCGACAGTCAACGGGGCTGAAGGTCTTGTCTTCCTCACCGTGACACTCATGTGATGCTCAGGTCAGGACAAGACACAACACATCCCCCGAATACGCAGCCGCCTTTGTTCTCCCTTCCCGCCGTCTGCCCGCCGTGTCGTTCCGCGGGCCGGCCGGTAGCCTGGCGAGGTGCTTGAAGCGATCAAAGCCACTCGTTATGTGACACCGCTGCGTGAGGGGGGGTCGCTGCCCGGGATCATGGAGGCGGACGACCTCGGCACCCACGTCGTGAAGTTCCGCGGCGCGGGGCAGGGCCGCCGGGTCCTCGTCGCGGAGATCGTGGCCGCCGGGCTGGCCCGGCGCCTGGGGTTCCGTACGCCCGAGCTGAAGGTGATCGACGTCGATCCGCAGCTCGGCGCCCGCGAGCCCGACGAGGAGATCCAGGACCTGCTCAGGGCGAGCGAGGGCAACAACCTGGCGGTCGACTTCCTGCCGGGCGCGCTGGGCTTCGAGCCGCTCGCCTGGCCCCCCGAGCCCGGGTTCGCCTCCCGTCTGCTCTGGTTCGACGCGCTGATCCACAACGTGGACCGCAGCTGGCGCAACCCCAACCTGCTTCTGTGGCACGGTGACACCTGGCTCATCGACCACGGCGCCGCGCTCTGGTTCCATCACAACTGGCCCTCGGCCAACCCGCTGCGCGACTTCGACCCGAGCGACCACGTGATGGCGCCCTTCGCCACCCTGATGCCCGAGGCCGACGCCGAGTTCAGCGAGATGATCACCAGGGACCTGCTCGACGGGGTGGTGGACGAGGTCCCCGACGAGTGGCTGGAGGACGAACCGGGGTTCGACGGGGCGCAGGCGGTGCGGCAGGCGTACGTCGAGCATCTGCTGGCCCGCGCCCAGGGGCCACGCACCTGGCTGCCGGGTCCCGCGGTCCAGGAGACACCGCAGGACCAGGAGAGGAAGACCGGCTCGGTGGGCGCGTTCTGGAGGGACAACCGGTGAAGGACGTCTACGAGTACGCGATCATCCGGGTCATCCCCCGCGTGGAACGCGGCGAGCTGATCAACGCCGGGGTGCTGCTCTACTGTCAGCCCCGCGAATACCTGTGCGCCCGGGTGGAGCTGGACGAGGCGCGCCTGCGCGCCCTCGACGACAGTGTCGACCTCGAAGGGGTACGGCACGCCCTCGGCGCCTACCAGCGCTCCTGCGGCAGCGACTCGGGACCCCTGACCAGGGAGCCGCTGGGCGGCCGCTTCCGCTGGCTGACCGCCCCGCGCAGCACGATCGTGCAGACCGGCCCGGTCCACGCCGGTCTCACCGATGACCCGGAGACGGAGCTGGAGCGCCTCGTGGCCCGGCTGGTCCGCAGCCCCTGACCGGTCCGAGATGTCCGGCCCCAGAGGTTCGGCGTTGGTTCGAGGCTGCCCGGAGCGCCCGGCCTCGGGAACTCGGCGCCGCTCGCCGACGTGATCGCCACATCCCGGCCCGGCCGGGCGCCCCTGGGGCGGCCCAGATGGTCCGGCCCCGGAAAACAGAGGGCCGCTCCTGGGAGAGCACGGACGTATCCGGGGGCGGGTTTCAGAAGAGCACGGACATGAAGGTGCCCACCTCGACGAAACCCGCCCTGCGGTAGGCGGCCCTGGCAGGGGCGTTGTAGTCGTTGACGTACAGCGAGACCACCGGCGCGAAGTAGTCGAGCGCGTGCTTGACCACCGCGGCCATCCCCGCCACCGCGTGGCCGCGGCCGCGCAGGTCGGGGTGGACCCAGACCCCCTGGATCTGACAGGCGTGCGGCGTCACCGCGCCGATCTCGGCCTTGAAGACGACCCTGCCGCCCTCGATGCGGGCGTAGGACCTGCCGATCCTGATCAGCTCGGCGACCCTGGAGCGGTAGAGGACGCCGCCGTCGCCCGCCTCGGGGGAGACGCCCACCTCCTCGGTGAACATCGCCACGCAGGCCGGGAGCAGGATGTCGAACTCGTCGGGCCGGACGCGCCGCACCAGCGGGTCGGCGGGTACCGGCGACGGCTCGGCGATCACCATGACCGGCTGCGCCCAGCGGATCGCGCGGGCGGTCCCCCAGTGCGGCTCCAGCCGCTCCCAGAGCAACTCCACCGCGTCCGCGGGGCCGACGATCGAGGAGCAGCGGCGGCCCTGCTTGCGCGCGCGATCGGCGAAGGCGTGGACGGCGTCCGTACCGGCGTTGACCGGAACCAGGTTCGCACCGGCGTAACAGATGGAGGTCAGGCCGCCGCGCGGCCCGAACCCCCACATCTGGCCACCGAGCCTGGCCGGATTGAGCCCGACCGAACGGACCCTGGAGGCGACGAAGACATTGCCGACGGGATCGGTGTCGAGAAGCGCCAGGACCTCGTCTCGATCGTTGTCGTCGAGCACGCGCGACGCCGTTGTGCGCAGCATCACGTGCTCAGCCTACGCGACCCCCTCGATTTTGGCAGGAACCAACACAGAGCCTCTCATCTACCTGCTTTGGCCATCTCTTTCCACCGGGCGCCTCACCGTGTGCCTCACCACATGACCCGTCACGCGACCCGCCGCGTGACCGGCGGGGACACGGACGGCCGGTGGGGCGACCACCGGCACGGGCGCGGGGACTCCCGGGCAGCGGGCGTCAGGAGCGTCCGAGGTCTGGCGGGTGCCGGGCAGGGTGCCGTCCCTGAGGTAGGCGGCGAGACGCCGGTCGACGCAGGCGTTCCCGTTGAGCGCGATCCCGTGGTTGCCGCCGGGCACGGCCAGCAGCCGGGAGCGGGAGAACAGGGCGCGCATCCGCACCGCCCCGGCGTACGGAGTGGCGGCGTCGCGCTGCCCCTGGATCAGCAGGATCGGCGGCAGTTTGGCGTCGTCGTGGATCCGTACCGGAGTCCCGGCCGGCTGGGGCCAGAACGCGCACGGCGCGTTGTACCAGGCGTTGGGCCAGGTGAGGAAGGGTGCCCTGGCGTGGACCCTGGTCATGTCGGTCCGCCAGTGTGCCCAGTCGCGCGGCCAGGCGGCGTCGCGGCACTGCACCGCGAGATAGACCGCGTAGTTGTTCTCGTCCTTGTCGTCGTTCACCGCGTGCTTGCGGTAGGCGTTGACCAGGGGAGTCGCCTCCCCCTTCTTGACGTAGGCGGAGAACGCCCTGGCCAGCTGCGGCCAGATGACGTCCGAATAGCCGCCCAGGGTGTAGACGTCGTCGAGCTCACTCGGGCCGACCACCCCTCCGGCCGGGCGGCCGGCCAGCCTGGTCCGCATGGCGTCCCAGGCGAAGGAGACCGCCTTCTCCGTGGCGCCGAGCCGATAGACCGGGTTGTGGCGGGCGACCCACCTCAGGAAGTCCTCGTGCCTGTCCTGGAAGGCGATGCTCTGGTCGAGGTTCGAGCGATACCAGATGCCGCGCGGATCGACCACGCTGTCCAGGACGAGCCGCCTGAGCCGGTCAGGGAAGAGCGTCGCGTAGACGGCCCCGAGATAGGTCCCGTACGAGTAACCCAGGAAGCTGATCTTCGACTCGCCGAGGGCCGCCCTGATCGCGTCCATGTCCCTGGCGGAGTTCTCGGTGGTCATGTGCGGCAGCATCCAGCTCCAGCGCTCGCCGCACGCCTCGGCGTACCTGCGGGCCCGGCCGATCAGCACGTTCTCGTCGCGCCTGGTGACCGGCACCTGGTCGGGACGCGGCGCCTCGTAGTACTTCTTGGGATCGACGCACTTCAGCGCGGGATCGCTCGCCCCCACCCCGCGCGGGTCGAACCCGATCACGTCGAACCGGTCGGCCAGGCCGTCGGGAAGCCCGGCCACCACGGTCCTGACCAGGTCGCGGCCGGACGCCCCGGGACCGCCCGGGTTGACCAGCAGCGCGCCGAGACGGTCGTGAACGGCCTTCCCCCTGATCCGGTTCAGGGCGATGCCGATGGTCCGCTGCGGGTTGGCGTAGTCGAGCGGCACCCTCAGGGTGGCGCACTCCATCGGGTTGTCCCCCGCTCCGGTGGACGCCACCCCGGTCACCGGAACCCCGCCCTCGCAGGAGCCCCAGACCAGCCCCTCCCTCGCCTGTCTCCCCTGGGCCACCGCCCCCTGCGGCACCCCCATCGCCACGGCCAGCATCGCGATGCTCGCGGCGATCCCGACAACCCTCTTCTTCACTGTGTGATCCCCCTACTCGTACGGCAGAGGCGATGGTCTCCCGAGCGCGGCACGGTCATCCGGAACACAGCCGAACACCTGGCAAAGTGTAGTCAGATAATTGCTAACTGTAATGACCGCAGGTGGGACGGGCCGATTGAAGAGCCGTGAACGCCGACAGCGGTCATCGGGGCCCCGACCGCCCCGGCGACCCGCCCGCGCCGCGGTACGGGTACGGCGAGGTGCGGGTACGACGAGGTGCGGCGCCCGTAAGACCGGCGAGCGCCCGCCTCCGGCCGCGCCTGCAGGCGAGACGGCGCGAGGCTGAACGCCAAAGGAAACGCCCGCCCCGGCGCGAACGCGATCTCGGGGACGGACGGCAGGGAACTCCACGGCAGGGCGGCCGCCGGCCCGGTTCTCCGCAGGTGCCGCACCGCTCTCCGCACCTGCCGCGCCGTCGCGGGTCAGCGGCCGCGTCCGACGCGAGAAGGGATCACCCGGGGGCGGACGGGAGCAGGCGCGGGACGCGGGGTCAGCCGCCGACGACGACCTGGGGTCCGGGGGCGTCGTCGTCGAGATCGACCTCCACGCCCATCTCCTCCGCGAGGCGCAGGGCCTCCTCGATCAGGGTCTCGACGATCTGCGACTCGGGGACGGTCTTGATGACCTCGCCCTTGACGAAGATCTGGCCCTTGCCGTTGCCGCTCGCGACGCCGAGGTCGGCCTCGCGGGCCTCGCCGGGACCGTTGACGACGCAGCCCATCACCGCGACGCGCAGCGGCACCTTCAGTCCTTCGAGCCCTGCCTGGACCTGGTCGGCGAGGGTGTAGACGTCGACCTGGGCACGTCCGCAGGAGGGGCAGGAGACGATCTCCAGGCCGCGCTCGCGCAGGTTGAGCGACTCCAGGATCTGGTTGCCGACCTTGACCTCCTCGACCGGAGGGGCCGACAGCGACACGCGGATGGTGTCGCCGATGCCCTCGGCGAGCAGGGCGCCGAAGGCGACCGCGGACTTGATCGTGCCCTGGAAGGCCGGACCGGCCTCGGTGACGCCGAGGTGGAGCGGGTAGTCGCACCGGGCGGCGAGCAGGCGATACGCCTGGACCATCACGACGGGGTCGTTGTGCTTGACGGAGATCTTGATGTCACGGAAGCCGTGCTCCTCGAACAGCGAGCACTCCCAGAGCGCCGACTCCACCAGCGCCTCGGGGGTGGCCTTGCCGTACTTCTGGAGCAGGCGGGGGTCGAGCGAGCCGGCGTTGACGCCGATCCTGATCGGCACGCCGCGCTCGGCCGCCGCTCGGGCGATCTCACCGACCTTGTCGTCGAACTTCTTGATGTTGCCGGGGTTGACCCGGACCGCCGCGCAGCCCGCCTCGATCGCGGCGAAGACGTACTTCGGCTGGAAGTGGATGTCGGCGATCACCGGGATCTGCGACTTCCTCGCGATGATCGGCAGCGCGTCGGCGTCGTCCTGGGAAGGGACCGCGACCCGCACGATCTGACAGCCCGAGGCGGTCAGCTCGGCGATCTGCTGGAGCGTCGCGTTGACGTCGGCGGTGACCGTGGTGGTCATCGACTGGACGGAGACCGGCGCGTCCCCGCCCACGGGGACGGAGCCGACCATGATCTGACGGGATACGCGTCGCTCGGCGATCGGCCTGGTCCTGACGGACGGGATTCCGAGAGCAACAGAAGTCATTTTCAGCCCTTGAAGAGTCGACGACACCCATCAGTCTAGGCAGTCCCAGTGAGCTCGCGTGCCCGTATCCTCGCCCAGGAGTCGGCGTCGAGCACCTCGGCGACGGAGGCGGCCTCAGTCACCTCGTGCTCACAGAGCACCGCCTCCACGGTGTCGACGATGCCGGGGAACGGCAGGCGCCCGGCCATGAATGCCTCGACACAGACCTCGTTCGCGGCGTTGTAGACGGCCGGGGCGGTGCCACCGGCCTTGCCGACCTGCCTGGCCAGCGCGACGGCGGGGAAGGCCTCTTCGTCGAGCGGCTCGAACGTCCATGTGTGCGCCGCGGTCCAGTCGACCGCGGCGGAGGCGTCGGCGACCCGCTCCGGCCAGCCGAGGGCGAGGGCGATGGGCAGGCGCATGTCCGGCGGGCTGGCCTGGGCGATGGTCGAGCCGTCGACGAACTCGACCATCGAGTGGATGACCGACTGCGGGTGGACGACGACCTCGATGCGGTCGAAGCCGATGTCGAAGAGCAGGTGGGCCTCGATGACCTCAAGGCCCTTGTTGACGAGTGTGGCGGAATTCACCGTGATGACCGGCCCCATCGACCAGGTGGGGTGGGCGAGGGCCTGCTCGGGGGTCACGTCCGCGAGGTCCGCGCGCGACCTGCCACGGAAGGGGCCGCCGCTCGCGGTGACGACCAGGCGGCGCACGGCGGAGGCGTCGGGGCCGGCGGGGCCCGCCGCCCACAGGCACTGGGCCAGCGCGGAGTGCTCGGAGTCGACGGGGATCAGCTGGCCGGGTTTGGCCAGGCGTTTCACCAGCGGCCCGCCGACGATCAGCGACTCCTTGTTGGCGAGCGCGAGCACCCGGCCCGCCTCGAGCGCGGCCAGCGTGGAGGTGAGCCCCAAAGCCCCGGTGATGCCGTTGAGTACGACGTCGGCGGGCCAGGCGGCGGCCTCGGCCACCCCATCGGGGCCGGCCAGCACCCGCGCGCCCACCCCGTGCGCGGCCAGGGCCTCCCGCAACTGCGGCAGCGCGGAGGGGTCGGCGACGGCGACCACGTCGGGCCGGAACTCGGCCGCCTGCCTGGCCAGCAGGTCGATCCTGCCACCGTAGGCGGCCAGCGCGGCCACCCGGAACCTGCCGGGGTTGCGGGCGATGACGTCGAGGGACTGGGTCCCGATGGACCCGGTCGAGCCGAGCAGGACGACGGAGCGAACGGTGTCTGGCTGCACCGCCCCATTCTCCCGGCTCGGACCGCGCTGTCGAATCGGTCGCACCGGGGTGAATCCCCCTGTCCGCGATCCGACGCCCGAGGGATCGTCGAATCGGCCGTACCAGGATTGATCAATCCGGATCGGCGTACGCCAGTGTTGATCAGGCAGGATCGCGGCGAAAAACTGTTAGCCGTGGAACACGCGATAAAAGGCGGTATTTAAGTCCGAATTTCGTCATATCAATAGTTGTAAAGCCTGAGAAATGCATACGTACAGCGCACTAGCTTCCCGGAGCAGTGACAGGCCCTCGGGAGGTACATATGCGGCGCACGGCACGACTCATTCCTGTTCTCACCGCCATCGCGGGAAGCACACTGCTCTCCGCGACGGTCGCGCACGGCGCCACCGTGGAGGCCACGACAGATGCCACGGCGGGTGCCACGACGGGTGCCGGGCTGGACACCCCGGCGGGCGCGGCGGGCAGGAGCGGGGGCGGCGTCACCCCGGCGCGGGCCGTTCCCCAGCCGGTCGAGGAGGAGGCGGCCGACACCAAGAAGGAACAGCAGACCGTCCAGCGCTACTGGACCGAGGCGAAGATGGAGGCGGCCAAGCCGCTCGCCGCCCTCGTCCCCGAGAAGGACGGCGCCCGGCTCACCGCGGGGGCGATCGCGGCCCAGACCGCGGCCGACCCCGTCTCCGTCCCCGCGACCGAGCCCGACGGCGACGCCATCACGGTCACCAGGGGCTCGGCGGCGGCCCGCGCCTCCACCGGCGCGGCGTGGACCCGTCGCGGGGCGATCGTCAAGACCGCGGGCCGGGTCTTCTTCACCTACCAGGGCCGCAACGCCTCGTGCTCGGCGAGCGCGGTGACCAGCGAGAACAAGAGCACCGTGATCACAGCGGGGCACTGCGTGAGGATGGGCGGCGCCTTCCACGGCAACTGGGTCTTCGTGCCCGGCTACCAGAACGGCGACCGGCCTTACGGCACGTGGGTGGCGACCACCCTCTACACCACCCCGCAGTGGAACAACAGCGAGGACATCGACTACGACGTGGCCTCGGCCGTGGTGGCCCCGCTGAACGGCAAATCGCTGACCGACGTGGTCGGTGGCCAGGGCGTCTCCTTCAACCAGGCGCGACGCCGGCAGATGCACTCCTTCGGCTACCCGGCCGCCGCCCCGTACGACGGTTCCAAACTGGTCTACTGCTCCGGGCGCGCGTTCGACGACTTCCTGATGTCCCGCGACATCGGGCTGAACTGCGACATGACCGGCGGGTCGAGCGGCGGACCCTGGTTCCTCGACTTCAACGAGAGCACCGGCCTCGGCACCCTGAACTCGGTGAACAGCTTCAAGTACGGCTTCGCCGAAGGCTGGATGTTCGGCCCCTACTTCGGGGCCGAGGCGCGGGCCGTCTACGAGGCGGCCCAGACCACCGGCACCCCCTGATATTCACCAAAAGTAATCACGGGAACACCACACGTAGTGCAAACTCGGGTTTCATGACCTCAAGCCTCCCCCTGCTTGCGGCCGCCTCGCTCCTCGCCGGGTCGCTGAGCGCCCCGGCGCCCGGCGCGACGGCCACCTGGCAGGCGGTCACCGAGTTCGGGAAACGGTCCGCGAAGCCCCCCGTGCACCCCTCCGCGGAGACGGCGGAGAAGGCCGGGACGACGGAGACGACGGGGAAACCCGCGACGGTCGCGACGTCCGGTGCGCCGGACGTCGTCGAGCACGCGCCCGCTCCCACCGCGTCGGAGCGGGAGCGCCTGCTCGGCTACTGGACCCCCCGCCGGATGGCCTCCGCGACCCCCTTCGACCGGCTCGACAAGGCCACCGGGACGCTCGGGCGGCTCTCCGCCACCGGTCGGGGGGTCGTCCCCCGCCAGAGATCGCACGGCGCCGTGTCCCGCACCGCCGGCGCCCGGTGGACCTCCGGCGGGGCGGTGGCACGCACCACGGGACGGGTGTTCCTCACCATCAAGGGCAGCGACTTCGTGTGCTCGGCGAGCTCGGTCAGGAGCGCCAACAAGGATCTGGTGGTGACCGCCGGCCACTGCGTCAAGGACGGCACCGGCGCCTGGGCCGACAACTGGACCTTCGTCCCCGGCTACAGCCAGGGCCGCCGCCCGTACGGGCAGTACACCGCGCGCCGCATGTTCGTCGCGGGCCCCTGGTCGCGTGAGGGCGACGACAGCCACGACATCGGCATGGTGGCGGTCGCCACCAGCGGCGGCAGACACCTTGGCGACGTCGTCGGCGGCCAGGACATCGCCTTCGGCGTTCCCAGGGGGCGCCTCGCGAGCGGTTTCGGCTTTCCCGCCGACGCGCCCTACGACGGCGAGCACCTGGTCTACTGCGCGGGCCCGCTCCGCGACGACCCGAACGGGCAGACCCGCGACCAGGGCATGCGCTGCGACATGACCGCCGGATCCAGCGGGGGTCCCTGGCTGAGCGGCTTCGACGCCTCCACCGGCCGGGGCACGATCGTCTCGGTCAGCAGTTTCAAGTACAGCGACGACCGCCGCACCATGTACGGCCCCTACTTCGGTGACTCGGCCAAGGCCCTCTACGCCACGGCCTCCGCGTCGTGACCTCGGCGCGGAGACCGCGCCGAGAGCGTCGCAAGGTCGCTTCGACGGCACCGAGAGCCGGAACCTGCCGCGGAAAGCCGGGCCTGTGGCGCCGGGACCGGCCCGTCGAAAGTTCGGGCCGGTGCCCCTGATGAGCCTCGGAAGGGCGGATCGACGGCGCGCGGGTCGGGCCCCGGCCCGTCAGAGGGTGAGGCCGGTGAGGACCATCACCTTCTCGTAGGTGAAGTCCGCGATCGCCGAGCGAAGTCCCTCGCGGCCGACACCCGAGTCCTTGACCCCTCCGTACGGCATCTGGTCGGCGCGGTACGACGGCACGTCACCGATGATCACACCGCCGACCTCCAGCTCCCGGTTGGCGCGGAAGGCGTGGTCGAGGTCGCGGGTGAACACCCCCGCCTGAAGGCCGTACCTGGAGTCGTTGACCGCGGCGAACGCCTCGTCCACACCGGACACCTTCTGGACGACCATCACCGGGCCGAAGACCTCCTCGCGGGAGACCTTGGCGTCGGCCGGCACGTCGGCGAGCACGGTCGGCGCGAACGTGGCGCCGTCGCGGGTGCCGCCGGTCAGCAGACGGGCGCCCGCGGAGACGGCCTCGCCGACCCACTGCTCCACGCGCTCGGCGGCCTCGGCCGACACGAGGGGGCCGACCTGCGTCTTCTCGTCGGCGGGGTCACCGGTGACCAGGGCCTCGACGGCCGGGACGAGCCGGGCCACGAAGTCGTCGTGGACCGACGCCTCGACGATCACCCGCTGTACGGCGATGCAGCTCTGACCGGCCTGGTAGTTGGAGAACAGCGCGATCCGCGAGGCGGCCCAGTCGAGGTCGGCGTCGGCGAGCACGACCGCGGCGGCGTTGCCGCCGAGTTCCAGGGTCACGTGCTTGCGCGGGACCCGGTCGATGATCGCGTACCCCACGGGGGCCGAGCCCGTGAAGGAGACGACCGGTAGGCGCGGGTCCTCGACCAGGGCGCCGGCGCGGTCGTTGGACACGGGGAGCACGGAGAACATGCCCTCCGGCAGGTCGGTCTCGGCCAGGATCTCGCCCAGGACCAGCGAGGAGACCGGCGTCGCCGGTGCGGGTTTGAGGACGATCGGGGCACCGACGGCGATGGCCGGGGCCACCTTGTGCGCGACCAGGTTGAGCGGGAAGTTGAACGGGCTGATGCCCAGGATCGGGCCGTGCGGGACCCGGGAGACGTAGGCGAGGCGGCCCGCGGAGGCGGCCTCGGTGTCCAGGCGCACGGTCTCGCCGCCGAGACGGCGGGTCTCCTCGGCCGCGAACCTGAAGGTGGAGATCGCCCGGCCGACCTCGCCGCGGGCCCAGAAGATCGGCTTGCCGTTCTCGGCGGTGATCAGGGCGGCGATCTCGTCGGCGCGCTCGGCGAGGCGACGCGAGACGTGCGCGAGGGCCTCGGCCCGTACGTGGATCGGAAGCGCGGCGGCCTGTTTCCGCACGGCCGCCGCGGCGGCCACGGCCTCCTCGACCTGGCCGTCGGTCGGCACGGAGCAGACGGCGACGACGCGGCCGTCATGCGGGTTGGTCACAGTGAGCTCGGTCTCGCCCTTGGCGGGGCGTCCGGCGAGCCAGAAGGGGCGCACGTCCATATCCAGACGCTATGTCACCGGCATGGGAGCGGTCTTACTCCACTCCGCACAACAGCCTCGCGACGGCACGCCGTTCCGCATAAAACCGCCCGTCCGTGCCCTGTAACGAAAACAGGGGTAATCGGGGATATTCCTTACAAGGCACCGGTTTGAATGATCTTCACCGTGGCTAAGTCACCGGATGACGATGAGAGCGGAAGGGCGTGGGCGCATGACCTCCTCGGCGCCGCGCGGCCTTCAGGGCGCCTACCTTGTCGGTGAGCGGGCATCTCAGGACGAGCTTCGTGCCAGGTTGCTCGACGTCGCCAGCCAGTTGCTGGTCACCATCGGGCCGGAGAGCCTCTCGATGCGCCGCATCGCCACCGAGGCGGGATGCTCGACGACCGTCGTCTACACCATGTTCGGCAGCAAGGAGGGCCTCGCCGAGGCGCTGTACCTGGAAGGCTTCGAGCGCTTCCGGCGCCGCCTGGAGGCCGTGCCCTCGCGCAAGGACGCCCTGGAGCACCTCATCGCGCTGGGTCCCGTCTACCGGGAGGTCGCGCTGGACGAGTCCGGTTACTACGCCCTGATGTTCGAGCGCGCGATCCCCGGCTTCGTGCCGAGCGAGCGGGCCAGGACCCTCGCCCGCGCGGCGCTGAACATCGTCGATCGGGTGATCGCGGACTGCATCTCGGCGGGATACATCGTCCCCACCCAGCCCAGGAAGATCGCCGACGCCGTGTGGGCCGCGGCCCAGGGCGCGATCGGCTTGGAACGTGCCGGGCACCTGCGCGACAGCGCCACCTACGAAACGGTCACCTATGCCGTCATCTCCCGCTACCTGGTCGTCGACCGCGACTGACCCCGACGGCGTTCCCCGGGTCCGCCCCCCTGGACCTCCGCCCTCACCTGGCGACGGCGAGGGCGACCCAGAGTTCGGCGCGGACGGCGGGGTCCTCAAGGTCACGTCCGACCAGCTCCGCCACCCGGCGCATGCGGTAGCGCAGAGTGTGGCGGTGCACCCCGAGCCGCTGCGCCGCCGCGTCCCAGTGGCCGTTGCAGTCCAGGTAGACGCGCAGGGACCCGAGCAGATCCGCACGCGAGCCGTACTCCCTGAGCGGGGCGAGCAGCGCGGAGGAGAACGCCTCCGCCACGCCGGGGTCGAGCAGGGAGAGCAGCCCCTGCCCCGCCAGGTCGGCGAAGCGCGCCACCGGCGCGGTGCCGCGCCCGGCCGCGGCGAGCGCCCGGTCGGCCTGCTCCAGTCCCGCGCGCAGGTCGTCGAGACCCACCGGTTCGCCGACCCCGACGGGGCCGTACTCGCCGAGCGTCGCGGCCACGGCGTCGGCCCGCGCGGGCGGGACCAGCAGGACCACCCTGTCGCCGTCGGCCGCCGCGAACTCGGCCCCCGCGGCCTCGAGCACCGCCTCAGGCTCACCGGCGCAGGCGATCGCCACCAGCGGCTCGCCGGCGAGCCGCTCCCCCAGCCGCTCCAGCGTCTCGCGCCCGGCCTCCGGCTGCCCGGCCAGCAGCAGCCGCAGCACCGCGGAGCGGACCCGGCGTTCGGCGGCCAGGTGCTCCACACCGTGCTCGACGGCGAGTGTGAGCAGGGACGCGGCGGCGTTGACCACGGTGTGCGCGACCGGGGTGAAGGACCGGCCGATGCCGACGGCGAGGAATCCCCTCACCCGACGGGCTCCCAGTGGCCGCACGATGACGTGTTCCTCGGGTGAGGAGAGGGCGACGCTCGCGGGAGCGCCCTGACTCGTGATCCTTCTCAGCCGTTCCAGCTCGGGGCCGAGGTCTCCGGCCGCCGCGGCGGCGCCTCTGCCCGCCAGATGTCGTACGGCCCCCGCCTCGTCGAGCAGGATCGCCCAGCCGCCCAGCTCGCGGGCGAGGCGGTCGATCACCGCGCGAGGGCCCTCCGGGCGCAGCGCGGCGCGGGTGAGGCGGCCCTGGGCGGCGAAGGCGCTGCTGAGCTCGTCGTACTGCTCGGCGGCGATCAGCTCGCTCACCGCCTTGCCGATGGCGACGAACGGGGTGTCGCGCGGCACCTCGACGAGCGGCAGCCCGGCCCGCGTGGCGGCCTCGACCAGCGCCTCGGGGATCGTCTCGTGCCCGAGTCCGACGCCGAACCCGAGTCCGGCGACGTCTCTGGCGACCAGCCGCTCGACGTAGGGGCCGGCGTTGCGGGCGTCCAGGCGCATGCCCGTGGTCAAAACCAGTTCGCCGCCCTCGAGGAACGGGGTGGGATCTTCCAGCTCGCTGACCGCCACCCAGCGCACCGGCCGGTCGAGCGCCTCCCGCCCGGTGAGGACGACGAGCCCGAGGGCGAGCCGCCGTACGACGGTGTTCAGCGTCGGCGCCATCCCCACCCCCTTTTTTTGTACGTTATGTCTATTCTGCTCTTCGCAATTTTGCCATAGTGCATCATCGGCACACCGGCACCGGCGACATAGCTTCACATCATGAGCACCGTCACCGAGGGCGGCCCCTCCCTTCCGCAGGAGCGCCGCCTCGTCACCGAGATTCCCGGCCCGAGGTCCCGCGAACTGCTCGCGCGCAAGCAGGCCGCCGTACCACCGGGCATCGGCACCACGCTGCCCGTCTTCGTGACGCACGCCGGGGGCGGTGTCGTGGTCGACGCCGACGGCAACTCTCTGATCGACTTCGGGTCCGGCATCGCGGTGACCGGTGTCGGCAACTCCGCCCCGCGCGTCGTCGAGCGGGTGAGCAGGCAGGTGGCGGACTTCACCCACACCTGCTTCATGATCACGCCGTACGAGTCGTACGTGCGGGTCGCCGAGAAACTCAACGAGATCACCCCCGGTGACCACGAGAAGCGCACCTTCCTGCTCAACAGCGGCGCCGAGGCGGTGGAGAACGCGGTCAAGGTCGCCCGCCACGCCACCGGCCGCCAGGCGGTCGTCGTCTTCGAGCACGGCTACCACGGTCGGACCCTGCTGACGATGACGCTGACGGCCAAGAACATGCCCTACAAGCACCGCTTCGGCCCGTTCGCACCCGAGGTCTACCGGGTACCGCTCGCCTACCCGTTCCGCTGGCCCACCGGCCCGGAGAACTGCGCGGAAGAGGCCGCGGCCCAGGCGATCGACCAGATCACCAAGGAGATCGGCGCCGAGAACATCGCCGCCGTGGTGATCGAGCCGATCGCGGGCGAGGGCGGCTTCATCGAGCCCGCCAAGGGCTTCCTGCCGAGGATCCTGGAGTTCTGCCGCGAGAACGGCATCGTCTTCGTCGCCGACGAGGTGCAGACCGGCTTCTGCCGCACCGGCCACCTGTTCGCCTGCGAGGACGAGGGCATCGTGCCCGACATCATCGTCACCGCGAAGGGCATCGCGGGCGGCCTGCCGCTCGCCGCCGTCACCGGCCGCGCCGAGATCCTCGACAAGGTCCACGTCGGCGGGCTGGGCGGCACCTACGGCGGCAACCCGCTCGCCTGCGAGGCCGCGCTGGGCGTGATGGAGACCATCGAGGCCGACGACCTGATCGGGAAGGCCCGCCGCATCGGCGAGACCATGCTTCCGCGGCTGCGCGCCATGGCGAGGAGAAACCCGATCATCGGCGACGTACGCGGCCGGGGCGCCATGATCGCCATCGAGCTGGTCGTGCCCGGCACCGGCGAGCCCCACCCCACGGCGGCGGGCGAGATCGCGAAAAGGTGTCACGCGGAGGGTCTGCTCGTGCTGACCGCGGGCACCTACGGCAACGTGCTGCGCTTCCTGCCGCCACTGGTCATCCCCGATCACCTCCTGGAGGAGGGTCTCGCGATCCTGGAGAAGGCCGTGAACGAGGCCTGACTGTTTAGAACGCACCAAAAGGGGCACCCGGCTTGATGCCGAGTGTCCCTTTTGTCGCTATACGGCCCGCATGTAGGCCGTGATTTAACCACCGCTTGACATCCGCCACAGCGATCACGGGTCGTGACCGCGTTATAACGGTTCCGATATGAAAGTACGCGATCAAGACAGGAAACGTGCCGACGTCCTCCTCGCGGCCGAGCCACGGGAGAGAACAAGGAGTCACCACGCTGGAGGAATGTGATCGGCTTCCTCCCCACGACCGAAGCCAGGGGATTCCAACCCGCACGGGGTGGGTCTCCCGCTTCACCGCCAGTTGCCCGCCAGGAGAGAAATTCTCCCCTCTGAGGTCCTACCCCGGCTCCACAGGCGTTTTCTCTCGCCGCCGGCCCGGCGGCGAGGGTGGTGCGGGTATGCGTAGGCGGCTCGGCCATCGCCACCGCACGCGCATGCCACCAACCCGTACGGCGCCTTGCCGCGTTTCCTTCCCACGCCTCAAGGCGGGGTCTCCGCGCTGAAAGGAACACGATGAACTGGAGGCCGCCCAGCACGGCACACGCCACGATGACCTTCGATCCCGACGGACTGACCCGCACCCAGCGTGAGGGCGACGCCTGCGTGGCCTGCCACAAGAAGTGGCCTCGCCCGCGGACCAGGATCGGCCGGCTCCCCGACGGCACGGCCCTCTTCGCCTGCCCGGAGTGCGCCGACGCGCTGCTACCGCAGCAGGACGACGCCCGCTCCCGGCCCCGGCGCGTGGCCTTCTTCTGAGCTCTTCTCGACAACCGGTGCGAGTCCGCGGTCCCGCACCGGTTGATCACCGGTACGGCTGCGGCCTCCGTCGGCACCCCGATCACCCTCGCGAAGCCGATGCGGCCGGAATCCCCGGCACGCCTTTACGAAGTAAGCCGAGGAGACGGCGGGGAGGGCCCTCAGGCGGACAGGAGCGTCTCGGCGCTCTCGGCGCTCTCGTCGCGCATGCCCCACGGCGAGCCGTAGGCGTTGAGCAACTCCAGGAAGGGCACGGCGTCGAACGCCTCGGGGCCGAGCACGCCACTGCCCGACCAGGCACCGGTGGCCAGCAGCTCCAGGGCGACCACCGGGTGCACGGCCGTCTGCCAGACCACGGCCTGGCAGCCGTACTCCCGCATCGACCACTCGTTGTCGACCACGTGGTAGAGATACACTTCGCGCGGCCGGCCGTCCTTGCCCACACCCTTCACCCAGGTCCCGGCGCAGGTCTTGCCGCGCATCCGGTCGCCGAGGGTGGCCGGGTCGGGCAGGCTGGCCGCGACCACGTCGCGCGGCGAGGCCTCGACTCCCCCCACCTTGATCTTGTCCGCGTTGTCCAGGCCGAGCTTGTGCAGGGTCTTCAGGACCCCGATGAACTCCTCACCCAGGCCGTACTTGAACGTCACCCGCTTGGCGTCGATGTAGCGGGGCACGAGGAGCACCTCCTCGTGCTCGACGTTGACGCACTCGACCGGCCCGATCCCCTCGGGGAAGTCGAACACCTCGGGCTCGCTGAACGGCTCGGTGGTGTGCCAGCCGCCGTTCTCCCAGATCACCGGCGGGTTGAGGCACTCCTCGATCGTCGTCCAGATGGAGAACGTCGGCGCGAAGTCGTAACCGTCGACCACCAGGTTGGAGCCGTCGCGGATGCCGATCTCCTCGATGCTCCGGAACAGGTGCTCGGCGGCGTAGCGCGCGAACACGTCGGCGAGCCCCGGCTCCACCCCCATCCCCACCAGCGCCAGGCCGCCCTTCCGCCGCCAGGCCTCGGCGAGGGCGAACTGCTCGTCGCCGAGTTTCACCCCGGTCAGCTCGTACGGCCTGCGCGGGTGCGGTCGCGACAACGACATCGCCATGTCGAGGTAGTGCGCCCCGGCGTTGAGCGCCGCCTCGAACAGGGACATGGTGAAGCGGGGGTCCACGGCGTTGAAGAGCACGTCGCAGCGATGCTCGGCGAGGGCGGCCTCGACCGCCGCCCGGTCGGAGGCGTCCAGTCCGATGGCACTGAAGCGCGGGTCCGCGATCCTGGCCACGACAGCGGCGGCCCGGTCCTGTTGGGAGTCGGCGACCACGATGTGTTCGAAGAAATCTCGGCGTGCGGCGATCGGCACGACGGCGGAACCGACGCCGCCCGCTCCAACAAGAAGGATTCTCATGGCGACCAGACTACCCACTGACTGGTCAACCAGTCGATATCGAGACCATGATTTTCCCACCGAATCCATCGTCAAACACGATCACGACAACGAAAAGCGCGGCCAAACGCGAGATATGCGGGCATAGCTGGAGACGAGTGTCACGAGGAGGGAAGGACGGGCCCGCGGCCCTTCACGCTCGGACCGGCGGGAAACCGATCACTTCAGGAGCTGCTTCCAGCGCTCCGCCCACTCGGTGTAATCGGTGCATTCCCCACCACGACCCCCGCAATCGCGCGTCGGGCGGGTGGCGAAGACGACATCGCGCAGCCGCCGGCTGTCTCGCACGTGGTAGATCTCGCACATCCGGCGGGCGTGACCGCCACACGCCTCCGGATTGGCCGGGGCCAGCCCGGTCCAGGCCGCGGCGGGGCGCTGCGCCGACGCCGAACTCACCCAGTTCAGCCACCGGTAGCCGCAGTTGGGGCTGGCGGGCTTCGCCGCGAGCATCCACGAGTCGACCCACCCGGTCATCGGCACCCCCTCCAGCGCCTTCATCGGCCGGCCCGCGCGCCGGAAGAGGTCCAGGTGGTACGGGAGGGCCTGGGCGATCCGCACCGGTCCCGCCGACAGGGCCCTGACCAGGTCGAGTGAGCCGTCCCAGTAAACCCGGCCGGGACCCTCGCCCTCGGCGAGGAGCCTCAGGGCGGCGTCGAGCTGCGCGGAAGTGAGCTGGAACGGATCCTCGGTCTTCGACCCGGGACGCCTCCCGCCGAGGGCGAGCGCGGCGTCGGCGATGCTCAGCGGGCTGTTCCTGATCGCCGCGGAGGACGTCCCGTAGAGCGCCGACGGCCCTTCGGGCCTGCCCTCCTCGTAGAGGACCCGGTTGACCCCCCACAGGTAGGGGATGCCGTAGACCTTGCCGTCCTCGCGCAGGCCGGGCAGCTCGCGCAGCCGCCTGGGGATCCGCCGGTAGTCGTCGACCAACGCCGTCTCCAGCGGCGCCACCTTCCCCTGCGCCACCAGCAGCCCCGCCAGGTCGGGGGCGGGTGAGACGGCGTCGTAGGCGCCGGTGGCGAACCTGACGGCCATCTCCTCGCTCGTACGGACCCGGTCGAGCTTGACGACGCAGCCGCTCTCCCGCTCGAAGGGCGTGAGCCAGTTGACCTGCGAACTGGTCCCGCCGTACTCGACGTACCCCTGGAAGGTGAGCACCCGCAGCGTGCCCTCGCCCTCGCCGATGGACGGCGAAGGCGTCGGGCTCGGAGTGGCCGCACGGGTCGCGGCGGTGGGCGTCGCGGAGGGGGTGACGGGTGTCGCGGAGGACGAGGGGCCGCGCATCGGCCTCGCCGTGGTCGTGGCCCCCGCCTGGGCGCAGGCGGCGAGCGCGAGCACGCCCACTCCGAGCAGCGCTCCCAGCCGCGCCAGGCGAAGCCTGTCCCTGCCCACGAGGCCCACGAGGTCTCCTCCCGACATCGCCACCGACCTGCCCGGGAGCCTACCGGCCCGCGCCCGTCCCGGGTGTCCGCATGTCGCACCGAGAAAGGGGCGGAAAAAGACGCGAGGCCCGCGCCCCGGCAGGAGGGGCGCGGGCCTCGCGGGTCGGAGGCTACCCGTTGGTCGGGAAGCCGAGGTTGACGCCACCGTGGCTCGGGTCGAGCCATCGGGAGGTGACGACCTTGCCCCGGGTGTAGAAGTGCACGCCCTCGGCCCCGTGGACGTGGGTGTCCCCGAAGAGCGATGCCTTCCAGCCGCCGAAGCTGTAGAAGGCCATCGGCACCGGGATCGGCACATTGATGCCGATCATGCCGACCTCCACCTCGTTCTGGAAACGCCGGGCCGCGCCCCCGTCGTTGGTGAAGATCGCGGTGCCGTTGCCGAACTCACCACCGTTGATCAGCTCCAGGCCCTCCTCGTACGAGGAGACGCGGACGATCGACAGGACCGGACCGAAGATCTCCTCCCGGTGGACCCGGGAGCCGGCGGCCACGTGGTCGAGAACCGTGGGGCCGAGCCAGAATCCGGCCGTGTCCTGGGCGGCACCGCCCCCGAGGACGGGGGTCAGGCGGCCGTCCACGACGAGCTTGGCGCCTTCGGAAACGCCCAGGTCGAGGTAGGAGACGACCTTGTCGCGGTGGGCCCCGGTGACGAGAGGTCCCATCTGGGAGGACGGGTCGTCACCGGGACCGACGGTGAGCGCGGAGACCCGAGAGACGATCTTGTCGACCAGCTCGTCCCCGACCGGGTCCACGGCGAGCACGATGGAGATCGCCATGCAACGCTCCCCCGCCGAGCCGAAACCGGCCGACACCGCCGCGTCGGCGACGAGGTCGAGGTCGGCGTCGGGCAGGACGAGCATGTGGTTCTTGGCGCCGCCGAGCGCCTGGACCCGCTTGCCGTGGGAGGTGCCGGTCTCGTAGACGTACCTCGCGATGGGCGTGGACCCGACGAACGAGACCGCGCGCACGTCCGGGTGCTCCAGCAGCCGGTCCACCGCCACCTTGTCGCCCTGGACGACGTTGAAGACGCCGTCGGGCAGCCCGGCCTCCTTCCACAGCGCGGCCATCAGCAGCGACGCCGAGGGGTCCTTCTCCGACGGCTTGAGGACGAAGGCGTTGCCCGCGGCGATCGCGATCGGGAACATCCACATCGGCACCATCGCCGGGAAGTTGAACGGGGTGATCCCGGCCACGACGCCCAGCGGCTGCCGGATCGAGTAGGAGTCGACCCGGGTGGAGACGCCCTCGGAGAAACCGCCCTTGAGCAGGTGCGGGATGCCACAGGCGAACTCCACGACCTCCAGGCCCCTCGCGACCTCGCCCAGCGCGTCGGAGTGGACCTTGCCGTGCTCCTCGGAGATGAGGCGGGCCAGCTCGTCGCGGTTGGCGTACATCAGCTCCCTGAAGCGGAACAGCACCTGCGAGCGCTTGACCAGCGAGGCGTCCCGCCAGGCGGGCCAGGCCTCGACGGCGGCGGCCACGGCCGCGTCCACCTCGCCCACGGACGCGAGGTGGACGCGGCCCGCGACCTCCCCTGTCGCGGGGTCGAAGATCTCCGAAGTACGGTCGGAGCCTTCGACGGGGCCTCCGCCGATCCAGTGGGTGACGTTCTTCACGAGACGACCTCGGCGTTGATGGTTTCGAGCGCGCTGACGATGATCCCGAGGCCGTCCGCGGCCTCGTCGAGGGAGAGGGTGAGCGGCGGGGCCATCCGGAGCACGTTGCCCTTCAGGCCGCCCTTGCCCGCGAGCAGGCCGGACTTCCTGGTCTCCTCCATGAACCGGGTGGCGAGGGCCGGCGAGGGTTCGCCGGTCGCCGGGTCGACCAGCTCGACGGCGAACATCAGGCCCTTGCCACGGACGTCGCCGACGATCGGCAGCCTCGGCGCCGCCGCACGGAGCCCGTCGATGATCAGGGCACCGGTCCTCGCGGCGTTCGCCTGCAGGTCGTGGTCGAGGACGTAGTCCAGGGTGGCGTTGGCGGCGGCCATGGAGATCGGGTTGCCGCCGAAGGTGGCCAGTCCCACGGCGTGGAGGTTGTCCATCAGGTCGCCGCGGGCGACGACGCCGCCGACCGCGAAGCCGTTGCCCAGCCCCTTGGCGAAGGTCATCATGTCGGGCGTGACGCCGTGGTTCTGGATGCCGAAGAAGGCCGAGCCGGTGCGCCCCCAGCCGGTCTGCACCTCGTCGGAGATGAACAGGATGCCCTCGGCGTCGAGGACCTCCTGGTAGGCGGCGAACAGCCCGTCGGGAGGCATGGTGAAACCGCCCACCCCCTGGATCGGCTCGGCGATCAGCGCCGCCACGTCGCCGGCGACGGCGGTGGAGAGCACGTGGCGCAGGTCGTCGACGCACGCCGCGATGTAGTCGGCGTCGGACAGGCCGCGGAACCGGGTGAGATGCCGGTCGGCGCCGTGCAGGAAGTGCACGTTCAGCGGTGACAGCGAGTTGTTCTTCCACGCGCGGTTGCTCGTGACGCTGACCGCTCCGAAGGAGCGGCCGTGGTAGCTCTGCCGCATGGCGAACACCTGGTCGGACTTACGCGCGTAGGTCGCCAGCAGCAGGGCGGTCTCGTTCGCCTCGGTGCCGGAGTTGGTGAAGAAGACCTTCGCGTCCGGGATGCCGGAGAGCCTCGCGATCTTCTCGGCCAGCTCCACCTGACCGCGCAGCAGGTAGACCGTGGAGGTGTGCACCACACCGGTGGCGATCTGCCGCTCGACGGCCTCGCGCACCTCGGGCACGTCGTACCCGATCATGTTGGTCAGGATGCCCGCGAAGAAGTCGAGATAGCTCTTGCCCGACGCGTCGACGACGCGGTTTCCCTTGCCCGAGACGATCTCGATGGGCTCGTCGTAGTAAAGGGCCAGCCAGTTGGGCATTACCGCGCGATGGCGCGCAAGGAGGTCCGACATACATCGAGTATCGCCTCTCGGGGCCATCGCTCATACCTACAATATGTCGGCATATCGCCACCAAACCCTGCACACTGTCAGGCTCCGTCCGTGAGGATCACCCTCACCGGGGCAGCGGGGCCGCGCGGGGCGCTGAAGGGCATCGAAGGCGGTCGTCCGCTCCGCCGGGAAAAGGTCCCCGACGCGGTCGTGCGGCACGGGGAGCCCGTGCGGCTCACATCCCACGGCGCCCTCGCATCCCGCGGCGGAGCCCGTTCGGCTCGCGTCCCACGCCGGAGCGCGGGCGACCTGAGCCCCGTCCCGACCCCCGGCGGCTCGCGCCGTCCTTGGCGTGGCGCGAGTCGCACGGGGCCGACGGCCTGGACGACCTCTCAGCTCCCCGCCTTCGCCAGTCCCTCCTCCGTACCGGCCCCGGACACGGGCGCGGGGCGCAGCACCAGGAACGCCAGCGTGGCGGCGGCGAGGGTGAAGCCGACCCCCACCCAGGAGCCGAACGACATGGCCGAGACGAACGCCTCGCGCGCGGTCTCGATCACTCCCCCGTCCCCCAGTCGCAGCGCCTCGCCGATCGACTCGCGCGCGGCGGCCGGGGCGTCGTCGGGCATCGACGCGGTGTAGACCCCGGCCAGCACGCTGCCGAGCACGGCGACGCTCAGCGCCATGCCGACCTGCTGGACGGTGTCGTTGAGCGCCGACCCGACACCGGCGTGCGCGGGCGGTACCGCCCCCATCAGCGTCGCGTAGGCCGCGGGTCCCGCCAGACCCCCGCCGACCCCCATCAGCATGAGACCGGTGATCAGCAGGCCGTACCCGGTGTCGGCGGTCATGACGGCGAGCACCCCGAACCCACCGGCCATCACGGCGAGGCCGACGGCTACCAGCATCCGGTTGCTGACCTTCTGCCCCAGCGCGGCGCCGACCCCGTTGAACACCGCGGCGGCCACGGCGTACGGCAGCAGCGCGAGACCGGCGCGCATCGGACTGTAGCCCAGCACGAACTGCAGGTACTGGGTGAGCATCAGCAGCAGCGCTCCCGTGCCGAACGACATCAGCACGATCGAGAACGACGCCCCGCTGAAGTTCCGGTCGCGGAACAACTCCAGCGGAAGCATCGGGTGCTCCGTTCTGAGCTCCCAGATCACGAACGCCCCCAGCGCCGCCACCGCCAGCCCTGCGGCGACCAGCGACTCCGCCGAGGTCCAGCCCGCGGTCGGCGCGGAGATGACCACGTAGACGAGGGCGCTCATGCCGGTCGTGGACAGCACGACACCGACCGGGTCGAGCCTTCTCGCCGGACCGCGCGACTCGGGCATCAGCAGCGCCGCGGCGATCACGGCGACGATCGCGACCGGCACGTTGAGCAGGAAGATCGATCCCCACCAGTAGTGTTCGAGCAGGAAGCCGCCCAGCGTGGGACCGGCGATCACGCCGACCATCGCCACCGCGCTCCACGCGGCGATCGCCTTGCGGCGTTCCTCGTCGTCGAAGACGGTGATCAGGATCGACAGGGTGCTCGGCATGAGGATGGAGCCGCCGACGCCCATGAGCGCGCGGGCGCCGATCAGGTGCCAGGGCTCGGTGACCAGCACGGCGAGCAGCGAGGCGCCGCCGAACAGCACCAGACCGATGATCAGGAAGCGCTTGCGACCGTAACGGTCCGACAGGCTGCCGGAGGTGAGCAGCAGCCCGGCGAAGACCAGGACATAGGCATCGATGATCCACTGGATGTCGGCCGGGCTCGCCCCCAGATCGACCATGAGGGCGGGGATCGCCAGGTTCAGGACGGTGTTGTCCACCACGAGGACAAGCAGGCTCAGACAGAGCACTCCGAGGATCCACCAGCGCCTCGGATCACGTTCGACTCGTACAGCGTTCGATTCCACTCGCACACCGTACGATAAGCTCGAACAGCGTGCCACCAGATTTATGCTTGAGGAGTGGAACAGCAATTCAGCTCCGTCTGGACCCGCGAGCGGCGCACCGCGAAGAGTCCCACCCTCAGCCGCACGCAGATCGTGCGCACGGCGATGGAGCTGCTCGACGCCGAAGGGCTGGACGCGCTGAGCATGCGCCGCCTGGGCGCCAAGCTCGGCTCGGGGACGACCAGCGTCTACTGGCACGTGGCGAACAAGGACGAGTTGCTTGAGCTGGTCCTCGACGAGGTCTACGGCGAGTTCGACATTCCGGACGTCCGGGAGACCACCTGGCGCAACGCCGCCTCCTCCTTCGCGTACTCCATCCGCCAGGCGCTCTTCACACACCCCTGGGTCATCAGCTACATCGGGACGACCCCCGCCATCGGCCCCAACGCGATGCGGATGATGAGCCGGCTCGTCGCCACCTTCGACCACGCCGGGTTCCGCGGCCTCGACCAGGACCACGCCGCCTCGACGCTTCTGGCGTACGTGCTCGGGGTCACCGCGCCCGAAATCTCCTGGCGGGCGATGACCGCCAAGGCCGGCCTCGACTCCAACGAACTGAACGAGGCCCTGCAGCCCGTGGTGGAGAAGGCGGCGGCCGACTACCCCGAGCTGGCCGCCCGCTACGCCGAGTACCGGTGCATGGACGTCGACTCCGCCAGGGCGCTCAACTTCGAGTTCGGCCTGACCTGCCTCCTCGACGGACTGGAGGCCCACCTGAACCGCGCCACCCCACCTCTGGCACCTCTGGCGCCGCGGAGCCGCTCGGCACCCGGCGCGGACATCGAAGAAACCGGGGAGTCGCGCCGGTAGGAACGCAAGAGCGGGTGAGGGGCGGCGATGGAGTAAGGGCCGCCGCGGCGCGGGTCTTCGATCCTTGGACCGCCCCCACGGGAGCCGAGCGGTGACCGTGCTCGCGGGGGAAAGCAGGTGGCGGGGAGGGTGGGGCAAACAGGCTGTAAAGCGTGACCCTCTCGCGCTTACATGCTGATCGGATATTCTCGACAGGTGCTCCCTACCGTCGCCGACGTCCTCGCCCTGGACACCGTCCGTCGGGGCAATCCACGGGTCGTGGCGGGGGCCGACCGGCTGGACAGCCGGGTGCGCTGGGTGCACGTGGGCGAGGTGACCGACATCGCGCACCTGCTGCGCGGAGGCGAGCTCGTGCTCACCACCGGCATCGCCCTGCCCGACGATCCCCGCAAGCTCGCCGACTACATCGCCGAGCTCGTCGCCGTGGGCGCCTCGGGACTGATCGTGGAACTGGGCCGCAAGTTCGTCGGGGAGCTGCCCGGCGCCGTGGTCCGCGCCGCCGAGGAGCACGGCCTGCCTCTGGTCACCCTGGCCAGGGAGACACCGTTCGTGCAGATCACCGAGTCGGTGCACGCCCGGATCATCGACATCCAGCTGGAGGAGCTCCGCGCCTCCGAGCAACTGCACGAGGTCTTCACCGAGCTGTCGGTCGAGGGCGCCTCTCCGGCGGATGTCCTGGGCCAGGTGACGAGGCTGTCCGGGCGCCCCGCATTGCTGGAGAACCTCGCCCACCAGGTGCTGGCCTGCGAGACCGCCGGCCGCGACACCGGCTCCCTGCTCGCGGGCTGGGAGACCCGCTCCCGCGCGGTCGCGCCCGACCTGCGCACCGCCTACGATGCCGCCTCCGGCTGGCTGGTCACCATGGTCGGCGCACGCGGCCAGGACTGGGGCCGCCTGATCATCCTCTGCGACACGGAGCCAGGGCCGCGCGACATCGTGCTCGCCGAGCGCGCCGCGACCACCCTCGCCCTGGGCCGCCTGCTGGAGCGCCACCAGGAGTCACTGGAACGTCAGGCGCACGGCACGATCATCACCGGAATCCTCACCCACGCGTACGCCGACCCCGAGGAGGCCGCGGCACGCGCCCGCGCGGTCGGTGTGTCACTCACCGGACGCAAGCTCATCAGCGTGGTGCTCCGCCTTGCCGAGACCGCGGACAAGCCGCTGGAGGGCCAGGAGCAGCTCATCCAACTCGGCGAGCTGGCGGACGCGGCCGCCGCCGCCTGCCGCGAGGCCCGCCTTCCCGCCCTCGTCGGCGCCCTGGACCAGAATCGGGTCGGTGTCCTGCTCCCCCTTCCGCCGCGCGTCCTCCCCGAGGCCGCGCTGACCACGCTCGCCGATCACCTGCGCGCGGCCTTCACCGTCCCCTTCGTCCTCGCCGCCGGCTCCCTGGTCGAGTCGATCCGCGACGTACGGAGAA
Source organism: Streptosporangium sp. NPDC000509 (assembly GCF_042898365.1). Lineage (NCBI taxonomy): Bacteria > Bacillati > Actinomycetota > Actinomycetes > Streptosporangiales > Streptosporangiaceae > Streptosporangium > Streptosporangium sp. NPDC000509. Next base: position 2,885 of record NZ_JBIAYX010000008.1, on the reverse strand, counting down.
GTTTCCTGGAGGCCGAGCAGGTCTCCGACGTGGCCGTCAGACACCCCGACGGCCGCGCCTTCTACCGGCTGCCCGACCTTCGCCTGAGAGGACTGCTCCATCTTCTGCGCGACGACGCCCGGCTGCAGACCTTCGCGGAGCGCGAGCTCGGACCGCTGCTCGCCCACGACGCCCAGCGCGGCGGCGACCTCACCGGGATCCTGCGGGTCTATCTCGACTCGGGTCGCAACAAGGCCGTCGCCGCCCAGAGAGCCCATCTGTCCAGACCCGCCTTCTACGACCGTCTCCGCAGGTTGGAGCGCGTCCTCGACACCGATCTGGACGATGTCGAATCCTGTCTCTCACTCCACGTCGCCCTCCTGGCTCTGGAGTCCTTCCGGAGAGACAGTCCCCGTTCCTGAAAGGTCCCCATGCCCGAGATCTTCGTTCCCGAGACCGCCGATCTGACCCGGATGGTCGCCGCCGCCGGGGCGTTCTCCGTCCCCACCGACGACGTACGGCTGTCACCGGAAGAGCTGGAGCCCCACCAGATCCTGGCGGGTTCTCCGCGCGTCTCGTCGATCGAGTTGTGGTCCTCACCGGACGGCAGGCAGAGCCGAGGCATCTGGGAGATCACACCGGGCACGGTCGTCGATGTGGAACGTGACGAGATGTTCGTGGTCCTGTCCGGCCGCGCCACACTGGAAGTCGACGGCGGCGCCACCCTGGAACTCGTGCCCGGATCGGTCTGCCTGCTCGCCGAGGGTGCCAAGACCGTCTGGATCGTCCACGAGACGCTGCGCAAGGTGTACCACTGCGTGGGCTGACGGGATCAGGTACGCGGAACCTCCAGCGTGAGCAACAACACTTTCTTGGGATGTTTCACCTGTTTGCCTCCCCTTGACCCGTAGATCTCGGCACGATGGTTCACGAAATCGGAGACCAACGGGGAGAGATGCACATGTCGCGACACCTTGTCGCCGGATTGATGACCCTGACACTCACCGCCGTGGCGGTTCCCGCCGAGGCGAAACAGGCGAGTGTCGGGTTTCCCTCCTCCGCGTTCCCGCTGGGTGTGAGCATGGCGCCGGTGAAGCAGCAGCAGAGCGTGGCACCGGGAATTACCCTTTTTAGTGTGAAACACGGCAAATCCACCCAAGGGTGGACAGTTTCCGCTCTTATGCCCAACGGGCATGACGCCGGTTCCCTGGTCACCGCACAGACGGTGGCCCAGGCGATGGAGGACGCCGGATTCGCCCCTGAAATTCTGAGAATCGTGCAGCCCGCCGCCTCGGACGCTCCCGCCGTGGAGCGTTACATGGTGAGGACCGGCCTGTGGTCGTTCGGCCAGCGAGCCAAGGCCGACAAGGTCGTGAAGGAGCTCAAGGCAGCCGGTGTCCGGGCCAAGACCGACTATCTCGGCGACGACGGCACAGACACCACCGGTCCCTGGGACATGCGCGTGCTGATGGTCAACCCGAAGCTGTTCAAGGGATCCTTCAAGACGAGCGTCGGCAAGAGCGTGGCCAAGCGCGAGAGCACCAGCTCGATGTCGAAGCTGGCCGGCGCCATCGCCGGGGTCAACGGCGGCTTCTTCAACATCCACACGGCCAAGGCGCTCCAGGGCGACCCGGTCGGTGTGTCCGTCGTGGGCGGCAGGCTCCTCAGCGAGGCCGTGCCGGGCCGCAGCGGTCTCGTCATCACCCAGGGCCGCAAGGCGCGGATCACCGAGCTGAAGACCACGGTCACCGCGATCTCCTCCGACGGGACGAAGGCCGAGATCAACGGCATCAACCGGGCCGCCGGGGCCGAGGAGCTCGTCCTCTACACCGAGGAGTTCGGCGGCAAGACAGCAGCCGACGGCGGCATCGAGGTCGTCGTCAACGCCGCCGACGGCAGGGTCATCAAGGTCCGTCAGGCCGGCGGCATCGTCGCCCGGGGCACCTACCTGCTCCACGGCACCGGCCTGGCGGCCGTCTGGCTCCAGGAGCACGGGCAGGGAACCTGGATGAAGGTGGACGGGAAGGTCATCGACCTGCGCACGCAGCGGGCCATACCACTCACCCCGGAGACACACATCATGGGCGGCGGGGTCGGGCTGGTCAGGAACGGCCGGGTGCGCATCACCGCGGCGGCCGACGGGCACGCCTCGATCAACATGATGCTCCGGCGTCACCCGCGCACGATGGTCGGCGTCGACAAGTCGGGCGGGCTCATCCTGGCCACGGTCGACGGACGCAACCCCGGAGTCAGCGTGGGCGCCTCGATGGTGGAGGCCGCCCAGCTGATGCGGTGGCTGGGAGCCAAGCAGGCCATCAACTTCGACGGTGGCGGCTCCAGTGTGATGGTCGTCAACCACAAGCCCGTGAACCGGCCTTCGGACGGCGCGGAGCGAACCGTGGGTGACGGTCTCTTCATCACCCCCTGACGGGAAACAGCGGTGTGACGGAGAAGCCCCGGTCCTGGAAGGCCGGGGCTTCTCCGTCACCGGGATCTGTTGAAAGGAAAAGACCCTGGGAAGCACGAAAGGGCCCCCACCAAACGGCGGGAGCCCTCTCATGAAAGATTGTCCGGCGGTGACCTACTCTCCCACACCGTCCCCGGTGCAGTACCATCGGCGCTGAAGAGCTTAACTTCCGGGTTCGGAATGTAACCGGGTGTTTCCCCTTCGCCATAACCGCCGTAACCCTATGAAACACACAAACACCGTTTGCTGTCTCAGAATTGCCTAGTGGACGCGAGCACAATCCCTGGCCTGGCGCTGCTCCGGACCCGGCGAAGGGACAGAGCGCTGCAACAGACCAAGCACATTGCTTTGTGGTCAAGTCCTCGGCCTATTAGTACTGGTCAGCTCCACACATTACTGCGCTTCCACTTCCAGCCTATCAACCCGGTCGTCTACCGGG